>DIEX01000011.1 GCA_002418835.1 Spirochaetia bacterium UBA5763 | reverse complement strand
TTGTCTTCTGGCTTGACCCGGTTCCCTGTTCACGGATTTTCCGGTATACACGCGGGGAAAAATTTCTTTCAAAGATCAGTATAAGTCCGATTCCTGAAGTAATGCATAATAGTGTTTTAATGTCAATTGAATAATCGACATATTGTGAAACTTCGTTTCACACTTGCAGGGGGAGCCCCCTGCGGGGTTTTTTTAAGGGGCTCCGCCCCTTACCCCGTTTTAAATAAAAAACCAAGGATGCGGCCGTAGCGGTAAAGATGCGGTGATGTGGGTAACCCGGCCGGGGAATATTCAGACGGTGGAATAATTCATTAATGTATTTGATTTATGCGATCTATGAATGGGTTATCCATATCTCCGCATCATGAAGGGGGGAGTTCCGTGGAGTTTCTATCAAACAGTAATTGACCCCGCGTTGCAGGGCCGGGGCGGTATAAGTTCAGGCTTCTTTGATGCCCTGCAACTTACGATAAGGACACATTATGTGGAGCATGCGCGGCATAATGTGCCTTATCGGAAAGGGGGAAAGGTAAAGCGGAATATCTATGACAGCTTGGATAAAATATACTGGTTGATTGACACTCCCTCTTCAGCCGAACGTATAGCAAGGTATCTGTGCATCTCCGGTGTAATGCGGAGTGTAAGGTTACCTTTAAACTTCTTTAACCCGTAAGGCTCAGGAATTACCTCTTTCTCCTCATGCATCCATTTGATTGTCTCATTAACAAGATACTCAATCTCTTTCAATGCTTCTTCAGCTGACTTTCCGTGAACAGCCAGGGAAGGGAACTCAAGGCACCTTCCAATATGTGCCTGGTCCTCCTCTGACCATTCAATCCTGTAGGTATATTTATCAAGCAGACTATTTCTCTTCATGTTGTGCCTCCAGCTTCTCTAACGCCTGTTTTACCATTTTAACCTGGTACGGCTTGGCCATCTTGCCGTCCTTCTGTATATTGATCCTCGGATCTCCCTGCCAGGGGGTTTTAAATATATGGTGGCTCCCCCTGATGCGCGGCTTCCCGAAGTGCTTCTCACAGATTTTTAGCAGATCCTGAAAACTGACGTTCTTTGGATTACTCAGTATCTCTTTTTCGTTCATAATATTCAAGATAGCATATATGCTATCATTTATCAATCCTTTTAATATTTAAAATCCTGTAATTTTTCATAAATAAAATAAATGCTCCGTGGAGATATGGATAACCGGCCGGGTGCACCTGACATCGCCTCTTTAAATTTCGAGGGTTACCCACATCCCCACAGAGCCGACAGACTCGAAGCTCACTTGAAGAATAAAAAAGGGAGAAGGTTGTATTGAGGGAGCTTTTCTGCTTTTGCGGATCGCTTTGCCCCCTCATGCCTCCTCACGCTCTCTGGGGTGACACCTGCTGTGTACCTCCTTGAGATCCGTTATCTCCACCTTCAAATACCTCTCTGTTGTACCTATGCTCCTGTGCCCCAGCTGCTGCTGTACATACCGTATGTCCGCACGCCCTTTTAACATATGAGCTGCGCATGAATGCCTGAAGGTATGCGTTGTAATGTTCTTCTCTATCCCTGAAGCTTTTGCCCTCTTTTTAACCATAGATAGCAGGCTGTCAGGGGTGAGCGGTGTCCCCCGCAGAGTGCAGAATAACAGGTTTTCACCTTCACTTAACATGAGCGGCCGCACCTTCTCAATATACCGCACTAACCAGTACCTGGCTGACTCGCCATACGGCACATACCTCTCTTTTAATCCCTTCCCCTGTTTAATAAAGAGAATCATCTCATCCAGGTCAATATCCTCAACATGTAATGTGCAGAGCTCCATCGCCCGTATCCCTGTTGAATATAAAAGCTCAAGTATCGCCCTGTCCCTTAAAGAATGCACTGTATGCCCTGTGCAGTTTTTAAGCAAAACCTCCATCTCCTCAATGGTCAGTATATCCTTAACTATGCTCTCCCTGGCTTTAGGTGTTGATATTCCTGTCATTGGATCTGTATATATCCTCTCCATCCTTTGCAGATAGAGAAAGAACCCTTTAAGGTTAGTGATATGTCTTCTCCTCCTCTCACGGCTCATGGTCTTCCCCCGTGCGTCCCTCCTTGACGTGAGGTGTATGCCGTAGCTTCGTATCATATCTTTTGTGATGTCGGTTATCTCCTTAACTTCAGGGTATTCAGCTTTAATAAAGTTAAGGAAGAGGAGTATTGTCCTTTCATGGTCATCAACTGTTGAAGGGGCAAGCTTCATCTCCTTTTCATGAAGAGTATATTCATAAAGATCTTTCTCAATGCTCATTCTAATATCTCCGCCCTGGGATGGCTCATCTTATGAATCTCTCTCAAATCCTCCCTCATCACATGGGTATATCTCTCTGTTGCAGTGAGCTTTGAGTGCCCAAGGAGCCGACGAATGGCCGGGAGAGGAGCCCCGTTCTTTAACATATGTGTCCCGCAGCTGTGGCGGAAGGCGTGGGCTGTTCCGCGGCTCTCCACACCTCCTGTCCTCTTGTACTGCCGAATCCTTCTCCGTACGCTTTCAGCGGTAATTCTTCTCCCCTTTAGATTAATGAATAGTGCCTCTGTGTACTCTCCACGGATAAACCGGCTCCGTATGGCAAGGTACGCGGAGAGCACCTTTACCGCCCTCTCACCCACAGGCACAATTCTCTCCCTGTCATTCTTCCCGTGCCTCACCCTGACATCATGGTGTGTCAGATCTATATCATCAACATCAAGGGACACAAGTTCATTAATCCGCAGTGCTGATGAATAGAGAAGTTCCAGCATCCCCCTGTCGCGTATCCCGATACGGTTACCAGGTATTGCTTCAAGAATGCTTTTCATCTCATCTTCTGTGAATAGCCCAAGGTGCTCTTCATATTCCACAGTTATGCTTTTAAGTTCGGAAGCAGGGTTTAAAAGTATCTCACCCTCATCTTTAAGAAACCTGTAAAAGCATCTGAAGGTTGAGAGTTTCCCGTTGTACTCCTTTGCTGATATATCGACGGAAACAGATTCAAGGTACTCTTTAATGTCTTTCTCTGTAACTGTGAGGAGTGTGGCTCCTCTCTCCTCTGCAAAGGCTCCAAGCTTCTCAAGATCCTTCAGCTTCCTCTTCACTGTCCCGGCCTTAAGTCCTTTCTGTATTTCATTTAATGTATAATTGTGGATTGTAAGTTCTGCTCTTTTGTCTCTCATTCAAGTCCTCCTCTCCTGACAAACTCTTTAAGTATAAGGTTAACCATCCCCGGAGAGATTCTCCCTCTCTTGAATCCGATAAAGAGGCCTCTCTCCTCCGGGGCTTCATCAAGTTCCCTTCGTTTTCTTAAGTACGAGTCAATGACCTCTTTCACTTTACCCTCAAGTTTAATATCCCTGTTTCTCCACTCCATAGAGGTTCTGACTGCAACCCTTTCACCATCATAGTCTATTGCATCAAGCTTTGATATCTCTGTCTTTCTCAGCCTGTATGTTAATAACAGAAGAAGCATTGCCCTGTCTCTTTGTCTCCAAAAGTCAGATGGCTCTTCCTTCTCAAGGGATTTAATGAGCTTTACTCTATCCTTTTCACTCACCCTGAAGTGTCCCTCTCCGCCTCTCTTCTGCTGAAAGAGTCCCTTCCACGGCAGTTCTTTTATCCACCCTTCACTTTTAGCAAAGGCCATGAAGCGGAGGAGCGTCCGGAGACGCTTCTCCCTCTCAATATCACGGCTCTTTGCTTTAAGGGATTCATAGTATGCCCTGCCGTCTGCTTCAGTGACTTCACCGATCTTCCATCCTGATCCCTTTACCCTGTCCATAGTTTCAGCAAAGCCCTCAAGGGTTCCCCTGGTATGTCTCTCAATCTCCTTAACAACTCTCTCCTTTTCTGATGAGAGGAAGAGATCTATCATGTCATAAAACCTGACTTTCATCTATTCACCTCTCCCTTTAAACAGATTCTTCCACTCAGGGTCACTGCCGTAGACCTCCCGGACTTTAACAAACTTCATGAACCTTCTGATCTCAGATAAATACCTGTCCGCGTCAGATTCCCCGTCCCCGTGGCTCTCCAGGTAGAACCGGACCACGTCCTCATTAGTAACGTCAGAAGGTTTCCACCCTTCGCCCTTCTGTGAATTGAGATACTTCCCGAAGTACTCTAACACCATTGTTGTATAGAGCTTCATAGAGTTTGCCTTAACTTCAGCCTCTGTCTCAACGTACAGCCTCACTGCTTCCGCCCATTCTCTGTTCATACCTGCCTCCGTAGATTGCTTTTTACGGGGCTATGGCCGCCTGTCATCATCCCAGCTTTTAAGCTGAAACAGAGGCAGGAAGCCGGAGTATTTCTCTCCCCCATCTTTTATGGGGGAGATGCCCGTCAGGGCAGAGGGGGCGTGAAATTTTCTCTATATACCTTTTTCGTGAACAAATAAACAAGTTGGCCTTTTTTAGGCGTTAACCCTGATTCAATCAGGGGATCAACCTGTTCAGAACTTGTTCAAAACTTATTCACCGCTGAACAAGTTCTTTAGAGTTTCCTTAAATACATTCAGATTTTCAGAGGATCAATGAAGTTAAGCATGAGCTCCTCAGCTTTCCGCTCACCGATTGTGATGAGCTGGTAGAGGTATCGCATACCCTGGCCGGAGCCGCCTGTTTTCCTTATGTACTCCAGCCTCTCCAGTTCGTCAAACAGTCTTTTTGTTGCCGATGCTTCCCAGCCGTACCTCTCACGTATCTCACGGCGTGAGAACCTGTACTCATACTCTCCGATCTTCTTCCCCTTTACAGAGTCAACGCAGTGCCTGTGTATGGCGTTGTACGCCTCCTGCTGGCGAAGTGTTAAATCACTTGCCGCGTATCTGAACACGTATGATGCTATCTCGTTTGCTGTCTGCACATCCTCCCGCGTCACCTCGATATATGAAAAGGTGTTCCCCGCGCGGTCTTTCTCGCTTTTCTTCTCCCTTGTATGCTGGCGGGTGAATGCTATGTTGTGCATTAACCTTAAATACTGCATGTTCTTCCTTGAGGCTATGGGGAGCCGGAGGTTCACCTGTACCTTTTCATGGAAGGGATTAATAACCCGCAGTTCCGGGTCAAAGGATCTCTGTATATGCCAGTGGCTCTCCTGTATCCTTTCACGAGCAAGCTTCAACTTCTCACCATCCAGTGAATACCTGTGTCCCTGGGCTTTCATTATCCGCTTCATGTGCTCATCTGTTGTCTCGTTGTATGTGAGGATAAAGCGGGAGAGTGTCTCCTCATCAAAGATGTCACGTACACCTGTAGACACAACGGGTATGTCAGCTCTAATCCTCCGCTCAACGGTCTTTAACTGCCCTGTGCGTGCGTCCTTCTCTACCCCTGACACTGCAAGCTCACCTGATGAGATTAACATCCTCAGAGCTTCAAGTGAATGCTCCATCCCCACTATCTCCTCAATAAACAGCACCCTCCCTTTAAGGTCGTTCTCTGATTTGTAGTACAGGGCATTGGGTGTGAGCCTTGAGTATTTGAGCACCCCGTCAGGGGGTATGAGCCCCATGACTGTGCTCATGCCGAAACTCTTCCCCGTGCCTGGCGGTGATATATCAAGAAGCGAAAGCGGCTCACCTGTGAGGCGGGACACGCCTGAGAGCATGAATAACATCTTGTTTATCCGCTCCTCTATGTATCCAAGCTTCTCGCAGTCGTTCTGTAATATCTCTGTGAGTAAATCACGCTTGTTAAGCCTGTTCTTTGCCTTTGTGATCTCCTCAGGTGTTGAGATATGCACGTTCTTTTCAATGATACCGGCCTTCTCCCTGAACCTCTCGTCCTGCAGGGCATCAAGCTTCCTGTATATATATGCAAGGTCGTCCCTGACTGTTTCAACGCTCATCTCAAACTCTGCTGCTGCAATATTCGCAAATCTCATTCTCCCCTGGCTCCGTGACAGATCAACCTTGTCAGGGAATACACGGTCATCAGCAAAGAGGCAGATCTGCACCACCTTTTCAAATCCTTCCCGGTTAAAGCCCCGCACCTGGTACTTGCGATCAGCGCTTGCACTGAGCTTTGTCGAAGTGCCGGTGAATATAACCTCACCTGTGCCTTCGGTCATTGTGAGGTACTCTGCCGGTGTATTTTCATTCTCCGGCTCATCTTCAGAAGTGACGGGAGAGGTTTCTCTTTTCTCTCCGGGAGTCCCGGCTCCGCCTGTCGGCTTCTCTGATGCTCCGGATATAACCTGAGCTTTTATCCTCTTTGCTTTCTCTGCTTCGATAAAGGATATGATCTTGTTTGCTGAATATTTTGCTGTGAATTCAAGCAGGCTCATCCCTTCGGGTAGTGTGACAGCGTACTCCCTGATACCTGTTCCCGACAGATGATCTTTAACATGCTCAAAGTATGGCGACTCATTGATGTATATCACCTCCTCTGTGCCATGATGAATAAAGGCATCTTTAATGTCTGCGGGCATCCCGCTCTCTATCACTGGTATGATGTTCTGCTTCACCTTTCCGATATACGCGAAGAAGTCCGGCAGGTTGTCTGTGAGGATTATCCTTTTAAATACAGGCAATGCTTTGCTGTGGATTATCCCACCGCTTCTGATGATGCGGTCATTGTCTCCATTAAGGCTAAGAAATAGAAAGTTTGTGATTACGCCGCTCTTTTTGCGTAAGGGGATTGATACCATGCCGGTGAGGTCATTGTCCATGATCCCGAATGACTTGAGGGATGAGTATATACCCTCTGGCAGATCCTCCGCGCGGGGGATAGATGCAAGGCCCATCTCAAGATCAGTGAAAAGTTCTGGTGTGATTCCGGGGTATCTCTCTGTTAGCAGGGTCACTGCGCTCTTTGATGAAAGCAGGCCCTTCTGCCAGTTCCCTGACAGCTCCTCTATTGCTCTGCGGGACATAGGTTCTCCCCTTTAATTTAAGGTTGACAACCTTCAGGGGAAGAGCTTCTCTTTAAGTATCAAGTTAAGGAGAGGCTTTCCCTTCGGGTCAGTCTTTTCAAAACCCTCTGCTTCTCCAAAAGCAGGGGGTTTTTTATGCAAAAAAATGTTAAAACTACGGCTATCAAATATGATAGATATATATCTTTTATGATAGCCATGTCAAGCCAAAAAGTAGTTGTATTATTAAAAAATTCTCATATTATGTGGATATATTTATAGAAAATCAGCATATCTGAGAGAATATATATGACATTCGGCGAAAAACTGAGGCAGCTACGCAAAAGAAAGAAACTCACACAGGAGCAGATGGCGGAATTAATCGAAGTCCATGAAAGCCATGTCGGAAGATATGAAAAGGATCTATCCTCACCCACCGCCCAGGTGCTCATCAGGATCGCGAAGCTTTTCAACGTATCAACTGACTACCTCCTCTTTGACGACAGGAACGACCCTTCAACATCTCTTAAAATCTCTGACAATGAGCTTTTTGCACAGTTCCAGGAGGTTGATAAAATGGATGAGGAGAAGCGGGAGCTTATCAAACGTATAATCTCTATGGCCATCAATGAGGATAAAATTAAAAAAATGGTCAGCTGACCATATAATGTCGGAGGAAAATTTCATGTCAAAGATTGACTCAGAAAAAAATAGCAAAGAACCCACAACAAGGAAAGAACAAAATGGCGTACAGATTCCAAGATCTCCAAAAGTCCCGACACCTCCAAAGAAATAAAAACCTGTAATGCCTAAAGTAAAAAGTACAGACAACTCCTATGACTACGAGAAGCTGAAATACCAGATATATTCAGAGGAGAGAAAGCTCTTAATTTCCACAGAGCAGGAGCAGGCAAAGACTTTTGATAAATATATACTCACCATTTCATCCGGTGCACTGGGGCTTTCTCTGGCATTTATAAAATTAATTCAAAACATAGAAACAGGATCGGAAAACTGGCTCTTCGCCGCGTGGGCTCTCTTTTCACTAAGCACACTCTCAACGCTCATATCATTCCTCACAGGACAGGCCGCGTGCAGAAGACAGGTCAAAATCCTTGAGGCATCATTCTTCCCTGAGGAGCAGGAAGAGAAGAGCGATGACCGGAACCCTCACTCAACTGCAACAGGGATTCTGAATGTTTCATCAATAGCTCTGCTCATCCTCGGTTTTGCCACATTCATCATCTTTGCATTCCAGAATATTAAAACCATAGAACTAAAGGAGGAACTTATGACCAAAAAAGGCACACCAGAAAAACCGCTTAGTGGAGTCAAGCCGCCTCAGCAGCCTAGAGTACCGCTTGAAAAAGGGATAAAAGTTCCCAATGTCCCGAAGGAACCACCAAAGCCGAAGAAATAGAAACAAAAAAGGGAGTGCCCTAAACACTCCACGTTCCCTGAACCTGTTCCACACCCTCGCACACCGCATAATTGTCGCAGCCCGTTCGCTAAAGCACATCGCCAACTTTTTGTGTCAGAAACTTAATGTATCCCCGGCGACGTCGGGCTGCTTAGCCATTATGCGTTATGCGGAACTATTGCAAATGGCAGCAATAAGCCCCCCGTATTGCACTTCTCTTTAAATTAAAAAATAAATTTCTCAGTATCATCTGAGATTTCATTATCATTAAGACACCAATAAATTCTTAATAATTCATCACCAAATTCTTCATTACTTTTATTGTTAGTAATTATATCTTTAATGTTCTTTGAAATTTTCCAACTTGAATTTAAGTCATACTTTGGTAATTGATTACTCATATTATAAATAGTTTTTGCGATATTTTCTATCAAGTCAAATATTACTATATACAGTATATCATCAGTTTTTAATTTAATTTCTCTGATTTTTTCAAAAGAAAACCGAGCATCTCCCCAACTTTCTCGAGATTTTGATATATCTATTAATTTACTTAATTCTTCATTATTAAAAATTTTAAGAATCTCTTTTAATAATGATGTTAGCCAAACTATTTTTTCTTCATCACTTATACTTTCAAATAATTCCTTCCCAGCGAGTAAATAATTTTCATTATTCCATAGCTCTTGTGCTTTTAAATATTTAACATTATTAGCTATCATAATTATTTTTTTGGCTCGAATATAACATGAGGTAAAGAAGTATCTACAGGATTTTTCTTATTAGACCATATATCAATTCCAGTTTCATTGCCCATTGAGTTAATTTCACCACCTTGCGTGCCTCTTGGTACAGAATTTTTAACTGAATGTATTTGTTTCGAATTACCAGACATTATATAATCCCAATCTGAAGTCGATGTTGCAGTACCACTAGCGCGGCTTCCAACAACTGTTATTTCTTGATTGGTTTTATTTGCAGCATTTTGAATACGAGTAGCTTCATCTATTGTTATACCTGCTTCTTGCCATGTTCTTTTACCTTCATTTTTTATTATTTGTTGTTCAATTTGACTTGCGGCTTTTGCTTCACCCTGAATTTCTCTTTTTATTATCCCGCCAGTCGATGCTGTAGATACATCACCTAAACTTAAACTGTTAGGCCATGCAACTTCTAAAGCTTTCCATAATAAACCAGTTACCCCTGCGATAGGATCACCAGTTCTATTCGCTTCAGACATGTTCTCCTTAGCCTGTTCGTTGCAAATCGCTTTTACTTCTCTGCAAATTCTTGCGTCAAGTCTGTTTGGATCAGTATTCTCAAGACCCATTGTATTTAAAGGGAGATCAATCCTGATTATATTACTTGCAATCTCATTCCCTTGTTTTATCTCCGCATCTCTCAAACTCGAATTCAGTGCGCGCTGCTGCCTGTTTGCTTCTTCCACCCGTACACCCGCAAGAGTACTATTCACATCACCTGCAAGGTCAGAATCAAGGCTGCTCAGAATCCTGATGTCACTGTTAACGCTTTTTTTATCACTGTTTTTGTATGTATCTAATATATTGTCATGAAGAACATTTCCGAAAGACTGGGTATATTCACTCTCCTGAGATTTATCGAGTTTGTCACCAACCCAGGCCTTTGCTCCGTAATAGACCATCTTCTCACCATCTGAGAGTGGTCCGCCGTTCTCCATCTTGTCTTCATATTTATCTATTGCAATGCAGTACTTCACCTTACCGTCAGTTGTGAAGTAACCGTCAGTTATAAGGTTCCCTGTCTTGTCTTCTGGCTTGACCCGGTTCCCTGTTCACGGATTTTCCGGTATACACGCAGGGAAAAATTTCTTTCAAAGATCAGTATAAGTCCGATTCCTGAAGTAATGCATAATAGTGTTTTGATGTCAATTGATTAATCAAGGGATACAGCCGCAGTGGTAAAGATGCGGTGATGTGGGTAACCCGGATACAGGAAATTTAGCCGGGGTGATGGTTCATTGATGTCTGTAGTTCATGCGGTCTTTAAATGGGTTATCCATATCTCCGCATCATGAAGGGGTGAGTTCCGTGGAGTTTCTATCGAACAGAAATTGACCCCGCGTTGCAGGGCCGGACAGTGTAAATTCCTGATTCTTTAATGCCCTGCAACTTACGATAAGGACACATTATGTGGAGCTCGCGCGGCATAATGTGCCTTATCGGAAAGGGGGAAAGGTATCACACAAATTTTCAGGCGTACATCAGTTTCCCGCAAGGTTCAGGGCTCACTCTGAAGCTTCATCATCCGAAAGCACGTTCTGCGCTCCATGTATAACAGCAAGCACCTCAATACAATCAGCCTTGATATAATAGATAATGCGAAAGGGGCCTTCAAATACTTCTCTAATCTGGTCTATCCTGAATTCCGGAACAACCCTGCCGGACATGGGGAAGGAGGCTATCTGCTGTGACCTCCTGGAGAGCCGGTCAACCACCCTCCTTGCGTAGGTCTCTGAATCACGGGCGATAAAATCCCTAATCCCGTAAAGGTGGGATTTTGCCGTATCGGTCCAGTATACCTTCACTCGGGCAGACCGAATTCCTTTCTAAGCTGCCCCACCTCTGTTAGCCGTCCGGCCTTGCTGTCCTCAAGCCCAGATTCAACCGCTTCACGCACATATATTTCATACATTAAATCCTCCCATGTTGCGCGTTCAGGGAGATTATCAATTAATGCCTTGGCATCCTCTTTTCTTAACGCTGAACCCATTTCCATTTTCTCCTCATATAGTTTAATCAAAGATAAATCTTTAAGAGCTATTTGTCAATCAGCATCTTTAACATTAATTTTCCATCTTAATTCTTTGAATTGTCGCAGCCCGTTCGCTAAAGCACATCGCCAACTTTTTGTGTCAGAAACTTAATGTATCCCCGGCGACGTCGGGCTGCTTAGCCATTATGCTATATGCGGGATTGAATCCATCTGCCTTAAAATATTTTTAACAAATCATTGACGTATTGCAACACATATGTATAATTATACATATGGAATTTGAATGGGACGAACAGAAAAACCGGGAAAACATCAGAAAGCATAATATTTCATTTTTTGATGCTCAAGATGCTTTCTTTGATAAAAACAGGCTCATAACGGTTGACATTAAACATTCAACAAAAGCCGAAAAAAGATATTTCTGTTTTGGTTTAGTTGAAGAAAAAATCATTACAGTCCGGTTCACAATCAGGGATAATAAAATCAGAATTTTTGGAGCCGGGTATTGGAGAGAAGGAAGGAAAAAATATGAAAAAGAAAACAGCTTATAAATCAACAACAGCAGACTTAACAGATGCTATACTGTCGTCAGAGAGGATTGAGGATTTTCTTCCCTCCCCGGAATTATTAGTGAAAAAAGAAGATAATGTAAAAATTACTATCTCTCTCAGCAAATCCAGTGTTGATTTTTTTAAAGAAAAAGCCAAAAAAGCCGGGATTCCATACCAGGTGATGATAAAAACCGTAATAGACAGATACAGTTCTCACTATCAGAAAATCAAATAAAAAAGGGAATGCCTTAAACCTGTTCCACACCCTCGCACATCGCCGAATCTCTGTGTCAGAAATTTTCTCTAACAGTCGGCGACGTCGCATAACTCAGCCATTATGCAATATGCAGAATTGTTGCAAAGGGATTCCGAAAATATCTGCCCATGTATTATTAATCCTGCGGTTTAAGAGAAATAAAACAATCAGGTAATTCCTTTTGAAGCATATTTACACCTTTCTGTGTAACTTTGCTTTTATAAAGCCAGATACTTTCCAGCGTTTTGAATTTTTTAAGTTCCTGTAAGTTTCTATCAGTTACTCTTGTATGTGATAGATTAATTTCTTTTAAAGATGGGAGATTCTTTAAATATTTAAATCCTTCACCTGTTATCCTTGTTTCACTAAAATCTAAATACTGTAAATTAATTAAATCTGAAAAATATTTCAAATCTATATCTTTAATGTAAATAGCTTCTGCCAAAGTAACCGACTCTACCTCCGGGAAGCTAATTAAATATTTTAAATCCTCTTCTTTTGTATCTTTCCAGCATAAGTTTATTGTAGTATATTTTTTATCAACACTATAATCAGGATTGATATTATCACTGTTTTTTTGACTCATTAAAATAGATTTCTTTTGACTTTTATAAATATTTTTATAATATTCAACAGCATCATTCCTTTTATTGGTTTCTGCTGATAAAATTATACCACTTAATAGTACTATAACAGTAATTAATTTCTTCATTTATTTTTATCCTCATTCATACGGTGTTAATGTCCAGATAGATTGTGTATTATTCGGCTTATAAATATTCTTATTATATTCTCTACCATGTGTTCTGGGACTATTTGGATTATTCGGTTGCCCAGTATCATATACCTTTGTATTAAACTGTGTCATATTATGACCACCGCCATCTACCTTTATTCTTCCTCCTGATGCACCAGAAGAAGAATTTTCAATAATAGAGGGTATCTTATTATACACTTCTCTTGTTGATAATCCATAGCTGGTATTATCAGTTGTTATACCGTTCTTGTAAGTAGTAGCTCCGGATATTTTAAAGTTTCCATTTGAGATAGTATTTGCAAAATTCTGAATATTATTGAGATCATCTACATAACCTTTTAAATTTATACCATCTTTCTGTAGTAATTTGTTTGAATAGGCTGTGAAATACATATCGCCATATGATTTTGGCACGCTCTCAATTCTATCGGTTGCTACAGATAAAACAACATTTTCATATATGGAGTTTATAACGCAGGTGTTTTTTACAACCCGATCTACAAATACACCTACATTCTTTTCGTTAATATTTATCCCAAGCTTTTTAAATTCGTCAGCATTATTTAATGCATATCCCTTAAATTCACTTGCAAGTTGGCCCTGCTTTGGATTTTGCCATAATGTCTGTGATAGAAGCGATACATCTTGACCCGTTAATTCAATGCCAAGCTGTTTTTTGGTTAAAATATAATCTACTGCCTGTTCTGAACTATCAAATACAATCTGAAATTTTCCATTGGAAGAGTCCACCTGTGAATTAGCAATAAGTCCTTCATATCCACATAGCTTCAGTTGCAATCCATCTATTTTAATTTCATTGTTAGTTCTGAACCCTTTATCATCTAACAGGTTTCCTGTTTTCTCAACCCCATCTTTCATGGGGAAGATGCCCGCAGGGCAGAGAGGGCACTACTGATTCATCTTATTATATGAATCATCCCTCCATCTCTTTGCTTCACTGTTATTCGGATTAAGTTCAAGCACCTTGCCGTAATACTCGTAGGATTTATCAAACCTGTTTGTGTACCAGTAACAGTTTGCAAGACTGAACCAGGCGTTTTCATAAGCAGGGTCGTACTGCACGGCTTTTTCAAAAGAGTCAATAGCATTGTCCCATTTCTCCTGCATATAATATGCAAGCCCCAGGTTATAATTATTAATAGCATTTGTCGGGTTGTACTTCACTGCAAGTATCGAATTTTTTTCCGCGGATTTGTAATCTTTCAGCGCGTAATATGAAATTGCCATTTCATTATAAGCCCTGTCATTATTCGGCTGTTTTTTTAAAGCATTTTTAAATTCAGTGATTGCAGCCTGGTAATTCTGTTTGTTGTAATAAGTCTGGCCCAGAGTAACTATTGCATCAAGATAGTCCGGGTTTCTTTTTAATGAGTTTTTAAATGATTCCTCAGCCTTGTTCCATTTGGCAGGTTCGGAATATCCCTGCTGGTAGTATGAAAGCGCCAGCGTATAGTGATGCTGCGCAGTGACAGGGTCGGCCTCCACTGTTTTAATTGCGTAATACTCCGAGTTGTAGTAGTCTTTTTTATCATAGTAAATCAGGGCGATCCCGTGCAGCGCAGGTGCGTGTTTGGGGTTCACTTTCAGTATCTCCATGTATTCACGCAGTGAGTCATCCTTTTTCCCTAATGTGGAGTAGGAGTGGGCCAGAGACCACCTCGCTATGATAAGTTCAGGGTTTATTCTGAGGCACTCCTGTATATGTTTGTACGACTCAGTTCCCGGTTTCCCCATCTCCTCATAGCCGTAATTCTTCAACTGTGCCATGATCTGAAGGGTTTCGGCATCCTGCCTGTTGAGCCTGTATGCCTCGTCTATCGATTTCTGAGCCATGTCGAAGTTCGAATTATTCAGGTAGGCCATGCTGAGTGCTCTGTGTGTCTGGTAGAGCGTCGGGCCGTATTCCACAGCTTTCTCCCCCTGCTCAATTGCTGTTTTAAGATAGGGCTCCCATTTCCCGTTGGCGTATTTTATCTGGTAGCCCCACAGAGCGTTAACCTCAGAAAGCCCGGCCCAGGCAAGAGCGTACTTAGGGTCGTATTTCAGGGCTTTCTTGTAATTTTCTATTGCCACAGGATAGTTCTTTACGTCGTACTGAATCTGCTCCATCCGTCCCTTGATGTAATACTGGTATGCGGTGTAGTTGCCGGTGGATTTTGTATATTCTTCAATACTGTTGGATCTCTCTGACTTCTCAGGGCCGGAGATTTTATCCATGAGATCTTTAGCAAGTTTCTCCTGGAGATCAAAAATTTCATCCGGGTAGTTTCCATGTACATTAGAACCTTTAAGAACCTTGCCGGACATTACCTCCATAAATTTTGCATTAAGCTGAATCTTTGCACCGATTTTATTGAAGCTGCCGTATATTATGTAATCTCCATCAAGCTTGTCTTTTGTAAGAGTCCGGAGTTTTTCGATATCCTTATCTTCGTTCACTCCGATAGTCTGCTTGAAGCCCGCACTGTCAAGGAGATGCCTCTTAACCCTGTCGGAGTCTACTATGATGAAGTTGTCAACAGTGGAGAGCGCGCCTGAAAGAGTTTCGCTTATCCCTACTGTGAGAGTATCGAGCTCGGCATTCTTTTCCTTGTTGAGTTTGTCAAAGGGGAGCACTACTATTTTATAGCTCTCCGAATGGAGCAGAGTCTGTGAAAGGATTATGCAGCAGATTATGTAAACAGGCATTCTGAAGAGTCTCATGATTTTCTCCATTTTTGGGATCTGTTAATATAGTACAGACTGCCACGCTTTTTTTCTACACTTTTTTATACGGCTGGATATAAAAGGTAAAGTTTTATAGTCAAATTATAACAGGCTTATATTTTGATTTTTTACATTTTTAGAGGAATATATAAGTTTAATCCGCAACTTTATTGACATTGTCGCAATTTTATTTTATATGATGTATATGTTTACAGGAAAAAAACTATCTCAGCTTAAACTGCTGCTCTATATTGCGGGGTTTCTCTGGATTGTACATGTTGCCGGGTCTATCTTCCCGCTTGCGGGGTTGGGTATTATACCGCGTGAACTACATGGACTCACAGGGATTATTTTTGCGCCGTTTATTCACGCTGATTTTCCGCATCTTATCGCTAACTCTATAAGTCTTATTATCCTTGGTTTTATCCTTGCTTCTACAGAGGATAGCGGTATTATCTCCATACTTCTTGCTGTTATGCTGCTGGGCGGTCTGGGTACCTGGGCCATAGGCCGCAGCGGGACTGTGCATATCGGAGCAAGTGGTGTGATATACGGGATACTGGGGTATCTCATTGCCCGCGGTTTTTTCAGGAAAGATTTTAAATCAGTAATAGTCTCGGTTCTGGTGCTGTTTATGTATGGAGGGATGATCTTCGGAGTCCTCCCCACTGTGCCGCACATGTCATGGGAAAGCCACCTTTGCGGATTTCTCTCAGGTATAATTACAGCTTCTTCGGGAAAGAAAAGGAGATAAGGAATGTCAGACAGTGTAGAGAAAAAAGAACACAAGCCGGACGTTAAACTTCATATATGGCTTGAGGAAAACAGCGGAGTTTACTTCGGACAGGGGAGATATGAACTCCTGCACCTTATAGACGAACTGGGCTCACTGAAGCTTGCAGCAGAGAAGATGGGTATATCATACCGCGGAGCCTGGGGCAAGATTAAGAAGACCGAGGAGATACTGGGGCGTGAGCTTATTCATAAGGAGAACAATAAGGAGGGGTATAAACTCACTGAATTCGGGAAAGAATTCATGAAGGAATTCAAAAAATTTCATGATGATACATTGAGGTATGCTTCAAAGAATGCCGCTGATATGCTGGAGAGATTAAAAAAAATACCATAAGGCCATTGAATAATAATCCCGCAGCTTTGCTGGAAATAAACAACATAAGCTCTTTTATGTTGCCAAACGTATATATAACCCGGGATTTAAGCGATTTTTTAATTAATAAAAGCTGAAAAATAACAAATTCTAACACCAAATCCTCCCTGATCAATTTATTGATTGACATGATTTTTCAACATGCCTTTTTTAACATAATTTATATTATGTTATTTTTGACATGGAGCCGGTTATGAAAAAAACAGTCAGAAGCCTCACATGTTTATTTATTTCAGCAGTTATATTTGTGCCTTCTATTTCCTCAGCAGAGGAAAAAATCAACGCGGCAGTCGCAGCAAATTACATCAAACCATTCAAAGAAATAGCCCAGGCTTATGAAGCTAAAACCGGAGTTAAGGTCGAAGCAACATTTGCGTCCACTGGTAATCTTTACAGCCAGATAACCAACGGAGCTCCCTATGACATTTTTCTGTCGGCAGATGAAGAACGTCCCGCTCTCCTTCTGAAAAATGGTACGGCTGAGAAGCCTTTTGTTTATGCAAAAGGTGAGGTCGTGCTCTGGTCCGCGCAGAAGAATTTCTGCGGTGAGAAGGACTGGAAAGTTCAGCTTAAAAAAGCTGACATTAAAAAACTTGCTCTGGCCAATCCTGTCACCGCACCTTACGGGACCGCTGCAAAATCCGCTCTTGAAAAAACAGGTATAATGAAATCTGTAGAGTCAAAAATTGTTACTGCACAGGATATAGCCCAGGTATTTCAGTATGCCTCAAGTGAAGCTGTTGATGCGGGTTTCTGTGCGATGTCAGCAGCCCTATCAGAAGAAGGAAAGAATGGGTGCTATTACCGGATAAAAGAAGCCAATGCAATTGTTCAATCTGCATGTATCTTGAAAAGAAGTGAAAAACCGAAAGCTGCTGAAAAGTTTGCGAAATTTCTTGTTTCTCCCGAAGCTCAAAAAATAAAAAAGAAGTACGGCTATAAGTAGATGGATTTCGTCTCTCTATATGTTACCCTGAAGCTTGCGCTGGTGACCACAATTATTCTGATGGTTGTATCTGCGCCCCTGGCGTATATGCTTGCTCATGCCGAGTTCCCGGGTAAATCTATTTTAGAGACGGTCATTTATTTACCAACGGCTCTCCCTCCAACAGTTATAGGGTTTTATCTGATCATTGCCATGGGGCCTAAAGGTTTTATCGGTAAAGGATGGGGATTTGTAACAGGGGGATCTCTTCTTTTTACTTTTACAGGGATTGCCGTGGCTTCATCAATTTACAGCATTCCGTTTGCTGTGCAGCCTATGAAGGCGGCCTTCCAGAAGATCGACCGCAGGCTTATCGAAAATGCCTATGTACTGGGGCTTTCGAAATACAGCACCTTTTTTCGTGTGGCTCTCCCCAACAGCCTTAGCGGAATAATGGCTGCGGCAGTACTGGTGTTTCTTCACACAACAGGGGCTTTCGGTGTGCTTGTTATGGTGGGGGGGAGCAT
Organism: Spirochaetia bacterium UBA5763; assembly: GCA_002418835.1. GTDB lineage: Bacteria > Spirochaetota > UBA4802 > UBA4802 > UBA5550 > UBA5550. The sequence goes on along the minus strand of DIEX01000011.1, from coordinate 139,333 downwards.
ACCAGGTGAGACAAGGGTAGCATCAATTGCAATTTATGAGGCGGTTGAGATGATGGACTATCGCGGGGCTGCAATGCTTTCGTTATGTTTCATCCCGCTGAGTTTTATATTTCTCCTCTTTATAAATAAACTGAACAGGGGTAATTAGATGTCAATCAGCATCAATCTGAAGAAAAAATTAAAATATTTCGATATCGATATTTCATGTGAATGCCCGGATAACAGTATGCTGGTGATGATAGGCCCCTCCGGCGGAGGGAAGACTACAATTATACGCATGCTTGCCGGACTTGAACAGCCTGATGAAGGGAGTATTATATATAATAACGATATATGGTTTAATTCTTCCGCAGGGATAGATATCTCTCCCCAGAAGAGAAAGTTAGGTTATGTATTCCAGGACTACACTCTTTTCCCTCATCTTTCACTTTTTGAGAACGCGGCTTTTGCATCAAAGAATAAAAGTGAGGTGGAGAAACTGTTCGATCTCTTCAGGATAAGCCATCTGCGAAACAGGAAGCCCCGTCAGGTTTCGGGGGGGGAGAGACAGAGATGCGCTATATGTCAGGCCCTTGCGCGCCATCCGAAAATTCTGCTGCTTGATGAACCTTTCTCCGCCCTTGACGCAATTACAAGACGCGGACTGCGCGAGGAGCTCCGCAATATGAAAGGGGAGTTCGATTTCCCTGTAATATATGTAACTCATGATATAAATGAAGCGCTTTATCTTGCTGATGAGATTATCCCTGTTGTTCAGGGTAAAATTGATGAAAGCTGGATCGCGAGGATGACAGAACGGTCTGATTCCGGGAACCGGATACTGAAAGCGGCAAGGGAACAGAAGATCGCGCTTGCGTATTAATGTGGCCTGTCATACCCGCGCAGGCGGGTATCTTATATAAAATAGTATTAAAAGTAAGTTTTAGTCAGAGGAGTTTTTTATGAAAATCGGCACCTATTCTTATGAGGAATTTGTCCAGGTTGTGAAATCATTTCACGGCAATCTTGCTCCTGGTCTTTTGATCGGGGGATTTATGGTTGATCTTGCTTTGAAGAATGTCCCTGAAGGGGAGTTCTTTGATTCAATCTGCGAGACACAGGTCTGCCTTCCTGATGCAGTTCAGCTTCTGACTCCCTGCACAATAGGGAACGGCTGGCTCAAAGTTTTTGACTTCGGAAAGTTTGCAGTTACACTTTATGAAAAATATAGTGGTGAAGGTGTGCGTGTTTATCTTGACATTGAGAAACTTAAAAACTGGCCTGAGGTTAACAGCTGGTTCTTCAAGCTGAAGCCTAAAAAGGAACAGGATTCTGATCTCCTTATGAAGCAGATAAAAGAGGCAGGGGACTCAATCCTGAGTATGCAGAGAGTTAAGGTTGAACCGGAGAAGCTTACACGCAAGAAAGGGGGGGCTTCATCAACATGCCCTGTCTGCGGAGAAGCTTACCCTGCAAAGCATGGCGATAAATGCCGCAACTGCGCGGGTGAATCCCCTTATATTTCTATTAACAATTTTTAAATTAACAGATGGCTTCCGGATTTCTGTTCTCTGACGTTGCCCGTCAGAGAAGGGGATGCCGGTAAGCCATTTTCCCCCTGACTTATTCTCCCGGTTTTACAGGCTGTTTTTTACTGATAAATTGTTTTTTCTCTCCTGATCTGCCGGCCTTTTTTATGTTGACTTGCTGATTTAATGTGTCATAAATGACAATACAAATAAAATTAATTACTTTTGGCATTTATGTTAGATTTAGCATTTTTGCTAATATTAACATAACGCCCGCATAACTTATTCAGAGTTTAAAGCCGTACAGTCCTCCCGGCCCCGGGAGGAGCCGGTTAATCTTTATTTAAAAAAAAGGTGAGGTATGGATGCCAGTATAAAAAAGATAATTGCCAGGTATCCTGATGAAAAATCAGCGATAATGCCGGTTATGCAGCATCTGCAAAGGGAGAATAAAAATTTTCTCAATGAAGATGCAATGGAAGAAGCTGCAAGGGTAATAGGTTGCAGCAAAAGTAAGGTGTATGGTGTAGCAACTTATTATACCATGTTTAACACTCAGCCTGTGGGTAAATTTCATCTTCAGGTTGATACATGCGTTCCCGGATTTCTTCATGGAGCGGATGCCATTGTTGCACATCTTGAAAAGAAATTAGGAATTAAATCCGGAGAAACAACTAAGGATGGGATGTTTACCCTGAACAGAGTTCAGGATTTAGGTTCCTGCGCCACAGGCCCGGTGATCCAGGTTAATGATCGCTATTTCGAAAATATGACCATAGCAAAAACAGATGCTCTTATAGAAGCTCTGAAAAGCGGGAAGGAGCCTGAAAATGATCCTTCAATGACAGTCATATCAAAATGCGGTATTCTCCTGAATGACAGGACGCAGAAAGACTGCCGTACAATTGCATTTTATAAAAAGAACGGCGGCTATCAGTCACTTAAAAAAGCTCTCACAATGAAGCCTGCTGATATTATTGAAGAAGTTAAAGAAGCAGGAGTGCGTGGACGCGGCGGCGCGGGTTTCCCGGCAGGTATGAAGTGGTCTTTCCTTCCAAAAAATGATTCAAGGCCTGTTTACCTTATCTGTAACGCGGATGAAGGTGAGCCCGGCACATTCAAGGACAGGCAGATAATGGAGTTCAATCCGCATCTTGTTATTGAAGGTATAGCAATAAGCGCTTATGCGATTAATTCAAAAAAGGCATTCATCTATATCAGGGGTGAGTTCAACTGGATCGCTGATATTCTTGATGCGGCAATTGAAGAGGCAAAAAAAGACGGCCAGCTTGCCAATGTTGACATCGTTGTCCACAGGGGAGGCGGTTCTTATGTCTGCGGTGATGAAACTGCACAGATAGAATCTCTTGAAGGCAAAAGAGGGAATCCCCGTGTTAAACCTCCGTTCCCGGCAAACTCCGGTCTCTATGGCTGCCCTACAGTTGTAAACAACGTGGAAACTCTTTCGTCTATCCCGTTTATAATTCAGAACGGCGCGGCAGGATATAAAAAATTCGGGAATACCAATAACTTCGGCCCTAAAATTTTCGGTGTATCCGGACATGTTAATAAGCCGGGTATATTTGAGTATCCCATGGGTACACCTCTTAAGGAGATACTTGAAGCATCTGGCGGGGTAAAAGGGAAGCTTAAAGGTGTTATTGTCGGCGGGCTTTCAGTTGCCATACTTACTGCGCAGGAAGCGGAAAACCTTATCCTCGATTTTGATTCATGCGTAAAAGCCGGGACTGCTCTCGGTTCAGGCGGGATAATGGTTGTTAATGATACAGTATCTATCCCTGAGCTTGCACTCCGTACGATTGAGTTTTATCACCATGAGTCATGCGGTCAGTGTGTGCCATGCAGAGAGGGGTCTCTTGTGATCGAACATAAACTTCATGATTTAGTTCACGGCAAAGGGAAGATGGAGGATATAGACCTGATACTGCATCTTACAGCAAATATAAAGGGGCTTACTCTCTGTCCCACAGGTGAAGCTTTCGCTGTTCCTATCCAGGCAATGGTAAGCAAGTTCAGGCCTGAATTTGAAGCCCTGGTTAAACGGTAGATTATTGAGGAGAAAATAATGAGTAAGACAATTGTTATTAATGGCAAAGAGTGCGCCTTTGATGGTAATAAAACCGTCCTACAGATAGCAAGAGATAACGGATTCTATATCCCGTCTCTCTGTTATCACCCGAAACTTGGCCCTGCAAGCAAATGCAGGGTCTGCGTGGTTGAAGTGGATGGTATCAGAAATCTACAGACATCATGTTCGCTTACAGCGACAGACGGCATGATAATAACAACAGACAGTCCTCGCGTTCTTGATGCGCAGAGAATGGTGGTGAACCTTCTTCTCGCTAACGGGAACCATAACTGTATGATATGCGAAAGAAACGGGGACTGTGAACTTCAGGAAGCTGCTTATCATCTCGGAATAGAACTGCCTGCATTTATAGTTGAAGAACGCGAAGATAAGGATGAATCAGGAGCTTTTATCGTAAGAGATGTTAATAAATGTATCCAGTGCGGACGTTGCATTGAAGCATGTAACCGCCTTGTTGTAAACGAGGTTCTTGACTTCGGATTCAGAGGCGGACATACGCAGGTTGTCTGTGATGGAAATAAGCCGATGGGAGAGTCAACCTGCGTTCAGTGTGGTGAGTGCGTTCAGGTCTGCCCTGTAGGAGCTCTTATAGAAAAGAAAGCTATCGGAAAAGCCCGTTCATGGGAGATCACAAAAATAAGAACAACATGCCCGTATTGCGGCGTTGGCTGTCAGCAGGAACTTCATCTGAAAGGTGATCAGATTGTCCGTGTCAAGGGTGTTGAGGGTGCGAAGCCGAATGACGGGCACCTCTGCGTGAAAGGACGTTACGGTTACGATTTCATCTATTCAAAGGAGCGTCTCACAACTCCTCTTATCAAGAAAAATGGAAAATTTGAAGAAGCGACATGGGACGAGGCTCTTGACCTTGTTGCGGACAAATTCAAACAGATTATTAAAGAATCCGGTCCTGATGCTATCGCATGTGTAAGCTGCGCGAGAAGTACCAACGAAGATTCATTCTATATGCAGAAACTCTTCAGGGCGGCAATAGGTACCAACAACATTGACCACTGCGCCCGGACCTGACACGCTCCAACTGTTGCCGGTCTGGCAACTACATTCGGATCAGGCGCGATGACAAACTCCTTCGGGGAATTTGAAAACGCGAAGCTTTTCTTTTTAATCGGAACAAACATGACAGAGGCTCACCCTGTAGCTTCCTATTATGTAAAACGCGCGAAACTTAAAGGGGCAAAAATTATTGTTGCTGACCCGCGCTATCAGGCACTTGCGAAAAAAGCAGATATTTACGCTCAGATTAAAGTCGGTTCTGACGTTGCGTTTATAAATGGGCTTATGAACGTGCTTATTACTGAAAATCTCTATGACAAAAAATTTGTTGAAGAGAATACTGAAGGCTTTGAAGAGATGAAGGCCACAGTAATGAAATATCCCCCTGAGAAAGCTGCTGAAATTTCAGGTGTATCAGCAGATCTAATCAGGGAGATTGCCAGGACAATGGCGGCAATCAAGCCGGGTATGCTCTGCTACACTCTTGGTATAACAGAACATACATGCGGAAAAAATAACGTTATGTCAACATCCAATCTCCAGATGCTTCTGGGGAACATGGGTATGGAATCTGCGGGAGTTAACCCTCTTCGCGGGCAGAATAACGTTCAGGGCGCATGCGACATGGGCGCTCTTCCAAACGTTTATCCCGGATACCAGGCTGTAACAGATCCTAAAAACAAAGAGAAGTTTGAGAAAGCATGGGGAGTAAATAATCTCTCTGATAAAGTAGGCCTCATGATTCCGGATATGATGCACGCACTCACAACAAAGAAGGTGAGAGCTTTTTATATATTCGGTGAAAACCTGGCGCGGACAGATCCGAATATTACTCATGTTGAGCATGAACTTGAGTCTGCGGAGTTTCTTGTATGCAACGATATTTTCCACACAGAGACAACCCGTTTTGCAGATGTAATATTCCCTGCTGCCGCATGGTGCGAGGATGAAGGTACATTCTCAAGCAGTGAACGCCGTCTCAATCGCGTACGCAAGATTAAGGACGCTCCCGGGCAGGCAATGCCGAACTGGTGGATATTTAAACAGCTTGCAAAGAGGCTCGGCCATGAGTGGACATCGAACAGTGCGCAGGAGATATGGGATAATGAGCATTCTATGGTGGCTCCGGCTTTTGCAGGTATAAAGTATCACAGACTTGAAGGCGATGGTCTTCAGTGGCCATGTCCTAATGAAGAACATCCCGGTACCAAGTTTCTTCACAAAGACGGGAAGTTTACGCGCGGTAAAGGTCTGTTCAAAGGCATAGAATGGACTCCTCCGGCAGAGGTTGCTGATGCTGAATATCCTCTTGTACTCAGTACAGGACGACGTCTTGTTCACTATCATACAAGGACTCAGACAGGCAGATGCGGTTTAGATCGTGTACTCGATGATAAAACCGGACTTAACCAGATGATGTCTGAAGAGAGAGTGGACATGTCTGCGGCTGATGCACAGAAGCTCGGTGTTAAACATGGTGAGTATGTCAAAGTAAGTTCACGCCGTGGAGCTGTTAAAGTAAGGGCTAAGGTAACGGATGAGATCCCTGCTGGTATGGTATGGATGTCTTTCCACTTCAGTGAAGGGAACGCTAACTGGCTCTGCAACAACGTATTCGACCCTGAGACAAAAACTGCTGAATACAAGGCATGTGCTGTAAGGATCGATAAGATTTAGTTAATAGCATAAATTTATTTATAAAAAATCCTCCCTGAAAAGGGGGGATTTTTTATCCGGTGAATATGCTAAAATTAACCATTTGTTAAATAAAACATATTCATTTTTTAATAATAATTCAATTATATATTGACATTAATATGTCAGCAATGGCATAATAGGGCTTCAGCAAACTGTTAAAAATTCAAAGAAAAGTCAGTACTGATGCAACTGTCAGGGCTTCTCTTGTGAATTAATAATCTGCAAATATACAATATATACAGGAGGATTTTAATGAAGGTAACACGCCGGGAATTGCTTAAAGTGGCGGGAGCCGGAGCCGGTGCATTAGCCCTTGGCGGGCTTGGTGTAAGCTATCTGGTAACAGAATCTTACGCGAAAGATCTTAAGATTAAAGGCGCCAAAGAAGTAAGATCAATATGCCCCTTCTGCGCAGTGAGTTGTCGATTCATAGCACATGTTAAAGGGGGGAAAGTTGTAAGCACTGAAGGGGATCCGGGGTATCCTATTAGCGAAGGCGCGCTCTGCGCAAAAGGTGCAACAATGAATTCAATGGTCAACAGCACTCACAGGGTTTTAAAACCTATGTACAGGGCTCCATTCAGTGAGAATTGGGAAGAGAAGAGTTGGAGCTGGATGATTGAAAAACTTGCCAGAAAAATCAAAGACACCAGGGACAAAACCTTTACAGTTAAAAACGCTGAAGGCCAGGTTGTAAACCGTCTCGAAACTATGTTCCACATGGGATCATCCCAGATGAGTAACGAAGAGGCATCCATTGTCGTTCAGGCACAGAGAGCTCTCGGACTTGTCTACATGGACCACCAGGCCCGGATTTGACACAGCCCATCTGTCGCCAGTTTGGCGGAATCATTCGGACGCGGAGCAATGACAAACAGCTGGATAGATATCAAGAATACAGACTGTTGTCTCATAATCGGAAGTAACGCAGCAGAACACCACCCTATATGTTTTAAATGGGTACTCAAAGCAAAAGAGGAGAGAGGGGCAAAGATTATCCATGTTGACCCGAAATTCTCAAGAACATCAGCAAGATCAGATTTCCACGTTCCTCTACGTTCAGGAACAGATATTGCTTTCATGGGCGGTATGATAAAATATGTTCTTGATAAAGAACTCTATTTCAAAGAATACGTTAATGACTATACAAACGCATCTTATATTGTAAATCCCAAGTTTTCATTCAATAACGGAGTTTTCTCAGGATATAATCCTCAGACAAAAATCTACGATAAATCAAGCTGGCAGTTTGAAAAGGATGAAAAAGGCGCGGTTAAGAGAGATCCGTCATTAAAAAATCCGAATTGTGTATTCCAGCTTCTGAAAAAACATTACTCAAGATATGACCTCAGCAAGGTTTCTTCAATAACAGGGGTTTCAACAGAAAACCTTGTTAAAGTTTATGAAGCTTATGCAGCAACAGGAAAGCGCGATAAAGCAGGTACAATTCTTTACGCACTCGGCTGGACACAGCACACTGTAGGCGTTCAGAATATCCGTACAAGCGGTATAATTCAGCTCCTTCTCGGTAATGCTGGTGTAGCAGGGGGCGGCGTAAATGCTCTCAGGGGCGAGCCGAACGTACAGGGAACAACAGACCATGCGATTCTTTACAACATACTTCCAGGCTATCTCCCTCTTCCAAGGGCGAATGCACAGACTCTTGCGGATTATAATAAGGCAACTACACCAAAAACCGTACTTGCTGAAAGTATTAACTGGTGGGGAAACAGACCTAAATATATGGTAAGCTTCCTAAAAGCATATTTCGGTAAAAACGCGACAAAAGAGAACGATTTCGGTTACGCATGGCTCGGGAAAGGTGACGTTCCAAAGAGTGAGCGTGATGGTGACTACTCATTCCTCTACTGTTATGAGAAGATGATGAAAGGCGAAATGAAGGGTGGCTCAATATGGGCACACAATCCCTGCCAGAGTATTCCGAACAGCAACAACATAAGGAAAGCACTCACAAACCTTGAATTTATGTATTCAGCAGAGATTCACCATAATGAAACAACCGATTTCTGGCACAGCCCTGGAATTGATCCCAAAAAAGTAAAAACTGAAGTTTTTCTTTTCCCTTCATGCCACAGGCTTGAGAAAGAGGGCAGCATAAGCAGCAGCCAGAGGATGATCGGCTGGCACTACCAGGCAGCAAAACCCAGCGGCAAATCAAAAGCGATGGGACAGATCATGATAGAGATCATGAATGAAGTTATCGACCTCTACAAAAAAGAGGGTGGAGTCTTTAAAGAGCCTATCGTTAACCTAAACTGGTACAAAAAATACGATGCAGATGTAGTAGCAAAACGTATCAGTGGATGGTTCACAGGCGGTCCTAACAAAGGGAAACAGCTTTCCGGATTCGCAGATTTTAAAGATGACGGCACAACAGCATCTCTCATGTGGCTTGCTGCAGGCAGCGTAACAGAAGAAGAGAACAGGCTGAAACGCACAAGCCTCGCTCAGACTCCGCTGCAGAAAAAAGTTGGTATATTCCCCAACTATGCATGGACATGGCCGATGAACAGATGGATTCTTTACAATAGAGCATCTGTTGATAAAAACGGACAGCCATGGGATCCTTCAAGAACAATCATCAGATGGGACGGTGCGAAGTGGGAAGGTGACGTTGCTGACGGCGGACAGCCACCTCTATCTAAAGAAGGCGGTAAAAACCCGTTCATCATGCTCCCTGACGGACTCGGGCAGCTCTATGGAACAGGCCTTGTTGACGGTCCATTCCCGGAACATTACGAACCGACAGAAACTCCTGTTACAAATCACGGTTTCTCAGGTCAGCTGCGTAATCCGTGTGCAAAAATTGTTCCCGGTGATAAGATTGCTCCGGCCGGGGATCCGAAATATCCTATAGTTCTCACAACATACAGCTTGACAGAGCACTGGTGCGGCGGTTCTGAAACAAGAATGGTTCCAGCACTCCTCGAAGCTGAACCTCAGCTTTATGTTGAGATGAGCCATGAACTCGCTAAGGAAAAAGGTATTAAAAACGGAGACCCGGTTATCCTTGAGAGCATCAGGGGAGAAGTTGAGGCTGTTGCTATGGTAACAGTGCGTATAGTTCCATTCAAAGTTCAGGGGAAAACCGTTCACCTTGTAGGTATGCCTTTCGCATTCGGATGGACAAAGCCCGGTATAGGCGATGCAACAAACCGTCTTACTCTTTATACTGGTGACCCGAACACATCTATTCCTGAGTACAAGGCGTGCCAGGTTAATATCAGAAAGGCAGATAAGGTAACTGAACTATCCTACGAAGAGATAAAAGTGGAGGAACACCATGGCTAAGACATTCTTCATTGATACATCAAGGTGTACCGCGTGCAGAGGATGCCAGGTTGCCTGTAAAGAGTGGCAGGGTTTTGAAGCCAACTACACAAAGCAGTTAGGCTGGGGAAGCCATCAGAATCCGCAGGATCTTAATCCGCTTAACTTTAAATTAGTACGTTTTAATGAGTTTAAAGATAAAGATCGTGTAATATGGAATTTTTTCCCGGATCAGTGCCGTCACTGTACAGAACCTCCATGTAAGCTCGCAGCAGACGGTGAAGTTAAGGGAGCAGTTGTAGTTGATAAAGCAACAGGCGCTGTAATCTTTACTGAGAAAACAAAGAAGATATCCAAAGAAGGATTCCTCATGATGAAAGAGTACTGTCCATATAATATACCTAGAAGAAATGAAAAGTCCGGTATAATCAATAAATGCGACATGTGCCTTGAACGTGTGGAAAAGGACCTTCTTCCAATGTGCGTGAAAACATGTCCCACAGGCGCCATGAATTTTGGTGACAGGGATAAGATGCTTGCACTGGCATATGAAAGGCTTGCTATTGTTAAGAAAGAATTTCCCGATGCGGCACTGCTTGATGTGGACAGCGTGAGGGTAGTCTATCTTATCACACACAAGAGAGATATGTATCACAATCTTGCCATGCTGGATGAAAATTCAAAGACAGGAGCTCTTGCTTAAATCAGTTATTTCTGCCGGTATTGCACAAAAACTGCAATACCGGCTTTAATCTCATGACCGCCGGGGGGATTAAATCCCTGAATGCGCTTCTGTTATTTTTTACAGCATCCTTTAGCTTAAAATTTAACACTTAGTGAAGTTCAAAGCGGCTCATGGAAAGTAATTACAAGGAGAACTTTCATGAAACGTTCAGTATTATATTTAAAAACGTTAATGATTGTTGCACTGGGCTCACTGGCTATCCTGACAGCATCATGCGAAGCAGAAAAAAAAGCAAATGCTGCAGAAAAAATTCCATTCAGCCATGCAACTCATATACAGAAATATAACGTAAAAGATTGCGGCACCTGTCATAAATATGATGAGCAGAAGACATTCCGCGGAATGCCCTCAATCGGAGATTGCACAGTATGCCATGATCGTAACGGCGCTCTCACCAATACTGATCATATGACCCCGCGGAAAAAGAGTGTTTTTGATTCTTACGCGGATAAAGACAGTCCCTGGATTTCAAAAGCTGAAGACAAGCAGCTTGTTTATTACAGCCATAAGGTCGCCATTACAAAAGATATGGCCGATGGCAGTAAACACTTAAGATGTACACCATGTCATGGAGACAGAGTCAGTTCAAATACCACCGCAAGAGGTGAAAAACTGATGAAACAGTGCATCGAATGTCATGCAACATTTAACATGAACAATCAATGTGATGTGTGTCACAGGTAAAAAATTTTTTCAGATATTACTATTCTCTTTCAAAGATTTTATCACTTTTGTAAAATAAGTATTGAGTGATAAAGGATAATCCTGTTATTCTGACACGGATGCGCCGGGTATAAAAGCCCGGTTTTCCGTGTCAAATCTTTGAATTAAATGGAGCCTTTATGAACACAATTGCCGGATTCACCCCTGAAGACATCAGAAAAGCTGCCGAAGAGATAAAAAGAAAAAAGCCTGATTTTGAAAAAATGATCAATCTTTATGAAAGTATTTCTATTGCGCAGGAGAAAGCTAAAGAGAGTATAAATCTCCCTGAGTTTAAAATACCCGTAGAAAAACTGAAACTTAAACATGCGGAAAAATTTCCTCTCGCAGTTATTCCGGAGTTTTTAATTGATTATAAAGTTTCAGAAAAACTATTCATGGATATTTGCGATATACTTACTAATACGGAAAATGAACTTTCTGAAACAGTTAAGAATGTATCTTCACTTGCTTCAGAGAAAAAGATCGATTTGAACAGAATTTTTGAAGCTTTTATAAAAGAGGATGAATCCCCGTTTGATGAAATTGAGGAAAAACTGGATATAGAAAAGCAGGTGCTGGGTTTTTTAGTCTACAGTGCACTTCAGCCGTCCCTGGTTTCTTTCTCGGAAATGATATCAGTAAATCTTGATAAAGATAATGAATGGGACAAGGGTTATTGCCCTGTGTGCGGCTCAATGCCGGAATTGTCACTTTTTGAAGAGAATGGTAAACGTTTTCTGATTTGCGGATTCTGCAGTCATAAATGGGCTTCAAAAAGGATGTACTGCCCCTTTTGTGAGAACGCGGATCATGAAACTCTTCAGTATTACAGCATAGATGATGAAGAGGAATACCGAGTAGATGTGTGTGAAAAATGTAAAAAATATATTAAAACCATTGATATAAAAAAGACAACCAGGACAATATACGCCCCGCTTGAAATCCGTTCAACACCGTATATTGATATAAAATTTGAAGAGATGGGATACAAAAAGGGAAACACAGGCATTGATTAATATATATAAATGCAGGTGTTGGATTTAAGCCGGATTAAATCCAACACCTGCACTCAGCAGCACCTCCTTGTCTCAGCAATCCAACTGAATAATAATTATCCATAAGATCGTCATACGCTAATATAATACCGGGCTATTAAAAAAATAAAACTGGTTGACTTACACTATTCATTATGCTCAAATTGACATAATAAATAGTGTCAATAAATTTTCGTGGTTATTTTTTTCAAAGAAAAAATTACAAAACAAAGTCTGGTTTTGAAAATTTAATCGGGAAACTTGACTAATTATTTTTAATATGTCAATATTGGCAATATATAAACATATAAGCCCTTTTTGTCAGATACATTATAATTTTTAATTTAATGTATTCATAATATTTATTGATTTTTTATCAGTTATTTTATTATAGCTCTTAACAATTGAATTAGAACGGATCTGTCATTTCGAAGAAGCGGCAGCGACTGAGAAATCTTTTTATTGACGATCATTTTTAGATTTCTCACATGCGTTCGAAATGACGTGGTCTGAATAATTCGTTAACTGCTATAGTAATACAAAAAATAAGGAGAAGCTGTGTGAAAAAAATCAGACTTTTCCCGGTATTCCTCTGTGTATTCTTTTTAGTATTCGCGGCCTGTGAGTCCGATCCCTGGATTCATAAAGGTAATCCCTCTGATACGGACGTGGTGGTTATTAAAAAGGTAACCGCATACGGAACACAGATGGATGGCCTGTCGAATTACAGGGGACAGGTGGGGGCTGTCACCATGTCTCATAAGGTACACGAAGATATCGGGATGCAATGTTTCGATTGTCATCATAAAGAGAATAATGATGACCGGATTAAACAGTGCGCAAAATGTCATAACGGTACAGCAGGTTATGATACTATGCATGGTCTCTGTGTGGATTGTCACATAGGGAAAGGTAAAGGGCCTCAAAAGTGTATGGGGTGCCATTAAGAGTTATTAGAATGAAAGATTATAAAGTAAAAGAGATTTTGATCCTGGGAATCGGAAATATCCTGCACAGGGATGACGGGATCGGTGTTCATGTTGTCAATGAGATTGTCGAAACTGTCAGCAAACTTCCGGATAATGTGGAAGTATTTGAAGGCGGAACTTTCGGTTATGATCTTCTGCCTGTGATGGCCGGGAGAAAAAAAATTGTTATTGTTGATGCACTGAAGATTGTTGATGCGCCGGGTAGTGTTTACAGGTTTCCCGCAAGTCATCTTGCAGACTGCAATAACAAGCTTTCTCTTCATGACGTGGGAGTAAAAAAAATAATTAACATGCTTATGCTGATGGGGGAGTCTCCGGAAATTGAGATTATTGGTATCGTTCCGGAAGATTATAATTCATTCGATATCGGCATAACAGATTCGGTAAAAAAATCAATACCGAAAGCTGTGGAGTGTATTCTGAATGCCGCAGCTCTATAATCTGCTGAAACTGTATTATGACGGGACTTACGCTGGATAGTTGTGTAAGTTTACGAGAAATAGAGTGCCATTCTTGCCGGACTGGTGCTATCCGTATTGCAGTTATAATACGTCAGGTGCAGCAGAAATAATTTGATGGAGGATTATATGGGAATGAACAGACGTGAGTTCCTGAAAATCATGGGTGGAACAACAGCAGCCCTTGCTTTTCCGGGTGTTATGATTACAGGCTGCAAGAAAGCACTTGAAAGAGCCGCTGAGAGAACAAACATAATCTGGCTTGAAGGGCAGTCGTGCTCAGGGTGTTCGGTATCACTTTTAAACAAAATAAATCCTGATATAGTAACTGTAATTACAGAACATATTAGTCTGAATTATCAGGGTGTTGTTATGGGGGGAACCGGTGAAGCCGCAACAAAAGTTCTTGAAGATGCGGTTAAAAAACAGAGAAAAGATTTTATACTTATTGTTGAGGGATCGATCCCTACAAAAAATGATCTCTACTGCACAATAGGTGAAGATGAGCATACACATCGCGGTATAGGTATAAAATATTGGGTTGAAGAACTTGGGAAAAATGCCCAGGCAATTGTTTCTGTCGGTTCATGTTCCGCCTTTGGCGGTATACCTGCCGCAAAAAATAAATTTACAGGTGAAAATCCTACAGGTGCTGTTGCAGTTTCTGAGATATTTAAGGGGAGAACTGTTCTCAATATCCCCGGCTGCCCTCCGCATCCTGACTGGATGGTGGGTACTCTGCTTCATGTGCTTCTCAAGGGTATGCCGAAACTTGATGAGTATAACAGGCCTGTAATGTACTATGGGAAAACAGTTCATGAGCAGTGTGAAAGGCTCCACGACTATAAAAGAGGAATATTCGCGAAGCAGTGGGGTGATAAAGGATGCCTTTATAACCTTGGTTGTCTTGGTATGGATTCCGGATGCGATATTCCCGTGAGAAAATGGAACAGTGTGAACTCATGTACAGACTGCGGCTCAGGATGTATCGGGTGTACAGAGAAGCCTTTCCCTGAATACGGCAACAGGGGTATTTATCAGAATCTTCAGGCTCTAAAGAGTGCTGATGGCAGTAAAGGAGTGGAGGTATAATTAATGGCTACTCAGAAAGTATATATAGATCCCTTAACAAGGATTGAGGGTCACCTCTCAATAGAGATGGATGTGCAGGATGGCAAAGTCGTTGATGCCAAATGCCGGGGCGATATGTACAGGGGATATGAATCGATTCTTCAGGGGAGGAATCCTGTTGACGCACAGCAGATTGTTATGCGGATATGCGGTGTGTGCCCTGTGTCTCATGGACAGGCTTCAAGCAGATGTCTTGATGAAGCATTCGGCATAAAGCCGACAAAAAACGGCAGGATACTGAGAAACCTTATTCTTGGGGCAAATTTTCTTCAGTCACATATCCTTCATTTCTATCACCTGGGCGCTCTTGACTTCGTTGATATTACAGCGGTTCTTAAATATAAAGGTTCAGATGCCGGTATTGTAAGAATTAAAGAGTGGGTCAATAATGAACTTAAAGTTAAGAAAGGGCGGCCTGATGAAATGACAGCAGGTGGGCCTTTTCTCCCGAGATATGAAGGTAAAGATTTCTATATTAAAGATCTGGATACTAATATTTCCGCAATTGCGGGTTATGTTAAAGCTCTTGAAATAAGAGAGAAGACACACAGAATGGTAGCCCTTTTCGGCGGCCGCGCCCCGCACCCGATTTCAATGGTTCCCGGCGGAGTTACAACCGAGCCTACAAAAGCAAGAATTAAGGAGTTCAAAAAGTATCTCAAAGAAGTTGAAGAGTTTATTAACGAAACATATATCAATCATGTTATAGCTGTTGCCAAGGCATTCCCTGAATATTTCAAACTGGGTCAGTATGACAGCTTCCTTTCTTATGGTGTATTTGATAAGGATGAAGATCGGAAGAGCTTTATGTTTGAACAGGGGGTTTTTACAGGAGGTAAGCTTGAAAAATTTGATTCAGCCAGGATCAGAGAACAGGTTAAATATGCAAGGTATAAATCAGGGTCAGATCTCCATCCTCTTAAAGGTGAAACCGTTGCAGATCCTGAAAAGAACGGCGCTTATACATGGGTTAAAGCTCCGCGTTATGCGGACAAGCCTATGGAAGTAGGTGTACTTGCGAGAACTGTAATAGCTTATTATTCAGGGAACAAAGATGTTAAAAGGGAACTGGATGCTGTCCTTAAAATTTTCAACGCGGAAGTGCCTGCTGCTCTCTCAGCCCTCGGCAGGCATGCCGGCAGGGCAATAGAATGTAAACTTATCGCAAAAGATATGTATGAATGGCTTGATGATATTGAATCAGGGGGAAAAACAAGGAACAGCTACCTGATCCCTGAATCTGGTGAAGGTGAAGGCCTTATCGAAGCTCCAAGGGGTGCACTTGGTCACTGGATAGTTATTAAAGGTCAGAAAATCGCCAACTATCAGGCCATAGTGCCTACAACATGGTTCTGCAGCCCGAAGGATGACAAGGGTGTAAGGGGGCCTGTTGAGCAGGCGCTTATCGGAACTCCTATATATGATCCGAAGAATCCTATTGAAGCAGCAAGGGTTGTAAGGTCATTTGATCCGTGTCTTGCATGTGCAATACATGTCGTCGAAGGCGACAGAGAGATTACTAAATTCAGAGTATGCTGATAATCTATATAATAGAAACAAAAAAGGAGGCCTTTCGGGTCTCCTTTTTTTATTGCAGTATAAGTGTTTTCGAAAAATTCACTTGACTCTTGTAGTTTAATATGCCATTTTTGACACATTAAACTACTTCATTTTTTTAGAAGTAACAGGCAATTAAGAGCTGCTTTCTGCAGCTCTCTTTTTTTTATTATATATATTAAAAAAAGCAAGTAAAAAATGGATAAAAAACTTTTTTGCTCCTCTGAATTACCCGGTGAAATTGTTCATCCTACCCGTTATAATCGCCAGTACCATTATTTTATGCGACCTCACTATTTTTATTCTGACGGCTATTCTTCATTATAAAAGAATTATCATCTCAAAATAGCGTTTAACGGAGCATTAAATTTGTTTCATTACCCGAATATAGTTATCATATATCTTACCGGTAGAATTTGAAAGTTTAATAAGGGAATTAAATAATCCCGAAACCGGAACTTTCAGCAGGTAATGGCGGAAAAGATTTATGAAAAGGTTATATAAAATTACCAAAGGCGTTATTTCCTGTTCTACCTGCAAAGCAGGTAAGCTTTCCGTTGCGCATAAGATCTGTATTCTGGCGGTAAC
This sequence comes from Spirochaetia bacterium UBA5763, assembly GCA_002418835.1. Lineage (GTDB taxonomy): Bacteria > Spirochaetota > UBA4802 > UBA4802 > UBA5550 > UBA5550. Next base: position 122,505 of record DIEX01000011.1, on the reverse strand, counting down.
ACTGATAGCACTGACATTCACCTTCTGTGAAGATATTATGGAACAGGTGAAAGAGTATAACGAGATGTTTGAGGTGGTAAGTGTTGAGCCTGCAAATAATTCTTCTAATATTCCTTACACCGCAGTAATTACCGCGACATTCAGCAATGATGTTGACATGTCTACGGTGAACTCCTCCACCTTTAAAGTGAATAATGGCGCAGTTACCGGTACTTTCTCTTATGACCCTGTGTCGAGGGTGGTTACATTTACCCCTGACTCGGAATTTCTGCATAATACAATTTATGCTGTTGATATAACGCAGGGTATTTTCAGCATTGACGGCAAACCTCTTGAGTCAGCATACTCAGGGTCATTTACAACAGAGGTTTACTATTTTAATGTGGTTTCGGTCTACCCGGCTTCAGGTGCGATAGTTGTACCTGCTACTTCCGATATCATTGTTCAGTTTGATGATAATATAGATCTATCTTCCGTTACTTCTTCCACATTTATTGTTGATGGCGGCGCGGGAGCAATACCGGGAGCTTACACAATTGATGCACTTCAGAGAACAGTTACTTTTAATTCTGCATCAGATATGACAGGCTCTACAAATTATAATGTTACTCTGACAACAGGCATTCAGAACCTGACATCTGATACAATGGCTGGAAATTATTCCTGGGGATTTACAACTGCATCAGGTTTAGTTCCGGAGATTTATTTTTTAACACCACTGGTAGTGGATCTCCCTACAGGAACTATATATGATTTTGGGAATGCGCTTTGTTCGACATCTAAATCCGCAACTTTCACTATTGGAAACTCAGGAACTGATATCTTGAGTATCAGCAATGTGGTCCTTTCTGATATGACTAATTTTGCCACATCTTTAACAAACGGTAATATTGCTGCCGGGGGGAGCCAGACCTTCACTGTAACTTTTCAACCTGATGCTGTTGCTGGTACAAAAAACTGCTCATTGACAGTAACTTCCAATGATTCAGATGAAGCGTTGTTTGTCATTAATCTTACAGGGCTTGCACTTGCCTCTGGATTGTCTGAAATACAGGTTACGGATAATGGAATAATTCTTGTGAGCCCGGATTCAACTGTGGATTTCGGTACCATAATAATAGGGGCAACAGGTACTGAGACTATTGTAATCCATAATATTGGTACTGCTAATCTCGTTATAAGCGGTACAACTATTGGCGGCACAAATCCGGCATTGTTTAATACAGGTTTCACCACGGCAACGATTGTACCGGGCGCAACAGCCAATGTTGTAATAACTTTCTCTGCCCCGACAAAGATAAACGCAAAAGCAACAATAACTTTCACCAATAACGACTCTGACGAAGGATCTTTTGTTGTTAAACTTAAAGGGAGGACAATGCCATGAGCGTAAATCCCGATGAAGCCGGTTATAATGAACCTTTAACGGAGGTTGTGCTGGATGATGTCCCCGGCAATACAGTTGAAGAAGCTGAAACTGGCAAGGTCCTCTTCCCCATAAGTCTGAAGCTTATTATGGTTATCTCAATGATAGTCATAGTTTCGCTCCTTGCAGTTACAGTTGTTGCGTCATATTTTTTCAGGTCAGACAACAAGACCCGTGCAATGGAAGAGACTCTCAATTATTCCACTTTGATCTCCTCAAAGGTAAAAACCGACCTGAATTCTGTAACAGAGAGGGGACGGCTTGCGGCATTGAGCCTGCTGCGGCGCGGTGGCGAGGGTGGCGCGCGGGTCTTTGCCGAAACTGTATTTTCCCGTGATCCCGGAATGATTTTTATCGGAATAATGGAAAAGGGTAAACCCGGGTCACTTAAATTTATACAGAACGATGGTTTTTTCCAGGGGAAGGATACAAAGCCGGATTTCAGAAAAATTATTCAGACGGAAAATGAAACTGTTTCAAGGGCTTTTTTCAGGGAGGAGGTTTTATTCAATCCATCCATTCATTTCAGGGAACCTGTTGCAGGGATAGCGGTGCCCTATGATCCGGTAATGAGTGATGTTATTGTGATAATATTTTATTCAATGGAAAATATTGAGGAAACCATCGGGCAATCGGGAACAATCAGCAGCTTTATTGTGGCAGGTAATGGAGATATAATCGCGCACCGTGACAGGGAGCTTGTAATATCAAAAAGCAACTATTCTACCATGCCCATTGTCCGGATGATGATGACTAATCCGAACCCCAATGCCCAGACAGACTTCACCGATGAAAGGGGGGTGCGTTATCTCGGATCCTTCAGCAGGATTGGATTTTCAGACGGAGCAGTAATCTCTTTAATCAGAGAGGAGGTTGCCTTTGCCATGGTGTACAAGATACAAAGGATAATCTTCTGGCTCACAGGTATAGTTCTTTCAGCAGCTTTTCTTATTAATCTTTTTTTCTCCAGGACGTTCACCAGGCCCATAAGAACTCTTACAGATGCATCGAGGAAAATCAGGGATGGACAGTATGATGTGGAAATTAATTCAGCATCAAAGGATGAACTGGGGCTCCTGGCGGAATCATTCCGGGATATGGCGCATGGCCTTGCTGAGAGGGAGAGGATAAAAGAGGCATTCGGGAAATTTGTTAACAGGCAGATGGCTGATATTGTAATGAACAGCGATGTAAAGCTCGGTGGTGAACGCAAAGATGTTGCTGTTTTTTTCTCTGACATCCGTTCTTTTACCGAGATGTCTGAAAATATGGACCCGGAGGATTGTGTAGGTTTTCTCAACAGTTATATGAGCAGAATGGTGAGCTGCGTTAATAGGACACGGGGAATTGTTGATAAGTATATTGGTGATGCAATTATGGCGGTTTGGGGTGTGCCAGTCAGCACAGGGGATGACGCGTTCAATGCTGTTAATGCAGCGCTTATGATGCGTGAGCGGCTTATCGAACTGAACAGCACGAGGGGTAGTATAAAGAGGCCGCTAGTCAGAATAGGGATCGGTATACATTACGGCCCTGTGCTTGCCGGACAGATTGGATCTGAAGACAGGATGGAGTATACAGTTATCGGGGATACTGTAAATCTTGCTTCCCGTGTTGAGTCATTGAACAAAGCTTTCCTCACGGATATTTTAATTACTGAAGAGACAGCAGACCTGGTCGAAGACAGGATCAGGCTTTACCCAATGCAGAGGATCAAGGTCAAGGGGAAAAGCAAACCTCTTCAAATATATGCGGTTCTCGGCCGTCTTGCGAACCATGATTCACCGAAAACTATTGATGAACTGCGGATGCTTATAGGCACAGATGAACTTTACAGAAAAGAGGGCGGGAAAAAAGTATCATCTGAAAAAGAGTCAAAATATGAAGTTCTGGACTAGCATATCAGTAGCCGCAGTAATTGCTTTTATCTGTTTCTGTTCCTATTCCTTATATAAGGAGTTTGTTTCACGTGAAAGCAAGATTGGCGGTGAGAATATAGGCACAATCACTTTCAAGAAGCGGAGTGCATCAAGAAGGTTCAGCGAAAGTGTTATGTGGGAGGAGATTGCTCAGGAGTCCCCTGTTTATAACTATGACGCCATACGGACACTGGAGTATTCATCCGCTGTCATAAGCCTGAAAGACGGGACAAGCATAGAGCTTGATCAGAATACCATGCTTGTTGTAATTATGGGGCAGAAGGGTGTGGACATCAATTTCGACAGAGGGGGAGTTTCGGCAAAGAGCGGTGCAGGGGGTAAACAGCTCATTACATTGAACGCGCGGGATGCTTCCATTGCGCTTGATTCAGGTGATATTTCTGTCAGCAGCAGTGATAAGGGGCTGGATATATCTCTTGCCTCAGGGAGTGCGAAAGTTGAGGCAGCGGGTGGGGCTGTAAATATCACCTCTGATCAGAGAGCTTCCTTGAAAGATGGGAAAGTGCAGACAGAGAGGAGGAGTCTTTTCACGGAGTACCCTCCTCATAATTCATACCTGATGAGTACCGGAGGGAAAATGGCCCTGAATTTCAGGTGGCGCAGCGATCCTGAAGGTGAGGTGAAGGTTGAGATCGCAGGTAACAGCAGGTTTATTAATCCGGTGAAAAGCTTCAGTTCGGACAAGAGGAGCCAGGGGGTTGAACTGGCTGCGGGAGATTACTACTGGAGGATCATCAGCGGAAAGAATAAAAGCTTCCCGTCAAAATTTACAATCATGCAGGACAGTAAACCTGAGCTGATATATCCCCGTATGAATCAGAGCATCTCTCTGGGAGATGAGGGTGGTGTCCTTGCATTCAGGTGGGTAAAGTCGAAGCATGCTTCGGGATATGAGGTGAAAGTTGCGCGTGATCCTGATATGAAAGATGTGGCTGCTTTTTTTGTTTCAAAAATTAATACTATTTCGGCGGCAAATATTCCGGATGGGGCATATTACTGGACAGTTAAGAGTCTCTACCCGGCAGGAGTAAGCGCCGCAGAATCGGTTTCAGGGCCCAACAGGTTTACACTTGTGAGAGTGCAGTTCTCTCTCTCCAGGCCTGTACCTGTAGATCCGGGAGTGGTTACAACAGCAGCACCTTTCACTCTCTACTGGAAGGGTGTACAGGGCGCCGGGAGATATACGGTTGAAATTGCTTCTGACCCGGAATTTAAAAAAACTGTACTGAAAGAGGATACAGTGAATACCTTTATTCGAGTGGAAAAGAAGATCCCTGAGGGGAGCTACTACTGGAGGATCAGCGCATTCCGCGGAACAGTCAGTTCAGATAAATCTGATACAGCCTCACTGGTTATTACAAAACCTGTTGAGATAACACTTCTCGCTCCGCAGGCCGGTACTGTTCTTTATAAAAGGCCGGAAGTTATAAACTTCACCTGGAAAGATCCGAACCAGGGGGTTAAGTACCTTGTTGAGGTATCCGAGCGGAGAGATTTCAGCAGGATGAGCATGGTGCTTGAAAGCGACCTGCATAGCGTAACAGGTGAGAGTCCCGGCGCAGGGAGTTATTTCTGGCGCGTGGTGCTTAAGGATAAAACAAACAGAATTATCGCGAAAAGTCCGGTGAGCGATTTCAGCATCCCTGCTGAACTGAGGGCTCCTGTGCTAATCACACCGGTGAATAACGGGAAAATTCTGCCGGGTATAAAAAACAGGGTGCGTTTTGAGTGGCGCAAAATACACGGAGCGACAGAGTATGAAGTTGAAGTTTTTCAGCGTATCGCAGGTGCGGAGAAGACCATAGTGATATATACTTCAAGGGTTAACTTTATAGAGGCATCAAATCCTGCGCTCTACAGGCCCGGCATGTTCAGCTGGCTGGTGAGGGCCAGGCAGATGAAGAATGGCACGATAACCGCATTCAGGGAATCGGGGAAATCTTTTTTTGAGGTAGAGTCTGTTGAACTCCTTCCGCCCCCTGAAGTGAAAGAACCGGGAGTGCTGTTTAAATGACTGTCAGGGTAAAAATGCTCATTGCTATATTTTTTCTGATTTCAGTCAATGCATATGCTGAGACCGGGCATAAACTAACTTGGCAGAGTGTAGAGGGCGCGGCGGGATATTATATCGAGATAAAGGATTCAGGTGATGCAATTATCATTGCTGAAATTGTTACAGGGAACAGCTATGATATAATAAAACTTCAGCCAGGGGAGTATCAGTTCAGGATTGCCTCGGTGAATATTTTAGGGCAGAGGGGTCAGAGCACTGACTGGATCGAGTTTACTGTAGAAAAATTATTTGTACCGGTGCTGAAGAGTGTGTCCAGGAGTCAGTTTGCGGCATCTATATCCAGCAGAAATATTGTAATCAGGGGAGAGAATTTTAAGGTTACCAGCAGGTTTCTGCTCCGCAGCAAAGGGAGAGAAATTGAACTTTCCGATGTTGATGTGAGGTCTGATAATGAAGCAATAATAAATTTTCAGCCGGAAAAATCAGACCTTGGGAGATATGACCTTGTTGTAATAAACAGAGGTGATGCTGAATCTGTATTAAAAGATGCCATTGTAATAGTAAAGCCGGAAGAAGCGGAGACTGTTTATTTTCTCGGTGGATTTTATTCAGTCAATATGCCTGCCGGTGATTTTCCGCAATACTTCGGCACTTCATTCACCGGTGGCGGCCTCTTTATCCAGACCCCTTTAACGGGTTTTGGCTATGATAATATTATGATTGAAGCGGAAATTGATGCCGCGCGATATTCCAATACTGCTGATACCAGGCCATGCAGTCTCACTTATGTAACTTTCGGACTGGGTGTTGATTATCTCTGCCATGTTGACTTTGCGCCTGTGGAATTTATTTTAAAATTAATTACAGGCCCCTCTTATACAATTCTCAAGCTTGATGAAAGTTCTACGGGGAAAGAGAAAAGCTCCATAGACTGGTTTGTAATGTTCGGTGCCGGAGCGAGATATTATCCCGGTGCGGATTTTTTTATAGAGCCCTCCTACAGTTTAAAAGCTGTTTTATATACAGGCATTTACTTTTACGATTCAAGAGTTTCCTTCGCATGTGGTACCCGGTTTTAATTATCAGACTTTATTTATTCTTAAATAATAGATTTAACTCAAATAATGAGCCCGTTTTGCAAAAAAGCTCTATTAAATACCGAATGCCACTTAAATTCTTCACTAATTTATAATAAACAACATAAATAATCACGAAAGAATTTGACTATCTGTGGGAAATTGTGATTAAATGCTGCCTGAATACAGTACAGAAAATATGCGGGGGAGATTATGAAAGAGAAAGATGTTTATGATTCAAAACCATGGCTCAAACATTATCCTGAAGGTATCCCGTCGAGCATCAGGTATGAAGAGATATGTCTGCACGATATGTTTGAAAGGACGGCATTGCAGTATCCCGGCAGGGATGCCTTAATTTTTCAGGGATACAGAATGAAATATTCAGAAGTAAGAGATAAGGTGAATGCTCTTGCCTCATTTCTCGCAACAGCCGGTATAAAGAAGGGGGATGTGGTTGCTGTTCTTCTTCCCAATATGATTCAGACAGTTATTGCTTATTACGCGGTACTTAAGCTCGGGGCAATTATACAGATGAATAATCCCCTGTATACAGACAGGGAACTTGAATATCAGTTTAATGATTCAGGCGCGAAGATGCTCATTACACTGGACCTCCTTGCAAACAGGATGATTGCTGTCAGAAAAAATACAAAGATTGAAAAGATTATATATACATCAATGGGGGATTATCTCCCTCCGGTGAAGAAGCTGCTGATAAAACTCGTGGGGAAGAAAAAAGGTCTCAGAGCAGATGTGCCACCTGCTGAGAAAGTCTACAGATGGCTTGACGCAGTGAACTTCATAAACGGGAGTCCGGAGGTAAAAGTTTCATTTGATGATACTGCGGTGTATCAATACACCGGAGGCACAACAGGGCAGTCGAAGGGGGCAATATTAACTCACAGGAACCTCTGTTCCATGGTTCAGATGTATGGTGCGTGGTTTCCGACATTAAATAAAGGTGACGAAGTATTAATCGCAGCGGCCCCGGTTTTTCATGTGCTGGGGATGAGTGCGGCAATGAATCTGCCGGTATTTATGGGGTGGACTGCTGTCATGGTTCCAAAGCCGCAGCCCGTTGATCTTCTTGCAGCAACAAGGAAGTACAGGCCCACAGTCTGTTCTATGGTGCCTACAATGTATGTAGGGATGCTTCAGCACCCTGATCTTAAAAAGACCGACATGAGCTGCTATAAAGTTCTCACCTCCGGCGGATCATCTCTCCCCGTTGAAGTTCTGAAGAAGTTCAAGGAGCTTACAGGTGCGGATATAAACGAGGGATTCGGAATGACAGAGACTTCACCGCAGACGCACCTCAATCCATTCGGCGGGCTCAACAAGCCGGGGAGCATCGGGCTGCCGTATCCGGATACTGATGTTAAGATTGTTGATCTTGTGTCCGGTGAAGAGCCGATGCCTGCGGGCAAAGAAGGTGAAATGATTTTCAGGGGGCCGCAGGTTACTCAGGGTTATCTGAATAAGCCTGAGGAGACAGCAAAGGCTATAAAGAACGGCTGGCTCCACTCCGGCGACATAGCTTATATGGATGATGACGGTTACTTCTTTGTTGTAGACCGGATAAAGGACCTTATTATATCAAGCGGTTATAATGTTTACCCCAGAGAGATTGAAGAGATACTGTATGAACACTCGAAGATTCAGAAAGCGGCTGTTATAGGGATTCCTGACGAAAAACGTGGTGAAAAAATAAAAGTTTTTGTTGTGCCGAATGATGGTGCAGTGCTTGACGAAAAAGAGGTTATGGATTATTGTCAGGATAAGCTGGCGAAGTATAAATGGCCGGGCCTGATTGAAATACGCTCCGCTCTCCCTGAAAGCAATGTGGGTAAGATTCTTAAAAAAGAACTCCGCAGAGAGGAGGAGGAGAAGCGGACAAAAGGTTGATATAATGCCTGATTATGAAAGCAAATACACAAGCGTAACTTCAGCTCTCGGGATGCTTAAGCCCGGGAACAAAATATTCTTCAGCAGCGGGCCGGCAGTACCGGCCCTCTTTGCTTCCTCATTGACCGTTTCTGACGCGACAAACCTTCAGGATCTTGAACTGATTCAGCTCATCACTCTCAATGAATACATTAAGTTCGACAGCGAGCATGAGTATAAATACAGGCTCAAGACTTTCAGCACAGGTGAAAGTATTAAAAAGAAAATACAGTCAGGAGAGATAGATTTTATCCCCGCGAACTTAATTGAAATTCCTTATATCTTTTCACGTAAAGCCCAGAGGATCGATGTTGCTGTTATCACAACATCACCGCCTGACGCCAGGGGGTTCATGAGCCTGGGAGTTGCTGCTGATGTTGCCAAGATTGTTATTAAACATGCAAAGCTTGTTATCGCGGAGGTGAACTCCGGAATGCCTGTTACTTACGGCGATACCTTTATCCACACTGACCAGGTGGACTGCATGATCAAGAGCGACCTTCCGCTCCCTGAAAGAGAGAGAAAACCTTTTGATGAGCCTCTCGGAAGAATCGGGTTTCATATATCCCATCTGATTGAAGACGGCTCAACAGTTGTACTTCATGCAGGCCGGATTTTTGATGCGATAGCCTACCATCTTAAATCAAAGAAGGAGCTGGGAATTTTCACAAACGTTATATCCGACTGGGTTATTGATCTTATTGAGTCCGGTGCTGTTTCCCTGGAGAGGAACAGGTATAAGGGGGGGCAGGTTACAGCGAGTTACTGCTACGGCACAAGGGAGCTCTATCGCTATGTATCCGGTAATCCTGTGTTTGAATTTTACCCAATCGCTATTCTTGCGAACCCGATGAATATACGGAGAGTCAATAATCTTGTCAGCATAATGAATGTTAAGCGGATAGATGTAACCGGCGAGCTTGCCATCTTTCATTCGGGTGACAACCTCCTCTCCGGTTATGAGAGCAAACTGAATTTTTCCGTGGGTGCGGCTTTCGCGAAAAACGGCAAGGCGATCATCGCACTGAACTCCATTGACCGGGACGGAAGAAGCAATATTGTAATCAGCCATGAGGAAGAGGCTGACATGGCAAGGGGAACGCTGGGGGTTACACGTCACGTTGTTACAGAATATGGTGTGGCTAATCTCTTCGGGAAATCGATCAGGGAGAGGGTAATCGCAATGATTGATATTGCCCACCCGGATCACAGGGAGGCCCTCCTTGAACAGGCAAAAAAACAGGGTTATGTGTACAAGGATCAGATTTATCATAAGGAATTTTCTGTAAACTATCCTGAAGAACTTGAAATTGTAAAAAGTTTCGGCCCTGAACTTGATATAAAGTTCCGTCCTATTAAGCCCTCTGATGAAGATATGATGCGGGAGCTTTTCTACCAGTTCTCTGATGAGGCCAAGTATTTCCGTTACTTCTCCCGTGTAAACACTATGCCTCATAAAAACATGCAGAAGTATGTAAGCGTGGATTATGATAAAACTCTTTCAATTGTAGGAGTCCTTGAATACGGAATGACTCAGAAGATCATTGCGGAAGCACGGTTCGCCTGGTTTGAGCATGACGGATCATATGAACTCGCTTTTATAGTGAGTGAAGAATACCAGGGTAAAGGTATTGCCTCATTTCTCCTCGAACATCTTATACAAATTGCTGAGTCAAGGGGGGTGGAGATAATGACTGCCAACGTACTTTATGAAAACAGCAAGATGATAAAGGTTTTTAAGAGGAATCCCCGTAAACATACCATCTCTGTTGAAGATGGTGTAATAGTTTTCAGATATAATCTGAAAGATGACTTAAGTATTATTTAAAAAAACAGACTATTTCATCAAAAAAAAGCAATTTTTATTGACAGATAAGAATTTTATTAATATGAATCGTTTAATAATTTGGGAGAAGCTACGTTTTTTTAATGTAGTTTAGAGTTTTGCCGGTTTTTTAATCCTGAAAGTGACTTATACATAAAAAATATCTGAATAAAAATAACAGTAAATAAGATTACTGGCATATATCTCTGCTTAAGAGGCAGTAATATTTCCACCAGGGGGAATAATCTTATTTTCTGCTAAAAATATATAAAAGAATACACTTTTAAGGAGGCTTATATGCTGAATCCATTAGTTGATACGAGAGATGTTAAATTTGTTGTTTTCGAGCTTCTCGAAGTAGACAAAATGACAAAGTATCCTGCATTTGCTGATTTCGATCATGACACATTCGATGCTACTATTGACCTTGCAGAGCAGATGGCAGTTGAAGTGTTTTATCCCACAGCAGAAGAAGGGGACAAGGTTGGAGCAAAATGGGACCCTGTAACAAAAGCAGTTAAAATTCCTGAAATCTTCAAACCTGCACTTGACCAGTATTACGCGGCAGGATTTATGGGACTCACAGACCACCCGGAAGATGGCGGTATGGGTATGCCGAACCTTATCGGCGCAGCGGCAAGTGAATATATTTGCGCGTCCAACTACTGCCTCGGAATGTATCCCGGACTTTCACACGGTTGTATGGAGATGCTGTTCACTCATGCTACTGAAGAGCAGAAAAGAATGTATGGGGATAAAATCATGTCTGGTGAGTGGGGCGGAACAATGTGCCTTACAGAGCCCGATGCAGGTTCTGACGTCGGTAACCTTAAAACCAAAGCTGTAAAACAGGCTGACGGGACATACAAAATTACAGGCCAGAAAATATTCATCTCCTCCGGTGAGAATGACTACTATAAAAATATGATACACCCGGTTCTCGCAAGGATCGAAGGTGACCCCAAAGGGACAAAAGGTATATCTATATTTATCGTTCCCAAATACAGAGTTAACCCTGACGGATCTCTCGGCGAGTTCAATGATGTTGTATGTACAGGTATTGAACACAAGATGGGTATACACGGCCAGGGGACATCACAGCTTGCTTTCGGTGATAATGGAAGCTGTATAGGCTACATCATGGGCCAGGAGCGCCAGGGCATGAAGATCATGTTCCAGATGATGAACTTCGCACGTAACGGTGTTGCTGTTCAGGGCCATGGAAACGCGTCAGCAGCTTATATGCACGCTATAACTTATGCTAAAAACAGGTATCAGGGCGCTGACGTAACACAGATGCTGAACCCTGATGCACCGCTTGTAACAATAAGCAAACACCCTGACGTAAAAAGAATGCTGCTGTGGATGAAGTCTCACATTGAAGGACAGAGGATCCTCTGCTACTTTCTTTTCAAAAATATCGACCTTACACACGTTTCTTCAGACGAAAATGAGAAGAAAGAGGCTCAGGGCCTTGTTGAGATCCTTACTCCAATATGTAAAGCCGGCTGTACAGATAAGGGTGTTGAAATCACATCTATGGCGATGCAGACTTATGGCGGTTATGGATACTGTAAAGACTATCCTATAGTAAGATACATGAGCGATTCCAAGATCCTTGCCATATGGGAAGGAACAAACGGTATCCAGTCCATGGACCTTACAATGAGGAAGATCCTCATGAATAAAGACCAGTTCAACTACAAGGCAATGGTTAAGAGAATGAATGAAACTCTTGCTGCTGCAAAAGGTATTGTTGAAGACAAATATATTGAAGTATTCGCGGAAGGCCTCAAAGAACTTGATGAGCTTATCGAGATGCTGAAAAAACAGATGGCTGAAGGGAAATTCCTCAATCTGTTTATGCACGCAACTCCTCTCCAGGAAGCGATGTATATGATAGCTATTGCATGGACACATCTCTGGTCACTTACAAAAACTATGCCTAAGATGAAAGAGCTTGTTGGTGATGCCAAAGGCGCTGACAGGGAGAAACTCCTTGCTGATAATGACGAAGCCGCATTCTATGCCGGGAAAGTTCTTTCTTCACAGTTCTATCTCGGTTCAGAGTTCCCGAAATTTTTCGGAAGGGCGAGAGCAATCAAGTTCAACGAAGGCGCACCGGTTAAGGCAAGTGATTCTGTATTCACAGGCGCACCACTCGAGTAAAATCAGTTTTATCCGCATAACAGAAAGGGGATACCGGAAGGCATCCCCTTTTTTTTGTGGCAGAGAGTAAATTTTATTTGCTTTTTGTGAGCAAATGTTCGATTTTTTAGTAAACTTTTATTATTTTTATTTTGTGACTTATAATACAGGCATATTTTCAGGGTATACTATAGCAATTAACGAATTAGTTAGTTCCTGTCATTTCGAACGTATGTGAGAAATCTAAAAAATAATCATAAAAAACAGATTTCTCAGTCGCTGTCGCTTCTTCGAAATGACAGATCCGGATTATTCCAAACGTTAACTGCTATAAATCTAAAAAAATCAGGAAGGGGGGAGTATGGGGCTTTTTAATGCAAAGATTGCTGTAATTACGGGAGCTGCTTCAGGTATTGGGAGAGAACTGGCGCTGCAGATGTCAGGTGAGGGGTGTGCTATAATCGCTGCTGATTATGATAAAAAAAACCTTGATGGAACCGTAAAACTGGTGAAAGATTCAGGTGGAGCGGCATCCGGTTACAAGGTTGATATATCTGACAGCAAACAGGTAAATAAATTCGCAGCAGATGTGAAAAAAAAACATGGAGGCATTGATATTCTCATTAATAATGCGGGAGTTACACTTTTCGGAAAATTTGATGAGTTGAAGATATCAGATTTTGAATGGATTATGAACATTAATCTCTGGGGCGCCATATATATGACAAAGGCTTTTCTTCCGGAGCTTAAAAACAAACAGGGCGCGTACCTTGTAAATGTTGCAAGCGTTTTCGGAGTAATTGGTACAGGAAACCAGAGCGCATACTGCGCTACAAAATTCGGACTGCGGGGATTCACTGAAGCTCTTCAGGATGAACTTTACTCATTTCCGGTTAATGTCATCAGTGTGCTTCCCGGCGGAATAAAAACAAATATTGCAAAGAACGCGCGAGTTATTAAGGAGGGCTCTGTATTGAAGAATACGGAGAAGCTGGAAAAGAGGCTTGCTAAAATTTCAAAGACAACAGCTGCAGAAGCTGCATCTGCAATCATTGAAGGGATGAGAAAAAATAAAGCTCGTGTGAGGATAGGATCTGACGCCAGGTTCCTTGACAGGCTGCAGAGACTTGTGCCGGTCAGATATAACCGTGTCCTTGCTAAACTTTATTAGATTTAAAAAAATTTCTGATATACTGAAGTCCAAAGATAATTATCCGGTTATATAGAGAAGCCCTTCATATTTTTCATGAAGGGCTTCGTATATTGGTGATGCTGAAAGTTATATTTCCTGCTGAACCTTGTCGAAAAGATCTGTAATCTCTTTCGGGGGTTCGCTGTCCATAAGGCTTATTATAATTATCGCTGTGAGAGAAAGAATGAACGCAGGGATAATTTCATACAGTGTAAAAATTCCACCGAGTTGTGATAGGTTTTTCCATACCAGAACTGTAATACCGCCGACAAGGACTCCTGCCAATGCGCCCTTGGCTGTTGTTCTTCTCCAGAAGAGCGCTGTTAGAATTATAGGCCCAAATGTCGCACCGAGACCTGCCCATGCAAATGAAACAACTTTAAATACAGAACTGTTCGGATTAAGTGAAATTGAATAAGCTACTATTGATATAGCAATAACCGCCACTCTCCCTGTCCATACAAGTTCATGAGGCTGGGCATCTTTCTTGAATATAGCTTTGTAGAAATCTTCAGATATTGCTGAAGCCGCTACAAGGAGTTGTGAATCGGCTGTACTCATAATAGCCGCAAGGATGGCAGAGAGCATTACACCCGCGAGGAAAGTTACAAAGAGTGACTGAACCATAACCATGAAAATTTTTTCAGAGTCCGGTCCCGCGAGTGGAGCGCCGCTTGTGTACGCGCGTCCGATAACACCAATGAATACTGCGGATGCGAGAGATATGATTACCCATACCATGGCAATTATCCTTGCGTCCCTGATATTATCGGCGCTGTCTATGCCCATGAATCTTACAAGGATGTGAGGCATGCCGAAGTATCCGAGACCCCATGCTGCGGAGGAGATAATCGCAATGGCACTGAGGTTGTTCCCCGCAAGGTCTTTTGTAAGAGAGAATAGTGTGGGACTTATTGCTGCGACTCTCTCTGATGCGGCAGAAATTCCGCCAAGATGGACAACTGCATAAGCCGGAACAACAACCGCAGCAAAAAGCATTATTATCCCCTGTATTAAGTCAGTCCATGAAACTGCAAAGAATCCACCAAGGAATGTATAGAGTACAAGGACTCCTCCGCCTATAAGAATGGCATATTCATATGGAATGCCGAATACAGTGTTGAAAAGTTTTCCACCTGCAATAAAACCGGAAGAAACATAAAGTGTAAAAAAGATTACAATAAAAATTGATGAAATCATTCTGAGAAGGTGTGAAGTATCACCAAATCTGTTTTCAAAAAAATCTGAAATAGTAAGAGAATCGTTAGCCATCCTGGTGTAGATCCTCAATCTTCTTGCGACAAGCCTCCAGTTGAGATACGTTCCTGTAGCAAGGCCCGCTGCAAGCCAGAAAGCTTCACCGAATCCCGACGCGTACGCAAGACCGGGGAGCCCCATGAGGAGCCATCCGCTCATGTCCGATGCCTGGGCGCTCAGTGATGTTACCCATTTCCCCAGGCCGCGGCCTCCCAGAACATAGTCTGCAAGGTCATTCGATTTGTTCGAAAAGTATACTCCTATACCCAGCATCAGGAGCAGATACAATCCGAACGCAACAATAATACCCATTTGTACTGACATAAAATCTCCTGTTAATTAAATAGTGTAATCAATGATAAGCCAGTCCCTGTCTGGAGACGGTTCTACAATCATAGTGCTAATTATAGTTTTATGCTGTATGGCTGAACCGGTTATTTGACCCTTTTATTTATAAGCCATAAAGACAGGATTTTTATCTGAAACTTTTATGATATAAATAAATTCATTTGTCAAGAATTGTTGTTACGATGAGGGAAAAAGAGCTTTTACTGCAATAAGAGTGTATATCGTTAAAAATATGTTCATCTTTAAAAAGCTTGATAATTATCGGGTATTATTTATAATGCACGAATAATATGCTTTCATTAATAAATCTCCTGTTCATAATTCCTGTTCTGAACTGATCTATTAATTGATTCATCCGCAGTAATATGTATAATCTAAATAATAAAGCGGCCCTATATTTTTTACAGGAATTATCCGCGTTAAAAGGAGACATTTTGAGACCAAACCCTTATAGCAGTGAAAAACGAAGAAAAGAACTGGATAAAAAAAAGAAAAAGGAAGAGAAACTTCAGAAAAAGGCGATGAAAAAGGACCAGGTTGACGGTGAGCCGGATGAAAGCCTTGATGATGAGACAGATTCATCTGAATCTGCGGAGTAAACTCTGACCATATTATGTACAGACAGATCAAGATAAAGCATGGACGCGAGAAATCTTTCATAAACAGACATCCCTGGATTTTTTCAGGGGCTCTCGTTACAGTACCTGATTACAGCAATGGCGAGATTGTTGAGGCCGTCACTTCAGACGGGATGGTTATCGGCTACGGATTTTTTTCACCTGAAAGCCAGATTACCTGCAGGATATTCGAATTTACTTCAGTACATGTCTCAAATTTTGATGCTGATTATTTTTCTGCAAAAATCCGCAGAGCTTCGGCGCTTCGCGGGCGTTTCATTCATAAAGAGAAAACTGACTGCTTCAGGCTTATGCATGCGGAGGGTGATTTCCTCCCGGGGCTTGTCATCGATGTGTATGGTGATACGGCTGTTGTTCAGGCTCTTGTAATGGGCATTGAGCTTATGCTTGAGAATATAGCTGATACGCTTGAATCTCTCGGATATAAAAATATATTCGTAAAAAACAGCGGAGCCAACCGGGTGGAGGGCATCTGCACCGGTGATTATCTTCTCAGAGGCGGGGAGAAGGGGCGCGTCGAAGTTATTGAGAATTCACTTAAATTTACGGTTGATATTTCCGGAGGGCAGAAGACCGGTTTTTTTCTCGATCAGAGGGATAACCGTGAACTTGTCAGAACACTTGCACAGGGCAAAAGAGTGCTTAATGCGTTCTGTTATACCGGAGGATTCTCTGTTTATGCCCTTGCAGGGGGAGCTGAGTCCGTTCATAGTGTTGATGTATCAGCCTCAGCTGTTGATATGACAGGTGAAAATATTATCTTAAATTCCGGGGAGACAGATAGAGCTGTTTCTATTAAAGCAGACTGCTTTGAATATCTCCGCGAAATTGAGCCGGATTATTTTGATATGATTATACTTGATCCGCCGGCCTTTGTGAAGCACGCATCAGGTATAGATAAGGGCGCGCGCGGATATAAGGATATAAACCTCAGTGCGCTTCGCAGAATTAAAAAAGATTCCCTGCTGCTGACATTCTCTTGCTCGCAGCATGTATCCCAGGATCTGTTCAGGAAGATTGTTTTCGGCGCTGCCGCTGATGCAGGGCGGAATGTCAGGGTTTTACGGCAGCTGTCGCAGGGAGCGGATCATCCTGTCAGCATTTTTCATCCGGAAGGTGAGTATCTTAAAGGTCTGCTGCTGCATGTGGAATAGGGGTCAGAGCCCTTATAGAAAAGAGAGGCTCTGACCCTCATTATTTTTTTATTTAATATTTTTTAACATTTCCTCAGTTCTGTTTAGCATTTCCTCTGTGAAATCAAGGTGAGTCACAAATCTTATGGTTTTCGGGCCGAAAGCTGTAGCAAGAATCCCTTTATCCTTCAGTTTTAAGAGAAAATCTTTTTCATTCATAGATACTTTGAATATCAGAATATTTGTTTCAACAGGAATTACCTCTTCCACATAGGGGTGTCTGTTTAAAACTTTCCCAATCTCTCTTGCCCGCCTGTGATCTTCTCCAAGCCTTTTAATATTGTTATCAAGAGCATATATCCCTGCCGCTGCAAGGAAACCGGCCTGTCTCATCCCGCCGCCGAAAACTTTCCTTACACGTCGTGCGCGTTTTATAAAGTCGGTGCTGCCAAGAAGAAGCGAACCCACAGGCGCACCGAGACCTTTTGACAGGCAGATGGAGATTGAGTCAAAAAGCTTTCCGTACTTCTCCGGAGTTTCACCTGTCTCTGTAATGGCATTGAAAAATCTGGCTCCATCCATGTGAAAAGGGATGTTCTTTTCGCGGCAGAGTATACTGATTTTTTGAAGCTCATTATAGTCCCAGTACGCTCCCCCCCCCTTATTTACAGTATTTTCAACCGCCACAAGTGAGGTTACAGGCCTGTGAATATCGTCCGGGCATATTGCAGCTTCAACGTCAGCAGCGGTGAATCTTCCCCTGTCGCCAGAAAGAAGGGCAACAGATGCGCCGGAGTTTTTAGATATCCCTCCACCTTCATAGTAATATATATGTGCAAGTTTATCACATATGACTTCATCGCCCGGTTTCGTGTGAACGTTAATTGCAATCTGATTTGTCATTGTTCCGGATGCACAGAAGAGGGCATCCTCCATGCCAAAGAGCTCTGACCCCATTTTTTCAAGTCTGTTAATTGTCGGGTCCTCCCTGAATACATCGTCACCGACTTCAGCTTTAATCATTGCTTCAAGCATTTCTTTTCCCGGTTTGGTAACTGTGTCGCTTCTAAGGTCAATCATAGGTTTCTCCGCAGAGTGGAATATGTATTAATTCCGGGTGAAATTGTTTTTTGTCATCATGTTTTTAAAAAAATAAGGTTGCTTATCCTGTTATTTGCATATAAATTAACATATAACATATAAACTTGCAGGAGAAAAAAGATGAAAGGTAATCAGAAGTTAATTGATATGCTGAACTATCTGCTTGCGGATGAGCTGACAGCAATAAACCAGTACATGGTTCACTCTGAGATGTGTGCTGACTGGGGTTATGTTAAACTCCATGAGGGGTTTGAGAAGAGAGCAATTGACGAAATGAAACATGCTGAGCAGTTAATCGGGAGAATTCTCTTCCTCGGAGGGACTCCTGTTGTAACGACTCTTAATAAGATTAATATCGGAGCCGATGTAACTAAACAGGTGACAAACGATATAAATGCTGAAGAGGGCGCAATAAAAGCATACAACGATGCAATCAAACTTGCTGCAGAGGTCGGTGACAACGCCACCAAGGATATGCTGGATCGTATTCTTCTGGATGAAGATGCTCATATTGACAAACTGGAGGAGATTAAGGATCAGATTGAACAGATGGGGATCCAGATATTCCTTACAACACAGGTAAAAGAATAGGAGTGAATCCTGTTTTAAATTTTTAGCCCATAAAGGCCCCTGGAAACAGGGGTTTTTATGCAGGAGAAAAATCAGGCTCTGACCCCATACCGTATCCTTATACCCACAAAGCGAGCCTTTTCAGATAGGCTTCTTCATATTCCAGAAATCTTTTAACACGGATACTGAAACTGTTCCCGAGATTGTAAAAATATTCATGTAGAGTAAATTTTATTTGTGAATTAAAGTTTTCGTCAAGATAACAGTTTATAAAACCGATCTCATTCTTGCGGGGATCATGAGACAGCCCTTTCCGTACAGGATTGTAGCCTATATACCATAAAAGCCATAGGAGGTACTGTTCGGGATTATCTGATTCTTCGATTATTGTTGATCCGAAACGTTCATTCCAGAAAGTACCGGTTTCACCTGTTGCCCTGTTATATTTCTCGGCAATTCTTGCCTTAATGTACTGCATTATCCGGGAGATTGTTTCTTCATCCTCCACGGTTTTGATAAGAAGATGTATATGATTTGCAACAGTTTCAGCGGCAATAAGTTCAAATACATATTTTCCCTGGCACATTTGAACAGCTTCTATAAAATGTCGCCTTCCGTATCTGCTTTTGAGCAGATCTCTTTTTCCGTGACATCTGGTGTAGCAATGATAAGTTACCCCCTGGGCGATTGTTCTTAAAGGTCGTGGCATTTGGTTCTCCGTATATAGTTTTTGTTCTTCCTGCTATTAATACGATTCTGGCGTTCAAATTTTTGAATTTTTTTTGGGGTCAGAGCATTATTTTGATTTTTTTTTGGAATATGAGCATTTTATGGTACGGAGGGTCAGAGCCGATGTTTTGTTTTTTACAGATATGGCAGACATTAGAAAATTAGAAAAGGAAACCGGGGTCAGAGCCCAACCCAGCCCCCCCATAAAAAAATACTTGCCCATAACCTGTATATGTTCTATTATGTCGCATCTGAAAAACCTCCAGGGACAATTTCTAATACTTCTGAACTATGAATACTGAAGCGGATTTAATCCTGCCAGATCTCTTTACTTATCAACCGGATGAAAATATTCCGGCGGGTGAGGTGATCATACAAAATGAGGGGCGCATCAGAGAACTTTTCGAGAGCTCTCCGTTGCCGCATGGCAGGAGGTTTATACTTAAAGCAGAGTCATTTATATTAAAACTTGCATATGCATACAATAAAATACTCTCTTTATCAAATTCCAGGACCCGGATTTTAGCGCATCAGGTGGAGAGCACACACAGGATTGTAAATTCATTCAAGCAGAGATTTCTCATTGCTGATGAGGTGGGGCTTGGTAAAACTATTGAAGCGGGTCTTGTGATCAAGGAGATGATCTACAGGCAGAATTATAAAAGGATAATAATCATCTGTCCTGCGTCGCTGCTTTTCCAGTGGCAGAATGAGATGGAGAGCAAATTCAACGAGAAATTTATAATCATGGACAGGAAGCTTCTGAAGAAGGCTTCGCAGATTGCCGGTGAAGGGGGGAATCCCTGGAAGGTATACGATCGTCTGATCTGTTCTCTTGACTTTATTAAGGGGAAGGACTTCCAGGAGGATCTGCTTCACTGCTCATGGGACTTTGTTATTTTTGATGAGGCACACAGGCTCAGGAGAGACGCCAACAGTTCAACACTGGCATACAGTATGGCGGAGCAGGTGGCGGTCAGGACAAAGTCGCTCCTCCTTCTTTCGGCGACCCCTTTCCGCGGAAAGCTTGAAGAACTTTACTATCTCATTGCACTCGTTGATAAAAATATACTTGGGCCGTACCAGTCATTCTACAACCAGTTCTGTCTTGACGGAGCAGACCTCTCTGAACTTAAAAGAAAACTGGACCAGGTTGTAATCCGCCGTACCAAGAACGAGGTCGGAGGATTTACAAAACGCCATGCCCGCACCATCAGGTTTGATCTCTATGATGACGAGCGGTTCCTCTATGACGAGACAACTAAATACGTGGCAGAGGAGTTTAACCGCGCTCTTCAGTCTGAGAACCGTGCCGTGGGATTTGTAATGACTGTTTTCCAGAAACTCCTGGATTCTTCGTCATACGCTCTGTTAGTTGCACTGAGGAACAGGTCTGCGCGGCTGAAAGATCTTCTGGTTAAAGCCGAGTCTCTGAATAATGCATACGTGGAATTCAATACCGGATGCTTTGATAATGAAACATTATCTGAGCTTGAAGAACTTGATGAGAATGCGGAACTCACTGTTAAAAAGACAATTGATGAACTGAGGCTGGAGATACTCACTATCGACCGGCTTGTTAATCTCGCATCGCAGATCGAATCGAACAAAAAGGGTGAAAAGCTTGTAAGGCTCATAAAAGATTTAAAGAAAAAGGGGCACGAAAAGTTTCTGATTTTCACGCAGTTCAGGACTACACAGGATTACCTCATGGACATTCTTTCCGGATTCAGCAGGGTCGCTTTTAACGGCTCAATGAACAGGGACGAGAAGGAGGAGGCAATACTCAAATTCAAGAATGAAGTGGAGATCATAATAGCGACAGAGGCGGGCGGAGAGGGGCGCAATATGCAGTTCTGCGACATTCTCATAAATTATGATTTGCCGTGGTCACCGCTGAAGATAGAACAGAGGATCGGCCGTATTCACAGATTCGGACAGCCCAATGATGTGCATATATATAACTTCTCTACACGGGGGACTGTGGCGGAGCGTGTACTTGAAGTACTCACTGAGAAGCTTAAGATATTTGAGGAGTCCATAGGCACACCTGACATTATGCTGGGTCAGATTGAAGATGAGGTTAATCTTAATACACTTTTCATGGAACTTGCCACCGGAAGAAAGAAGAAGAAGGATGTTGAGTCTGAGCTCTCTGACAGAATAGAGAACGCGCGGCAGAGCTTTGAAAAACTTTCTGAACTGACTGTGGCAGGGCGTATGGATTTTAATTATGATGACTACTACAAGGTTACCCTGAAAGATCGCAGTTTCACAAACCGGCGGATTGAAAAATTTATAAGTGATTTCATGGATGAGGATTCTTATGCGCAGGGTCTGATTTCAAAGAAAAACAGCAGAGCGGGACTTTACAGGGTCTTCTCCGGTTCAGGTGATGACTCCCAGATCAGATACGGCACATTTGACAGCGAGAGGGCGCTGGAGGACGAAAGCCTTGAGTTTCTGGCTTTCGGGCACAGCACAGTTGACAGGATCATCGATTACTGCAACAGCGACTGTTTCGGAGGTGAGTCCGGTGTGATTTTCATGAAGAGCGATACACCTTTTGATGGAATGATTTTTAACTACCTTGTCGAATTTACTTCAGCTTCAGTTACACATCAGTTTTTTCCGGTACTTGTTGAAAAGGGGTCGGTACTTTCTGAGTATGAAGTTAAGAGAATTGAAGAGCAGTTTATGGATCATGATTTTATGCACAATATCCCTCTGTCTGAACATTATGGTGCAATTGAGAATGTGAGGTGTAACGTATCATGCTGTTTCGATGCTGCCAGGGTAAAGATCATGGAACGTATCAATGACAGACTTTTTGACCTTAATGAAAATATTGATATACAGATAGATCCTGAAATAGAAAAGATCAAAGAATCTTACACAAAGCAGATCAAAGAACTTGAAGAGAAACTCGACCTGCATGAAAGCCAGATGAAGTGGTACGGCAAGGATATGAGAAGCGTAATCACCCGTATCAGAAACAAAATACTCAAAGCCCGCACAGAAATGGAATCTCTCCTTAAAGAACACCGTGATTACTGCGGCATAAAATACAAGGTAAGCCTGATTAACTCATCTGTAGTTATTGCCAGGAACGATTTTTAACTGCATTTTTTATGTTGACCTTGATATAATATATGATATAAATATATTATGGTCTGCTGCCCGCAAAAATACAGGAATATTCAAAAGATGAACATTTACCAGGGGTTATGCTCTCCTGTAACGTATATATGATTATTTCAATGGTGTGTTGATAAATGCGAAAAAGGCTCTTTCAACTGCTTCTGGCAGTTATAGTAATAACTGCTGCTGTGATATCCATTATCATAGGACGGTTCTCGTATGATTTCGTAAAGACGGTTCTCCGTGAAAACAGGGAAGAGAAGATCATACGCATTGAAAAACAGCTGGAACAGTACCAGAGTATTCTCCATTCAATAGAAGAACAGATGGACAGTACAG
Source organism: Spirochaetia bacterium UBA5763 (assembly GCA_002418835.1). Classification (GTDB taxonomy): domain Bacteria; phylum Spirochaetota; class UBA4802; order UBA4802; family UBA5550; genus UBA5550. The sequence continues at coordinate 99,681 of DIEX01000011.1, read as the reverse complement.
GGAGAAAAGCCCTTTACTCAATTCATAGAGATATCAGCAATGCGGGATCAGCCGGGAAGGTCTCCCCTGTTACACTTAAATCAATGGCCAAAAGATATGGAGTGGGTGATATCTACTTCATTAATTCAGAGGGGAGCGTTTTTAACTCATCACTGAAATCTGAGATCGGGCTCAATCTTATGAATATCAGCCCTTCATTCACACGCTACATTAGTTCAATATACGGACGCAGCGAGATTATTTCACAGGGGATTTCTGTATCAATTAAAGAAGGGAAGATTAATCATTATATGTATTTTTCCCCCAGGGGGAGCAGAATTATCTATGAAGTGTCAATGGATGTGCAGAGCTTTGTTAATGAAAAATACAATTTTGCCCTTTATGAATTCCTCTTCAGTGATATGTTTAAAAATTTTTATAACGAATATCTTATATCTATCGATATATACTCAATTGCCGGGGGTGTCAGCTGGTCTCTGATTAATTCGGGGAAGAAGCTTGAACTTGACAAAGATCTTGTCAGAACTATTACCACGCAAGGGGAAGCAGTCGTGGAAAAGGAGAACAGGATCAGTGTTTACCACAAGATAAAAATGAATAAGTATATGTTCAACCGCACAACGCCTGTTTATGCGGAGCTTGTTTATGATGTTTCAATACTTTCACAGTATATGCGAAGAATAATTTTATACTCACTCTTCTCCTGTATAATAATCACTGCGGTCATTTTCCTGATATCGACAATGAAGATGAATGATATGTTCATCAAACGGATTCATAATATTATTGAAAGCCTTAAGAGGATAAAAAACGGCGATTATAGTATAGCAATAGATGATAATTATGGCGATGAAATTTCTGATATAACATCAAATATCAACATGATGACCAGAACTATTCAGCAGAGAACAGGTGAAATAAACAGAACCAATGAACAGCTGCGCGAGATAACAGCTTTCGTAAATGATATAATTGATTCTATGCCATCAGCCCTCATTTCGATTAATGACAAAGACAGAATTATTCAGTGGAACAGGGAAACTGAAAAAATTTCAGGTCTTTCATCATCAGAGGCGACAGGGCTGACTTTATGGGATGCCATACCTCAGCTTTATAAATACAGGGCAAAATGTGAAGATGTGCGTCAGAAGAGGATTAAAGCCGAACTTTACGGTGAAAACTTTATCGTTGAAAGAAACGGGAGGGAGGATGTTTATGTTAAGAACATTTACATTTTCCCCTTCAGTAAAGAGCAGATAACAGGCGTTATACTTAGAATTGATGATGTTACTGAGCTCGCGAAAAAAGAGGAGCAGCTTGACAGGGCCAGAAAAGCTGAAGCCCTGGGTACAATGGCCGGAGGGCTTGCACATGACTTCAACAATATAATATCAGGAATAGTAAGTACAGCCTCTTATCTCGATGTAATATTGAAAAGCGGAGGTGAAACCGGCATAAATGAGATACAGTCTCATCTGAATATCATCAGGACATCTGGTGAGAAGGCTGCCGGGCTTGTGAAAAACCTCATGTCATTTTCAAAAGGCAGCAGGTTTGAACATGTAAAAGTTGACCTGGGGACTATTATCTCTGAAGTGTCAGGTCTGGCGGCAGCAACAATTAAGGACGTTGAATGTACATTTGATGCCGGCAGTGGTAATTCATATGTATTTGGAGATCGCACACAGCTTGAGCAGGTTATTCTTAATCTTATAGTCAATGCCGCTGAGGCTATAAAGCAGGATAATCAGAGGTTAGATGTGCCGGGAAAAATTGAACTAAAACTTGAAAAAACAGAAACAGGGGATAAACCTCTCACTTCTCCGGAAGGATATATCTGGCGTTTATCTGTACGTGATAATGGCCCCGGTATTGACAAAGAACACCTGGAGACTATTTTTGATCCTTTCTTTACAACAAAAAAAGAGGGGAACGGCCTTGGGCTTGCCATTGTTAATACAATTATAACAAGGCATGAAGGCCTGATTGAGGTAGAGTCAGAGCAGGGGAGAGGAACTGTTTTCCATATATACCTCCCGGCTGTTGAGTAAATAAGTATACCGGAATTAATCAATTTTTCAGCTCTATTAATGTTATTAATCCTTGACATATTATGTCTCATTAGCCATAATCCGGAGTAATCTGACAGGGGGTAATATGAATAAAAAGATTGTTGTTCCTGCTGAAGTTTTTTCAAGAGTTTCAGGTTATTTCAGGCCGGTTAACCAGTGGAATATCGGGAAAAGGGAGGAGTTTTCTCTCAGAACCTACATAAATTTAAGCGGCTTTCAGGGCTCAGAATCATGCGATTCATGCAGAACCCTTGAACGCGCTATCTCATAGGAAACGCCTCATTTATTATAAGATCTGTCTCCTCGGTATTTATTGAGTCCGAATCGCTGCTGTAGCTGTAAAGATACGAATTATATGAAGATGCATCTGTGCCTGTGCTGAAATAGCTGTAGACATTGAAAATAAAAAGCACAAGGAAAACCGATGCCGCAGCGAGAGAAGTTATATAGCTTCTGAATATAGTCTTCTCTTTACGGGCATTCTTTTCAGACAATACCCTGCCGGCTATTGAGAGATTCCATGAATCGCTCTCCAGCCTGAGACTGATCTCTTCATCCATTTTTGTTTTATAGTCCTGCATCTTTCCCCCCTTTCATATTATCGTGTAAAATTTTTTTACCCCTTGATATTCTTGACTTTACAGTACCTGTATTTAACCCGAGCTTTTCGGAAATCTGGTTAAGGCTGTATCCAAGTGAAACCAGCGATAACACTGCCCCGTACTTTTCGGGAAGTTTCAGTATATTCTCCTGCAGAAGTGCGATGCTGTCGTCTTCGTAATTTACAGTTAAATCATCAGCATCGATCAGCTTCTTCTCCTTCCGCTCCTCCCGTAAAAGTTTTTCGTTCATACGCAGGGATTCGTTCCGTGCAATACTGTAGAGCCATGTATTGATTGAAGATTGACCCCGGAATTTGCCTTTTGTTAGGCTGCTGTATGCCCGGATATAGGTCTCCTGCACAACATCGTCTATGGAGTGATAGAATCGGGAAGCAAGATTTTTTTCTACGGCAGAGAGGACTGCTTTTTTTGTTCTCCCCACTATATCAGCGAATTCACGCTCATTCATTTCTGCCGCCACGCCCTCTCTGCATTTTTTCAAAGAACCTGTTTCTCTCGCTTTTAAGAATTTTTTTCTGCTCCGCCGAGAGTATTGAGTCTATTTCGCTCCCCTGTTTTATTCTCAGTATCTGTAATTCGACATTCAGTGATGCCATTTTTTCAAGAGACTTTTTCACCTCTGTTATATCAGGTTTATCGTTTTTCTGCAGAATGCTTCTGAGTCTTTCTTTCTCCGGTTCCATGGCGCGGAATAAAATTTTATTTTCTTCTCCGAACTTTCTGTTGAGCTCTTCAATCGTTGAAATCTGCTGAGCACTTAGATTAAGTTTTTCTCTCATGAAGTCAGGTCCGCAGAAATTTCTGCCGTATCTGTTTCCCGGCATGGGGTGTCTCCCTTTCATTCCGGGGCCCTCATCCAGAAACTCCGGCCCGCCCCCGGGACCGGGCATGAATTGCGGTTCCCTGTGATCTCTGAACATCATTATGTTTACAGTGACAAGTACTGCTATTATCACTGAAAGTATTATTATAATTATCCTGCTGTTCATAACACCGGTCTCCATCTAACCTGAAATTCTGCTCTTCAGTCTTTCGTAATCATCTTCAGATATTTCCCCTTTTGCAAGCCGTCTGTTAAGAATACTCATGACATCAGGGGAATCATCACAATTATTCCGCCCCGCTCTCGCGATGTTCTTATAAAGAAGATATATAATGAATCCGAAAAGGGCAATTGTAATTAACCACATAATTCCACCTCCTCTGTTATAAAAGGGTGTATAACAGTAATATGGTCCGGCTAATGCTGATACCGCGGGTACCGTTATCATTATAATTGCTGTGATATATTTCATAATTATTCTCTCTCAATAAAATAAAGGTTACCGGCGGCAAAAGAGCCGCCAATAGAACCGTTGATTACCACATCCCTCCGAATCCAGGCCCGAAACCCATGCCTCTGTGATGTTTTTGAAAACCGTTAAATTTTTCGAGCTGTTCTTTCGTAAGAACTTTTTTAAATTCTTTTAAATGGTTTTCACGAAGTTTTTCCATTTCTTTCTCATTACTTCTGCTTTTGAACATTTTATCATGGAAATCCATGTTGAGCTTATGAATTTTTTCAGCCTGCTCATCTGTAATGCCAAGGTAGTTATGCATCATGCCGGGTTTGCCGTCACCTTTTCCCTGACGCATACCTTTTCCTTTCCCCTGACGGGGGCCTTTAAAATCCTTTACTTTTTCGAGCTGTTCTTTTGTCAGAACTTTTTCGATCTCTTTTTTGTGACTCTCCATTACCTTGTAATGAGTGTCACGATCCTTTCTGGCTTCAAAAAATTTGTCTGCGTACTCTTTGTTGATTTTATGGATTTTGAGTTCCTGTTCCTCTGTGAGCTTCAGGTCATCAAACATCCAGCCGTGATATCCGGGGCCGCCGTTCATACCCATGCCGTAGCATGAGTTTCCGCCATTCCCCATACCCCTTGCAAAGAGCGATGAGCCGGTTCCAGCCAGAATAGCAAGAGCCAGCAGTGTGAGCATTATACGTTTCATTTGTTATTTCCTCCATTTTCTTATATGTGAGTTAGACCTGTAAAAAGTGAAAAAGGTTCCCATGTTAATAAAAAAAATAAAAATTGAGCAGATTGATCCAGGTCATTTTTAATTGGTAATTAATGTGATATATTGAACTTATTAAACTAAAGGAGAATTCTCAATGCAGGAATTAATTAAAAATATCGCAAAGGGAAAAGTTATTGATTTTGACAGCCTTGTAAACTGTCAGGAAGGGCAGATCGAAACTGTGACTATGACACAGAAGAAAGGTGTCGGCCTTACTGCGCTTGCCTTTGGTAAAGGTGAAGGTGTAGGGCCACACTCGGCAAAAGGTGACGCCCTCATATATATACATCAGGGGATTGCAACAGTTAAGGTTGGAGACATGGTAATGGAAGCATCAAAAGGGCAGATAGTGGTTATGCCTGCAAATATTCCGCATCAGGTTACAGCAAAAGAGGATATGAAGATGCTTCTTATTGTTGTGAAAGAGGAATAGAGATGAGATATCTGAAAAATATCAGGCCCTATGAGCCTGTTGTTATGGCTGACATAGTAAAGCACACTGGAAACAAAATTGCCAGTAAAGCACTTATTGATAGTGAAAACACAGAGATACGTTTTTTCTCTTTTGCTGAAGGTGAAAGTATTGATAAGGAGTACTACATAATGGAAACTCTCTTCTTCGTTATTGAAGGTATAGTTAAAATTCTATACGGAGAAGATGAAGAGATTATTCTGAGGCAGGGGGAGATGACGGCACTTGAATCGGGTATCAGCTACGGAGTAGAAGCAGTAACTGATGTAAAGCTTTTCAATGTGCTTGTAAAGGGTTAAGCTGCTGCCGGCTTATATAAGCTTTTTCAGCAGCAGCATAACTGACAGCATTAATGTCAGAATCAGGAAAACTGCACCTTTCTTTTTGTCGTCAATTGTAAGGCCCCTCTCCATTACTATATAGATATGAGATGAGACTGTCGCGGTTACTGATACAGCTATCGAGAGAAGCAGTGTCGTTATGAACATCATGATTGCTCCCAGTATAAATCCGCTGACATGATGGGTCATGCCGAGATTGATAGAGAGCTGCCTGAAGAGTCCGTTCCCGAGTCCGCTGATTGTTGATTCTGATGCTTTTATAAAGGACGCTGGAATTGATGCGAATACACCTCCGGCGTCATTACCCAGGAGCCATTGAGAAAGTGAAATTGTAAAAGAGAATGCTGCTGTATGTATAAGAAATATTGCAGTTAGAGTGATTATTGAAACAAGTATGATTACCGGTATCATATATAGCATGGCCAGATTATGCTTCTTAATGAAAAGCATAAGGTTTTTCATGTTTCCGAAAATCCCCCCTTCCCTGTGTGCTGATATTGGCGGATAGAACCAGATTCCGATTACGCATAACAGTGTGATTATAATTCCCGCGATATAGACGGGGAGGAATATCAGTGAAAAGATAATCGGCCCAAGCAGCGGTATTCTGCCGAAAAGAACAAGGAGAGCGCTGACTGCAAGAAGCACTGCAATATTTCCCATAAAAACCGCAGGGGCTGTTTTGAATGAAAACCTTATAATATCATCCCATTCCGGAGATTTGTTGTGAAAGATTATATCAAGTGTTATGCGTGAAATTATTGCCGCAGTCGCGGTATATAATGAAAAGATTATGGCAAGAGGGAGTAGTGCAATAATTGAACCGACAAAAGGATATAAAGCGGTTCCTCCGCTGAACCACAAAGTCTCAACTTTGTTAAAAATTGCCATGAGGAGAAGCATCATTACAACACCACCGGATGCAACAAGAAGCCTGTTAAACGAGAATGCTCCTGCAGCAGCTGCAAAGAGCTCATTGATGCTGAATGAGTTGATGCTGTTGCTGATAAAACTTGCCACATCAATTTTTTCAGCAGAAACGGCCTGAGACTTCTCTGCCTGTTCTTCATGAACGACATTTGCCGGTGCCTGTATTGTCTGTGAAGTTTCAACCCGGAGTGGTGACTGAACAGTCCTGGATAACCCGGCCGATTGTTCCGTATTGATTACCTGCGATGATCCCTCATGCGTAGTCCTTGTGAGCACATGGATATCCGGTTTCGCCCCGGTAAACTCTATGGCAAAGTCTTTCATGCATTTACGGCATCTGTATCTGTACCTTCCGTTTTTAATGTTGGCGAAAGTTATAGAGTAGAATGAGCCGCAGTGGGGGCAGAACTGAAGTTTGATATTTTTATCGCACCGCCTGCAGTGGATAACAGATCGCTCTTTATCTCCTGCCTGATCCTGTGTCACTTCATGGGCCGTATTGCAATTTGAACAGAATACCTGCATGTAAATATCCTTATTATTCTAATTAGTGTTTTATGGCTCTTTTTGATAATTTAATATATTATCAGTCGAAAAAGATATTCTCCTCTTCTAATTTTTCTTCAGGTGCTTCTTCACTGAACAGTGTTGTTCCGCTTTCAGGCGACATCTTATTTTTGCCTTTATTGACAAGTTCCTTAATGTTAGAAAGCCTTCCATGGAGGCCGTCGCATTTTTCCGCAGGCTCATATCCTGAAATAAAGAATTCTTTCCTTGCCGGGCATCCTTTATCCGGAATTGCGCCGGTAACAGAACATACATTTCTTATAACAACACCGGAGGGTTTATCATGGAAAGATGTTTTCTTCCGGGTTTTATAGACCTCTGTCATGAATCTTCCCCATACCGGCGCTGCTGAAGCTGAACCGCTCTGTCCTGAACCGAGAGAATATTCAGGGGAATCGCACCCCACCCACACAGCAGCCGCAAGATCCGGAGTATATCCGATAAACCATGCATCCCGGAAACCTGTGTTTGTCCCTGTTTTACCTGCGCAGGGCAGCCTGAACCCTGCGGCTTTTTTTACTGCGTAAGAAGCGGTTCCCGATTCTATTACATCTCTCATCATGTCTGTCATGATAAAAGCAGTATTTTCGTCAGTAGCTTTAAGAGGTTTTATAGTGCCGGCATTGTATATCTCCAGGCCGTGCCTGTCCTCAATTCTTTTTATGGCATGGGGCGGAATGAGAATACCTTTGTTGGCGAAGGCGCCGAAGCCAGAAGCGATTTCAAGAGGTGTAAATTCGCTTGTACCGAGAGAGAGTGTAGGGTCAACCTGGAACCTATCCTTCTGTACCGCTGTCATTCGCGATGCGAAGTCAGCAATCTTCTCTCCACCGGTGAGGTCATATACCTTTGCTGATACTATATTAAGTGAAAGAGCAAGGGCTTTCCTGACAAGCACACGTCCGGAGTAGTCTTTGTCATAATTAGACGGAGACCATGCCTTGCTCCCTCCTCCATAAAAAACAGGGGAGTCCTGAATCGGAGTCGCGGCGTTTATAGCCCCTGATTCAATGCCTGCGCCATAAACAAAAGCCTTGAATGCGGAGCCGGGCTGCCTTCTGCTCTGCGCCGCGCGGTTGAGCTGATTAACCGGGTTGAATTCGCTCCCCCCGGTGATGGCAAGGATCTCCCCTGTGCGGGGATCAATCGCCACAAGTGCGCCTTCGGCTCTTGACCGTGACATCAGTTTATCGTAATATTCAATATGTACTGATAGCTGTTTTTCAATCGCAGGAAGATCTGATATGAGTGAAAGAATTTCAAGTTCATCAGAAACTGATTTTATAAATTCCCTGTTGAAATGCACAACGGTTTTCATTGCTTCGCTTTCAAAAGATTTTTTTTTCTCCGGAGGGAGGGCCTTTGCTGCAATCTGCGCCTCCAGTTTCCATAGTCTTGATCGGTTGTAACCGGCCGAGATCCTGTTCTGCGCTTCCAGTGATGAAGTGATGAGCGAGTCGGATATTCCCTGGTACGACAGATCTATTGTTGTCATAACCTTCATCCCCCCCCTGTAAACAGCTGCCTCGCCATATCTTGATATAAGCTCACGCCTGACATATTCCGTGAGCCATGGCGCCCTGTCCCTGCTTTCACGACGGATTCCAGCTTCAGGAAACTCTGTCTTTAATTTTCCGGAGAGAGTTTCCCACATCGCGTTAAATTGTGCGGCAGCGTCAGCTCTGCTGATATATCCCGAGGCTATGAGGTTGAAGATTATCGCCTGAGTCCGATCATGAGAGTTCTGAGGATTTTTAAGAGGTGAGAATCTGTCTGGAGCTGAGGGTATCCCCGCAAGGAGAGTGGCTTCTGCCGCGTTAAGCTCAGTCAGCCTCTTTCCGAAATAGAAATCAGATGCAGCTGCTATGCCGTAAACTCCGTGTCCCATATATATCTGGTTAAGGTACATCTCAAGGATTTCGTTTTTTGTGTATCTTTTTTCGAATTCACGAGCGATGAAGAGTTCAACGAGCTTTCTTTTGATGCTCTTTTCTCTCCCCGTATATATTTGCTTCACAAGCTGCTGAGTAATTGTTGAGCCGCCCTGTTTCATCTCGCCGCTGGCTATGTCAATAATAATAGCGCGGAGTATCCCTGCAACATCAAAGCCTGTATGCATGAAAAATGAACTGTCCTCAGCCGCAAGAAAGCTTTTAATCAATGTTTCCGGGATGTCAGAAAATTTCACATACTCTCTGTATTCATCGTAAAGTTCTGAAATCAGTTCACCGTTGCGGTCATAAAGTTTTGTCGGGAGGGGCTGGTTAAGATCTCTCGATTCACTGAAAGCTTTGTAACCTGCTGAGTAGGCATATACTGTATAGGCAAATGGCATCAGCACCAGCAGAGCGAGGAGAGTATATATTATTATATTTTTTGTTTTCATTAAAAAAATCTTGCCAACAGATAATTTGAACTCTTATAATTTATCGGGATTTCTCTTTATAAAGTTAAGCGACATATTTTACGGGGGACAGGGTGAAGCATATACTACCTTCTTTTTTTATCATAATCCTCTTTATGAATACTATAGTTTCAGCTGATATCGGCGAGGGTGAACTAGCCGGGCTAAGGAGTGCATTTATGGCCAGGATAATAATGGATAATCCCGGCAGAGAGGATGAGATAAGAAAGTGCCTCGGTTTAATGGTCAGAGACGGAAATACCGGTTCGCGCCTTATCGACAGGTTCGCTTTTTTTCTTTATGACAGCAGGAGGAGTAACCTTGAGCTTGAGAAGATCAGGTTTTTGAAGGATTCAGGAAACGCTGTATTTTTTATAGTGATGAAGGATTCATCCGATAACCAGTTATATTCCCTCTATCTTGAATACAGCATCACCGGAGGAGGGACAACAAAATTGAGGGATACCTATTTCTCAATGATCTACGGTAACCGGATAAAATCAGTAACGAAATTTTTCGGCGGAATGGAATAAATATCCGGCAGATATCAAATGTATTTAGTAAATGCCCTGATTATTCTCTCAATCCCTTCTTCAAGTATTGATCCCGGGCAGGCGAGGTTAAATCTCATGAACCCTTCACCCTCCTGACCGTAGATGTTTCCCTGACCGGGAGCCACTTTCGCCTCTTCAATAAAGATTCTCAGAAGCTCTTTGTAGTTGAGACCGAATCCCCTGAAGTCTGTCCATACAAGGTATGTACCCTGAGGCTCAATAACTTTGATCTGCGGCAGAGAGTTCCGGAAGGCGTGCTTCATGTATTCCAGGTTTGCTTTAACGTAATCCATCAGTTCATCGAGCCAATCAGTTCCGTGAGTGTATGCGGCTTCCATTGCGACTGCCGCGAAGGAGTTGGGATCAATCATGCCGTTTTTCATCAGTGCCTGCCTGAATTTTTTACGAAGAGATTTATCCGGTATAATAATGTTGGAGAGCTGAAGACCTGCAATATTAAAAGTTTTGCTTGGTGCCGTGCATGTAATGATTCTGCCGGAATACTCCGGTTTTACAAGGGGGAGCGGGATGTGGGTTACCCCTTTATAGGTCAGATCGCAATGTATCTCGTCAGAAACAATTATTAAATTTTTCTCTGCACAGATGTCTACAAGAGTTTCGAGCTCCTCTCTACTCCATACTCTTCCAGGAGGGTTGTGCGGTGAGCATAGGAACATCATCTTCGCGGATGGGTCGGATGCTTTCTCCCTGAGATCATCGAAGTCCATGACAAACATTCCGTCACTGTTCTGTCTGAGGGGTGAATTAAGGAGCTTTCTCCCGTTGCCCTCAACCACATGCATGAAGGGGTGGTATACAGGCCTCTGAATAATTACACCTTCACCGGGCTCTGTAAGTGACTGCACCAGGAGGCTCAGGGCCGGAACAACTCCAGGCGAGTAGACAATCCACTCCTTGTCAATATTCCAACTGTACCTTCTGCTGAACCATTGAATGAGAGAATCATATGCTGAATCTGTATATGCTGTGTAGCCGAATATTCCGTGCGTTGCTCTCTCCGCAAGAGCTTTAATTACTTCCGGCGGCGACTGGAAATCCATATCAGCAACCCATAAAGGGAGAAGATCCTCTCCTCCGAAAATCCGGTCACACATATCCCACTTCTCGCAGCCTGTGCCATGCCGGTCTATAACATTATCAAATCTGTATTTCATATAAAACTCCTGATGCTGATTCCCTGCCAATATAATTCCGGATATTTTATTGACATCTTTATTACAAGGATAAAAATTACCTGAAAAAATGAATTTGCATTAATAATATTCACCCGTATCAGGACGTTTATTACACTACTGTAAATAGGTTGACTGTTAAGTCATAAAAATAAAAAATTATATTAATACTGCGGAATAAACCGGATCTGAAACGGGAAGAAATAAAAATGAATATACATGAATGTATGAAATGCAGGTTTTACCTGACACATTTTGATGACATGATAATCTGTGTGAAGCATGAGGACAATCACGATCTCCAGGGCCTCATTGTTACCGTTAAACGCAATGAAGATACGCCAGCTGGGTGTCTGATGTTTTCCCCTGAGAATGAGGCCTCCAATTGATAATTTCTTTCAATAATCCCCGTTAAGCTTTTACCACTATAATTACCATACTGTTCATTTTATAAATGTATATTTAATTGAAATTGATCAGTACGGAACGTTGTTCACTGTTTTTTTTGAGTCTTCAATCCGGCTGGACTGTTTATTGAATTGACTTTTACTCTCTGTGAAAATTAATATTTTTAAACATATAAAAAAAATATAAAGAATATAATATAACCGGTGATTGTAATGAGAAAATTAAATTCTATTCTTCTTAACATGAAGATTTCCAGGAAGTTTACATTTATGGGAATTCTTTTTTTTATAATATTCTTGCTGATTGTATCAATAAGCATGGTGCTTGTAATAAAAAAGGTGCTTGGTGATAATATAGCCTTAGAGGTGAAAGATAAATCGCAGATTATAATCCGCAATGTGGATAATATGCAGAAACAGGCTCTCGATTCGACAGAGCTTTTCAAATCATCACCGGAACTGATTGACTCTTTCAGCAGAAAGGACAGGGGTGCGGCAGTAAGAATTGGCCAGGCTGCGATGAAGTCGTTGGGGCTGGATTACTTTGTTGTTGCTGATATAAATGGTGATGTTTTTGCAAGAGCTCATTCACCGGAGAAATTCGGAGACAATATAAATAATCAGGTGAATATTCAGAAAGCATTGAAAGGGGAGAGCAGTGTCGCTGTGGAAGAGGGGGAAGTGGTTAAATTCTCAATAAGGGCCGGGGCTCCTCTTAAGGATAGAGGGGGAAGGATTATCGGAGCAATCTCTATGGGATATGTGTTAAGCGGCGACAGCTTTGTGGACAGGCAGAAGGATCTCCTTGATTGTCATGTAACAGTATTTCATAAAGATATCAGAAGTTCCACAACAATTAAAGATTTAAACGGTAAAAGAATTATAGGCACAAAATTAGGTATAGATGCCATTACAGACAGAGTGCTGAAAGATGGCGCCATATATTATGGTGATGCAATGATTCAGGGCCTGCGGTATTATACGGCCTACATCCCCATTGTTGATACAGAGAAGAAAATCTCCGGTATGCTTTTTATAGGACGTGAAGCAGGTGTAATACGGGGACTTATTAATAAGCTTCTCCTCTATCTGTCAATTGTGATATGTCTGTCGGGAGCAGGATTTGTTCTCGGAGTGCGTATATTTCTCGGTTCCGCTGTGATAAGGAGACTTAACAGGGTTAACAGAAGGCTTAAGGAGATTGCCGAAGGTGACGGGGATCTGACCGTGAGTATTAATGAAGTTTCGGAAGATGAGATCGGAAGACTCGCGGGTAATTTTAATAAGTTTGTTGAAAAGATAAAGAATGTTGTTGTTGATATAAAAAAGGTCGCAGTGGAGCTGAACAATATGGCCGGTGAACTTAACAGGGCAACGGGGATATTTTCAGATAATTCGCAGTCCCAGGCGTCTTCAATAGAGGAGGTTAATGCCACAACAGAGGAGCTCTCTGCCGGTATGGAGATGATCTCTGAAAGCACAAAAGTACAGGCTGAAAGTATGAAAGCCCTGATCAACAGGATAAGTGAGCTTTCAGATCTGATAAACGAAACAAGCTTCAGTATTGATGAGTCCATAAGTCTCGGTGTAAAGATGACTTCCGAAGCGCGTAACGGGGAGAATTCTCTCCGTTCAATGACAGAGAGCATGGACAAGATTGAGGACAGTTCATCGCAGGTTTACAATATTATTAAGATAATCAATGATATATCTGAACAGATAAATCTCCTCTCACTTAATGCCGCTATTGAATCCGCAAGGGCCGGTGATGCGGGGCGAGGTTTTGCTGTAGTTGCTGACGAAATATCAAAACTTGCAGATCAGACTGCGGGGAGCATCAAGGACATCAACAGGCTTATCAAGTCCAATGAAGCGGAGATTAAAAACGGAAGTTCAAGAGTTGATGAAGCTGTAAGAGTTTTCGGAGTAATCATTCATGGCGTTGAGCAGGTGATGGCGATGATGAATAAAGTATCCGGATTCATGAACAGGCAGATTGAGGCACGGAACGGCATTGCAGATGTATCGGATGTTGTAAGTGTAAAAACAGAAGAGATTAAGAACGCAACAAATGAACATAGAATATCCACAGAAGAGATTGTGCGGGCATCGGGGGGCATTAACGAGATGACGCAGTCTATCGCAGGTGCAGCAGAAGAGATGGCATCCATGGCCGAAGAGATTACATCTCTGTCTGATATTTTAAAGAACAGGGTCGATTTTTTCAGGGTCTGATACTTTGTAACTCCCTTAAATCCGCTCTTGTGATTTTTCTGCCGGAGCGGATTTTCTCAGTTCCAGTCTTTTGCATCCCAAAAACGATTGACTCACGGAAAAAAATAAATCATACTGTACTGTATCCTGCATATATCACACTTTAATATGCGTCTGCAATGTGGTGATATTGACTGAATTTTTTATTATTCAGAAAAAGACAACTTTGATTATAAGGAGCAGAAAATGAATTCAAAAAAAATATTGAAAAGGGCAGTTCTTATTGGCGCGGTAACTGCCGCAGCAATGTTTATCTCATGCGCAAAAGAGACAAAGAAGGAGATTTTTGTATCTTTTTTTACCGGTTCTGTGACACAGACGAGAAGCGGTACACCGGTTCCGGTAGAGGTAAAGAGCGTAGCACAGGAAGGGGATATTTTTACAATCGGGGAGAAGTCAGCACTGATACTTCAAAGCAGTGACGGCCTTGTAATAAGATTTGAATCTAACACAGAAGCCGTAATGTCATCAATAACTGATATAACTAAACGGGAGATTTCGCTTAATAAAGGGAGGGTGCTCTCAAGTGTTGAGAAACTTCAGAAGGGTCACGGTTATGCAGTAAAGACCCCGACAGCTGTTGCGTCTGTCAGGGGAACACAGTTTTTAACAGAGTTTACAGGGACTAAATCGATTGTTGCTGTTGGTAAAGGGGTAGTAAATGTGAAGAGAACTGCCGGTGCCGCAGACGAGAAGCTGGTAGAGAAGGGTAACAGCGCCGTTGTTGAAACTGAGAAAGAGTTTGTTGAACTGCGTGAAATAAATAAAGTTGAAACTCTTGAGCTTTCAAAACTTGAGAAGACCCCGGTGGTTCCGGAAGTTGAAAAAAAGACTCCGGATGAACTGAAACAGATATTTAATGAGATAGAGAAAACAGAAGTGGACATTAACGAGCAGATTAAAGAAGAGACCGGTCTCACTCCCGCTGAGATGAAAGCTAAATACGGCAGGATTGATTTGATTACTCTTTACAGCGGAAGAACCATACAGGGAATTATTGTTTCACGCGGAGAAAGCTACAGGGTGCTTACAACAAACGGGCCAGTTGCGATCAAAGCAAAGGATGTAAGAAGAACAGACGTAAGATAAAATTAAGATAAAAAGTTATGATTCTTATGCCGGGCGTCAATATGACGCCCGTTTATTTTTTGCGGAGAGTCTTACTCTTTCAGACTCTCCCTGTAATCACTCGGTGTTTTCCCTGTTGATTTAAGGAACACAGAGTTGAATGAAGACTTGGAGTTGAATCCGCTTGCAAGGGCGATTTCAAGTATGGTCTTTTCGGGGTGTTCAGCCATCTGTATAATCGATTCCTTTACCCTGTAGGAGTTTACCAGTGTTCTGAAGTTCATTTTACGCCTGGAGTTCAGGATCTTCGACATCTGGTGTGGTGTGACCATCAGGTATTCGCTTAGCCGGGGTAGCGTCAGTTCGTAGTCTATGTATATTCTCTCTTCATTCATAAGGTCGTCAAGCCTCTGGAGTACAATATCTGCATCAACCCCGCTGAGCATTGAGTTTTCATATCTTAAAATTTTCGCTTCTTTAATCGCCTTCTGAGTGAACTCCGGGTTGCGGAAACTGAATATGAAGTACCACAAGCCCGCAAGAGTCAGGAGGTATATTGCTGTGATATTGAGCACGCTGCTCCCTGTTATGTTTGCAGTAATCATCATCAGGCTGAACAGGAGAATGAAGAACATGTAATATAATAAGGTTTGCAGTTCATCCGCCTGTTTATGGTTTCCTTTTCTCAGGTATATACGTATATTTTTTGTTGCTGCTATGAGATAGGTTAACATGTAAAAATTTGATATAAAATCAATAGCTCTCACAACAGGGTTCAGGTTGTATACAGGGTATGCTGAAGGATTTGCTCTGTAATACAACATGAAGGAATCGTTAACAATGTTGTTGGTTACAATCAGTGCAAACACAACAAACGCCGGGATAAAGTGAAAGAGATACATGCGGTCGATCTTTGTTTTATACCCCATCACTGTTCTCAGGTAAAAATAAACAAACGGGCCGATAGCATAAGCTGCTGTAATATCTGTATACATAAGCCATGGTACATAAAATATGATTCCTGATTTAAATGTCCAGAGCGAAAGTATTACATAGGAGAGGCAGAAGTAGAGTCCCGCTATATTGAAGTTTATGAACTGCCGGTTTTTATATGTAATCTGTATAAGAGCAAAGAGCGACAGTACTATGCCGCATGTAAACTCACTGTATTTTATTATGCTCTCAATCATTCGGATATTAATAATTCATAGTTTCATCACTTCTATAAGACATCAACATCCTGTCTATCCAATAATCGGTGCAGGTGCAAAATTCTGATGCGTCTATATTTATAAATCTGGTCGACGGGAATTATTAAATCATAGTATAAATCAAAAGATTATTGTCTTCGATGCTCGATTGAAGTGTGTGTATGCTTATTTGTGTTCTATATATGGAATTGGTGCATCATTAGTGTTCATGAAAAAGTTATTATCGGCTTTTTTATAAAGAAAAGTTTTTAAGGAAGTAATTATGAAACCGGGAAAGTTTATCAGGCTCTCTGTGCTGGTTGCAGCATCTGTGTGTTTAGCTGTCCTACAGGAAACCCCTCTTGTGGCTGAAGCTGTATTCTTAAAAGACGGATCGATTGTTGAAGGAAGCATAATCTCGGATGGTGCGGGTTCAGTTACAATACGCACTCATGAAAAAATGAGCAGGCAGATTAAACGCACCGATATTATGCGCATACTCTATACCGAACTTAAACTCGGGAAGATATATGTTCAGAAGAGGGACGGGAAGGGTATAGTTGCACACCTTGTTGATGAGGACAGGGAGAGCTACACATTCAGGAAGGAGCTGTACAGCCCTGAAGAGTTTACACTTAAAAGAAATGAAGTACTCTTTATGGCAGAGAAGAATCCTTCAGGACTTCAGCCTGATGGTGAGATCGGAACCGACAGGGTAAGCGTTAAGTGGCTCCCTCCTTATGATCCTGTGAAGAAGTACAAACTTTTTATAAAGAAGAAACAGTCAGATAAATATGAACCCGCAGATACAACCGGCGGAACTTCACTTACTATAAAAAATCTCAGCAGCAATACTGAATACTTCATGATTGTAACAGCAATTGATTCAGCGGGGAATGAATCTGAACCCAGTAATGAACTGAAGTTTAAAACAAAAAACCTCCCGCCGGATAAACCGAAGGGGATTACACGCGAGTCCGATAATGGCAGGATCAGTTTAAGATGGGATGAATCTAAAGACAATGATGGCAAAGTTAAAGTATATAATATATACAATATTGATGACAAGGGCAAAAGTAAAATTGCAACTGTGAAAAGGCCTGAGTACACAGTTCCTGATAATGTTTCTGTTTATAAAATTGAAATTACTGCTGAGGATGACCTTGGGAGTGAATCAGAGAAAGTAAGGGTGTCTATGCCGATGCAGCTTGTTGTGTCAGTAGCGCCATCTACTTTTGTCCTTACAGGGGATTTGGGTGAGATGTTCGGTCCCGGGTACGGCGGGATGTTAAATATCGGATTACGCAATTTTATGTTTCAGAATTTTGAAGCGGGAATTAATTCCGGATACTTCGTATTTAAAGGGAAAGATGAGGAGAATACTGACAGTATGACCATGATTACTGCTTCAGTTTATGCCGGTTATCATCTGGGTATTGGTGACTGGTTTTCCTTCTTTCCTTTTGTTAAGATAGGTGAGTCTTATTCCATGGTAAAATATACAGGCCTCGAAGGGGAAAAAGATAAGGCAGTAATTGACCCTGTAGCTGCAGCCGGGCTTGCATTGGCTATTGAAGGTGAAAATCTGTTTCTCTCTACTGGAGCGGATTATGGTTTTTTATATGAGAGTTCAGGCGTGAAGCCGTTTTATGAGGGCTTTATTAGTATCGGTCTAAAGTTTGAATTGTAGGAGCACTGAAGATGAAACTGAAAAAAATGATAATGCTGATAATACTCACTTCTTTTCTGGCAGGGTGTGAAGCCGGTTTTGATGATATGATAAATGATATAAATGTCGGGATGGCTGCACTCGAGAATGTGACTGTATCAATAGGGAGTCTAAGTCCTGCTTTTAATAGGGGAGTGACAAGTTATACTGTTACCGAAGGTTCGACAATAGATACTCTTACTATTACTGCAGTACCGGCTAAATCTGATGCGATAATGTTTTACAGGATAGATGGAGGAGCTTGGACTGACTTGATAGGTGCCCAAACAGTAACCGGGTTACAGAGTGCTACAAATAAGATTATAAAATATGAGATTAAGGTTGTATCAGGTAACGGAAAGAGTATTGTTATATACAGTTTTACTGTTACAATTCCAAGGGAAATTGCTTTAACGACAACCATTGTTACAGATATTCATTCTGTAAGTGCGACTGCCGGTGGAAATATCACAGATGATGCCGGTTTATCAATCACCTCACGTGGTGTTTGCTGGAGTACCAGCAATAATCCGACAATAAGTGATTCAAAGACTTCAGATGGTTCAGGTGCAGGAACTTTTACCAGTAGTATAACTGGTCTTGTGAAAGGTGGTACTACTTACTATGTAAGGGCATATGCAACAAGTTCAACCGGAAGCACTGCTTATGGAGATGAAGTTAGTTTAAAAACATGCGGCTACACAGGACCCGGCGGCGGACTGGTTTTTTATGACAGGGGTGTGTATACAACAGGAGATCCCAATGGTGACTGGAGGTATCTTGAAGCAGCGCCGGCTGATCAGGGGTACTATATGTGGACAATCAGTTCTTTAATTAGTACATTGATCGGAACAACAGGAGCAGCTGTAGGTACGGGAAAAGCAAACACGATTGCGATTATTGCCCAGGTAAATGATCCATTGCAGACGGAATATGCTGCTGCAAAATGCACAGCATACAGCAATAACGGTAAGAGCGACTGGTTTCTGCCGTCAAAAGAAGAACTGCATTTAGTTTACACAAATTTGTATCAACAGGGCCTTCTCAGCGGTTATGGCACAACGAATTTTCATTACAGTTCTTCCGAGATGAATTACAATATGGTGTGGCTCCATGGTTTTGAGTGGAATAGCGGCGTTCAGGGTTCAAATGACAAAGGTTATAGCGGATATAAGCGTTTTGTCAGGGCTATCCGGTCGTATTAAACTGTATCCAGATGGATTTGTAGTAGCTATTTGTAAGCAGAAGTGGTTTTTATGCTCATAGAAGTGCAATAGTCTTGATCTTGAAATATTAAGGAGAATACCTATGATGAAATTTAAAAATACAGCAGGTATATTACTTATATTAGCATTCGCAGCATCAATTGCTTTCGCCCAGACCCCCGGCAAAGAAGTAAAACTCACCCCGAAGGAAAAAAAGGAACTGAATACCTTCTTCAGTAATTTCTCTGAAGTCTTTGTCGAACCTTTCGCGAAGGATAAAATCAGCGATATTAAACTCATTGAATTCAGTATCTATCACAATTACAGGAACAATGAAAAGCGTTTTACAAAGGGCGGCAAGGAATATCAGGTGAAGATCAAGGCCTCGTACATCGATGAGACAGTAATGAAATTTTTCGGTAAAAAGATTACAAAGCACCAGTCCATTGCAGACAGCGGTATTGACTACAAAGACGGATGGTATTACACAACTGATGCGTCCGGAGAGGAGTTCGACTTTTCGCAGATTGCGAGCCTCTACGATAATGGCGGTAATATATTCACCGCAACAGTGAATGTCTACAGCGCAGGTTCAGGATGGGCCGGAGACACTCATGCAAATGAGAATGTATGGAAAAAAGCTTCCCCTGATGATGTCCCGCAGATAACAGATAAAATGAAAGCGACACTTCAGAAGGTAACCGAAAAAGGTAAGAGCAGGTATATTCTTGTAGATTATACCAGGGTGAGTAAATGAAAATTCAGAAATCTTTATCAGCTCTTTCAGTAGTCTCTCTGGTTATTGTTGTAACAATGACAGTAATATCCTGTGCCGTCAGTAAATCTTCTAGGAATAATGGAGCCGGAAAGACCGGTATGACTGAGAGTAAATCCGTTGATGTTGATTACTCCGGAGTTTATAAACTCTCTGATAATCAGGTTTGTGATATTGTTATAACAATTAAAAAAGATAACAGCGGATATACCTATTCAATAACCGGCAAAGGTGTGAAAAATTCAGGTAAACTTTCTGTTGTTAAGGATGGGAAGAATATATATCTTGCTTTCACAGGTACAAAACGGAGCGGAGATAATGCGGCAATAGAGGGACTATACTCTGAAGGAAAAATTACTGTACAGAATTATGGAAATTCTTTAAATCAGTATGTATGCTTTAAGAAATGTGATGTGAAGTTTCTTGAATTCATAAAAGAGGATTAGCATTTAATGAAACAGTACAAAGTATTATTTATTCTCACGGCACTTCTGTTCTCAATAAATCTCTATCCCCAGACACAAAGTGAAATGACCTACGCCGCGCTTCAGGATTATAAGCTTGCTGATACAGCCATTAATGAAGTCTACAATAAGATTCTGAAAGAGTATAAATCTGATAAAGTATTTATCCGGAACCTGAAGGAATCGCAGGCTCTCTGGATTAAATTCCGTGATGCAGAGGTTAAACTTAAGTTCCATGATTACAACAGCAAAGCCGGTTCTACCCGTACCATGTGTCAGCTTTTTCTTCTGAAAGATCTCACCGAAGCCCGGACTTCTGAATTAAAAAAAATGGCTCGAAGCCGCGGAGGAGGGTGATGTATGCGCGGAGTCTATGAAAAAGAAATAATTTTTATTCTTTACCCGTTATGAATTCAGTGCATCGTGCACAATCCTTGAGAGGTCGGTAATACTGTACGGTTTCTGCATAAAATTGCTGTGTTCATATTCAAGAACTTTAACCGCGTTCCCCTGCATAACGTATCCGCTGGAGAGTATGACTCTGACGTCAGGATTAATCTCACGAAGAGCCTTGAGCACCTGAGAACCGCTCATCACAGGCATTATCATATCCAGTATCACCAGATTGATGGTATCTTTCTCCTCCCTGTAAATTGAGACAGCATCCTCCCCGGAAGATGCCTGCAAAGCCCTGTACCCCAGTATATTAAGCATCTCGGAAACTGCTTCAAGTATCGGCAGTTCATCATCAACGATAAGTATGGTGCCGCTGCCGTAAAAAATATTCTTTGCCGGGAGCCTCTCTTTTTTAATTACTTTGCATGACGAAGGAAGATAAATATTAAATGTACTTCCGTGGCCCGGTTCGCTGTAAACGCTGATTATCCCCTCATGGTTCCGTATAATCCCGTATGCTGAAGCGAGTCCGAGACCTGTGCCCCCTCTTTCGGTTTTTGTGGTGAAGAATGGCTCAAAGATTTTTTTTACTGTTTCGCTGTCCATCCCTGTGCCGGTATCAGACACAGATATCTTTACATAGTCGCCGGGCTTCAGTGCAAATCTTTTTGAATCACTTTCGTTTATAGTAATTTCAGATGTCTGAAGTGTAATAGAACCTCCATCAGGCATCGCGTGATCTGCGTTGATGAAAAGATTGAGGATAACCTGATCTATCTGCCCTGCGTCAGCTTCAACCGGATGAATATTGCTCCCCGGTTTAAAATTGATCTCAATACCTTTTTTTGCTTCAGTGAAAATCTCAACGCTTTTATTGAGAAGTTCATTGATGTCTAGTGTAGTTTTTTCATTTTTACTTTCATGCGCAAGGTTGAGAAGCTGTTTTGTGAGGGATGAGCCTCTCTTTATCTGCTCCTCGATTTTTGTCAGCCTTTTATGCATTGGGTCATCTGGAGAGCATTTAATAAGCATCAGTGACACAAGGCCCTGAATACCCGCAAGCATGTTGTTGAAGTCGTGGGCCACTCCCCCTGCGAGCTTGCCTATGGCGTCCATCTTCTGTGAATGGTAAAGCTGCTGTTCCAGTTTACGCTGTTCTTCGGCTAATTGTTTTCTTTCGGTAATATCGTGCATGGCAAATACAAGGCATTCTTCATCAGCTATGGTAATTGTCCTGGCTGAGTATATCCCGTTGCCCACTGAGCCGTCTTTGCGTCTGAAAGCGACTTCCCTGTAAAGCACACTCCCCGCAGTTTTAAGTTCATCAAACATCTTCTGTCTATGCGATATATCATTCCAGAATTTAATGTCAAGGGAGGTCAGACCCATGACTTCCTCTTTTTTCCAGCCTGTTATCTTTTCAAATCCGGGATTAACATCGATAAATTTTCCGTCATGGAGGCGGGTTATGGCAACTAATTCAGGTGAAGTCAGAAATATTTTAGAAAATTTTTCTTCGGACTGTTTTGCCCTTGCTTCAGCTTCTATCAGAGTTGTTATGTCTTCGATTGATCCTTCATAGTAAAGAATATTCCCTGATTCATCTTTTACTTCCCTTGCGTTATTTGTCCCCCAGAAAAAGGTGCCATCTATCCTTTTAAACCGCGTAAGAAATTTTTCAACATAACCCTTCTCTTTCATAATCTTCAGAAAGTTTTCCCTGTAGCATGGCTCCGCGTAATACTGTTCTGCTACACTATAAGTGTTTTTAATCATATCTTCGGCTGAATAATAACCGTACATTTTCGCCAGAGTTTTATTGGCATTTCTGAAGCGCCCGTCAGGTTCTGTCTGGTAAATCCCCTGGGGTACGTTTTCAAAAATCGATCGGTATTTCTCTTCACTCTTTTTCAGCTCATTTTCGGCTGCTTCGCGTGAACTGATTTCGTTTAAGAGGAGATGGTTTCTGTTCAGTATAAAGAGGATGGCCAGTGAAAGGGGGATGAGTATAGCTATAAAAAACAGGATGGAGCTGAATTTAACTCTTTTCAGAATATCTTTCTGCTCCTGAATTGCCCTCTGCATATACATACCTGTTCCTATATAACATTCAAGTTCAGGTATACCGATAACATAAGCCAGTTTCTCCTGGAGAGAATGTACACTGGGGAGGTAGTAATGATATTTTACGAAGGAACCTTCGGGGGATGTCTTTGCGGCTTTAACCAGTTCCCTGATTATATATACCCTGTTGCTGTCACGCAGATCCCATTGATTTGTCATCTCCTTGTGAGGCTCGAAAGGCTGTACAAGCATTATGCCGTTATAAGAGCTCATAAAAACATAGTTATCACCATATTGATCTTTGTAAGTCATCTGCCGTACTGTTTTACGTATCGCCATGACAGCATCGCTGCGGCTGATTTTACCCAAGCGATAATGAATGAGGATCGGTTCTATTGTGTTTCTGGCTATCCCTGCAATCTGTGAGATATTCTGACGGTGCTGAAGTTCAACCTCTTCTGAGAGAGATTCTATCCACTGCTGATGAAGAAAAAGAAACGTGCCTATGGTTATACACGCAAGAAGAATTATGGATACCAGAGGTTTAAGCAGGAGATCTCTTTTTGGTGTTTTTTGGTATATCTCTGTCATGTCAGAATTTCATTCCGGTAATCTTTATTCTATAGTAATTACAAATTATAAGATAATCAACTTTCTGCGAAAGCTTAAATGAAATATATTTACCTGAAATGTTATTCCTTCAGTGAGAAAACGCTTGAAGTTAAGCCGCTGCATATTGTAATATTTCCAGCGGCGGTGAATTTTGATGATTACAATTTCAGAAAACTTCATATTCTTTTCAGGACTTTCCTGTTTCCTCACAGCAGCAGGGCAGCTTGTTGTGAAAAAGAGGAAGAGGGAGAATATTAATCTTTTTATTCTCTTCAGCCTTATGGGGGTTATACTTCTTCAGTTTTATTCTGTAGTTACTCATTCGATTCTTGTAAGGCCGGAGCTTATATCGTATCATTCAACGGTGATCTTTGTTTTTTCGCCGGTACTCTATTATGCTTATTATGTTGTTGCTTTCCCCGGAGTTGAGCCTCCGCGAAGGTTCTATCTTTTTTTTCTTCCGGCGCTTCTTGCCCTGATACTGGACACATACCTCGTAATGCTTGACCGGGAAATCAAGATTGCCATTGTTCATGAATTTTTTTCCGGCAGCAACTCCGCAGGTGTACTGATATTCAAACTGACTGCGGCAGGGGGGCTTTTTCAGATGCTTATGTATCATCTTGCACTTATAAAGATACTCGTTCCTTCGTTAAAAGCAGGGGAGGGGAATAATATTGTATGTATAACGTTTCTTTATTCTATCGGATCAACCATGTCAACCCTCCTTGCGGTTCCAGGGTATCTTGCCGGTGACAGCGGTTTTATAAGGTATAGCGCTATATTGATCTCAATATGTTTTATCTTTACTTACCTTGTGAGCATCAGGTATCCTCATTTTCTTCAACTCCTCTCCATGAATGTAAAGAAGGGGAATTATTCGAGATCTCTTTTAAAAGGGGTTGATGTCGATACTCTGATGGTGAGTCTTGATGCAATTATGAAGAGTGAAAGGCTTTTCCTTAATGAGGAGATTACACTGAAGGATGTGGCAATTATCCTCGATATAACCCACCACCAGCTGTCGCAGCTTCTTAATGAAAGACTTAATATGAATTTTAATACTTTCGTAAATACCTACCGCGTTGAATACGCCAAGGAACTTCTTCTCGAAAAAACAGAGTGGACTGTGCTCAATATCGCCTATGAAGCAGGTTTCAATTCAAAATCCACCTTCTACGATGCCTTCACAAAAATTGCAGGGATTACCCCCCTTGAGTTCCGCAAAAGTAAAACAGTGAAATGAGTTATTTTCTCCGGTTTTCATAAAAAATCTGTCCGGATATATAGATTCGGACGATCTCTCCGGAATTTCTGTTAATAATAGCATAGACTGTCCTGAATTTGATTATTCATTTAAAATTTTATGGAAGATATAATAATTACATTAAAACTGTACTCCGGTCTGGAAAAAGAGCTAAAAATTCCGGATTATAATGTTAATTCCGGGGTAATAATCAAAGTTAATAAGGGAACAAAGCTGAAGAATATTATTGCTGATTCAGGGCTTCAGAAACTTTCCGGATACGCTTTTTTTTCAGGAGGGGAGAGAATTAATCTACGCACGAAATTTATGGAATCCGCAGAGATTTCATGTCTTAAAATATCAGGAGGGGGATGAACCTCCTCAACAAGCCTGTTAAACAAAAATAAAAAATGAAGGAGAAATGTGATGCAGGAGATAACCGGCACAAGCAACAGGATCCTTGAAGTTAACCTGACAAAAAAGAGCTTCAGCGTATATGAAGTTCCGAAGGAGGATCTGAAGCTCTACCTAGGCGGTAAGGGTCTGGCTCTGAAAATGCTTTATGACAGAATGGAGCCGGGTATTGATCCGCTTGGCGAGGATAACATGATCGCAATACATACAGGGGTGCTGCTGGGCACAGGGGCTCCATGCTCCGGGAGGTTTGCAGCTGTAACGAAGTCACCTCTTACAGGGATTATGACATCATGTTCATGCGGAGGGGCTTTCGGCATGGCTCTGAAGACTTCAGGATGGGATGGCCTTATTGTTAAAGGTAAGTCAAATACCCCGGTTTATCTCTATGTGGATTCAAAGGGAGTTGAGTTCAGGGATGCAAAAAAACTCTGGGGAATGGACACACAGAAGACCCAGGAGGAGATTTCTAAAGATTCAGGCGGAGCGCTTGCAATCGGCCCTGCCGGAGAGAACCTTGTGCTTTACGCCAATGTCGCTTCAGGCCACAGGTTCCTGGGGCGCGGAGGGATGGGAGCAGTAATGGGCTCGAAAAATCTCAAAGCAATATCCGCGAAGGGTAAGGAGTTTAAAATTCTCCCTGTAAACCAGAAAAAATTTGAGAAGGCAAAGAAGAAAGCCACAGATTACATAAACGGGAATGATATCTCCGCAGGGAGCTACAGGAACTTCGGAACCAATGCCAATGTTAATCTCAACAATGCAGGGGGGCTCCTCCCTGTGAGAAATTTTACAGGGGGGACTCACGGAGAGGCGCATAAAATTTCAGGAGAGGAGATGGCCGAGAAGTTCAAGACCTCCTACAGTACATGCAAACCCTGTACGATACTCTGCGGCCACAAGGGTAACATTAACGGCCAGATGAGGCAGATCCCCGAATATGAAACTGTGGGGCTCATGGGGTCAAACCTTGAGATATTTGACCCTGTGAAGATTTCTGATTTCAACGAGATATGTACACTTATGGGCATGGATACAATTACAGCGGGTGGAACAATCGCATGGGCAATGGAGGCTACAGAACGGGGGTTGTTTAAGTCAGATCTGAAGTTCGGGTCAGCAGATGGTGTATGCGAAGTTTTAAAAGATATAGCTCATATGAAGGGTATAGGGAAAGACCTCGCAATGGGTTCAAGATACTGCTCAAAAAAATATGGCGGAGAGGATTTCGCGATTCAGGTCAAGGGGCTTGAGATGGCGGCTTATGATCCCAGGGGCGCATTCGGTCAGGGACTCTCTTATGCTGTTGCAAACAGGGGGGCATGTCACCTGTCGGCAACGGCATTCGGGCTTGAGGTATATCTCGGTCTCATGGATGCCTACTCGTACAGGAGTAAGGCATCAATGGTGAAGTATCAGGAGGATATCTACTCAGCCATAAACTCCCTTCAGACCTGTGTGTTCACAGTCTTCCCATATGAGCTGGAAACGCTGCTGATGAAGTATTCGCCAAGGC
The DNA here is from genome assembly GCA_002418835.1 of Spirochaetia bacterium UBA5763. Lineage (GTDB taxonomy): Bacteria > Spirochaetota > UBA4802 > UBA4802 > UBA5550 > UBA5550. The sequence continues at coordinate 73,125 of DIEX01000011.1, read as the reverse complement.
CTGTCCTTAAATTTATGATGAACCTTATGGCAGGTGTTGCCATGAGATTTGTTGATGTGAGCCTCTGGCCTGAACTCTGGTCTGCCGTAATAGGGAACAGGCTTGGTATGACAGCGTTTCTCCGTGTGGGTGCAAGGGTGCAGGTGCTTGAAAGGGTGATGAACTGTGCTGAGGGGATTTCACGCAAGGATGATACACTTCCTGACAGGCTGCTTAATGAATTCCGCAAGTGCGATTCAAAGGAGAGGGCGATCCCCCTTGAAAAGATGCTTAACAGGTATTACTTTGTCCGGGGTTTTGATAAAAACGGAATCCCTAAAGAGAGAACTGTAAGACGACTTAAAATAAAGAAAAGAATGGCGGTGTGATATATGCAGATACCGGATTACTTTAAATTTTTTAATAAAACAAGGATAGTATCAGGGAAGAAGTCTCTTGAGAATATCCCTTATGAACTGCAGAGCATGGATGCAGTGAAGCCGCTTGTAATCACCGATAAAAGATCGGTTGATGAAGGCCTTGTAAAGATACTTATTGATGCATATGGTGATTCAGGGCTTGTGATTGGCGCGGTCTTTGATGGGGTAACAGCATATACTTCAGCAAAGACAGTGCTTGATGCAGCCCGGCTTTTCAGGGCCCGCGGCTGCGATTCTATAATATCAATCGGTGGTGAGAGCTGCGCATTTGCAGCAAAGGCACTGAACCTGCTGGTTTCGCATAAAACTGAAGATCTCCTGCAGTTTGATTCACTCCCAGATAATATGCATCTGTGTCCCTTTATTGTTATCCCCACGTCTGACTCTTCAGGGAGAGAGACTTCCACGCGGAGCGTCATAGACGGGCGTATCTATGAATCTGATGAACTTATGCCTGATATTGCTGTGATTGATCCGAGGATGCTGAAAAAAAGGGGGAAGGCTGAAACAATACTCCCCGCTCTGAGGGCAATGGCAGAGGCTGTTGAAGCATGTACTGAAGATGCGGCCAACCCGATGAATGATTCATTTGCATTTGCATCAATACAGCTGATTTGTGAAAATCTTGCAGCAGCAGTTAATGGCGGTTCCGTGAAATCAGTACTGGGACTTGCTAATGGTATAGCGATCTCCGGAATCGTCTGGTCAAATGCCCCTGAAGGTATAGGTTCTGCTCTTGCTGAGGAACTGGCGGTTAGAACAGGTAACAGCAGGGAGCTTTGTGCTGCTGTACTCCTTCCGCATACACTTGATTATAAGCTTAAGAATACAAAAAAAAGTGTGAGGGGTGAGCTCCTTCTTCCGGTTGCTGGGATTGATCGTTACTGCGCTGCTGCTGAAACAGAGAGGGGGCTCCTTGGAGTGGAAGCAGTTTTCGAAATAGTGAAAGGTATGAATAAGTATATACCGGTTACGCTTAAGGAACTGAATATTCCCCGTTATATTCTTGAAAGCACTGCGGAGGCTGTTGAGGACAGCTTTGCAAAACAGTACGGCAAAGGCGGGGCATTGATGATTCTCGAATCTGCATATAATGGAGAAAGAGTATCCGGAGGTAAAAAATAATGAATATTAATAAATACCCTGAGATTAAGAGCGGGGGGAAGCTCATAAAAAAGATATACGTTGCTGTTATGCTCTGGATTGTGGGGCGTGCTATACAGGCAGCGTCACGTGTTGACCGCGAAGTGAAAGAGGAGTTCGGACGGCTCAGTGATGATTTCATGATGCACCTCCATGTGCTCCCCTCCGGCCCCGGAATGATTGTGGGTAAGGATAAAAACGGAAAGGTTAAATACATGGGATGGAACCCTAAGGGGAAGAAGATCACTCTCGACATGAAAGTAAAGAATATCGAAGGTGCGATGCTGATGTTTACTTTCCAGGAATCCACATGTGTGGCTTCCGCGAACAACAGGCTTGCTGTTTCAGGGAATGTTCCTGATACAATGGCCTTTATCAGGATACTGAATATTGTGGAGACTTATCTCCTCCCGAAGATTATTACTTCTTTCGCAGTGAAGAGATATCCGAAGTGGTCACAGATGAGTCCTATGAGAAAATATGCCGGCCGCGTGCTGGTCTATGTAAGAACATTTACATTCTGATGGCGTGATAACTGATAAAGGAGCGAATAATGCAGATACCGGGATATTATGAATTTTGCAATAAAGTAAAAACAGTTTCAGGGCATAATGCTCTTGATAAACTGCCTGAAATGCTTGCCTCTGTGAATTCCGTGAAGCCGATGATTATTACTGACAGGGGAGTTAACGGGGCAGGGCTCATTGAGCCTGTGAAGAAAGCCCTTGGAGCAAAGGTGAAGGCCGGAGGGATATATGACGATGTACCGGCTGACTCAGATGTAAAAACAGTGAAAGATATAGCTGCAAAGTACAGGGCTGCGAAGTGTGATTCTATCATTGCTGTAGGCGGAGGTTCGGTTCTTGATACAGCCAAGGGTGTGAATATTCTGGTTTCTGAGAATTCGGACAACCTCATGAATTTTGTGGGGTTTGGCGCACTTAAGAGGAGGCTGAAACCTTTAATTGCTGTTCCAACAACTTCCGGCACAGGCTCAGAGATGACACTGGTTGCTGTAATAGCTGATCATGAGCGCGATGTGAAGATGCTATTCCCGTCTCTCTTTCTTCTCCCTGATTTTGCCGTGCTCGATTCACGGATGACAAAGACCCTGCCCGCAGCACTTACTGCTTTTACTGCTATGGATGCCATGACTCATGCATGTGAGGCATATACCTGCCTTTCAAAAAATCCTCTCAGTGATTCAACTGCTGTAATGGCTATAAAACTGATAAGCGAAAATATTATGCAGGGAGTAAAAAAGCCGGGTGATATGCAGGCGCGCCTTGCGCTTGCTAATGCTTCAGCTCTTGCAGGGATGAGTTTTTCGAATTCCATGGTGGGGATGATTCATGCGATAGGCCATTCTATCGGAGCAATATGTCATGTGCCCCACGGCGTTTGCATGAGTGTGCTGCTTCCCTACGGGCTTGAGTATAATCTGCATAAAACAGGCCACCTCACAGGTGAACTCCTCTTCCCTCTGAAAGGAGCAGAGGCATATAACAGCGCGAAGGCTGAGGAGCGCCCTCTTCTTACTATCAAAGCAATAAGGGAAATGAATTCAGATCTCAGAAAAGCTACAGGGGGGAAACATCCCACATGTCTGAAAGAGATTGTAGATAGAGACGGCAATATGATGGTGCCAAGAGAGGTGCTCTCTGATATTGCGCTTCTTTCACTGAATGACGGAGCCATGGTTTATAATCCTGAGGATCTTGATTATAAAGATGCGCTTATGGTTCTTGAAAAGGCATGGGAGGGTGAACCTCTAGACAGAAAGAAGATAAAGAAAGGGAAGAAAACTTCCCTTGTAAAAGTTAAGGATTAACTATCTCTTCATTATTCTGTTCAGCACAGTAAACAGTTCGTCCAGCCTGTACGGTTTTATCAGCCTGTCTGTAAAGCCGTACCCGGCCGGATTAGCCATAACAGGGTCAGCAGAATATCCGCTTGAGGCTATTGCAATAACATCGGGATTAATTTTTTTCAGTGCTTTTATCGTATCTCTCCCCCCTGTACCACCCTTCACAGTAAGATCAAGTATGACGGCTTTATATGCATCTCCGCTTATGTATGCCGTCCTGTATTTAGCTTCCGCCTCTTCACCATTTGCGGCACTATCAGCTTTTATCCCGGATGACGTAAGCATTTCACATGTTGTATTCCGCACAAAATCCTCGTCATCCATAATCAGCACTTTCCCGCTAAATTGTGTATTGGTCATTCCGGGGGATACTTCCCGTCGGCCGGAGCCTTTATCTTCAGCAGGGAGATAAAGGATAAATGTGGTTCCTGTATTTTCGGCCGGGGTTACTTCAATACTTCCGCCATGTTTTTTTATTATTGAATAGGCTGTTGCAAGCCCGAGCCCTGTGCCTGATGGCTTTGTAGTAAAGAATGGATCGAAAATCCGGCTTAAGTTTTCACGGGGTATACCCGGCCCCTGGTCAGTTATACCGACACGGACATATTTTCCCGGCGGCAGCATAAGACCCGGGTCGTGAAGTTTATGGTAATAGTTTGAAGCGCATATGTTTATCCCGCCCCCATCAGGCATCGCCTGCACAGCGTTAATGATTATATTATCAAGTACCTGGCCAATCTGATTTTCATCCGCTATGCAGTACCAGAGATCAGGCTGTATGTCAAGCCTGCTGCTTACCTTTGTTCCGCTCAGTGCAAACTGAGTGGTGGAAACAAGCATCTGTGAAAGGTGAATCTGCTTTTTATGAGGTTCTCCACCTTTGGAAAAAGTCAGCAGCTGCTGTGTCAGCGCCCTGGTTCTCTCAAATACCTGGATTGATTTATTGAGATTTTCATCAAGCTTATTAAAATTTTGATTTTTAATATGGAGTTTCATAAGCTCCATATAACCGAATATACCGCTCAAAAGATTGTTGAAGTCATGGGCTATTCCTCCAGCCAGTACTCCCAGTGATTCAAGCTTCTGAGAATTTTGCAATAGAAGCTCTGTGTTTCTCTTCTCAGTGATATCACGGAACACAAGTACAATACCTGTTATGCTGCTGTCGCTGGAGCGTATTGGCGCGCCGCTGTCGGCGATAAGCCTTTCAGTTCCGTCACGGTTTACAAGAATAGTATTCTGCGGGAGCTCAATTATATCGCCGGAATTAAGCACCCTGTCCGCGGGATTCTCTCCGGGCTCTCGTGAATACTCGTTTACAATATTAAAAACTTCCATTAATTGGCGCCCCTGTGCTTCAGAGAGAGTCCAGCCGGTAAGATTTTCCGCCACCCGGTTCATAAGCACGATTTTTCCCTCTATGTCTGATGTTATTACAGCGTCACCAATACTGCGGAGTGTTACCAGTAGTCTTTCGCGTTCCGCGTCGATCATCTTTTCTGAAAGAATACGCTCTGTTATGTCAATTGTGTATCCGGCGAGGTATCTCGGCTTTCCGTCTATCAGAATCGGGAATTTTATTGTGGTGAAATACCGGCCGTTCATCTCCTCATCAACGGTGACAATCTCGCTGTTGTTAAGAACCCGTTTATCATCTTCAATTATATTCTTTGCCAGATCAGACGGGAAGAGATCGTACATGTTTTTTCCGATTAATTCTTCCATCGGCCTGCCGATCATCTGTTCATAGTTTCTGCTCAACCTGATGGATCTAATCTCCTCGTCTTTGAAGAATACATAAATGGGGCTGTTCTCCATGAAATTTCTGAATATTTCCTCTGTTTCTTTCAGGGCTTCTTCAGCCTGCTTTCTTCTGGTGATATCCCTGAAGAATGACTGATAAGTTCCGTCGGGCATTTTTTTTGAGTTCATCTCAATTGTTAAACGCCCGCCGCTTTTTGTCTGCATAGTACGTTCAACTTTGAGTATAAGCCCCTGTTCGAGGAGATCAAATCTCAGTGGTATCCTGTTGAGTACATCATCAGGGAAAAGTTCTCTAATATTCATTCCCAGGAGTTCATCCCTGGAGTATTCTGTCAGCTCCAGTGCTGCATTATTCACATTGATAAAATTTCCTTTTGAGTCCCCATGGAAAAATGGATCAGGCGCAAGGTCTAAAAGTACCCGGTACTGTTCTTCGCTTTCCCTGAGAGCTGCATCGGACTTTTTTCTTTCTGTAATATCTGTGGATATCCCGCAAAGCGCGTAAATTCTACCGTTACTGTCCTTTATCGGCACTTTAATGCTCTGGTAGCTGCGTAAACCATCCGGAAATGACGCATACTCCTCTATCTCCAGTAATTTGTCATTATCCATCACATAACGGTCGTTAGCAATAAATCCGTCTGCTATCTCTTTTGTGAATATCTCGGAGTCAGTCTTACCTTTTACAGCATCATTGGTGGTATTAAAAAGTTCCTCCCACTTCCTGTTGATAAAGAGGTATCTGCCCTCGAAATCTTTCATGTATATCAGCGCCGGGGAATTGTCGAGAATTGTAAGCATTCTTAATGCCAGGTTTCTTACCCGGCCGCCGAAATATCCGCTCAGTTTGAAAACAATAAATATTGCGGCAGATGTAAGGACGGTTATAAGAAAAAACAGGACAATACGGTTTACCCTGAGCCACCAGCGGGTTCTGTCAACATTTATGGCTATACGAATAATACCCGCAGGCCGGTTACTCAAACCTTCGCGGAAAGGTACTATAACTTCTTTAACCAGGATGTCGCCATGAAAATGTTCTGATACAATGGCGTCACTGACCAAAAACTGATTAATGTCAACAGCAGGCTCGTTATCCAGGTGTGGACCATCATTATGAGCAGGATTGCTGTGAGCTATTATTCTGCCACCGAATGTTTCCACGGAGACTGATTCGAGGACAGGTACTTTCTTTTTTATATCTTCAACAAAGACGCGTGTATTATTTCTGCCGGAAAAATTTACCTTGCTTATAGATTCACTTAAAAGCCCTGCAAGCGCGTAGGATAGGCGGTTTTCCTCTTTCATCTGCTGGTAACTGTAAAGGTACATACCTGTAATTGTTACAATCAGCATCAGCACGAGAATAAGGGCGCCAAAACTGAATGCCAGTTTTCTGTCTTCGCTTACCCCGAGTGATGAAACTCTTTCTTTCATAACCTGATTATGTTTAACCTGTCGTTTGATTATACTGATGTTGCCGTTCCATCCGGCAGATTCACTTTTCCGTTTAGAAATTTTGGATGAACCGGTAATGTCGGGTCTGGCTATATTTGCTAAATTTCGTATAGATAAATATAATATGATTTTTATATCTTTTCAATAAAATGTTTTTAAGGATGGGATTTTTTATCTGTCGTTTTATGAGATGCCGGAGTATCAATTATACCCCGGCATTTTTCTGTTGTCAGAGGTTGGCGGATTTTTCTGTCTATTTCGCTGATCTGAGTGGCTGTCTGATTTTCAAGAAGTGAAAAACCTGTATCATTTTGACGTCTGATTCTAATCAGCCGAAAATTTCACCGTATAACGCGGCGTGAGCTTTTTCGTCCGGCAGGATTCTGCTGATTATCTTTCTAAAGCCCGGTTCGCACTCTCCGGCGAGTGCTTCTTCAATGCGCTTTACCGCGTCTGACTCAGCTGTGCTCAATTTTTTCATCTTTTTTTCAAGTGGGAGTAGCCGCATTATAAAGGCCGTTGTTTTACCAGTGAGCAGCCACAGCCTGCCGCTGCCGATCTCCTCCTCGAAATTTTTTCTGTACAATTCTCTGAACATCCTTCCGTGCATCTCCTCCTGGTCTGCAAATTCCATAAACCTGCTGCTAAGTCCGGTTTTGCCGCTGTACTGTGATGCAAGGGATCTGTACATCCCTGTGCCGATCATCTCCATGCGGAAAGATTGCTTTATTCTTTTTTTCAAATCCTCCATCTATATCTCCTTTAAAAATTTATGCTGATTAATGCAGTTCGAATATACCTCTGAATTCATCGCGGTGAAGCATGTGTCTTAGCCAGACCACCATGTCCGGTGCATCATAAAATGGCTGTTCCCGGAAAGTCTCCAGAAACGGGCCATAGAATGATTCATCGAACTGTTCAAGTTTTATGTTCAGCAGCTCACGCAGACTTTTCCGGTCAGGTTTGTAAAACCTGGTATTTCTGGGGTTCAGCATCCCCATTTCATAAAATGCTTTTGTCTTGTGTGAACAGCGGCATGGATTTTCAGGATTCACAACTCCGCAGAAACCATTCATGTGTGAGTAGACCTTCTGCCTTGAGCGTGAAAGGATCTTCCTGAAGTTTTCCCTTGAAACATCCATGATCTCCGAACCGATAATATCAGTGACATTGAATACAGCTCCAAGGAGAAAAACCAGTCTGTCCCTCCTGCTGAGGCACATCAGCATACCCATCATGCACCCTGTTTTAAGCTCCTCCTCCATGACTCCGGCGTCCGGATGTGAAAAGGATCTGTTATCCGGAAGTCTTTCAATCAGCGCCAGGTATGTGTCGAAATCGTGTATACGCTTTTCAAATTTTTTCTTTTTCATTGTGAGCACATGATTTGCAACGATACGGTAGAGCCATGTTCTGAATGCTCCCTTAGCCGGGTCATAAGTGGAGAGGCTTGTGATGAACTTAATAAGTATCTCCTGAGTAATATCGCTTGCGTCATCATGATCCATAACCATTTTGAATGCAATATTGTAAATCCACCCCTGGTGGCGAAGTATAAGATTTTCAAGAGACTTCCGGCTGCCGCGGAGTGTATCCTCTATAAGAGTAGTGTTATCATCATGAGATTCAATTTCTGTAAAGGGGTTGTACATAAACTCTTTCTCTCTCCTCTTTTACATATACCTTTTTAACTGCTATGTGTGACATTTTTTGTAAATTTTTCCGGGAAAAGTTATTTAATTTTAAAGAAGTTTTTTAGCCATTAATGATCATTTTATTGACCAGGGACACATTAATCGCTAAATTAGTAGAAGTTGGAACCGTTATATGGTGTAGAGATGGATCCGGATATCAGTCATATTATTGAAGAGGATGAACGGCTCGCCAGGGAGCTCGAAGCAGCAAAATTGAGTGCCGGGGAGAGGGTCGAAATCCGCAGGAGAGAGTTGGCTGAATTCAGGGAATCGGAATTAAGCAGGATTGCAGCCGAATACAGAAGTATGAGTGAAGAGAAATTGCAGGAAATAAAATGCAGCATGTTGAACAGGCTTAAGGAGGCGCGGCAGGAGCAGCAGCTGCTCCTTGATGACGGGAGACTGAAGAATAAAATAACCGGGAGGATAGTATCTGTAATACTTGATAACCGGACATAAGGTGGTGCGGTTATGAATTTCTATGCTGACAGTGGTTATATTCATGCTAAAATTTACGCGCTGCACAGTCTGCTTCTTTCCAGGAAGGATTATTCCGAAATGGCAAGGAACGGAAATTTTAATCCGGTTATAAACGGGCTCAATTCCGGAAATATTAAAAACGATTACACTTCGATCAAAGAGAGACTTTTTGAAAGCCAGATTCAGCTTATAATTTCACTGGCTGAAGCATCAGAGTCATACCATAAAGTTTTTGTCCTCTTTCTCCGCTATTTTGAAATACTGAATCTTAAACAGCTTTACGCAAAAGCATTCAGGCGTACACCGGTGCCGTCAATCTGGTATAACACCGGAGAGTTTGCGGTACTGGACCGTGGTATGCTCACGGACAACACCGATGTGGCCGCTATTTTGAAATACACACAAAATACATGGATGAGAGATATACTCACTTCTGAATCAGCAGGTTCATTTGAAGAGGTGGAGTTTTCTATTGACCGTGCAGCTCTCCGGCTGGCCGCTGAGTTTCCTAACTCAATGAGCTTCTCCCGCGGAGGGGATTCAATGAAGATTATTACAGGGCTTGCGGCTTACTTCAGACTCTCCTGGAGCTGGAGGCTTCAGAATGTTTATTGCTGGGACGAATCAAGCATCAGGAGATATATTGAAACGAATATATCTATCCCGGCATACGGCTTCGGTATACGTTCATCTGTTGAGGAGTGGGAGAGGTTCCTGGTTAAACAGGTCCAGACCAGCTATGTTGATATCCTCACAGGAGCAGGAGTTATTTCTGCGGAGAGAGTTATGGAGCGGGCGCTGTTTCGTGATTTCAGCCGCACATTTCATGAGAATTTTCATTCGATGAATACTGTGACGTGTTATCTGGCGCTGCTTTACAGGCAGATACGGAATCTCTTTGCCATTGCTGACGGGCTGAGGTTTGAGCTTGATCCCGATATTATAATGGAAAATGTTATATGTGAGGGGTGATGTTCACAAAGAGTGACATACGGAGAGTGAACATCGTAATACCGGCGGTAAGGTATAGTGATCTCATCGTAAGTCTCGGGAAGAGTAGACTTCTGCATCTTGACAGAGAAATTGCGGGTCAAACACCGGCTCTGGAATATGGATTAAAAAACCGGGGGCTCTCCTCTATCAGTGAAACTGCCGGGCTGATTGTTTCAGCAGCAGAAGACTTTTTTTCAGAGGAGGCTATCTCCACTGATACGGAGCTTACAGGGGGATCTTTTACGTATGATCTGCCGGCACTGTTTCTGAGAAATGCAGGAGAGGACCTCCGTGAGGTGAGGCGTATTGTCAGCAGCAGAGAAAAATTTGAAAAAGCGGAGGCTGCAATTGAAAAGAGAATAATTTCTCTTGAGAAACAGCTTGATGAACTCAGAATAATCCGCGAAGACAACATCGATTTCCTACCGCTTAACAGCCTGAAGTATGCTTCATATTTTTACGGAACAGTAAACAGTGATAGTTGTCTTCGTGAGATGCGGGAGAGCTGGTTCTATATTATGAATGGCAACAGACTTCTTGTAATGTTCCCCTCTTCCGACAGGGAAGATGTGCTCGGGCTACTTAAAATTGAAGGCTTTTACGGATCATCAATGACTGATGATTTTTTACTGACGGGCGGCGCTTTTGAGCTGAATCTGAAGAGGAGACTCGGCATTCTGCGGGGGAGGCTTGAACGGCTGCATCAGCTCTATGAGAACAGCAGAGAAAAATTATCGGGGAGGCTGCTCTATTTATCTGAAGTCTACAGAATTATTCTTAAAATTTCAGAAGTGGAATCTGGTCTTTTATCTTCGGATGAACTTGTTGTTATCAGCGGATGGATAAATTTCGCTGATGCGGAGTCTCTGAAGTCTCTGCTTGGTGAAGGTTCCGGTGAAAGCTTCTACATGCACATTGCTTCAGTTAAGGAGAACAGGAATTTTCGCGGCAGGATTCCGGTCCTTCTTAAAAACATAAAAATTTTCAGGCCTTTTGAACTTCTGGTAAGGATGATGGGGACCCCGGGAAACAGTGAAGTTGATCCCACACCAGCTGCTGCAATTGCTTATACTGTAATATTCGGTGTGATGTTTGGCGACCTGGGGCAGGGGCTTACCATTGCGGCAGCAGGTTTATTCTTTCTGAGATATGGGAGGAGAAGATACGGGGAGAGAAACAGTATCTCCGATTTCGGCGGGATTATGATCTGGTGCGGGCTCTCCGCAGCAGTTTTCGGAATTCTCTACGGCAGTGTCTTCAGTTATGAGAATCTTATACCCGCAGTTCTCTTTCACCCTATGGAAAACATGATGGAACTTTTTTTAATGGCAATTATGGCAGGGGTAATTTTTATCTCAGCCGGGCTTGTTTTTAACGTGGTAAACGGATTATTCTCGGGGCATTACGAGGGGGCTCTTTTCGGTACAAAGGGGTGTTGCGGTCTTGCTGTTTATCTTTCTGTTGTATACTTTGTTATGCGGTACATAACTGGAGGGGAGTTCCTCGGTGCTGCCATGATTGCAGCTGTGTTTATTCCGCCATCTGTTCTTTTTCTGCTCAGGGGGCCGCTCGGTTATATCTTTTTTCATGGAGAGACTCTTTTCCCGCAGGGCTTATTCGAGTACATTGTTGAATCAATGGTTGAAATCATCGAGATGTTCTCAGGTTTTCTGGGGAATACAATATCATACATCAGGGCAGGGGCCTTTGCTCTCAGCCACGCGGGGTTGAGCATTGCTGTGTTCACTCTTGCTGAAATTATTGATCCATCTATGAAAAACATCGGAGCAATAGCTGCAATTGTTACAGGTAATATATTTATTATACTGCTTGAGGGGCTGGTCTGTTCAATCCAGTCTATGAGACTTGAATATTATGAATTTTTCGGTAAATTTTTTAAAGGGGACGGTACAGCTTTCGCGCCGTTTTCATTTAAACTAAGGTAGATGCAGGATGGAGGGGTTTATGCATAGAAAAATATTTTCAACGGGTATATTCTTAAGACTGATTTTTCTGGCGGCAGGAGTTCTGCTCCTTGCGGCAGGGGCATTTGCCGCAGAAGCTGTTGCTGAAACAGCGCCTGTGGCTATGAAGACAGAAAACGGGCGGGCGCTTTTTGCATATGCGGCAGTTGCAGCAGTCGGTATCTCCTGCATAACAAGCTCGTATGCCCTGGCACGGATTGGAACTGCAGCTATGGGAGCCATGAGCGAAAAACCTGAACTGGGTGGAAGAGCTCTGGTCTTTCTCGGAATGGCTGAGGGGATCGCTATATACGGGCTTATTATTGCGATTATGCTTGTTAACAAGATTTAGTTCTTATGGAAAAAATTTTTCTCATAGGTGATGCTCATACCGTGAATGCCTTCAGGATATGCGGGATTGAAGGTTTTTATGCTGATGCGTCAAATTCCGCTCATATTCTTAAATCTCTTCTTTCAGATGATAAGGCACTGGTTATACTTGTGACAAGGGGGTGCTCTGAATCTCTGGGTGATATTATCAAAAGGGTAAACCTCGAAACGCCGCGCCGGGTTATAATTGAAATACCCGGTATTGATGATGAGGGGGGATTCGGTAAGTCACTTACAGGTTATATAACAGATGCCCTGGGGGTGGCGCTGTGAATGAAACAGTATTAAAGAATGACCCTGCCGGTATGATTGAAACTCTGCGCAGGAATGTGAAATCAAAAATTGACGGGATTAATTCTGATGCTGATGCTGAAATTAAAAGAATAGAAGATGCAGTAAAAGATGAGATCGGGAAGTTCCGTGCTGAGGAGCAGACAAAGTCAGATAAAATGATTGAGTACGAAGAGGGTAAAGCCGCAAATCTCTTTTCAATCGAATTAAAAAAGCAGAATCTTGAGGTAATAAACAGGTTCATCAGCAGTGTGTTAACCGGAGCGTCAGAGATTATAAGGGGTGACAGACGATACGCAGATTTTCTTAAGCAATGCGTAATCACACCTCTGAAGGATATAACAGGGCAAAGCATGACAATATGTTTATCTCCCGGTGACGCGGAATTTCATGAAATGATAATGAATGAAGTGGTAAAAAACAGCAGTAATATTAAAATCAGGATTACTTATGATGAACGTATTACAACAGGGGGCGCGTTGGTTATTGATGATGAACCTGAAGTTGTTTTCAATAATACCGTGGAAAGAATTTTGTACAGGAAGAGTGATGAGCTGAAAAGAATTATTATGAGGTTTGTTAATGATTACGCTGACGGGGTGGAAATCAGGTGAGCGAAACCGGTCTGACAGGGAGAATCGTAAGCGTTAACGGCCCTATAGTTAAAGCTGTGGGGCTCACCGGCGCCGGGATGATGGATATGGCTGAAGTAGGGCCATACAGACTTATAGGTGAACTTATCCGGTTCCAGAATGAAATCGCGGTGATCCAGGTTTACGAGGATAACACTGGATTAAAACCTGGAGACACGGTCACAACATCAGGGAGGCCGCTCTCTGTGCTTCTTGGCCCCGGTTTAATATCCAATATCTATGACGGCATCCAGCGCCCCCTTATCAGTCTCGAACAGATTACAGGCTCATTCATCACCAAAGGTGTTAAAGCATCTCCTCTTGATATTGAAAGAAAATGGTGTGTTGATATTACTGCGACTGAAGGTGATGAGATAAAGAGCGGTATGGTAATCGGGGGAATAATGGAGAGTGAAGCTGTGCTCCACAGAGTTATGATACCCCCCGGTGTCTCAGGGAGGTTAGACTACATCGCCCCCTCCGGAAGTTACACTATTGAGGATGAGATCTATCGTATAAAAACAGAAACAGGAATTTTTTCAGGGAAGCTTGCTAACTACTGGCCTGTGCGTAAACCCCGGCCTTTCCTGGAGAAGAAGAAATCAACAGTACCACTTATAACAGGACAGCGGATTATTGATACCTTTTTTCCTATAGCTCGCGGAGGGACAGCTGCTATACCCGGAGGTTTCGGCACCGGAAAAACCATGACGCAGCATGCCCTGGCAAAATGGTGCGATGCTGAGATAATCGTCTACATCGGCTGCGGTGAAAGGGGTAATGAGATGACCGATGTGCTCAATGAGTTTCCTAAACTGGTTGATCCCAGATCCGGGCACCCCCTTATGGAACGCACAGTGATGATTGCAAACACATCCAATATGCCTGTTGCCGCCCGGGAGGTGAGCATATACACCGGGGTTACCATTGCCGAATATTACCGCGATATGGGGTACAATGTAGCTATAATGGCAGACTCCACGTCGCGGTGGGCAGAGGCTCTCCGGGAACTCTCCAGCAGGCTGGGTGATATGCCGGCAGAGGAGGGGTTCCCGTCCTATCTTGCAACAAGACTTGCGGAGTTTTACGAGCGGGGGGGGTATGTTGAAACGTTATGCGGTACAGAGGGGAGTATCTCAATAATCGGAGCTGTTTCGCCACCCGGAGGGGATTTTTCCGAACCTGTAACACAGCATACCACACGTTTTGTACGGTGCTTCTGGGCTCTTGACAAGATACTTGCCGATGCAAGGCATTACCCTTCAATCAGCTGGATAGACAGTTACAGCGAGTATCTGGATGATATAAAGGGCTGGTGGATAGCAGTGGACAGCGCCTGGCATGAGATACGGTCTGCGGCGCTGAATATTCTCCTCGAAGAGAACAGGCTTCAGCAGATAGTTAAACTTGTGGGGCCTGATGCTCTTCCTGTTGAACAGAGATTCCTTCTGCAGTGTGCGGAACTGATAAAAAACGGTTTTCTTCAGCAGAATGCCTTTGATCCAAAGGATATGTACAGCACGCCTTTGAAGCAGATGAAACTATTAAAATTGATGACGAAATTTTTCCATGAGGGGAACAAGCTTATCAGTAGTGGTGTTGATCTTAAGGATATCCTTGAAATGCCCGGTATTCCGGAACTGGCAAGGCTCAAATCAGAAATCGGGAATGATGAGAATGAAATGATAGACCAGTTTGAAGAGAAACTCGTGTCAGGGATGTATGAATTACTGAGAAAAGCTAAGGATGGTGCTTCCGGTGTCTGAGCGTGAGTACATGAATGTTGCAGGTATCACGGGCCCTCTGATTATTGTGGAGGGGGTGAAGGGTGTAGGCTATGGTGAGCTTGTTGAAATCAGAACGCCTTCAGGTGAGATTCGGATCGGCCAGACCCTTGAAGTGGATGAAGATAAAGCTGTGGTGCAGGTTTTTGAAGGGACTACCGGACTTTCTCAGAGGAATATGCGAACAGTATTTCTCGGGAAAACACTGGAGATACCGGTTCACAGAGATATGTTAGGGAGAATTTTCGACGGGCTCGGGCGGCCTATTGACGGCGCACCGCAGGTGGTTTCTGAGGTTATGCGTGATATAAACGGGCTTCCGATCAATCCCTACAGCAGGGAGTATCCCCGTGACTTTATTCAGACAGGCATATCTGCCATTGACGGAATGAATACCCTTATCCGGGGACAGAAGCTCCCCGTGTTTTCCGGAAGCGGTATGCCGCATAACAGAATAGCTGCGCAGATTGCCAGGCAGGCAAAAATTCTGACATCTGAAGAGGAGTTCACTGTTGTTTTTGCAGCAATGGGTGTGAAGTTTGACGTTGCATGGTTTTTTATCAATTCACTTGAGGAGAGCGGAGTTCTTGATAACTCGGCAATTTTTCTGAGTCTTGCAAACTCTCCGTCAATAGAGAGAATTATAACTCCACGTGCCGCGCTTACACTGGCTGAATATCTTGCATACGATCTCGAAATGCATGTTCTTGTTATACTGACAGACATGACAAACTATTGTGAATCACTTCGCGAACTTTCAAGCTCCCGTGGAGAAATACCATCCCGGAAAGGATATCCCGGTTATCTGTACAGCGACCTTGCTTCAATATATGAAAGATCCGGAAGAATCAGGGGGAGAAGGGGATCAATTACGCAGATACCGATCCTCACAATGCCAAGTGATGATATATCGCATCCTGTTCCGGATCTTACAGGCTATATAACTGAAGGCCAGATAGTTCTCGAAAGGGAGCTGTTTAATCGCGGGATATATCCCCCTATTGCCGGACTCCCCTCTCTCTCCCGTCTGATGAAGGACGGAATAGGTGAAGGGAGAACGCGTAAAGATCATGCCGGGCTTGCGGCTCAGTTGTTTGCCTGTTATGCGAAAGTTAAAAGGATAAGATCCCTTGCTGCAATTGTAGGTGAAGAGGAACTGTCGAAAATCGATAAGCTTTATCTCCATTTTGGCCGGGCTTTTGAAGATGAGTATCTGAGCCAGGGATATGACGAAAATCGTGACATTGAAACTACGCTTTCAATAGGATGGAAGATGCTTTCGTTCCTTCCGGAAGAGGAGCTATACAGGATTTCCCGCGATGATATACAGCGGTATTATATCCCTGATAAAAGCGGAGAGAAGTAATGCAGAGGATAGACGTTGCACCGACAAAATCCAATCTGAGAAAAGTTAAGTCGGATCTCGAATTTGCATACGAAGGCTTTGACCTTCTCAACCAGAAGAGAGAGATACTTGTTCTTGAGATCGTGAAAACTGTTAAGAATATCAGGGTGATTGAAGATGAGTTCAAACAGTCGCTGGATGAACTCTATGGCAGGTATAAATCCGCAGCTGTTGATTCAGGTGCTGAGACTCTTGCTGTAAAAGCAATGTCGGAGAAACCGGAATATAATATATCAGTGGAATGGACAAGGCTCATGGGGATATCAATTCCGCATAACATGATAGAGTCCGCCCCTCCGGAAATGTCCGCATCTCTACTCGGCACAGGGGCGTCTTATGATATGATTAAGCTCGGCACTCCTTCGTTGCTGAAACTAATAACAGATTATGCTTCACTCGCAAAAAAAGTTTTTCTTCTCTCTATTGAGCTTAAAAAAGTCCAGCGAAGGGTAAATGCTCTGGAAAAAATATTTATTCCGGCTCATGAAGAGACCAGAAAATACATCTCGGACAGGCTGGAGGAGATTGAACGTGAAGAAATTTTTATTAAAAAACTGATAGGGAAGGGACGTGAATAAATATGCCATTGAAAAGAATTACTGATAAACGAAAATTCTATTTTATGGCAGGATATATTTTTTTTATTATAATAAATATAATTATCCTCGTGCTTGGAATGGTGCTCATATTCAGGCTGCTCAGGTATTTTTAAAATAATGTCAGCGGTTTATCTCATTAAAAATTTTTCTGGTCATGCCTGGGTAATTATATGTGCCGGAGACTTTCGTGATTGCGGAGTTAATTCTCCGTGTAATAGCGGGGTCGAGCTTTTTAGACATTGCCGCGTAAGTGACCTCATCGCTGTCCGAACCCGGGAATGAAATAACTTTCACGTCATCGAGTCTCCGTTCCAGAGCCGCGTAGTAAAGAAGTACGTCCGGGAAGGTAAAGTAAGCGCCCCAGATTCTCCCTGAAAGAAGCATCCTTACAATCTTCTGACCGGCATCTTCACCGAAGACTTCGATAATATTCAGATTTTTTTTATTATGCAGCAGGAAAGGAGCCAGGTATCCGTCTCCAATCATTGCTATTTTTCTATTGCCGGGTCCCTCCGGTTTACTGAGCTCCCGGGCCTTTTCAGATTTAAGTACAAGTATCCCCTGCCTACCCCACATAACGGGTTTATCTGAAAATATAAACCGGGCTGTGCGATCAGGTGTTCTTGACAAGTGCTGTATAGCGTCAGCTTCGCCAGATTCAAGCATTGCCATTGCCCGTGTGAAGGGGTATGGACCGATCCACTCGATTTTTATTCCCGCCTCAGGCGCGATATAATTTTCCCAGACCTGGACAATTGCCCCCTTCGGTCTGCCGGGGCCTGCTCCAAGTCTGTCAGTAATCAGGTTCGGAGGATATGAAAAGCAAGCCACTCTTACCACATCTCTTGTCTGAGAAAAAGATGATGTCAGTATAGTGATGAACAGTGATATGAATATTGCCCTGAATTTCATGTTAATGAATAATAATTAATGCGGGATAAAAAGCAAGAAAAAACTGGAAGTTAAAAGGCACCTTCCGGCGCCTTTTAACAGTGAAATTGTTTCATATTCCTTTGAAAGCCTGATCAATCAGTTCCTTTTCAGGGGGGTTTGTAAAAAAGCTTACAGCCGGAATAATAAAGAATGGAATAATCATGGCAATCGATGAAGCTATTGGTGAATTTGCAGGCCCCAGAACATAGAACAACGTAATGGAAGTTACAAGCCCTGTTACCATACCGCAAGCTGCACCTGTAAGTGTCGCTCTTTTCCAGTATAGTCCGTAGAGATAAGCGGCCATGAATGTTCCGGCAACAGCTCCCCATGAAAGTGACATCAGCGTTATGATTATTGCAAACTCGTAACGCGCGATGAAGAAAGATATTATTATAAAGAGCGCGCTGAGAAATCGCATCATTGCAACAGAATTTTCTGTGGAAACCTCTGTGTTCACATGCCCCTTGTAGAGGTCAACCGCGATTGATGATGATGACACAAGCACAAGTGATGACAGTGTTGACATCGAAGCGGAGAGCACAAGGAGAAGAATAAGCGCCATTAGCCCCTGCGGCAGATAACCCGTAAGCAGCTGAGGTACAATCCTGTCAAAAGCGGGCGTGCCGTTAACTAAAGGGAGTTTATCCATGAAAACATGGGATGTTGTACCTGTAAAATATGCTGCGAATCCGATAACGAGGGCAAAGAAAAATGTGGCAACAGCAGCCTTCGGTATAACCTTCTCGTTTTTCACGGCATAAAATTTCTGCACCATCTGCGGGAGCCCCCATGTTCCGAAGGATGTCATAAAAACAAGCCCCGCAAGCAGAAGCATAGGCGGACGTTTATCAGCAGGCATATGCTGGTTATACCCCTCTGTTATATTCCCGATAATTTCAGTAATCCCGCCACCCTTTGATACAAATACAGATACCATGGCAAGAGAACCTATTATCATAATAAGCCCCTGGATAAAATCAATGAGTGTAATCGCGAAGTATCCACCTAACACAAGATATATACCTGTTATACCTATCATAATAAGGAGCGCCACATCATAGGATATATGGAAGTTTGCTTCAAATAAATGCCCCAGCCCTTTGAAGACAGATGCTGAATAAGGGAGGAGAAAGACGAAAATTACAACTGCGGAAAACATCTTCGTGTATTTGCCCTGGTATCTCTCCTGGAGGAACTCCGGCATTGTCATAACATCAAGGTTCTGTGTCATAATCCTTGTTCTGCGTCCCAGCACCATCCATGCGGCAAAAGCGCCGAAGAGGGCGTTGCCAGCCACAATCCACATTGTATGCAGGCCGAAGACCCAGCCTAATTTACCGGCAAAGCCGATAAATGCAACAGCGGAAAAATATGTTGTCCCGTAGGCAAGGGCAGATACCCAGGGGCCGATTGATCTCCCCCCCAGGAAAAAATCATTAAGTGATACTGTCTTTTTCATGCCCCATACGCCGATGCCTATCATCACTGCGAAGAAGATTGAAAGCAGTACTATTGAAAATGTCATTGACCACCTCGTCAGAGTTTTTGATTCAGGCTGGTCAGCATATGTTCGGGATCATATAACCCCTCCGGCATTACTGACACTGTGGAATGCCTGCTAATTTTAAAAAAAAGTTTTTGTGAATATATGAATAATGAGTTTTTTTAACGCTGCAATTAATACAGCTATAGCGATTTACGAAATGATTAGGGCAATGTCATTTCGAACGCATGTGAGAAATCTAAAAAATTATTTTTAAAAGATAGATTAGCTCACAGCTCTACTACGGTCGTCTCAGTTGCTTACGCTTCTTCAAAATGACAATTTAATGTTATAATTCAATCGTAAAATGCTATAATAAAATTAAGATAGAATTGATTCCATGATTTGATTATTTGTCAAGAATGATATTTAAGTTTATTATAATAAGTTTTATATATTTTTTTGCGGCAGACAGGGGGATGAATATCAATAAAGCCTTCCAATAAGGGCTGGGACAGCATTCTCAACGCGGAGAATTCTCTCCCCCATATGAACTGTGGAGAAACCGATCTCTTCGAGCAGCTCCACTTCATAATCGATAAGTCCCCCCTCCGGACCGAGCACAAGTGTGACAGGGCTTCTGACATACCGCGGGCATTCACTCTCCGCTGAGGGGTGTGCAGTCAGTTTTAATGTTCCATCAGAGATTAAAGGGAGTTCATCCTCCACAAAGGGCCTGAAAAGCTTTTTAACCTGGATTTCAGGTAGTATTGTATCGCGAGCCTGTTCAAGAGCCAGAATCATCTCCATCTTCAGTGCGCCTTCCTCAAGAGCAGGTGAATCGAAGTAGCTCTTCTCAACTTTCCATGTGCGTATGATAAAGATTTTTTTTACACCCATTGCTGTGGCATAGTGAACAGCTTTACGAAGACTTTTGGGACGCGGCATGGCAATAACAAGAGTCAGAGGCAGCGACGCAGGTGGAGGGTCAGTTAGAGATGTTTCAAGTATGGCATAATCGCTCCCTTTTTCAGCAACAACTGCTTCGCCGCGCATGCCGTTTATAATTCCGGCTTTAAGCCTGTCCCCGGTTTTTATTTTTATAATTGAAAGGAGGTGCTGAAAGCGCCTCTCCCTGAGAATAACCCTGCTGTCTGAAATATAATCTTCAGGGAAGAGGAGGATCTGGTTCATCTCAATACTCCGGTTTATTTATGGATTGAATTAAAAGACTGGTGCGGTATTGAATCAGGAAAATAATTCCGGTCTGTCCGCCTTTATTCATAAACATATTTGCTCCGGCGTTAAGAGCAGAAAAGCCGGAGCATTAGTGCTTATTAATTGGAGGATTTAATTTTATCCCAGGTAACAGAATATTTTGAATTATTTTCACCCAGGTCTTTCAGAAAATCGCTTTTATCAAGCACAGCTTTCGGCGGATTTATTGCCGGGTCTGTCAGAAATTCTTCACTCATGAGTTTCTGGGCCGGGATGTTAGGTGAAAGATAGTATACGAACTCCATATTAGTCTTTGAGTTTTCCGGATTCAGCATGAAGTCGATAAACTTATATGCAAGATCAGTATTTTTGGCTGTAACAGGTATAACAAAATCATCCTGGCTCAGAGTTGTCCCTTCTGCCGGGGTTGCAAAGGCAAGATCAGGATTTTCACTGATTAGCTGGAGAGCATCGCCGTTATAAACCTGTATAAGAAAGAATTCTCCTGAAGATAATCCTCTCTTTGCTTCGTCAACGTCAAATTTTGCAATATTTTTCTTCCACTTGATTACTGTGTTCATTGCCGTTTCAAGCTCTTTATCGTCAATGGAGTTGTATTCATATCCATTGAATTTCAGGGCAGCGCCTATTACTTCACGGAGGTCGTTCAGCAGCGTCATTCTCCCCGCGAGATCGGCTCTGTCAAACATGGACCATGATGCCCTGAAGTTTTTCACCTTCTTTGTGTTATATGCAATACCGGTGAATGTCATCATGTAGGGGACGCTGTATTTCATTTCAGGGTCGAGACCTTTCTGTATAAATTTTGTATCTATATTCTTCAGATTTTTCAGTTTGGAATGATCTATAGGCTGAATCATTTTCTGCTCAAACATCAGCTTTGACATGTAGCTTGTGGGGAAGAGAATATCGTACCCGGAAGCGCCTGCTTTAAGTTTTGCATATAACGCTTCATTAGAATCAAAATAATTCATTACAACCTTACAGTTGTATTCTTTCTCGAATTTTTCAATAACAGCAGGGTTCATGTAATCAGCCCAGTTGTAAACATGAAGTTCATTCTTTTTTGAACCGCATGAGATAATAAGAAGAGAGAGCGCCGCAGCAGCTGCGGCAAGGAGAACTTTTTTCATTCCTTAACCTCCAGAAGTTTTTTACTTATAAAGACTACTACGAAAGTAAATAATACCATAATTACAGAGAGCGCGTTGATTACCGATGGTGAACCATGCCTCATCATGCTGTATATATATAGCGGGAGAGTGGTGGAGTCCGGCCCTGATACAAAGAATGTAATTACAAAATCGTCAAGGGAGAGAGTAAAAGCAAGAAGCCCCCCGGCTGCAATACCCGGCATGAGATAAGGGATCATGATTTTTTTGACCGCTGTCCACCATGTGGCGCCCAGATCAAGTGCAGCCTCAAATATGGAATAATCGAAATCCTGAAATCTCCCAAGCACCACCATTGCCACATAGCTGATACTGAAAGTGATGTGCGCCAGGAGTATAGTAAAGAGCCCCAGTTCCAGTTTCAGCGAAACAAAAAAGAGAAGTAAACTTATACCCATAAGTATATCCGGCATAACGAGCGGGAGGTAAACCAGTATATTGTGTGTTATCTGAAGTTTTGTTTTATACTTGTAAAGGGCGAAAGCTGAAAGAGTACCCAGCACCACAGATACAGCTGTTGAACTGAAAGCTATGATAAGGGTGTTTGAAAAAGCATGCCAGATATTTTTATCAGAAAACAGTTTGAAATACCAGTCGAATGTGAATCCTTTCCACGTCCCCCCGAACCGGGACGCGTTAAATGACTGTGTAAAAACAATAACTATGGGGAGATAGAAAAAAACAAGAATTGCGATTGTCATGTAAAAGGGGAACCGGCTTCTCTTCATGGTTATATCCCCAGTGACCCTGAATTTTTTTCTTTGAAAAAACGTCTTGTGAGAGCAAGAGCTGAAGGTATGATAACTGCAAAAGCAAGGATCGCAGACAGGGCGCTTGCATGAGGGAGGTTCCTGTCTATGAAAGTTCTCTGGGCGATTTTGTTCCCGATCATTTCGGCAGATGGTCCCCCCACAATATCAGGGATTACATAAGAACCCAGCGCCGGTATGAATACCACAATTATTGCTGTAAGGAGTCCCTGTCTGATTCCGGGTATAAAAACCCGTATGAATGCCTGAAGTCTCCCTGCCCCGAGATCGTAAGCCGCCTCCATGAGGTGGAAATCAAATTTTTCAGCGGAGGCGTATATCGGAAGCAGCGCAAAAGGGAGATAGGAATAAACAATTACCACAAGAACAGCTTCCGGCCTGTACAGCAGGAGAGAGTCCGGGCCGGATATGTGCAGTGTAACCAATAGCTGCTTAAACATCCCCTCAGGGTGGAGAAAAACTTTCCACGCGAAAATTCTGATGAGAAAATTAATCCAGAAGGGAACAATTATAAAGAGCAGAATTATATCCTGATATTTCTTTTTAATTCGTGAAATGTAGTAGGCTGCAGGTATGGCGGTAAGAATGCATATCGCGGTTGATATTATGCTGAGCCACACTGTGCGCCAGATTATCAGAGGATAGTTCGGGTTTCGCAGATCTTTTAACGTATTGAGAGTCCACTGCTCTCCGATTCCGCCGTAGGGATCCGCACTCCTGAATGCCATTGCTATGACAAGAAATGTCGGTATGACAAAAAATATAAAGAGCCATCCCATCGGGGAGACAGAGATTAGTACTTCACTTTTTCTTTTCTTAAGACCCTGGAGAGACACTATTCATCCTCCCCTGATTCACTTTCAATTTCAGCCATAATCTCTTCATCAGGGAGAGTGAGGAGTGCCTCGTCCTCCATGTTGTACTGTTCAAGCATGTAGCAGTAATCGGCGTGCCATGAGAGCCATACCTCGTCACCCCATGTGATCATCTTCTCATCAAGCATATACCTGTCATGAAGGCGCTTTGTCTCAATCAGGTATTCATTAACCCTTACCCAGTATTTCGTGTGATAACCGAGATAGATAATCTCCTCAACTTTCCCTTTTACAATATTGTAGCTTTCCGGAAGCTGCGGCTTCTGAAGAGTAACGGTAAATTTTTCAGGACGGATTGATAGATATACCCTGTCCCCTTTTCTTATCTTCTTGTCATTATATACCAGTACATCAGTGAAATCTTCAATGTGCAGTGTACTGTACGGCTCATTAACTTCAATAACATCACCTTCGAAGAAGTTGGTGTCTCCGATAAACGCAGCCACAAAGCTTGTGCGGGGAGCTTCGTAAATCTGGGTCGGGGTGCCCACCTGCTCCACAAGGCCTTCGTTAAGCACAGCGATGTTGTCGCTTAAGCTCATGGCCTCGCTCTGGTCGTGGGTAACATAGAGAAATGTAATCCCCACTTCGTCATGAATATTATCAAGGTCAACAAGCATCCTCTGCCTCAGTTTAAGGTCAAGTGCTGCAAGAGGTTCGTCGAGGAGGAGTATTTTCGGTTTGTTAATAAGTGCCCTGGCTATAGCTACCCGCTGCTTCTGCCCTCCGCTCAGTTTATCAGGTTTTTTTCTCGCGTGATCCGTAAGCTGGATCATTTCAAGGTATTTATAGACTTCATCCTTTATCCCGCTTTCTTTCATGCCGGAGATTCTCAGGCCGAATGCGATATTATCAAAAACGGAAAGGTTGGGGAACAGTGCGTAGTTCTGAAACACTGTGTTAACCTGGCGTTTATTGGGGCTAAGATCTGTTATGTCCTCGCCGTTCAGAATTATTCTTCCTGAATCCGGCTCTTCCAGCCCCGCGCATATCCGGAGCAGGGTTGTTTTGCCGCAGCCGCTGGGGCCCAGTAGTGAGAATATCTCACCTTTCTTTACAGTCAGGGAAACATTATCGAGAACTTTATGATTGCTGAAACTTTTTGATATTCCATCGAAAATCAGAAAGTCGTCCATAAGAAACCCCCCTGACAGCACTGTTCTGCGTAGTAATTAAAGTGTCACAAAAAAACTCCCGATCGCAGAAATCCCGCTAACGCCTGTTAAGCGCTACGTCCGGGTTTTTTACTGAGGGCATGTTGTCTGGATATCTCCCAGCAGCGTTTCAGGATATTTAATTATGACTACCCGGATATGGATAGTGTAAAGGATTAAATTGTACCTGTATAATCCTTCCAATATCTATAATATGGCAATTAAAAAAAGAAAAAAAGGAAAAAAAGTAATTTCACTGTTGTATTGATACTGCTGCTGAATTTTTTTAAACAAAAGCTGCGAAAGGGTTTTGTTTAAAAAAAGCTTGATTATAATTGTTTTCTGCATGAATTATAAGTTTAATAATGTATATGCTGATATAAAGAGCATTTTGTGGCAGGCATTCCGGAATAATAGAGATTTTTCCGGATACCCGTGGGAGTATGGGGCGCTTTTCTGTAATGTTTGCCTCTAATACTGATTTCCCGGAAAGCAGTATAGTTTTTTTTATCAGCACGTACAAAAAAAAATTAAAATTAATTCAGGAGTTGTGTATGAAAAGGATAAGTCTATTGCTTGTTCTGCTTCTTGCTTCACTCATGGTCTTTTCTTTAACATCATGCGGTAAGAGCGGCGATAAGGCAGGCGGTGTACTGGTGTTCGGCCGTTCAGGTGATGCCAGCGGTCTTGACCCTGCAAGGGAAACTGACGGGGAATCGTTCTATATCGCGGACAATGTCTATGACAATCTTGTGTCTTTTATAAACGGCACAACAGATATTGAACCGGGACTCGCTGAAAAATGGGATGTTGCAGCAAGCGGTCTTGAATTTACATTCTATCTCAGAAAAGGCGTTAAGTTCCATGACGGCACAGACTTTAATGCGGACGCTGTTGTCTATTCATTGGCGCGTCAGTTTAAGAAAGATCACCCTGCATATAAATACGGTCCATGGAAATACTGGAGCGCAATGGGTATGGATGATATCATTAAAGATGTTGTTAAAGTGGATGATTACAAGGTTAAGATCTTACTGAAGAAAAAAGAAGCTCCATTCCTCGCGAATCTTGCAATGCAGTTTGCTGCAATTGTATCTCCAACAGCTGCTGAAAAGGAGAAGGAAAATTTTAAAAGTACAGCATGCGGTACAGGCCCTTTCAAGTTTGTCCAGTGGATCAAGGATGATTCAATAATACTTGAAAGAAACGATAATTACTGGGGGAGAAAAGCTTATATCGACAGGCTGATCCTGAAAGTAATACCTGAGCCTACAGCACGTTATCTTGCACTCAAAAAAGGTGAAGTTGATATTATAGACTTCCCTTCACCCGAAGATATTGAGAATATAAAAGCTGATTCAAAACTTAAGATAGTTGAACAACCGGGCCTTAATGTTGGTTACATGGCAATGAACCAGTCAAGAAAACCCTTTGACAATAAGCTTGTACGTCAGGCTGTTAACCATGCAATAAACAAAGCTGATATAATCAAGGCTGTTTACGGGAATCTCGGTGTGCCTGCAAAGAACCCCCTCCCTCCTACAATGTGGTCATATAATGATGCGGTTCAGGAATACAAATACGATCCTAAACTTGCCAAAGAACTTCTGAAGAAAGCGGGACTTGAAAACGGTTTTGAAACTACTCTCTGGGCAATGCCGGTATCAAGGCCGTATAATCCGAATGCGAAGAAAGTTGCTGAGATTATGCAGTCACAGCTCAAAGAGGTCGGCATTAAGGCTAACATCGTTTCTTATGAGTGGGGTACATATCTTGATAAACTGGATAACCTCCAGCATGACATGTGTCTTATAGGATGGACAGGTGACAATGGAGATCCTGACAACTTCCTTTATGTTCTTCTTTCAATACAGTCGACAATCAAGCCTGCTCAGAACTATGCGTTCTGGAAAAACGAGAAGTTCAACTCTCTCATAACACAGGCGAAAGAAACTGTTGATAAAGATAAGAGAATAAAGCTTTATAAAGAAGCACAGGTTATATTCCATGAAGAGGCTCCATGGGTGCCCTTAGCTCACTCTGTTGTTGTTGAGCCTATGAAGAAAACAGTTATGGATTTCAAACTTTCTCCAATGTCAAAACGTGAATTCAGGGATGTCTGGATTCAGAAATAGTCCGGACTGATTTAGTAATCATCCCCGCGAAAGCGGGGATGATGCTGTTTTAAGAAACATAGTTTAAACAGCAAACAATATGGTTTACAACATGTCATTTCGAACCCTATTCAATTTTTCGGGTGAGAAATCTCAATTGCATAATTTAATAATTGCAGTGAATTCTGTTCTTAAACTGATTCTGTAATTGAGATTTCTCAGTCGCTGCCGCTTCTTCGAAATGACAGGGAATTAAATAATATTTCATTATTTTAAAGCAAAACAAAGTCTTACGGAGTTTTAATATGTACAGATTTATTTTAAAAAGGCTCGGGCTCCTTATACCAACACTTTTCGGAGTGATCACCCTTGTCTTCTTCATGCTTGCGCTCTCTCCCGGCGAACCTGCAAGGGTAATTCTCGGTGAAAGGGCAAACAAAGAGGCTGTTGAAAAGATGAATGCTGAACTGGGCCTTGACAAGCCTATGCATATTCAGTATGTCATATACCTGAAAAAAGTTGTTCAGCTTGATTTCGGCAAATCGATCAAAACAGGACAGAACGTTATAGATGAGATAAAAGCCCGTTTCCCTGCCACAATCGAACTGGCTATTTTTTCAATGATCCTTGCATCAGTTTTGGGAATATTTGTTGGAGTTATTTCAGCCACAAAGAGGTACTCCTTCTGGGACTATGCCTCAATGTTCGGGGCACTGTTCGGAGTTTCGATGCCGGTATTCTGGCTCGGGCTTGTGCTTATAATAATATTTTCAGTTAATCTGAACCTCCTCCCCACGGGGGGAAGAATGGATATAAGGTATTATTTTACCCCTATTACAAATTTCTACATACTTGACGGGATAATACACATTTTTAAAACAGGAGACCCTAAAGTTTTAGGATCAGCTCTGACTCATCTGATTCTTCCTGCTGTAACGCTGGCCACTATACCGCTTGCGATTATTGCCCGTATAACAAGGAGCTCAATGCTTGAGGTGCTGAAACAGGACTACATCAAGACAGCACGTGCCACAGGTATGTCCGAGAGGAAGGTGGTATTCAAGTACGCGCTGCGTAACGCTCTCCTCCCTGTAATTACTGTAATAGGCCTCCAGTTCGGGATGCTTCTGGCAGGAGCAATACTTACTGAAACAATTTTTGCCTGGCCCGGGATAGGTAAGTGGCTCTATCATGCAATTGAATCAAGGGATTTTCCGGCAGTGCAGGGTGGAATAATAGTGATATCAACATGTTTTGTCATTATAAATCTCTTTGTTGATCTACTCTATTCAGTAATCAATCCCAAAATTAGAACAGAATAATTCCGAAGGTAGCACATAATGAATCCTATTAAGATATTTAAAGCCGGTAATGATGCAGAGAACAACGCTGCTGAATCGATCTGGTATGAGAACTGGCTTCTCCTTAAGAAAAACAGGTCCGCCATGTTCGGACTTTACATAATCATATTTTTTGTATTTCTTGCTGTATTCGCGCCTGTTGTTGCGCCCTTTGATCCCTATCTTCAGAATATTGATCTGAGAAAAATGACTTACTTCTCCTGGCCCTACATCCTGGGGACAGATGATTTCGGCAGGGACATCCTTTCACGTATTATCTACGGTTCCCGCATATCGCTTGTTATAGGTTTTTTTGCCGTATCAATATCCCTTGTGTTCGGATCTCTCATCGGGCTCATCTCCGGCTTCTACGGCGGGTGGTTTGACAGAATATCCATGAGGGTAATTGACATCATGCTGGCATTCCCGTATATTCTCCTTACCATTGTTATTGTGGCGCTTCTGGGCCCAACTCTACTTAACGCCATGATTGCCATCGGTATTGCCCGTCTCCCGCAGTACACAAGGATTATGAGGGCTTCTGTTCTTGCCGAGAAAGAAGCTGAATACGTTGAAGCGGAGAGGTCTCTCGGTGTGGGGAACATGGAACTTATGTTCATGTCAATCCTTCCGAACTGTCTTGCTCCCATAATTGTGCAGGCAACCCTTGGCGTGGGGAGCGCAATAATTGAATCAGCAGCACTCTCCTTCCTGGGACTCGGCGCGCAGCCCCCCACACCGGAGTGGGGCCTTATGATTGCATCAGCCCGTGAGTTTGTCTCCAATGCATGGTGGATCGTAACATTCCCCGGTATAGCAATAGTTCTGGTTGTTCTCGGGTTTAACCTCCTGGGTGACGGGATCAGGGATGTCCTTGATCCGAGGCTTAAGGATTAGGAGGGTTACTATGGATAATAACAGGTTCCTTGATATAAAAGGGCTTAATGTCTCATTCTATACACAAAAAGGTGTTGTTCCCGCAGTACGTGAACTGGACCTGTGGATTAACAAAGGCGAGACTCTTGCGCTTGTGGGTGAATCCGGGTGCGGCAAATCGGTCACTGCATCCGCAATAATGAGGCTTGTTCCTTCCCCTCCGGGAAAGATCGAATCGGGTGAAATACTCCTGGACGGTAAAGACCTGCTAAGACTCACGGAGAAAGAGATGCAGGAGATTCGGGGTGACAGGATCTCAATGATCTTTCAGGAACCCATGACTTCATTGAATCCTGTATTCAGGATCGGGGAACAGATTGCCGAAGTTTTTATAACTCATTACAACATGGATAAAAAGGGAGCTCTCGCAAAAGCTGTAGAAATGCTGGACATGGTTAAAATTCCGGCTCCTGAAAAGAGGGTAAGGGACTATCCGCACCAGCTTTCCGGCGGAATGCGGCAGAGGGTGATGATCGCCATGGCTCTGTCATCGCCTAATCCCGGTTTAATGATTGCGGATGAGCCTACAACTGCCCTTGATGTAACGATCCAGGCGCAGATACTGGACCTCATGCGTGAACTGCAGAAATCGATACAGATGTCTCTCCTCCTTATAACACACGATATGGGGGTTGTGGCTGAGATGGCTAACCGCGTTGCTGTTATGTACGCGGGAAGAAAGGTCGAGGCAGGGGATGTTTACGATATATTCGAAAATCCGATGCATCCCTATACTGTGGGCCTTCTGAACTCAATGCCTTCCAATGAAAAGTACAGGCACGCCGGGAGACTCGAAGCAATTGAAGGGAATGTTCCCAATCTGCTCGAGATCGGTTCAGGCTGCCCCTTTGAAAGCAGGTGCAGATATGCCGAGCCTCTATGCAGAGAGAAGTTCCCTGATGTGAAGGAGGCCGGTAACGGCCATTCCGTGTGGTGCCACTTTGCCGGTGATATAAAATTCATCTGAATACGACTGAAGGTCTGATAATGGAAAAGATATTAGAAGTAAAAAATCTTAAAAAGCATTTTGAAATAAAGAAAGAGGGTATGAGAAGCAGCGGCCATCATATACTGAAGGCTGTTGACGGAGTATCCTTCGATGTATATAAAGGTGAAACCCTGGGTATAGTTGGTGAGTCGGGGTGCGGTAAATCGACTCTCGGCAAAACTCTGCTGAACCTTCAACGCAAGACCGGGGGTGAAGTAATCTTTGAAGGGAAAGATATAAGCAGTCTTTCTGACAGGGAGATGAAGGCCTACAGGAGAAGGATGCAGATGATTTTTCAGGATCCATTCTCCTCCCTTAATCCGCGTAAAAAGATCTCCTATCTGCTGACACAGCCTATGAGAGTAAATGGACTGGATAAAGAGTTCAATCTTGATGAAAGGGTTGATACACTCCTTGATGTTGTGGGACTTGACAGGAGATATAAAAACCGCTACCCGCACCAGTTCTCCGGCGGACAGAGGCAGAGGATCGGCATAGCCCGGGCTCTCTCACTCCGTCCTGAATTCATTGTATGCGACGAGGCTGTGTCAGCCCTCGATGTATCAGTGCAGGCGCAGATACTGAACCTTCTTATGGATCTTCAACAGAAGTACGGTTTCACTTATGTTTTCATCGCGCACGATCTTGCGGTGGTGGAGCTGATCTCCGACAGGATAATCGTGATGTACCTGGGGCGTATCGTTGAGGAGGCTTCAAAAGCTGATCTCATCGGCAACAGACTCCATCCCTACACAAAAGCTCTCTTTGAGGCTTTTCCTGACATTAATCCGAGGAATAAAAGGGAGAAGAAAATCGTTGTGGGAGATGTCCCTTCTCCGATAAATCCGCCGCAGGGGTGCCACTTCAATCCACGGTGCCCCAATGCCATGCCGAGATGCAGGGAGGAGTACCCCCCGTTAAAGGAAATTGCACCGGGGCACAAAGTATCCTGCTGGCTTTATGAGTAATATTTTTATTATTCAGCAAGGGGTTGCTACCCCTTGCTGAATGTTTCGATACCTGGCAATAAAGTAGAGTTAAATCCGGCAAATTAACAGATTTATGTCTAATTAATTGTTGAAATATAAAAATTAAAAGCTATAATATTCCACAAAATAAAAAAACGGGGGAGTATTATGGAAAGACTTTGGCTCAAATGGTATGACAAAGGGGTATCCTCATCACTTAATTATCCTGAAATTCCGCTCAAGGAAATGTTCAACAGAAATGCCGAAAAAAATCCCGGGAGGCCTTACCTGATTTTTGGCGGTCAGGAGATTAAATACTCAGAAGCAAATTCCGCTGCCCGTAAACTTGCAAATGCAATTACAACGCTTGGTATTAAAAAGGGGGACAGGGTGGCGCTGATGTCACCGAATTTTCCGGAGTATGTCATTGCACTGGAGGCATGTTATAAACTTGGAGCGGTAGTTGTGCCGACTAATCCAATGGCAACAGTGCGAGAGATTACCCATCAGTTCAGTGACAGCGGAACCTCAGCTGTTATTGCCTGGGCAGGGATTGCGGCAAAACCATTTGAAGTTCTGAATGAAAAGAAAGCCGCTCTTAAAAAAGTCATTGTATTCCGTTCAAAGGGGGATGAGAGCTTCTCTTTCTCAGACGATGTTCTGAAATATGAAGATATAATTGCTGCGGCACCAGACACTGAGCCGGATGTGCAGGTGTCATCGAAAGATCTCGCCATGCTTCAGTATACCGGCGGCACTACGGGCGTATCAAAGGGGTGTATGCTGAGCAATATGAATGTGCTTTCACAGGCTTTCCAGGATCATGAGTGGTTTAAAGGAAGCTATGAGTCCGAACCTTATCTCAAAACGCTCTGCTGTATGCCGCTATATCATATATATGGATTCAACACCAACATAAACATAAACAAGGTTGCTGGCGGATGTTCAATCCTTGTAACTGAACCAACTGTTGACAATATACTTAATGCCATAAATCAGCATGAGCCGAACTACTACTCAGCAGTACCCGCAATGATATTCGGGCTGAATCAGCATCCCGCTACACCCTCATCAAAGATAAAATCAATAAAGGGTATGATCTGCGGCTCATCACCACTTGCAGTTGAAGTAATGAAAAAATTTGAGGAGTTGTCCGGCGCCACAATAACTGAAGGGTACGGACTCTCCGAAACCTCCAATGTGCTCACATGCACACCCTTCGGGAAGAGAAAGCCGGGGAGCGTCGGCCTCGCGTGGCCTGACATCGATATCCGCATTGTTGATATAGAGACTGGAACAAAAGATATGCCGGTTGGCGAGCCGGGTGAACTTATCGCTCGCGGTCCTAACATCATGTCCGGATACTGGAAGAATGAGGCAGAGACAGCAAATGCACTGCGTAACGGCTGGCTTTATACAGGGGATCTCGCTTATATGGATGAGGACGGGTTTTTCTTTATTGTGGACAGGAAAAAGGATATGATCCTCTCAAGCGGTTTCAATGTATATCCCAGAGAGATTGACGAGGTGATCTATGAACTGCCGCAGGTGTTCAGAACATGTGCAATCGGTGTGCCTGATGCCAAAAGGGGGGAATCTGTAAAAGCATTTATTGTTCTTAATCCCGGAGCAGAACTTACAGAGGAAAAGGTGATTAATCACTGCCGTGAAAAGCTCTCAGCATACAAGGTACCGAAGTATGTGGAGTTTATCGATGAACTGCCATTAACCGCTGTGGGAAAACCGATGAGGAATGAATTGCGGAACAGGGAGATGGAGAAACTGAAGAATTAAATGCAGCATACACACAGCAAGGGGTTGCAATCCCTTGCTGTGTGTATGTATAAAAATTAACTGTTACAGCTTGTTATTACTTCTTAAAGCAAAAACTATCATCTTTCTGTATATTTTTTCTTTGAAGGTAGCAGGTTTATCAAGCTCCATTCTCTCCAGGTGAGTCGCTGCTGATGTCGGAACAGGTCTGAAAAACTCACGGAACAGGCCGGAGAACATCTTCAGCGGAGAATTCTCTCCAAGTGACTTCATTACTTTAAGAGAGCTTCCCAGAATCAGATCACCATCAGAGAGATCTGTGCCGAAGGGGAACGGCTTGAAGTAACCCTGCTCCTGGTAAGGTTTAAGAATCTCAGCGATTTTTCCCGGGTAGTTGTTTCTGTACTCTTCAGGTATCTGGTATCCGGGTTCAACTTTTCCAGCTTTCTTCGCCTGTTCAAGAAGCTCCTTCTGAAACCGTGAATCAGCAATATTAATCATTTTTTTAATAACTATATGCTCAGGCATGTCGCGTATATCTGCAATACCGTATTCAGTTACAATAATATCCCTGCTGTGTTTTGTAATTGTACAGCTTCCATAGTTGAATACAATATTTGACCTGAGAGATTTACCTGAACCCTTTGTGCTTTTAATCATCAGAATAAATCTTCCGTCAGGGAGAGCGTGCGCCATGGCATTGAAATTATACTGTCCGCCGATTCCGCTTACAATTGTGCCGTCATCTAACTGGTCTGCGATAACAGAACCGAAAATAGTAGCCTTCATTCCGGCATTAACAAAGCGTCCGTCTTTTCTCTGTATAGATCGCAGTTCTTCATCTCCATAAAGCTGATTAACCTTACCCACGCCAGCCATGCCGAACAGGCTTCTCTCCTCTTCGCTCATATCATTGAGCGTCTGGTAAAAGGATTTCGGGCCGATAAAAAATGCCGCAAGGAGGACCTGCCCATTCAGCAGTCTGTTGCCAAGGATTTTTCTTATTGCTTTCAGGTTGTTTTCATCATGCAGCTCAACAGAATAAGATGTATCCCCGTTAAAAATTCTGCCATCTTTAAATTTCAGATTCTGTTTGATTATTCCGAAGTAACGGAGGTGATTAAAATCCTCCCGGTCAAGAGTTGAGTGTATGGCTTTCATTTTGATCAGTGTCTCGATAATATCTTCCGGTATGTTATTCTCGGATATTTTACCGCTGTTGAGCAGTTTCATCAGGGGGGCGCTGTCATACACTTTTCTTTTCAGAATATTATTTTTATACATCTGCATGAATGGATCTATAAACATTTCTGATGCTCCGTAGAGCCCCTGCTCAAAAGTTCCGGTACCTCCCCATTCTTTAATCAGTTCCCTGTTTTTTTCAAGGAGCCCGGACTTTGCGATTATTTCATTAAACTCTTTGTTATGCTGGTTCCGCATAATGAGACCTGCTGCAATAGCATCACCCAGCGCTCCAATCCCCACCTGTATTGTGCCGCCGTCTTTAATAAGCGGGCTTACGTTGAGACCAATCATGTGGTCAGTGGGTGCAACTGGATCCTTTGGAGGAGCGAACAAGTTGTAATTGAACTCTTCGCCATGTAAAACAATATCAAAATCCTCAGGAGACATGACAGCATCGCCATACATAAAGGGCATATTGGTATTGGCTTCAGCTATGACAACATTCTTTCTGCCATTAGCCCTGTCCTGCATCATAAAGGCATGTGTCTCAAGCGTGATATCCGGGTTGCATGCTGCTGAGTACATTCGCTTCCCGTCGATTTCTATAGAAGCCACAAGCATTGTGCCTACATTGCATTTCATAGTCCTGGCGCATCTCGGGACATGGGTGTAGTGATTTGAAAGATGGTTCATCTGGTAGTGTGTATTTTTCAGGTTGCTGCCGGGCTTACAGTAAAATTCATAAAGCTGAACATTCGGGGGGAGGGTTCCTTTCCTGAAATCTTTCATGTAATCAAAATCAGGTACTCCCGCAAAAATTCTTTCCCTGAGATCTTTCAGGAACCTCTCTTCAAGTTCAGATTTTCCCTGAGGTTTCTCAAGTGAAAGAGCAGTAATAATACTGAGGCTTAATTCCGGGTCCTCCTTGGCCCTTCTGTAAAATTCGTTAAGAATTTTTACCGGCTTCCCGAGAGCCAGTGTTACACCGAGAATTATACCCTTGCCCACATATTTTATGGTGTCATCGACAACTTTTTTTACATCGTTATCAATTGCGCCGGTGTTATAGTTGATTCCGTTATGGTAATTCATAATTGTTCCGCTTCCCCCTTAAATATTCATTAAAATAAACGGCTTGCTAAATTTTTTTGTTTTATTTACGATTATCGATTATGTTTAATATAATAAAATCGTAATCTATGAATTAAAAAGTCAATAATAATTTGATGTTATCAGTGCCGGGAAATTACAGTTTAATGCACTTTTAAACAGGGAGAGACGCACTGATGCGCGTCTCTCCCCATGGTAAGCTTATATGGAGGTTTTACCCGATTTTGTTGGTCTTTGTCCAGATTTTGTTTTTCTCAGCTTCTTTGATGAGCTCCTCCCTGAAATCGGGGTGAGCGATTGAAATAAGCTTCTCTGCCCTCATCCAGAGCGGGCAGAGTTTGAGGTTTACGCAGCCGTACTCAGTGGCTACAAACTGTACTGTCTGTCTCGGAACTGTAACTGCTGTTCCAGGTTTGAATGACGGGACAACGCGTGAAATCATCTTCCCGTCAGGTAGTGTATATGTTGACGGAAGACAGATGAAACTCCTCCCCCCCTTTGACCAGAAAGAGCCCAGTACGAAATCGAGCATTCCGCCGTTTCCTGAGATCTGCTGAAAGCCGTTACTTTCCGCATTAATCTGTCCCATGATATCCACTTCTATGGCAGAGTTTATTGACATGAAATTATCAATAGACTTGATTACGTCAAAACTGTTCGCATATCCCACGTTGTAGGAGGCAAGTGACGGATTGTTGTGTATCCAGTCATAAAGTTTTCTGCTGCCAAGCGCAAAAGTATAAACAGTTTTCCATCTGTCTGTTTCTTTTTTAGAGTTATTCAGCCTGCCTGCGAGTTCCATTTCCATGAAAGCGTCAACAAGCATTTCGGTGTGGCCCCCGAGGTTTTTCAGGTCACTCTGGGCGATCATGTGTCCCAGGGTATTCGGCATACCGCCTATACCGAGCTGGATACAGCATCCGTCATGAAGATAGTTGAATACATGCTGCGCGATCTTTTTCTCAACATCACTTGCTTCAATATTAGGGAGTTCAAACAGAGGCTCGTTATCACCTTCAACAATATAATCAACATTGGATACATGTATCGATTCTCTTGTCCCGCCAAGTGCTACAGGCATGTTTTTATTAACTTCAACAATTACCTTGTGTGCTCTGCACCATCCCAGCATGCACGCGTTACTGATACCGAAGTTGAAATACCCGTTTTCATCCATTGGTGCAACGCGCATTATGTGAACATCCTGCAGGCGAATACCTGTTTTAAAAGGGTCATCATTAAGGTAATCACCGCTGGAGAGTATACGCTGCCAGTCAATATTTCCCTGTGATTTAAATATTTCATCATGCTGACTCGGGAGGTGTTCGCATTGCCAGTCAGTTTCACCGAAGTGAAGCGGGCAATATGAAACCCTGTCCGGATACTGCATTTTCATGATCCTTGTGAGAAGTGAAAAATGGAAGTCGCCGTACCTGAAAGTCTCCCCTTCCGGATCGTTAGTAAGAACAGCAGGAATCGGCGGAATTGTCACTGCTCCGTAAATATCCACATTTTTCAGTTCACCTTTACGCTTTGAAAGGGCAGTATCACATGCCACAGGCTTGCCGTTGAAAAATGCGTATGTAATCCAGTCACCCGATTTCACACACTTAACTGCCTCATCCGCTGTGCAGAGCTTGTCTTTATACTGCTGCCATACATCTTTCTTCAGATTGTAATTCATAAGATCCCCCTTGATGAATTTTTTTATTTTATTACGAGGGCGGTAATGAGCAGATTTTCAGTGTATTGAAGAACCGGCTTCAGAAAACTGCTTATCCCCTCTCTCCCCCATTTATTCTGTTCAACCTGTACAATCCCCCAGAAAGAGCCCCACACAAAATCGGTTGTGTGGTGGATCTCCGCTTCCCTGAAGAAACCTTGAGTAATCGCAAAATTAACAATGCTGTTCCCTTCGGTGAAGCATTTGCCTCCCCATTTTTTGATAGTCCGGGCTGCATCTTTGTTGAGCTTCTGAACAATTCCAACCTGAAGAAAGATGTTGAATAACCTGAAGAGATCCGGATCCTGTTCAAAAGTTCCGTAATACACATTAAAAACATCACTTACTATATCTTTGCCTGAGGTGTAATTTTTACTTTCAAGGTTTGTTCTTATCAATTCGAGTTTTACCGCGAGTGATTCGATGAGGGGCTCAACCATGCTTACAAAAAGTTCATCCTTTGTGCTGAAATACTGGTAAATTGTCGGTTTGGTAATCCCCGCTTCAGCAGCAATGTCGTCCATTGTGGCACCGGCAAAATTTTTTTTGAGAATGACTTTTCTGGCAGCCTGTATGATTTCATCAGTTCTGCGTTCTTTTTCCCGTTTAATTCGTTTTTCAATTACTGGTTTTCGATGCATAATTTTTACCGGCAGAAATTTAAGTAATACTGAAGATATTAAATGGAAGTCTTACAGAATCACTTAAAGTAATTAGTTTATTAAATAAATAATCGGAAAAGTCAATAAAAAATTTAACTTACAGTTAAATAAATTAACCGTAAGTTTATTAAAACTATGCACTTTTGAAAAATTTTATATAATAATCAGGGCTGATGAGATGAAAACGGGTATTTTTCGAGGTATAATATCGTCTAAGATTAAGTTTTTATTTCTTAAGCCTGCTTAAGGTGTAGCCAGTTAAATCTTATGAATTGTAAAGATTAAAAAGTCTCTCGCCGAGGAGCCAAGCCGCAAAGATAATGAAAATATTAAAGTGAAAAGATTTTAACACGGATAGACACAGATTGGGGAGGATTCATAGTAAAACAAAACAATCCGTGTTTATCTGTGTAAAAAAATTCAATGTTTATTCCTAAACATAGTAATTAATGCAAAGCTATTAGTATACTTTTCTGTCATACCGGCTGTAGCGCAGCGCAATGCCGGTATCTCATAAAACCAATCTATGAGATTCCGGTATTTGCACGAACTGAAGAAGCAAAACCGGAATAACAAAATTTTATGATTATAATAATTTTATACATAATTAAATTTTAGAGTTTTTTATTCTTATAATTCTTTTAGGAATTATTACTGAAAAAAATTTACTTTTTTTCGCGGCTTGGCGTGATGCCTCATAATTCAACAGCAGGGGAGTTTCAGTTGTACATCATCTTCGCAGTGTTCCGAGGTTGTGTTAAGGTGGGAAAGGGAGATCCCGAGGAGTCTTACCTTTTTCACTCCGGCTTCGGTAAACCGGATGAGATTCATGATGTTATCATAAATTTCATCCGCTGAGTTTGTATATTCTTCAATTGTCGCGCTTCTTGTTATCTGTCTGAAGTCATGGTATTTGATCTTGAGAGTGATGGTTTTACCTGAAATTTTTTTCCGCTGAAGTGATTCCTGCAGTTCATCAGCAATCTCTCTGAGAATTGAGTGGATCTGATCAACATCGAGAATATCTTCATCAAGAGTAATCTCCCTGCCGTAGGATTTTCTCTCACGAAGAGGCTCAACCGGTCTCCAGTCAATACCGCGCACAATGTCGTAGTAGAACCTCCCGTTTTTCCCGAAATGTTTCACAAGCTTGTCAAGGGGGGTTGCCTTCAGTTCCAGGCCGCTGGTTATCCCCAGGGAGATCATTTTCTTTTCACTCACTTTGCCTATACCGAAAAACTTCCCTATGGGGAGTTTCTCAAGAAATACTTCAGCCTCTGAGGGGATTATTACAGCAATACCATCGGGTTTGTTGATCTCCGATGCGGTCTTTGCCAGGAATTTATTGTAAGATACCCCTGCTGATGCAGTGAGCCCCGTTATTTCAAAAATTTTTCTCTTAATCTCCATGGCAATAACTGTTGCAGAGGGGATGTTCTTTTTATTTTCAGTTACATCAAGAAAAGCCTCGTCGAGAGAGAGAGGTTCAATGAGGTCTGTGTACTCTGCAAAGATCGACATTACCTGCTTTGAAGCTTTTGAATAAGCTTCAAACCTCGGATAAAGTAAAACAGCATCAGGGCAGAGGCGCATAGCTGTGCGTGATGGCATTGCTGATCGCACGCCGAACTTTCTCGCTTCGTAAGAGCATGTTGAAACAACTCCGCGCCTGTCAGGGTCACCGCCCACTATTACAGGCTTACCTTTTAATGACGGGTTGTCCCTCTGTTCAATTGCGGCGTAAAATGCGTCCATATCGAGATGAATAATCTTCCGGCAGTCCATGAGGGTAGTTTAGCAGCAGGGGTAATATGTGTCAACATTTGTTTGGGTAAATATTATCTCACGCAAAGGCGTTAAGGCGCAAAGAAAGGACTTAGTGGTGAATTGTTTTAATTTTTTTTAACTTTGCGTCTCCGCGTCTTTGCGAGATGCATTTTTTACACTTCGATCCCCAGGAATTGCCTGATTACAACCCCTATCAGAAAAGTAATTGCAGAAACACCTAAACTTATAAATGCCATCTCAAAGAACCTCTCCTTGAAATTAAGGTCCTTTGCTACAGAGATATAGTAGTTGAAAAAGAATATTATCATTAAAGCAATTGCAAGGGTTGCAGCGAGGCAGAGCATAAAATGGCTGATTAAAAGATACGGCAGAATCAGCAGTATAACAGTTGTTATGTAAGCCATCCCTGTATAAACAGATGACTTTAGCGCATTTTCACTCTCCTCAGCTTTCTGCGAGAGATATTCACTTGCTGCCATGGAGAAGGATGCTGCAACACCTGTAATGAGCCCCGCAAGAGCAATTAGCTTTGTGTTCTGAAAAGCAAAAGTAAGGCCTGCAAGCGCTCCTGTAAGTTCAACAAGGGCATCGTTAAGTCCAAGAACAATTGACCCGACGTAGTCGAGCCTCTCCTCCTCAATAAGGGCAATGAGCTGTTTTTCATGCTCATCTTCATCCTTTGCAATCTGTTTCGCTTCTTTTACATAATCAGATATTGCCGTATAGTTAATCTGCGCCTCCTCCTCGCCGTTCTCCATAAGCTTGATGCCGAAGGTGAGGCCGAAAATTCTTGCAATCCAGAAGAATTTGAATATCTTCCACTTCGAAGGTTTAACATGCACCCCGGTAAACTTTTTCCACAACTCGTAATGCCTCAGCTCATCGTTCCCGATTCTGCTGAGCACCTCGCTGTTCTTTCTGTCCTTTATGACAGAAGCGAGCCGCAGGTATATGTGGTGTTCTGTAATTTCGTTTCTCTGGGCCTTTTTAATCTCTTCAATAATCTGTGGAGGGATAGCCGCCTGTTTCATTGTATTCTCCTGTTAATCTTTTTTTGTATATAGCTTTTTGCGATTGAATTATGATGCAAAATGTCATTTCGATGGAGCGTCAGCGACTGAGAAATCTATCTTTTACGATATTTTTTTGATTATAGCAGTTAACGATTTAATTAGTCCTCAATGTCATCTCCGCGCAGGCGGAGATTCATTATTTTAAAATATTGAATGCTATTAACAATGGATTAGCTGTCAGCTCTTCCTTCGGTCGTTTTACATAGGTTAGAAATGACATTGTACCAATCATTTCGTAAACCTTTATGTATGAAATTTCAGTAATTATTACTATTGCAATTTATAAACTCAGCAGAGATGCAGGTCAATTATTTATTCCGGATTGAATTGAGAAAAACAGGTATCTTATGGAGACGAGTCTTTTCCTTGACATTATATATCTTTCTTATAATATAAAAGCGTACGACTGAATTATAGCATTTCACGAAATAATCAGGCCTCTGTCATCCCGGCCGTAGTGATAAAAAGTGCCGGAATCTCATAAAACTGGTATTATGGGATTAGCTTCCAGCTCTTCCTGCGGTCGCCCACAGCCTTCGCGGGAATGACAAAAAGTGAAATAGTTCAATCGTTAGTTGCTAAAGTATAAAATTTGTCATTTCGCTTTCACTACAGCCGGACAAATTGCTGATTATTTCGTAAACCGTTATATTGATTGCGAGATACTATTCAGGAGGTGTAAATGTCAGCAGCCAGAGCTAAAGACTGGTTTAAACAGGCGGAAAATGATCTGCTCTGGGCTAATGATACCCTTGCGGCCGGCAGGTACGCGCAGGCATGCTTCATTGCGCAACAGA
The DNA here is from genome assembly GCA_002418835.1 of Spirochaetia bacterium UBA5763. Taxonomy (GTDB): domain Bacteria; phylum Spirochaetota; class UBA4802; order UBA4802; family UBA5550; genus UBA5550. The sequence continues at coordinate 32,156 of DIEX01000011.1, read as the reverse complement.
TTGGTGAAAAATCGTTAAAAGCCCTTGCTTATCATAAGGGGTATGACCTGGTAAAATCCCATTCAATAATGGAAATAGGGAGATCCCTGGATCTCCCTGACGGGATAATTAACCTGGGGAAAAAACTTGATCTCTACTATATTTCAGCAAGATATCCGGATGCTTTCCCTTCCGGAGCCCCTTTTGAATATTTTACTAAAGATCAGGCATCTGATGCTGTAGCTTCAGCAGAAATCATTCTGCTCCATGTTAAAGGATATTTCAGTGAATAAAGGTATCCTTGTAAAGATAGAACGTGATCCCCTCTCCGGCCTGACCAGGGAGGAGTATAAAGATCTTCTTGAAAAGAAACTTAAGGGGAGGGTCGTTGAGGCATATATTTTCGGGAGCTTTAATACCCCTGATTTCAACCGGTTCAGCGATATTGATCTTCTCCTTGTATCTGATACAACTAAACCCTTTGTTGAAAGGGGCCTTGACTACTCTGATATACTGGATATTATTCCTGCCACAGATATACTGGTATATACACCCGCTGAATTCAGAAAGATCATGAGTGAGGAGCCTGCCGGCTTCTGGAAAAGCGTAAAGGGGAGTATGGTCAGGATTATATAGCGGGAATCCCCCCTTTTTAGTCAATTAATTTCACGAAGCCAACCCGAAGCCTTCCCGAAGCCAATAGGTCGCCAACATTTATCCTTATTGTGCCGGTATGAAGTGCCTACTATAATTTTCTTGACACGAATCACAAAAAAATATTCATAAAAAAGCCTGAATGAACAGCATAAACTCAGAGAATAATCCGGCTTTATTATTAAAAATAATATAGATATAAGCTAATCTATTTTTTTGAAGAGCAGATTCAGGCTCTTTACCCCAAGGGTACTTATTTGCGATGCTCAGGGCGCGCACGCTACATATGCTAATCATTCCGTAAGGCATTGTAGCATAACAAAAATTGATATAACCCTGAAAATTTAAAACTGATTTAATATATACCGAGGCAAATAATGAGTAAATTAACTGTGAACCATGTATTCACATCAGAATCCGTGAGCGAGGGGCACCCTGACAAGATATGCGACCAGGTCTCTGACGCAATACTTGACGCTTGTATAAAGGCAGACCCCAAAAGCCGCGTGGCATGCGAAACAGCCACATCCACGAATTTCCTTGTTAATATAGGGGAGATAACATGCAGCGGATGGGATAAAATCGGTCCTGAAAAGATAGCCCGCGATGTGGTAAAAAATATAGGCTACGATAAACCTGAGTATGAATTCTGCAGCAGCACATTTGAGTATCTCTGCAGGATCCACGGCCAGTCTGCTGATATAGCGATGGGTGTTAATGAATTTGCTGAACATGAGCAGGGTGCCGGTGACCAGGGTATGATGTTCGGCTACGCGTCAACAGCAACACCTGAGTTTATGCCCGCTCCCATAGTCTTCAGCCACAGGCTCCTTGACAGGCTGCAGGATATACGTAAAAAGAAGGTAATCCCGTATCTCCGACCTGACTCCAAGTCCCAGGTATCTGTGAGATATATAAACGGGAAACCGGCAGAGATCACCTCTGTTGTTATTTCACACCAGACAGATGAAGTCCCCCTTGAAACAATCAGGAAGGATATTATTGAAGTTGTAAAAGATACACTGTCTTCAACGGGGCTCCTTAATGATAAAACAGAGTACTACATCAATCCCACAGGGCGTTTTGTGATCGGCGGGCCTCACGGCGATGCAGGCCTTACGGGCCGTAAAATCATTGTTGATTCTTATGGCGGAGTGGGGTGCCACGGCGGCGGCGCGTTCTCCGGGAAAGATCCATCCAAGGTGGACAGATCCGCAGCATATTACGGACGTTACGTGGCAAAGAATATTGTTGCAGCAGGGCTTGCGGAAAAATGCGAACTTCAGGTTGCATACGCTATAGGTGTTGCTAAACCTCTCAGCATAAATGTAAGCACATTCGGAACAGCAAAGGTGGCAGAGGATAAGATCCAGGCATTCCTTGAGTCGGATGAGCTTTTCAACTTCCGCCCCGCTGCCCTCATAAAGGCTCTTGGTCTCCTCAGGCCATCGGGGTGGTGTTACCAGGATACAGCTGCCTACGGTCACTTCGGCAGGGAAAAATTCCCCTGGGAGAAAACCGATAAGGTTGATGATTTAAGGAAAATATTTAAGATTTAGTTTTATATTAAATTCCCTTTCTCTTTGTCTTAGCGGGATACGTTTTTTTTATCTCGCGAAGACGCAGAGACGCAAAGGGGAAAAAGAATAAATTATTTTTAGTTCTCTTCTTCGCGACTTAGCGCATTCGCGTGAAATTCACAGCTTTAATATCACAGATATTTTTTGAGACGCTGAGCATTTCTCCAAAGCAAAAAATCCCCATCCGAATAAATAATTTGACATATATTAGAGCTGTATTTAAACTATACATAAGATTAGTTAATGGAGGGTTTATGGCTCTTGAAGATAAGGATTTTGAAGCAATAGAGAATTATTTAAGAAAAAACCTGGCGCGTATAATCTCAGAGCAGAGCCTGGGTAAACCCCCTGTTGTATATGAGATAGAACTGCGGGAGCGTATGGTACGCGTTGAAGAGGAGCTTAAAAATCAGCGTGAGTTGATGAATAAGGGTTTTGAAATGATGGATAAGCGTTTTGAGCAGGTTGACAAGCGTTTTGAACAGGTTGATAAGCGTTTTGAGCAGGTGGATAAGCGTTTTGAAATGATGGAGAAACGTTTCGAGCAGATGGATAAAAGATTTGATGAAATTACCAACCGCCTGTTTCAGTTTATGGTCTGGTCTTTCGGCTTAACAGTATCTGCTGCCGGGGTAATTATTGCTGTGATGAAGATGTCGTGAGCGGAGCGAAGGAAATCCTATACATGAAAGTATTGGGGTATTTTCTATGCCATTTATGTATAATTTTTTTATTCGGTTTATTAATTCTGAAAAGTAATTGACTTAATTTATCTGTTTTTACTATAAAAAAACTTCTTAAATGGTTAGCTTTAATTAAAAAAATAATACTGAATTAAACGTGAGTTATTAAACACAAGTTCGACTTTTTTATTATATTCAATTTATCAAAGATTCATAGGGCTTAACCATTAATGAAAACAGCTGCAGTAATTGTCACATATTCAGATCGTTTTACCTTTCTTGAAAAAGTTATCATTTCTCTCCTCAAACAGGATATATCAGAGATAATCATTGTTAACAATAATTCCTCCGCATCAGGCAGCAGAAAGATGCATGAATTTCGGGCTATTCATAAAGATATAATCTCAATAGTTGATCTTGATAAAAACAGCGGCTCGGCAGTCGCTTTTAACAGGGGGGTGGAGGAGGCTCTTAAAATTGAAGGCATTGAATATATCTGGATGCTGGATGATGATAACTACACAGAAGAGAACTCTTTTGAAAACCTTAAAAAAGTTTACCTTGAAATTGTAGAAACCGAACCGGTAGATTCTATTGTGCTCACCTCTTACAGAACAAACAGGGACTTTTTCTTTAATGCGGTTAAGTACAAACAGCCTGAACTCTGCCTTGGTACAAACAACATATTCCGTAATTTTAATATCCTTGATATTCTGAAGAAATTTACACCTTTTACTGATAAAAAATCAGTCGAAACAGAGGCTATATGGGGTGAAGTGGGCTCCGCTCCCTTCGGAGGGATGTTTTTTCACCGCACCCTGATTAAAAAAATGGGGATATTTGACGAATCCTTTGTGCTCTATTTTGATGATGCTGAATTCAGCTGCAGGGTAAGGGAAAAGGGGGGGAAGTTATACTGCGCCCTGGAGAGCAGGATAACTGACCTTGAGGATTCCTGGAATACAAATGTCTTTGCTCCCTACCTTTTTTCAACATCAGATGCACACCAGAAGATATACTATAATATAAGAAACAGGGTCCATGTCGAAAAAAAATACCTTGTTACATTCCCGCCGCTGTATATACTGAATATGATGATTTATGTACTTATTGTATACGGGATATCTGCTTATCATGGCAATCTCAGAAATATTAGAACCTTCACAGCTGCAGTTATTGACGGCCTTGCCGGGAGGCTGGGTTATAATGAAAAGTATCCGCTATAGAGTTGATAGCCTAAAGTTGAAAGATGAAGGATAGTCTAAAGTCTAAAGTTGAAAGTCGAAGGATGAAAGTGTTGACGCACAAACTTTCAACTTTACCCCTTCGACTTTAGACTTAAAAAATATACGGAGAATGGAACTAATGAACATCCTTGTTACAGGGGGAGCGGGTTATATAGGGAGCCATGTGGTTAAAATGCTTGGCGAACAGACCTCTCACAATATAACCATAATTGATAATCTCACAACCGGGTTCAGCGAGTCTGTCCTTACGGGTGAGTTATTAGTAGCGGACCTTGCTGACACTGTAATGGTAGAACAGATATTTAAAAAAAAGAAATTTGATGCTGTAATTCACTTCGCTGCCAATATAAGGGTTGATGAATCTGTAATAAAACCGATGAAATATTATTCAAATAATACGGCCAACGCTATTAGCCTTGTTGACATGTGTGTAAAATATGATGTAAGTAAATTTATATTCTCATCAACTGCCGCTGTGTATGGTGATCCGGAGCATATACCTGTTGCAGAGGATGAACCGAAAAAGCCCCTGAGCCCTTACGGGATGTCAAAACTGATGGTTGAAAGAGTCCTTGAGGATACCGCGTATGCGGAGAAAAGTTTCAGGTGCTGTGTACTCAGGTATTTTAATGTCGCAGGCTCTGACGGTTCTTTAAAAATAGGGCAGAGAACACCAAACGCCACTCACCTTATAAAAGTCGCCTGCCAGGCTGCTTTAGGGAAAAGGGGGAGCGTGGCTGTTTTCGGGACAGATTATAATACTCCTGACGGCACCGGCGTGCGTGATTATATACATGTGGATGATCTTTCCTCTGCCCATCTGGCTGCACTTGATTATCTCCGGGACAATGAAAGCAATGTGTTCAACTGCGGCTACGGCAGGGGATACTCTGTCATGGAAGTCATAGAAACAGTTAAGAGAGTGAGCGGGGTGGATTTTAAAGTTCTGGAACAGGGACGCAGGGCAGGTGATTCTGCAAAAGTTGTTGCAGATAATTCAAAGATACTGAATATGTCATCTTGGCGTCCGCAATATGACAATCTTGAATATATCTGCGGAACAGCATTTGAGTGGGAAAAGAAAATGAAGTCTGGACTTGTTTGATATAAATGGATTGAATACTATGAACTCGTTTTTATACAAATTATATTTTATAATTAAGGATAACTTTGTTAATATATTGCGGTCTTTCATATCCAGTTTTGGAATTCTGTTCCTTATATTATTTTTTGTAATATACCTCGCAATAAAAGATTCTGTGATATCATATATGGGAGGGGCTCTTCTTGATAATCTTGCCAGTGATGAGATTGTGATCCTTCCGAAGAATGCGAAGACTGTGGAATATGTAAAGCGGCCGGGTGTGCCGTCAATTCCCTCTTATACTGTTAAACAGGTCTCCGGAATGAGTGATTTCGTGGAGGTGAATCCTGTAAGCAGAACCGGTTTTAATATAAGGATCAAGGGCGAACTCCTGGGAAAATCAAAAACAATATTTATACCGGTGTGTGGTGTTGACAGAAAATTCCTGAAGGGGAGAGTTCCTGGCTGGAAAAGTTTTTATAACAGGCATCCTGTTCCGATCATTGTTCCAAAATTTACAATTGATATAATGAACAACTATCTTTCCATGGATGGATTCCCCGCACTTACAGAGAAAGATCTTATCGGATTTCCTGTTGAGATGAAGTTTGTTACAGGAAAAAAAAATACGCCGCAATATTATAAAGAGTATTTTTACGAAGGACAGGTGCATAGCTTTACAGATCTCATGAGTTTCACGGGTCTTATTCTTCCTACAGATTTTCTTATCTTCTCTGCTGAACAGTACAGGAAAGACACCGGGCGCACTGTGGGGATGGAGTATGTTGTAATATATGCCAAGGTAAAGGATTCGGATAACCTCCCGTCAGTTGTTAATAAACTTAAAAAGATGGGACTGCGCGTGGAATCGCAGAAGGATATAGTTGAAAAGACCCGAAAGACAATGAATCTTGTAAATGGAGTCTTCTTTGCTATAATGTCTGTATTTTTCATCGTCTCTGTGATTTCGATTTTCAACTCCTACCTGACTATTGTTTACATAAGGAGCCAGAAGTTTTCGCTAAAACGGGTGCTTGGTTTTTCCAAACTGCAGATACTCCTGTCGTTTATAGTAGAGGCGGCTTTTATAGGAGCTGTGTATGGCGTAGTTGGTTATTTCGGCGGCAACTGGATACTCGGTTATGCCGGAGATATTCTGGCAAAGTGGATACCTGTTTTCGGTTCAATAAAGCTTCAGAGCAGTGGTGCGGATGTGTTTATTATGTGTGTGGGAATATCATCATCGGTATGTATGGTTTCAGCATTATTCCCTGCTCTCTTTGCTTCGAATATAAACCTCTTCAATGCCGTGAGGAAATAGTATGCTACTGACAGTTGAAAATGTTTCGCTACATTTCGGTAAAAGGATGATACTTAATAATGTGTCACTCAGTGTTGACGATGGGAAGATAATCGCCATAACAGGCAAAAGTGGAGGAGGGAAGACGTCACTCCTGGGAATAATCTCCGGGCTCCTTGAGCCTGACAGCGGAAGGGTGCTTTATAAAAACAAAAATATACTGAGGTGGGGAGATTTCAGGCGATCCCGCTTCAGGAACAGGGAGATCGGTTTTGTCTTCCAGTTTTTTAACCTTCTCCCTGACATGACTTCGTATCAGAACATCAGGTATCCCTCAATGATAAAATTTATACCCCGTGATGTTGACAGGGAGATTCGTGATATGGCTGCTTCACTGAATATAAACGAAATTCTGCACCAGAAACCTATGACACTATCTGGTGGTGAGAGGCAGAGGGTTGCAATAGCCAGGGCCATAATAAACCATCCACGGCTGATACTTGCAGATGAACCCACGGGAAATCTTGATGTGGTTACTGCTGCCGAGATAAAGAACCTCTTTGTGCGTCTGAAAACCGAGGAGAGGATGGCCATAATACTTGTCACACACGACAAGAGTCTCATTGAGATTGCTGACGAACATTACCATCTTGAAGAGGGTAGGCTTTTAAAGGTGATGCATGAAGAAGCCAAACCCTCTGTTAAAAGCAAGCGTACAGGGGTAAATTCGGAACATCAGGCAAAGAAGGCTAAAACTACACAGGCAAAAACTGAAGTAAAACCCATGACAAAGGTTAAACAAAAAAGGTGATAACTACTGCTGCTCTTCTGTTTTTGAAGCCTTTTTAAGCATTTTCTTTAGATCCTTTCTTGATGTTGCGAGCATCACTGTACGCGACCTCCAATCTCTGTCATTCTTCAGGTATCTTGTTGAAAGTCCCACTGCGTCATAATAATTAACAATCCTTGTTACCCCGTTTTTATCAGTGATAATTTTTTTCCCTGAAGGTGTGCAGAACAATTCAGCGTTTTTAAGCAGGATATCTGCAAGTTCGCTATCTTTGCCGTTGTTAATGATCTTGAAAAGTTTTGATGATTCAAAGACTACATAAGAACATAATCCTTTATCATAAAAAATAAACTGTTTTGACTCTTTTTTAATCTCATAATTCTCCAGGCTGGAATAGATTATTAATTCGTCCCGGGCCAGGTAAGGTTTCGCCATTGTCATAATGAGTGAAAATTTAACTTTATTCATGTAATACTGCTTCAGGTATTCAAGCCTTTCTGTTTGCGCTTTTTTCTTTTCAGGTTCTGCTGGTATTTTTAAAACCGAGTTTTTCTGTTTTATAAGAATATCGAGTTTAGATCCGGGGAATGGAGCGTTTTCTGTATAACCGCAGTAGCTGTTTATTTTTTCTGTAGTGATATTCTTTTCGTTGGTTTTTACATCACTTTTGTTTTTTTTAGTATCATTTAACACAGGCAGTATTTCGGCAAGAATTGTGTATTCAGCTTCATTTATAAATAATGACGGGTCTATCTCTTTTTTTTGCTCATCCGGCGTGCCTGTGGGTTCCTGAATGATTCTGTACCAGTATACAACACCTTTTTCAATATCTGAATCGATATATTCCGTTCCATCTGAAACTGCGATTTCGATAAACTCCCTATTGTTGAATTTTGACCGCAGTATTCTGAATGAGGAGTTTTCAAAACTCTCCCATCTGATCAGAAGTTTGTCACTGTTGTCACTCGCAGAAATACTCATATTTTTAATGTATAGTTCTGTTGCTGGTGGTTGCTGTAATATTGATATATAGAAGAGCAGTGTACTTAAAAAAGTTATCATAGCATTCCATCCGGATGATATTTTAAAACAAGTATTATTTCTATTAATGTAAATTGCAGCATGTAATCTTTTTGTAAAGAAAAATATCACATGACTACAGGCTGTGTGTTAACTGGTTATTACACAATATTACTGCTGCATACCTATATCATCAAAAAACGCCCTGTCATGTTTTGTCCCACCGGTTTCCATGTCATAGCATATTCTCACACCAATGCGGGTAAAAGATCCGTCAGGGGGGATCTGCTCTGCACCCCTTTCGTATGTAATGTTCTCCCAAACCCCCGGTGATGCAAGGGCTGTCTTTGCCATTGTGGAGGCTTTTACTGATGCAGGGGTACTGCATTCAGCATCAGTATAATAATAAACTTTATAACTAAATAAAATTCTCCCAGGTGAGCGCTCCGGGAGATCCTCTATATAAAACCATCCGGAGATTAAAATCCCTTTACCGCTGCTGATCATCACCGGGGCACTGAGGGCTTCTCTCCCCCCTATTGAGGCTGTAAGTGTTGTAAAACTGCCGGAGAAATTACCGGATAAAGCTTCTGAGTCTGCGCTGATTAATTCACCGGCCCCGCTGACCTTCCACTGCTGAGGATGTTTCTGTTCATCGGATAATTCAAATGATGAGTTCGGTATCTTTACCTCTTCCATTCTCCTGATCTTCAGATAATATATAATACCCTCACCTGCTTCGTTATTCACTGAGATCGAAAGCCCGGTTTCAGGCTCAGTAATTGATACAGTGTAAGAGCCGGTTATCTCTGATGGTTCAGAGCTGCTGATTTCAAAAGTGCTCCCCGCTGAGGGGACAGCAGTTATCAGGAGCGCTGAGACTTCTGCTCTTATAATAATACTGTAGCCTGTAATACCGGGATCAAAATCGGGTGTAAGTTTACCATGGGATACTGTTAAAGAATCAAGCTCCGGCTCTGTGAAAATTCCGTCATTGCCGTTACCTGTTTCTTCTGAAGTATTATTCTGCACCTTTGCAGTTTTCGGACCTTCTCCGCACCCGTTAAAAAAAAGAATATGTAAAAGGATAATAAGAGAAAACAGAGTAATTTTTTTGCGCATAGATTTTACTCCCTTTGTAGTTTCCGGATATAAAGCAGTAAGCCTGTATCCTGATATTTAATACGATTGCACCGGGGTATTTTTAAATTTTTTTGCAGCTAATCTTATTGGAAGTCAAAATAACTGTATCTTTACAGGTAAAAGGGACGGTAGCCCTTTTGTAAGCCCCGCAGGGCTCCCTGCGGTCACAAAAACGGAGTTTTTGTGACCGCCCTTATCTTTTTACATCGGGATTAAATATTCGACAAACTGTGTTTCACGGATTATGCTATACATAAGATTACTCTGCGGGGATCGATTGTGCGGTGAGGGGATTAACCAGCTTTCTGTTTAACTGAATAAAGATTCAGTATAAAAGATTACAGATCAGGCAGAGGGTTATCGGGTTGGTGGGTGAAATGAAAGGAGCGCTATGTAAAATAACCGGAGGATTGAAGGATGAAAAGAGTTACAATAAATATACAGGATGGTTCATGTGATCCGGTTATCAATATGCTCAAACTTTCAGGGAAAGATAAAGTGGAAATTGTTTCATTAGAGGTCATATCCAATACAGATGAGCAGCCGCTTAATACTAAAATAAAAAATTTACTCTCTCTAAGAAAGGGTGAGCCTTTTAAAAGTATTCAAGACCCTGTTAAGTGGCAGAGGAATGAGAGAGATGAATGGGAATAGTATAGTTCCGGATTTAAATATAATAGTATACCTTATCCAAAGGCAAAATTTCTATAGATGATCTGATTAAGCCTGACTTATGCTATTCTATCTCTGTAATTACATATATGGAAGTTCCTGGTTATAATTCGGTATACTGCTATGACATTTCATAAAATTCAGCTTGAAAAAATTATCATTGAGTGCAGAAAACACAGGCTGCGGCTTGAAGAAGCTGAACCTTTTTGCCGATGCCGAAAAAATGGTTTGAGTTGCGGCAGATATGGAATGAGCTGTCTCATGAACATGAGGATGATTTAAGTGAATCGAGCACTATTCTGAATAAGATTTATAAACAAACCGGTTCACCAATAAGTTATTTTACACGGATTGATGATTATGCTGTTGTTATAACCGTTTATATACCTGATGGTGATCATTTTCAAGGCTATTTTAAGACCAGGAGGAAAAAGCATGAGTAAATCAATGACTGTATGCCCCGTATGCAAAGGATCAATATATAATGGTACAACTGTATTTAAAGTTAAAACAGGTAATGGCATACTTGTTCTGGAAGATGTTCCTGCGGAGATCTGTTCTCTTTGCGGAGAAAAATGGTTTTCTGATGAGGTTATGGAAAAAATAGAACTTATTGCTGATGATGTCCGTAAACGGCATATTAAATTCGAAATCATGACTTTTAACGCTGCGTGAGGATGTAAAGGCCAGTCTAAAGTAAAAAGTCTCAAAGGACAGAAGCATGGATGAGATTGTGAATATAATAAATAGTGAGTTATCAGCATGTTTTCAGGATTATCACTGGTTGTATTTTTATGGTTCACGAATGAAAGGGACAAGCCATGATGAAAGTGATTATGATTTAATCCTGATTTTCAGTTTTATGGATTACGCAAAGAAACTGGAAGTTGCGGGTGTAATTGGAAAAATTGAGTATGAACATAATGTGTTTGTTGATATAAAAATTATGACACAGGGTGGAGAGTCAAGCCCTGAAAACACCAGAAAAAATATCAATCCCGTATTTATTAATCAGGCGATTGATAACGGAATTTTTTATGACAGACAGCATTGAAGTTTTAATCAGAAATTTTCTCCTTAAATCAGGGAAATCTTAGAGGCTTGCGGGGTGAAGGATAGTCTAAAGTCGAAAGTGAAAAGGGTAATTATATTAAAAAACAATAAGCCTGTTGCGGTGAACTTCTGAAGAGTATACCATTGGACACGTTCAATGAGATAAAATGGATAGAATCCCCATCATGGGATGAGTTCAGATCAGATATTGACAGGATAGTACCCGATTTACTCAGAGGTGAGTATAACTCTTTGTATTGATGAGGAATATAAAGAGGGCTTCCTGAAAAAAGGAAAACCCCGTAAATTAATGGACAAAATGCATTTCTGCGTAGCCGGGTTAGACATATATCTTTACTTTGTTGTAATCTATTTTCATGACAGGCCCTCCGGAGTTCTTACAATCTTTTTTACGTGGCTGGTGTCCGTATTTGCTCCGGCTATTATCTTCAGGCCGTTTTTCAGAATTATCTCTAAGGATCCATATTCTTTATTCTGATTCGTTACTGTTACCGGTAATTCAACAAATCCGGTTTCATTCTGAAAAGTTTCTGATTCTGCAAATTTTTTTCAGTCCTGAAAACTCCAGTAGGATATTCCATGCTCCTGACAATACTGCTTCATGGAAAGACCTCTCTGTTTCCATTTTACTACATGATTCCTGTGTTGATTTGAAATTTTTTACAAGCTGCCCTCTGTTTTTTGAGGTAGTATACATCATTCTGATAGATTCGTTAAGATGGGGTTGTTTTGACGCTTACGCATCTTCAGGACAGAGAGACAAGAATATTTTTGCACCCCGGGAAAACAGACTCTCTTGAAACTGCTAAGGCAAATGATCTTGAACCATACTGTTATCTGGGGTATCTGTTTGAAAAACTACCTGCCTGCAAATGTGATGATGAAATTCGTTTAATCATACCGAATAGAATTGATCCTGATAATATCAATAAATTTAGGGGTGCGGTTGATTAAGCGGTTACTCTTAAGCTATAGCATTTCACGATTAAAATCATCCATAGCCACATGATTTAAACCACCTACGAGCATCAGAACCGGTGATTTCATTAAATTGATATATGCTTCTGTTAATCAGAATTATGATAAGTTGAAATATCCCCGGAAAATTCATATGGATGCAAAAAAGATAGCGATTATGAATAGTTATCCTATCCATAATCCTTCAATCCGGACTCTTAATCCGTCCATAGTCTTACCTATGCTGTTCATTAGACCGCAGTGACGCCATTGCAGCATACAGTAACGCGGTTGAAAATAATACCTCATACCGATCTGTAAATCTGTTCTGGTATGATTAACAATCCCCTCGTATGCTGTTGTATTGTAGTAACCGATATTTATCCCTCTCTCTCTCGCCTGCATGGGGCCGACTATACACCAGATTATAGTGCCGTTGAAATAATCCGGTTCTTCAACAACTTCGCCGGCGTGTGTTACGGGGCATCCGCATGATATCCATCCAGGTCTGCCGTAAATAATATCCCCTTTTTTAATTCCGAGTTTTTCTACAATAGTCGGATTAAAGGGGAGTATCGTTTCTCTCGGGCCTGTTTCACCGGGGAATTTGTCCAGTATAAAATCGTAATCTCTCCCAAGGTTATCTTTCCATGTTATATTTGAAAAAGCGGTTTCAGCATTATTATTTCTGCATATAGCAGCAGCATCTATGTGAGGACATCGTTTAATTTCTTCAGGATTATTTTTGATAACTTCAGCAAAACTGCTGCATGTTTTCATCCCGCAGGAGCCGCAGTTCTTTCCCGGAAGAGTTATATTTTCTTCAATATGCTGATTCATTGTTCATTCTCCTCTGTAAAAAATATCTGATTCCAGCGGGCGCAAGACTCCAAAGTGTGCCTCTTTCCCGATCTCTTTTTTTCCGACACAGATGGTGCATGTTCCGACAGGAGGATTGCCTCGCAGCAAAGATGGAGCACTGTATGAATCCATCCTGTCTATTATTCTGATGATATGATCTATATTGATACCATGAAGAGCATCTGTTTCGATTATACTGACGCTAGCTGCTTCCATGATGTTTGCTCTGAATACCTCCCGCTCCGCTTGAGATATAAGATCAATCTTGGTGACAACTGCCACATCGGCAAGACTCAGCATGGGGCCTATCTTTCTCGGAAGGTTCATTCCGCTTGTTGCTTCAAGAACAACAATCCCTAAAGAGTTTTCGATGTAGGGAGAGCAGCGGAGACATAGCCCTGCTGTTTCAATAATGATGATATCGGAACCGATGTCTTCTCCCCATTGTATTGCATCACCAAGAACAATGACATTACAGTGATCGGGGCATAGATCCTGTGAATAAACTTTTCGTGCCGGTATCCTGAACTCCTGTGAAATTATTAAATCTTCGTCAGCGAATAGAACATCAATTTTTAGATAGCATGGATTAATATTTTTCTTCTGTAATCTGGATATAACCTGTTTTATAACAGTTGTTTTTCCGCTTGTGGGCGGGCCTGCGCATATTACTACTTTCATGGTTCTCTCCTATATTGTTTGAATTTGCTCGGTAATAAATTTTTCTGATATTTTTTCCCCGCTCCTGAGAAGATTCCGCAGTTCAAGGAGCAGGTCATCTACAATAGAAATTTTTTGAACCGCTTTTTTTTCCTCTTCAGAGGTAATGATAATTTTACTGATGGCCCCTTTTTTCATGATAAGTCGATAATCTGAGAGAAGAGTTATTCGTGGGTCATGGGTGACAAAGATAAAGATTTTTTCGTAGTTTCTTAATAACTCCAGTGCTTTAGTTCTGTTTATCCCGGCATTTTCAATTTCATCGAGAAGTATAATAGGAGAGTTTCCTATTATTACAGCATCAGCAATAAGGAGAGCCCGTGTCTGTCCTCCTGAAAGTTCAGTCATTTTGCTCCAGATTATAATGGGCTCCCCTGTTATCTGATTTGCGAAATCAAGAGTTTTTTCCATTATTATATCAATAGCTCCTGAATTTCTGATTTTAATATGAGTTTCCAGAAATGCTTTAACCGAGAGATCTGATAAAAAGTTTGTATGCTGCGTGATGTAAGATATTGGATTACATGACGGATTATTCATAAATTCATCGGAAGGAATTTCGTTATTAATAAGTATCCGTCGTCCGGAAGGGGTATTTTTGTCTGCAAAGAGAGCTATATCGTTTATAAATGTGGTTTTTCCTGAGCCTGTTGGCCCGACAATTGATATTATGTTACACATATTAAGTTTTATTTCTTTAAAGTTGTCTTTCTGCCCATCCCTTCCGAAACCGTTTTGAATTGTAATTGATTCAATTTTCATTTAAACACCCTGCTGTTAATATATATTGTCTATCGATAAAGTAGACAATATATATTAACATTTTTTTTGTCAATAAAAAAAGCTTTACGAGAAAACTATGTGTTTTAATTATATTCTCTATAGAGTTACTGCACAATTGAAAGGAGGCTTAAATAATGAAAAGGTTATTATTTGTTACACTTGTAATAATTGTATTTTCTGCTTGTTCATGTGGAGGGAAAAAAACAAAAGATAATACTATCTCCATGTCGGGTGCATTTGCCTTATATCCCATGGCGATTAAATGGAGTGAAGAGTATAAAAAAACTAATTCTGATATTTATTTTAATATAAGTGCCGGCGGTGCCGGAAAGGGAATGGCTGATACCCTTTCCGGAATGGTCGATATGGGGATGGTTTCAAGGGAAGTTTCAACCGAAGAGATCGAACGGGGTGCTTGGTTTGTATCTGTTGCAATTGACGCAGTGATTCCTGTTATGAATTCTGCTAATCCGCTCCATTCAGAGATCAAATCAAAAGGTCTGAGGAAAGAAGAGTTCGCATCAATATGGGACAAAGACACTCCCAAAAAATGGAATAAAATAAGTAGGTTGTATTCATCAGATGTTTCTTTGAATGTTTTTACCAGGTCAGATGCGTGTGGAGCAGCACAGACTTGGGGTGCTTTTTTTGGGAAAAAACAGGAACAGTTAAATGGAGTGGGTGTATATGGAGATCCGGGAATTGCTGAAGCTGTACGGAAGGATCCTCTTGGGATCGGTTATAATAATATAAATTTTGCGTATGATAAAGATACCAAAAAGTCTATCAAAGGATTATCCGTTATACCTATTGATATAAATGGAAATGGTAAAATTGATAATGCGGAGAATATTTATAATACAAGAGATGAATTGACCCATGCAATTGCTGAGGGGAAATTTCCTTCACCTCCGGCAAGAAAACTTTACCTGGTACTGAAAGGAGCTCCGCAAAAAGAGTCGATAAAAAGTTTTTTAAAATGGATTATGACTGACGGCCAGAAATATGTTCAGGATACTGGATACATAATGCTGCTGCCTGAAGAGATGAAATTAAATATCAATAAGCTCGGTGACAGGTAGTGTTTAAAATTAGAAAAATTAAAGATAAATTATCTTTAAAGATTATTTTAATTATAGCAATATCATTTAATCTTCTGCTTATAGTAAATTTTATACTGCTGTCTGTTAAATCTGAAAAGATTTTTGAATCAAATTCTTTATTTTCACTGCTATTGGGCGGCAACTGGCAGCCCCTTGGTGGTGAATTTGGTCTTAAATATTTTATAGCAGGGACTCTGTTTGTTACTTTTTTGTCTATTATGCTTGCAGCTCCGCTTGGAATATTATGCTCAATTTTTCTTGCTGAGTACGCCCCCAAAAAGATTTCCGTTCTTTCAAAAAGTATTATTGATATATTTGCAGGTATACCTTCAGTGGTTTATGGTATATGGGGTGTTATTTGTATTGTTCCGGCAGTTGCAGGCGTTGCTCATAAGTTGTTCGGTTTAAACATAACCGGATACAGTCTCCTTTCAGCTTCAGTAGTTTTATCAATTATGATATTTCCAATAATAACAAATATTGTTATTGAACTGATTGAATTTGTACCTCAGGAGTTGAGAGAGGTGTCTTATTCACTCGGGGCAACAAGGTGGCAGACCGTAAAACATGTTGTTATTCGCAAAATATATCCCGGGATAATAGCCGCTATTATTCTCGGATTATCGAGAGCCTTCGGTGAGACTATGGCTGTTATGATGGTTGCAGGTAATGTGGCTGCTATGCCCCGTAATGTATTTGATCCTGTTTATACTCTGTCAGCGCTAATTGCGAATAATTATGGTGAGATGATGTCAATTCCGCTTTATGATTCTGCAGTTATGTTTGTATCGCTGGTTCTTCTTGTTACAGTTGTTTTGTTTAATAGTATTGCAAGAATAATAATTCACCGTATAATGAAAAATGGAATTAAGTGATGAGAATTGCTGAATATGAAGAAATTTTTTTTAAAGTGTTAATGTGGCTTGCCTTTCTCCTGATGGCAGGTACTCTCCTTTTTATAATAGGAACAATCGCGCTTAAGGGGATACCGGCAATGAACTGGGATATGGTAACCAAATCAGCAAAGGGCGGTTTTTATCTCGGGAAGGAGGGGGGGGTGCTTCATGCAATAGCCGGGAGTTTCTGTATAGCCGGTGGTGCGGGTATAATATCAATATTTATCAGTGTGCCTCTTGTTATTTTTCTTAATGTTTACTTAAATAAAAAGTCTGTGTTTTCCAGTGTAACGAGATTTTTTATGGAAATACTAACAGGAGTGCCTTCGATAGTTATTGGTACAATATGTTTTACTTTTATGATGTACATCGGAATGAGAGCGTCCCTTCTTGGCGGGATTATAGCTATAACAATATTGATAACGCCGGTAATGTGCCGAAGCCTTGATGAAATTGCAAGCCAGGTCCCTGAGGAGCTTATGACTGCCACCTTTGCTCTTGGTTCAACAAAATATGAAGCCGGCTTTATTGTCTTTTTCAGACAGATTGTTCCAGGTATTGTTTCATCATTTCTTCTCGCATTCGGAAGAGGAATAGGCGATGCGGCAGCAGTACTTTTTACTGCCGGGTTTACTGATAATATGCCTTCATCCCTTTTTGAACCAGTTGCCTCTCTTTCACTTGCGATTTTTTTCCAGCTTGAAATGCCAATAGAAGCAGTGCGGCAGAGGGCATATGCTTCAGCTTTAATCCTTACATTCATAATACTGATTATCAGTATATTATCACGCATGATTGCTGCACGGTACAGAAAATTTAAAGTATAAGAAAGAGACATTCTGATGATTGATAATGGACATATCACTATAAAAAATCTTAACGTTTATTATGGGAAAGAGCATGCTTTAAAAGATGTGAGTATAGCTATTCCTGATAAAAAAATAACAGCAATTATCGGACCTTCCGGATGCGGTAAGTCAACTCTCCTAAAATCTATGAACAGGCTTGTTGATTGCATGGATAATGTCAGATATACAGGTAAAATTTTTGTTGATGGGGAGGATATGCTTGATCCGGAAGTAGAAGTTATACATTTAAGAAAGAAGATGGGTTTGCTTCTGCAAAAACCTTATCCTCTACCTATGTCTATCTTTGACAATATTGCTTACGGTCCCAGGATTCACGGAATAAAAAAGAAAAAAGAACTGACTGAGATTGTTGAACACTATCTTAAAGAGGTGGCCCTGTGGGATGAAGTAAAAAATAGACTTAATTCTCCGGCATCAATGCTTTCAATTGGACAGCAGCAACGATTGTGTCTCGCGCGGGGTCTTGCAGTGAAACCTGAAGTGATACTATGTGATGAACCGACCTCATCTCTTGATCCAATATCAAGCCAGCATATTGAAAGAAAATTTATTGAGCTTAAAAATGATTATACAATAATACTTGTTACCCATGTTCTGAGGCAGGCAAAAAAGCTCGCTGATTATGTTATTTTTATGTATCTCGGGGAGCTCATAGAACATGGCCCTGCTGAACAGCTTTTTAATGATCCGCAGCATGAACTGACAAAAGGGTATATTAAAGGAGTTTTCACTTAAAACCTTCTCGTGTATCAGAAAATGACGGTTTTACATTTTGATAATAAAAATCTGTTGCGTTTTTTTATATGCTGTAAAACTGGTTAATAATGAAGCTGACAACTAAAAGTGAATACTCACTTCTTGCCCTTGTATATATGGGCAGAGCCGGTAAAGACGTGTATGTAAAAATAGAGGATATCTGTGAGAAATATGATATTCCTAAAAAATATCTTGAACAGCTTTTAACGACATTAAAGCAGACCGGTTATATAAAAGCAAAGAGGGGAGCTTCTGGAGGATATGCCATTGCAAAGGAGCCATCGGAGATTACACTTGCAGGTGTAATAAGGATAATGGATGGTGCGCTGGCGCCGACTCAATCTGTAAGTGAGTTCTTTTTTGATCATACCCCCATTGAAAAGGAGCAGAAAACTCTTGCTGTTTTCAGGGAGATCCGTACATTTATAGCTGATAAACTGGAAAAGACAACTCTTGCGGATATAATCTGAAATCATTATAAATCAATAACGGAGCTCCTGTTCTTCGCAATAAAAGATCTATTTTTCGGAATTGTTTTGTTATATAAAATGCTGCTCCCGTCAATATAATACATTTCACCCCCGGCTTCCTCTATTATAATCTGCATGGCGGCAGTGTCCCACTCCATGGTTCTCCCATGCCTGTAATAGATTTCAGCATCTCCCCGGGCTACCAGGCATCCTTTCAGAGAACTTCCTGCTTCAATGACTTCCGTGATGTTAAGTTTTTTTATCAGCTCATCCTCTTCAGGTGATCTGTGGGATCTGCTAACTGCTATTCTCAATTTCTGATTTCTATCTGATACTGAAATTTTTTTCCTGGTGCTGGTAGTTTCGAGAAAGGCTCCCTCCTTTTTCGCTGCATAATAAAGTTCATCGATGGCAGGGGCGTATATCACTCCGGCAATAATTTTCCGGTTGGACGCAAGTGCAATATTCACGGTAAATTCGCCGTTTCTTCTAATGAACTCCTTTGTCCCGTCAAGAGGATCAACAAGGAAACAGAAGCTGTTTTCAATCCTTGAAAGGTCGTCAGCAGATTCCTCGCTCAGGATAGCATAAGAGGGGAATTTCCTTTCAAGATTTTCAACAATATGCCTGTTGGCAATAATATCAGCTTTAGTGACGGGTGAATCATCCGTTTTTATAGAGGAGTGAATTTCTCCATCTGGTGAATTATATAACCCGAGAATGAGATCCCCCGCCTCCCTTGCCAGTTTTTTCATTATATGGAGTTCCCGATTATACAATTTAAATAATCCCTTTATCCTTCAGATAGGTTATTATGAGTCCTGCCAGTTCTTCCGGGGAACCCTTTGTTGTTTCCAGGGTGATTTCAGGGGATTCCGGGGATTCATAGGGTGAGTTAATGCCTGTGAAGTTGGGTATTTTACCATTTCGGGCTTTTTTGTATAACCCTTTGGTATCCCGCTCTTCACAGACTTCAATGGGGGTATCAATAAAAACTTCAATAAATTCACCATCAGGCATTATGCTCCTGGCGAATTCCCTTTCGGCCCTGAACGGGGAGATAAAAGATGTCAGTACAATAAGTCCTGCGTCTGACATAAGTTTAGCTACTTCAGCAATACGCCTTATATTCTCAATTCGGTCTGTCTCTGTAAACCCCAGATCCCTGTTCAGGCCGTGTCTTATATTGTCACCATCGAGAAGCATGGTGTGGCGGTTTAGAGCGAATAGCTCTTTTTCAACAATATTAGCTATTGTGGATTTACCTGCTCCTGATAAACCTGTAAGCCAGATAAGAGCAGGCTTCTGCCCCATGAGGCGGGCCCTGGATTCCCTTGTAATGTCAATAGCCTGCCAGTGTACATTCTGCGCTCTGCGTAATGAGTGTTCTATCATTCCACAGCCGCTGGTTGCATTTGTTATCCTGTCAATTAGTATAAAACTTCCGGTTTCCCTGTTCTCTTTATAGGGGGCATAGGGTGTCGGTTTTGAGATTTTTATTTCAACTTCAGCAATATCATTCATGTCAATTTTTTCGGCTGATAGTTTCTGGTAGCCTGACATATCGATGAGGTTTGCAATGTGAGTTATCTCTGCCATGGCATAGCCGAATGAACTTTTAAACCTGTACATCCTCCCGGGATAGAGAGGGGTCTGATCCATCCATACAATGCGAGCTTTAAACTGGTCTGACAGTTCGGGCCTTGAATCTTCATGGGCGATACAGTCCCCCCTGCTCACATCAATTTCATCTTTCAGAGTAATTGATATTGAGTCACCTGCAATGGCCTTTTCCGCCGTTGTATCACCTATGTAAATCGATTTGACAGAGCTCTTCTGTCCTGAAGGGAGTATGATAATATTATCATTTGTGGAAACTGTTCCTGATGCCACCCTGCCGCTGTAACCCCTGAAATTTTTCTGTTCCTCCGGCTTTATCGATTCAAGTGACTCTGAAAGCCATCTTTCTGCTGACATCCCCGGCTTAATAACATACTGAATCGGGAGCCTGAAATCTTTTTCTGAGTTATCAGAAACGCTTTTAATAGTCTCCAGCCAGTTAAGAATCGTGCGGCCGTTATACCATGGGGTAATATTTGACATAGTTGCCAGGTTGTCTCCGTTAAGGGCTGAAACGGGGACGCATGTAAAATCATCAGGTTTAAGGTTCAGATTCGCCAGATCTTCAGATATCTTCAGGCAATCAACACGTATGGATTCAAACCTGAATCTGTCCCAATTGACAAGATCCATCTTGTTAACAGCAAACAGGATATGTTTTATCCCCATTAGTGAGCATATAAGCGCATGCCTTCTGGTCTGGGCAAGAACACCAAGCCGGGCGTCAACAAGAATGATGGCGGCATCGCAGTTTGATGCTCCTGTTGCCATGTTCCGCGTGTACTGTACGTGCCCCGGGGTATCTGCAACAATGAACTTACGGGCAGTTGTTGAAAAATACCTGTATGCAACATCTATAGTTATACCCTGTTCCCTCTCAGCCATAAGACCGTCAAGGAGGAGTGAGTAATCGATTTTCCCGTCAGCGTTCCCTATGCGGGCGCTCTCAAGCTTAAGTGTTTCAAGGTGATCATCAAAGACGTTCCCTGTTTCATAAAGCAATCTTCCAATGAGGGTTGATTTGCCGTCATCAACACTTCCGCAGGTGAGAAATTTTAATATACCGTCCATTTTAAAAATAACCTTCCTGTTTCTTCTTCTCCATGCTGCCGGACTGGTCGAAGTCTATGAGCCGCCCTGATCTCTCAGACATGCGTGATGATTCCATTTCGGCAACTATCTCTTCAATTGTTGAAGCAGGGGATTCTGTTGCAGCAGTAAGAGGGTAGCACCCCAGTGTTCTGAATCGAACTATTTTCATCATCGGCTTTTCTCCGGGTTCAAGGGGGAAACGGTCATCATCCACCATGAGAAGCTGCCCCCCGCGCTCAACAACAGGGCGTTCTTTTGCGAAGTATAGAGGAACAACAGGTATGTTTTCAATTTCAATGTACCGCCACACATCAAGCTCTGTCCAGTTTGAAAGGGGGAACACCCGGATGCTCTCTCCCGGTTTTTTCTGCACATTGTACAGGTTCCATATCTCGGGCCTCTGGTTTTTCGGGTCCCACCTGTGATTGCTGTCCCTGAAGGAGAAGACACGTTCCTTTGCACGGCTCTTCTCCTCATCACGTCGGGCACCTCCGAAAACTATATCGTATTTATTCTTATCGAGGATCTGCTTGAGGCCCTCTGTTTTCATTATATCTGTGAATCTGGCGCTGCCGTGTGTAAAGGGTGTTATTTTATTGCCGGCACCTTCGGGATTTGTATATGTAAGGAGCTCGAGACCGAATTTTTTTGCGGTTTCATCCCTGAATTTTATCATGTCACTGAATTTCCATGTTGTGTCAACGTGTAATAGCGGAAATGGGGGTTTCATCGGGTAAAAGGCTTTTAAGGCAAGGTGAAGCATGACGCCGGAATCCTTCCCTATTGAATACAGCATAACCGGGTTGTCTGCTTCGGCAACAGCTTCGCGAATTATATGGATACTATCAGCTTCAAGAGATTTGAGGTATTGGTATTTCATGGTGGTTTCCTGGAATTTGTTTGACTGAAATGTCATGATCTGGCATTATTATAATTGTTCAATATATTTTTATTTTTTTATTTGACGATACATGACAATGACTGAAATTAGTACTGTTGTTAAAATATAAAGTAAAAAAATAAGAAAGTCGGCGGTTCCGCTGGTTGCTTTTGATCTTTATTATGGAGTAAGAATGCTGAATCCGTTTAAATTATTTTCTGAAGGCATCAGTTTTTTGAGCCATATATATAAAAACAAATACCTGATGTATGAGCTTACCAGGAGAGATTTTAAACAGAAATATGCAGCAAATCTTATGGGGCTCGCATGGTCTGTACTTGATCCCCTTGCTTTAATGGCGATTTTCTGGATTATATTCGGACTAGGATTCAGAGGGGGGCGGAATATGGAAGTCCCCTTTATTGCTTATCTTATAACCGGACTGATGGCATATACTTTCTTCCAGAGCGCACTTTCACAGGCCACAGCGTCAATCCGATCTTACTCTTTTCTTTTAAAAAAAGTAGATTTCAGGGTGAGCATTCTTCCCCTTGTTAAGATTTTATCGGAATATCTTCTGCATGGTATTGTTGTAATTGTCATGATAGTCATCCTGCTTCTGAACAGGGTTTACCCGTCGTTCTACTGGTTTCAGTTTTTCTATTATTCATTTGCCACAGGTATGCTTCTGCTGGGATTATCTTGGTTTTCTTCTGCAGTGAACCTTTTTTTCCCTGATATAAATAATATAATTACAATATTTCTGAGATTCTTTTTTTATCTTACCCCTATTTTCTGGCAGATTGAAATGTTCCCGGAAAAATTTCACTGGGTACTAAAACTGAACCCTATGTATTATATTGTGGCAGGATACAGGGACAGCTTTCTGTTTCACCGAGGGTTCTGGTGTGAACCGATGTTGACACTATATTTTTGGGGCGTGACACTGATTTCTCTTGCTATCGGGATCGCTGTTTTTTCAAAACTGAAGCCGCATTTTGCTGATGTGGTGTAGATGAGAGTCGAAAAGTTAAAATAAAATTATGAAAATATTTTAATTTGATTGTTTATAATTGATTATAAAGATGAATGGAATGAATATTGAAAGTAAAGAGATGGAAAATCAGGAATTTACAGAGAAAGATATAGTAATAAAACTTAACGGTTTGTCAAAAGTCTATAATCTTTACAGGAGAAAAGAGGACCGGCTTAAGGAGGCATTACATCCCCGTAGAAAAAAATATCACAGGGAGTTTTATGCGCTTAATGGGGTTGATCTTGAGATCGGGCGGGGTGAATCTGTTGGTATTTTAGGGATGAACGGGGCGGGTAAGTCAACACTTCTCAAAGCCATAACCAGGGTTATTACGCCAACATCAGGCTCTGTTCAGGTAGATGGCCAAATATCAGCACTTTTAGAGCTGGGCTCAGGCTTTAATCCCGAGTTCAGCGGGTATGAGAATGTCTTTTTTTACGGCGCTTTAATGGGATTCACTGAAAAGCAGATGAATGAAAAAATTGATGAAATCCTTGAATTTGCGGATATAGGGGAGTATATTTACCAGCCGCTAAAAACTTATTCTTCCGGAATGAAGTCCCGTCTGGCTTTTGCCGTTGCTACAAGTATAGAACCTGATATTTTAATACTTGATGAAGTTTTGTCTGTTGGTGATATGTTTTTCCAGGCAAAGTGCACATTGAGAATGCAGAATATGATTAAAAGTCAAAATACAACCGTACTTTTTGTCAGCCATAATATAAATGCTGTTAAAGCGATTTGTGAAAGGTCTATACTTCTTGAAGGTGGTAAGGTGGTTATGGATGGGAATACACAGGATGTGGTCAATGAGTATTTTAAAAAAAAGGTTACTTCGAGGCAGACCGTTATTCAAAGTCAGATAGCTGAAACGGATATACATATCGATAAACACAGTAGTATCATTGACTATATGGAAGGTGTAGAGGAATTTTTAAAAAAGGCTTCACATGGTAGGGTGAATAACGGCAAAGCTGAGTTTTTAAATGTTCAACTGCTTGATGAAAATGAAACGATTCTTAAGCAGGTTGAATATGGGCAGAAAGTAATATTGAGGATGATGATAAAGGCATTGAATAATATCCCGGAACTTGGTTTTGGATATCATATTAGAGATAAAAATGGAACTGATGTAATATATGGTTCTGCCGGTGTTGAGAATAAAAAACTTAAAAATATTACGAAGGGAGATTTATTTATTGTTGATTGGAAATTTTGTTTAAAAATCCTTCAGGGACAGTATTCAATATTATCGGTATTATCAGTAGTAATAGATTCAAATAAAGGAGTTGTAGAATTTTGCGATCTTATACCCATTTCTTGCCAGTTTGAAATGATGTCTCGTAGCGAATTGAAAATATTTGGTTTTGTATATTTAGATAATATTCTTGAAATAAAAAAAATGTAGGTTTTAATTTATGTTTAAATATTTTACTCGTCATCGTTATTACTGTCCTGTTTGTTTGTCAAAAAACATAGATTTTAAACCTTTACCTGCTATGTATGCTCAAAATGCTGAAAAATATGGGTATAAATATTTTGGAAAAAGTGAAATGACAACATTAGATACATATAGTTGTTTAAAATGCGGAGCCTCTGATAGAGAAAGACTTTACGCTCTTTATTTGGAAAATAATTTTAAAGGGGATGAATCTTTTATTTTGTATCATTTTTCACCAGAAAAAAGATTACAACATTATATCATAAAGAGGTTTAATAATATACAATATAAAACTTTTGATTTGAAGGCTAATGATGTTGATATAAAAGCTGATATAACTAATCTGAATATGATTTCCGAAAATGAGTGTGATTTTTTTATCTGTTCGCATGTCATTGAGCATGTTGAAGATGATATTAAAGCTATTAAAGAATTGTACAGAATTTTAAAACCTGGCGGTAAGGGGATTCTAATGGCTCCAATATCTCTGGCGATTAATAAAACTATTGAAAATCTCCCTGATGTAAAAACGGATGAAGATAGATGGAAATACTACGGTCAGAACGATCATGTAAGATTATACGCAAAAAATGATTTTATTAATAGAATTAAAGCCAGCGGTTTTAAACTTAATATGTTCGATGAGAGATATTATGGGAAAAAAATGTATAAAAAGCTTGGGTTAAAAAAAACAAGTGTTTTGTATGTTGTTGAAAAATAATGAATGAAAAAAAAATATTCGTAACGCGCCCGGCTCTTCCGCCTTTAGAAGAGTTTATTCCATATCTTGAAAAGATATGGCAAAGCCATGTTTTAACAAATAACGGAGAGTTTCATAAACAACTTGAAACTGAGTTGTGTGAATACCTGGGAGTTAAATATATATCTCTTTTCTGTAATGGTACTATTGCGCTTTTAACAGCTTTGCAGACCCTGCGGATTACAGGTGAGGTAATAACAACACCTTTTAGCTTTGTTGCTACAGCTCATTCTCTGGTATGGAATGGAATAAAACCTGTTTTTACAGATATCGACCCTGTAACTTTTAATCTTGATCCCTGTAAAGTTGAAGCAGCCATAACAAAAAAAACAACAGCAATTATGCCTGTGCATGTCTATGGGAATCCATGCGATGTGGAAAAAATAGAAAAAATTGCTGAAACTTATGGTTTAAAAGTCATATATGATGCTGCACATGCCTTCGGAGTTAAAAAAGGGGGGGTATCAATACTCAATTACGGCGACCTTTCTGTATTGAGTTTTCACGCCACAAAAACATATAATACAATAGAAGGTGGGGCTATAATCTGCCACAATGAAAAGACAAAAGACAGGATAGACAAACTGAAAAATTTTGGTTTTGCCGGGGAAACAAAGGTTATAGAGTGCGGTATTAACGGGAAAATGAATGAGTTCCAGGCAGCATTTGGCTTGGTCTATCTTAAATATGTTGATACATATATTGAGCAACGAAAGAAAGTGGCCATTAAATACAGAAATACGTTGAAAGATGTAAAGGGAATTACATTCCTTAGTGATATTGAGGGTGTTACTCATAATTACTCATACTTCCCTATACTTATTGATGAGGCACTGTATGGTAAAAGCAGAGATGATGTTTATGAGTTATTAAAAAATAATAATATTTTCACAAGAAGGTATTTTTATCCCCTTATTACCGACTTCCCAATGTATAGAAATGACAAATTGAGTATTTCTACAGCTTTGAAGAATGCAAAAAGAATTGCAGATGAAGTTTTGTGTTTACCGATTTATCCGGAATTGGATTTGAATAATGCTGAAAAGATATCAAAATTGCTTAAAGGTAATTAATGAAACTAGCTATAATGCAACCCTATTTTTTCCCCTACTTGGGATATTTTTCATTGATTAAAAATACTAGTTTTTTTGTGGTATTTGATAATGTGCAGTTTATCAGGCATGGTTGGATTGATAGAAATCGTATATTAAAACCGCTTGATGATTGGCAATATATTAAAGTCCCAATTTCAAAACATAACCGTGAAACACTAATAAAAGACATAAAAATAAAAAATGATATCGATTGGGTGAATAGAATAATATCTCAGGTTGAACATTATAAAAAAAAGGCACCTTATTATTCTGTTGTAGTTGATATTTTAAAGCAAATGGAAAGATATAAAGGTGAATCAATTGTTGATGTAAACATAAACGCATTATCACTTGTGTGTAATTATTTAAGTATTGGTTTTAAATATGAAATCTCTTCTAATCTAAAAATTGATTGGTCAAAAATAACCACTCCTGATGATTGGGCTCTTGAAATATCAAAATATTATAATGCATCTGAATACTATAATCCTCCGGGGGGGAAGGATATTTTTGATGGAAATAAGTATAGAGAGAATGGAGTAGAGTTGAAATTTTTATCAATAAATCTTGTGGAATACAACCAAAATCGGGAAGTATTTGAGCCTGGTTTGTCAATAATTGATGTTATGATGTTTAATTCACCCGAAAAAATTAAGGAGATGTTGGATAATTATAACTTAGAATAGAAAGGATTATTGTTATGGATGATTATTGGAATCAATATTGGAATTATTCTGATATAATAAATAGAGAAAATAAACATGCTCAGGTTGGTAGAACTATACAAGGTATTCCGCTTGAGGGATGGTTATGGGATAAGACAATAGAATTTGTTTTTAATCATTTGGATTTAGAGCTTTCTATGAGTGCTCTCGATCTATGCGCTGGAAATGGTTTGATAACAGAACCACTTTCACAAAAAGTAAAGTTTGTTATTGCAGTTGATTGTTCAAAAAAATTTATTGATTCAATAAATAAAAAGCAATTAGAAAATACAACGGCAATTTGCTGTGATGCAAGATCTTTTAAGTTTAAGGATAATTTTTTTGATATATCAATATGTTATTTCGCATTACAACATTTCAAAGTTCATGAATCAATTGAATTATTCAGAAATATATATCATTTAATGAAACCGGGCGGGAAATTTTATATTGGGGATATCCCTGATTTAGATAGAATATGGGAATTTCATTCAACTGATAATTATAAAAGTGTTTTTTTTGAATCATTAGAAAGAAGAGAACCAATAATTGGTACTTGGTATAAAAAGGATACATTAATAAATTTGTCAAAATATATAGGCTATTCAAAACAAGAGATTATTACGCAAGAAAAGTTTATGATTAATAATCATTATAGGTTTGATATGCTTTTAATCAAATAATGAGGTTCTATGAAATATATAGGAATTCATGGTGTCCCAAGGTCTGGCACTTCCTGGTTGGCGGCTTTAGTTGACTCATCACCATCTGTGTTATACAAACTTCAGCCGCTTTTTTCATATGCTTTAAAAGGATTTTTAAACCATGAAAGTTCGCGTGAACAGATAGAGGAGTTTTTTCAAAAACTTCAGTTCACCAAAGATGATTTTCTGGATCAGGTCGTGCAAAAAAGAGATGGTAAGTATCCGATATTTAAAAAAAATTATGAAAATGATGCAATTGTCTATAAAGAGGCTAGGTATCACCATATTTTGGAGAATATGTTGTTTCAATTTCCTGAAGTGAAGGTTGTGGGTATTGTCCGTAATCCATTGAGTGTACTCAGTTCCTGGAGATTTGCCCCAAAAGAGTTTAGAGTGGATCTTGGATGGGATTTTGATAAAGAGTGGTTTTATGCAGAAAAAAAGAATCAGGGTAAGCCGGAAGAGTATTATGGGTATGCAAAATGGAAAGAAGTGGCTATCGATTTTGTAAGTTTTAAAGAAAAATTTCCTGAGAATTTTTTTTTAGTTCGTTATAAAGATCTTGTCGAAAATACGCTAAATCAAACTGAAGAAATTTTTAATTTTTTAAGTATAAAGATAGAGAAGCAAACTTATGATTTTATTAGTCAATCAATAAACACAGCAAATACTGATCCTTATACGGTTTTTAGAAAGGAGCAGAGGGATGATAAATGGAAAGATACTTTGGATCAGGCAATAATTGATTATATTATTAAAGATTGTGAGAATGAAAGATTAGATTTTTTTATTGAGTAGAAATTAATGTCTAAAGTGATTAAATCTCAAACGATAATAATGAATAAATGGAAAACCTTTGAGAAAACTCTCGTCAGTATTTGTTGCATAACATACAATCATGAAAAATTTATTCGTGATGCACTTGATGGTTTTCTTATGCAGCAAACAGATTTTTCATTTGAAGTTCTGATCAATGATGACGCATCTACCGATAAAACTGCTGATATAATAAGAGAATACGAGGCTGAATATCCTGGTATAATTAAACCTATCTATCAGATTGAGAATCGGTATTCTCAGGGTATTAAACCAATGTTTAAATATAATATTCCACGAGCTGAGGGTAGATATATTGCTCTTTGTGAAGGTGACGATTACTGGACAGATCCTTTAAAGCTTCAGAAACAGGTGAATTTTCTGGAAAAGAATGATGATTATGTTATATGTTGTCATGGAGCTGAAAAAATTAAAAATGATATTAAAAATGGATATTGGTTTAAACCTCCAGAAGAGAAAGATTATTACATGCTTGAAGATTATATAGCTTATGGGAGATCCTTTATGCCGACAGCTTCTTTGGTAGTCAGAAATTATAAGGATAAGTTTCATGAATGGATCTATAATTCGCCGGCAGGAGACATGGCGTTTATAATGAGTACATGCTTACAAAATAATGGGAAAATAAAACGATTTAATGAATGTATGTCTGTCCATCGGGAGCATGACGGTGGTGTGTATTCGTCCAAAAATTATTTAGATCAACAAGTTTTTAGTATTGAAACTCGTATTTATTTAAGACAGATGTTGCCAGCTAAATATGAAAAATATTTTAAGATGGGTATTCAAAACGTGTTACAACAAATAATAGCTAATAGGGATAATTTACTGAAAAAAAATAATGAATTAAAAGTAAGTTTAAAGCATAAAGATGAATTGATAAAG
Organism: Spirochaetia bacterium UBA5763; assembly: GCA_002418835.1. Lineage (GTDB taxonomy): Bacteria > Spirochaetota > UBA4802 > UBA4802 > UBA5550 > UBA5550. The sequence goes on along the minus strand of DIEX01000011.1, from coordinate 2,462 downwards.
CATAAAGATGAATTGATAAAGCATAAAGATGAATTGATAAAGCATAAAGATGAATTGATAAAGCATGTATATAATTCTTATACATATAAACTTGGTAATTTTTTCTTGTTCCCGGTAAAAAAACTAAAGAGTAAGTTGGGTTGATTTTTTTAATAATTTACAAGTTATCATATAAATTTTTAAGTACTTGCGCTCGGAGAGATTTTAATGAATGCATATAGAACATACAGCGATATTAGCAATTTAATTGCACACAATCTTTTTAAAATTCCATTGGATATTGATTTAATTGTTGGAGTTCCCCGCAGTGGTATGATACCAGCTTTAATGATAGCTTTGATGCTTAATAAACCTGTTTGTGATCTTGATACATTTCTTGAAGGTAAAATGTGGCGCAGTGGTTTAAGGGGTAGGAGACAAAAATTTAATTGGAGTAAAGTTAAAAAAGTTTTAATTTTTGATGATAGTGTAAATACAGGGTATGCCATAGACGAGGTAAAAACTTTAATTGCTCAGTCGAAAATTCATAATAAGTATACAATTTTGTTCGGGTGTGTTTTTACTTCACCTGGCATGGAAGGTTCTGTTGATTTTTATTTTGAAGAAGTTATAACACCACGTTTTTTTGAATGGAATTTTGTCCATCATTCCCAATTGCAGAAAGCCTGTCTTGATATTGATGGTGTTATTTGCGTAGATCCCTCTCCTGAAGAAAATGATGATGGTGAAAAATATATTGAATTTTTAAGAAATGCGAAACCTTTATATATACCAACTGTTTATATTTCCTGTTTTGTAACCTCCAGACTCGAAAAATATAGAAAGCATACCGTTGAGTGGTTAAAAAAATATAATATTAATTATGGTGAATTAATAATGCTTGATTTGACCAGCAAGAAAGAGAGAATTAAACAAAATGCTCACGGAAAGTTTAAAGCAGAAGTTTATAGAAAAAGGAAAGAACAGATATTTATTGAAAGTAGTAGAAAACAGGCTGAAGAAATATTTTATTTAGCAAAAAAAAATGTTTTATGTTTAGAAAATAACAAACTATATTCAAATTATTTATCCAATCAACAAATCATTGATGGTAATAAAGTAAGTGAAATGGAGCAAACGATTATATATTTAACGGATAATATTAATTCTATTAAAAAATCGTACGCATATCGAATAGGTAAAAATATAACATACATTCCTAGAAAGTTTTTAGGAGTTTTAGAGAAATGAAAATTGTGTTAACGATTCCCGATCTAAACGCAGTGGGCGGTGCTGAAAAAGCATGTATCGATTTGGCAAATGCTCTTATCGCTCGCGGGCACTCAATTATAATTATTAATTTTAAAAGAACACTGGATGATAATGACAAACCACATTATCATTTAAATTCAGATGTTAATACAGTACGTCTTGATTCATATGAATCGTTTGAAATATATAACAAAAGAAATATTAAAGATATAATAGTAGTGATAGCGAATAAGCATCTAAGTTTTAGAACAAGAAAAAACCTTAGATTTTTTTTGAAACAGTTCAGTTTTTTGAAAAAAGAAAAAAATATAGCCAAAAACAATAAGTGGTTGAGCCAAGCTAAAAGAAATATTATATGCATTAAAAATGCAATAAATGTTTTGTCACCGGATGTTGTTGTTGCTTTTCAAGTTGGATCTTTTGCTTATGTCGCTCAAGCTTTACAGAACTCAAAAATACCTTTTATTGTTTCAAACAGAAATGATCCTGCTAAAAGTATTTATACAGAGAATAATCATGTTAATATACCTTTACAATTTAGGTGGTTTGCACCTCAAACCGCTACTGCAAATATAGTTTTTATGGATGAGTTTGTAGATTTTTTTCCGTTGGACATAAGAAAAAAAACGTATGTGATACCTAATATTGTGAAGCCAATCCCAGCATGTAAAAGAGCAAAACCTTCGGAGGACTCAGGAATTAAAACTATTATATCAGTAGGCCGATTGCACCGTCAAAAAAATCATAGTTTATTAATTAATGCCTTTGCTTTGCTTGCAGATAAACATTCGGATTGGCAAGTAAAAATATTTGGGATGAAACAAGAGCAATATGTAGTACTTAGTGAATTAATTGAGAGTTATAATTTACAGAGTCGTGTTTTATTAATGGATACAACAAAAGATATAATGGACGAATATGGCAAAAGTCATATTTTTGCATTTCCGTCTGTCTATGAGGGCTTTGGTCAAGCTTTGACTGAAGCTATGGCTTGTGGTTTGCCGTGTGTAGTATTGAAAGATTGCATACCACCTGGAAAATTTATATTGGAAAGCGGTGCGGGACTGATTGCAGATAATAAACCTGAAGATTTTGCAGCTAAATTAGATGTTTTAATGGATAATGCTTTATTAAGAAAAGAGATGGGAGAAAAAGGGATTGAATATGTAGAGCAGTTTGAGCCTGATATTATTTATGATAAATGGGAAAAT
>DIEX01000030.1 GCA_002418835.1 Spirochaetia bacterium UBA5763 | reverse complement strand
CTGAGCATCCATCTAAGGGTATAGGGGCTTTGCCATGGGGGATTATATGAGTTGTCGTGATTGACCGCTGGTATTTCTGTTAAAAAGTGATCGCCGCTTGTCTTGGGAATGCTGTTATAAGTAGAGACGGTACCACCGCTATTGGTTCCTGCTACAGTATCATTTTCACCGTAAAACAGCCAAATATTCTTTGTGGCCAGTGTCCCAATAGGTGAGGTTATCCATGAATTGACTCCGATAGCAACAACTGCATTGAATTCGTAGCCGCTGCTTCCGTCATTTTTGGTAAGCATCATCACGTAACACCCGCCTGTACTGAATCCACCTGTATATAGCCTGCTTTTATCAATTTTATAAGATGAGTCTTCAATTATAGATGTTATTTTTGCTTTTAGAGCAGCCAGGGTCGTGTCACTGTAGCTGATACCGCTGATATAAAATGTTATACAGGGGAAATTGGGATCATTTGCCGTAAAATTAGGTGCATTGACACAGAGAATAAACGGCCATGTTGTTGATGATGAGGAGTTGTATCCGGCCGGATAATTAATATAATATGTTGCTCCATTGACAGTACCTGTTTCCTGTACAGAAGTTGCACTGGCTTTTGTTGTGGCTGTAAGAGCTTTAACTTCACCGCTATCTTTGATAAGTATATATACATAATATTTTTTATTACTTAGAACAGCAAGCTGTATATAGTCATTATAAGCACGGTCATCATCAGTGATTGTTATTTCTGTTTTTGCTGCTGAACTTGCGTTAAATTCCGCTTCTGTAGTGATGCCGAGGTCCGAAGTATTGACAATATAGCTTATATCCCCTTCAAAATCTGTATTATAAAGTATGTCCAGCCTTGTTGTTGAAGTAAGGAGGGAATTTGCCAGTGTAAAATCATCAACATAAATTGTATAATTGGTATCTGGTGTATTGTCTGGAGAACTTCCACAGCATGGTGTTAGTAATAGTATTAGAACCAATATTTCTGCTTTAATTTTAATCACAAATTCTTCCTGTTGGTGAGAATTGAACAATAGTTAAAATTTACGACATTTATAATAAAGAGTTAGAGGTTGTCAATAATTTATGACACTATTTTGTAGCTAAAGATGAAAAATTTTCTTTTAGCACATGTGGGTTGAAAATGAAGTTGACACTTTTGTAGTTACTGTTCTATTAGGGAGTGATTAAAAGAATTTAATTCCGAAAAGAGATAAGTTTAACATCGGTTTGATAAAAAGATATTCTTCAGGAAAACTATATTATTTTTTATAATAAAATGAATGATAAAATTGAAGAAATAGCGATCATAGGTATGTCCGGAGCTTTCCCCGGTGCAAAAAATATTAATGAACTGTGGGAGATGCTTATTACCAAAAGGGATGGCATATCCACTCTCACAAGAGACCAGCTGGTTGATGCAGGTGAAAAATCTGAAGATATAGACAATCCATCCTATGTCCCGCGCTACGGATTTCTTGATGAAGCGGAATTTTTCGATAATGATTTTTTCGGCATGACTCATTCTGAATCAGTCACTACAGATCCCCAGCACAGGCTTCTGCTCTCTCACAGTTATCTGGCGCTTATTGACTCAGGGTATGCATCTGAACAATTCGAAGTACCTGTCGGTGTTTTCGCCGGCCAGAGTGCCCCTAAATACTGGTTTTATCTTAAAAGCGGAACAGTTACTCAGGGACTTGATGATTTCAGGCTGATGATCGGTAATGATAAGGATTTTCTTTCAACCAGAGTTTCTTATAAACTTAACCTCAAAGGGCCAAGTGTTAATATCCAGACTGGCTGTTCCACAAGTATGACTGCTATATATTATGCATGTCAGAGTCTCCTTACATATGGATGTGATATGGCCCTTGCTGGAGGGGTTTCAGTAACAGCACCCAGAAAAAAGGGGTATTTTTATTACGATGGAATGATTTTTTCAAAGACCGGATTCTGCAGGCCTTTTGATGAAAAGGCTGATGGGGCTGTATTTAGTGAAGGTGTGGGAGTTGTCTGTCTTAAAAGGCTATCGGAAGCTGTTAAAGATAATGATTATATTTATGCTGTTATTAAAAATGTATCTATTAATAATGACGGGGCTGATAAGATCGGTTATACTGCTCCAAGTGTGAATGGTCAGAGAGAGGTAATCATTTTGGCCCAGGCCATGGCTGCTGTACATCCTGAAGATATTGGTTTTATTGAGACTCATGGTACAGCTACTCAGCTTGGAGATCCGGTAGAGCTAAAAGCACTTAATGCGGCATTCAGAAGGGAAACCGACAAAAAAGGATACTGCTATCTCGGATCAATAAAAGGTAACATTGGACATCTTGATGCGGCTGCAGGTGTTGCATCATTAATTAAAACGGCTCTTGTGGTAAATACAGGGGTGGTTCCCCCGATGATGAATTTTAAAACTCCCAATCCGCTTCTTGATATTGAAAAAAGCCCGTTTCTCATTAATCAGGAACCGGTAATCTGGAATACAATTAACGGCATTAGGATTGCAGGTGTGAGTTCTTTTGGCGTCGGCGGTACTAATATTCATGCAATCCTGGAAAGTCCTCCTGAAAAGAAAAAGAATACTAATAAAGATCTGCAGGCCGAAACTGTCAGATTGACAGCTAAATCACCTGATTCACTCAATGCATTAAAATCAGAAATAGCATCATTCCTTGAAAAGAACAGTAAAGTAAGCGAGTATGATGTAATTTCAAAAATAATGAAACCTGATCATGATTACCCTTACCGGTGGGGCGCTTATTTTCACGACAGGGATAGCCTGGTAAAGAAACTGAAAGATACAGCAGGTGCGGGGCAGATATCATCTGATGTAAAACCTGTTTTTATTTTCCCGGGTCAGGGTTCACAATTCGCGGGAATGGCAAAATCGTATTATAACGTTCTCCCGGTTTTTACAGAGTGGATCGATAAAGGGATTTTGTACTCTGAAAGACTTGGCCTGACAAAAATCAGGTCATTCCTTCTTGAAGACGGATTTGAATCTGAAATTTCCGAAACAGAAATAACACAGCCTCTTTTATATATACTGGAATATGCTTTAAGCATGGAACTTATCAGCCGTGGGATTAAGCCTTATGCTGTAGCCGGGCACAGTATAGGAGAATATACCGCTGCTGCAGTTGCAGGAGTAATGAGTTTTGAGGACGGTCTCATGCTTGTAATACGGCGGGGCTACTGGATGCAGAGGGCTGCAGAAGGTGCTATGACTGCCGTAACAATTCTATCAGCTGATATCACTCCGTATCTTCATGACGGGATTTCGATATCCCTGTATAATACTGAAAACCAGGTTGTACTCTCCGGTAAAGAATCCGATATCATGGTGCTGGAAAAAAAGCTTGTTTCAGATTCTGTCCCATTTAAAAGACTGAAAACAAGTCATGCTTTTCATTCGCCTCTTATGAATGAAATTATTGATAATTTTAGTAAAGATGTTCAGAAAGTAAATTTTAATAATGCTGAGATTCCATTTCTGTCAAACATCGGCGGGGAATGGATTGATGAGAGTATAAACTGGGCTGAGTATTGGACAAAGCAGTTAAGGGAACCTGTAAGATTTGATCTGTGTATAAAATCTTTAACTGGTCTTAAAGGATCTGTTATGATTGAAACAGGGCCGGGGAGAGTCTTGACCGGTTTTATCAACTCTTCCGTGGATATTGCCGCAGAATCTTATCCGCTGCTTGTTAATTCAGAAGCTGATAAAGGATATTTTATAAGCAGTCTTATAAGTTTGTGGGAGAGGGGTATACCGGTTATATTTAACGAAGTCAGAATTTCTCCTGATTCTCTTGTATTGTCACCGGTATATGCATTTCAGAAGAAGAGATTCTGGCCGGAACTCACTATGCGGGCAGAGGATGTTAAAACTGGAAATAATATACTCACCGATACTATCGGAAACGGATTTTCAGTAAAGGATAAACCTCTCTCTACCCGTGAGGAAGTTTTGAAAATATGGAAGCAGGTCCTCGGCTGTACAGAAGTTATGCTGCATGATAATTTTTTTGAATCTGGAGGAGATTCCCTTACATCCGTTCAGTTTGTTCAGGCTGTAAAGTCACTGTTTAAAATTGATTTCAGTATTCCATTTTTTTTAAAGAATCCAACACCCGAAGGTATTATAAACTTTATTGATGAAGTGTTGAGAACAAAACAGGAGTCATTAATACAATCAAATGAACTAACCATAAAGCCGCGCGGACTAACTTCACCAGTTCAGTTATCACCCCAACAGGAACGCCTCTGGTTTCTGCATGAACTTGAACCTGATAAACCGTTATATAATATAGTACATGTGCTGAGGCTTGAAGGAGAATATGATAATAGTATTCTTACTGAATCCCTGAAAAGTTTTTTTAAGAGACACGAGTTATTCCGCGCGTACATTAATTCAGATTCAGATACGCCAGAACTCGCATTCGTGAAGGAAGCAGCAATTCCCGTTGAGATTGTTGATTATAACGGTAAGGATATTGATGAAGCCGGGAAAAGTTACAATCAGTTTTTAAAAAATGAATCAGTTAAACCTGCTGATTTTACACAATATCCCATTATCAAAGTTACAATTTTCAGGTTCTTTGACGACTTATGCCGTATATGTTTATTTGTGCCGCATATATTCACAGACGGCTGGTCATCGGAGATATTCCTGAATGAAATAAAAGAGATATATAGCCGGATTAGAGACGGAAGAGATGAACTGCCGCCACTCCCGATACAGTACTCTGATTATGCTGTATGGGAAGTTGAACAGAAAGAGAAGAGGATAATATCCGGGGAGCTGACCGGTTTCTGGAAAGAGTACTTAAAGAATATCCCCGGTGTTCATGAAATCCCTCTTGATTTTCCCCGCCCGAAAGAGATGAGCGGGTATGGTGGAGTTGTGAATTTCAGCCTTGGAGATGAAGTATCCGCCGGAGTCCGAAGGGTATGCTCCGAGAACCATATAACACCTAACGTGTTTTTTCTTGCCGCTTTTGCCATGCTGATATGGAAATATTCTTCGCAGCAGACAGTAGTGATAGGAACTCCATATGCGAACCGTGAGCATCAGGAACTGATGAGTATATTCGGATATTTTATCCGGACGATACCTCTGAGGCTTGATGTGGAACCATCGAAAGATGTGAGAGAGTGGTTAAGTTATGTGAAGGAGCAGTTTCTGTCAGCGTGGTCGATGTCCGGACTGGGTATTGATGAGCTTGTAGATATAATAGAAGTACAGCGTATTATGAACGTGAATCCTGTATACCAGGTTTTATTTGCTTATCAGAGTTATCATAGGGGGAGTGTTAAGGATGGAGTTACCAGGTTCAGCCAGGAATTTCCTGACCGTGGTATTTCTGAAAATGATCTCGCGCTATACATGTGGGATAATGATGGGTTCGCAGGTTCACTCGAATATTCGACTGACATTTTTATTAAGAGCAGCATAGGGTTATTCGCAGAAAATTTTAAAACCCTTATAATGAGGCTTACTGAGAATAAAGAAAGAATCCCCGGTGAGAAGATAAGTATGATCAGAATACTATCTCCTCAGGATGAAGATAAAATCCTCCGGGAATGGAACAATACCCGCAGGGAGTATGACTTTTCAATACCTCTTCACAGGCTTTTTGAAAGGCAGGCTGAAAAAACACCTGGCAGGGTTGCCTTGCGGTTTATGGAAAAATCTCTATCGTACGGTGAGCTTAATAACAAAGCAAATATGCTTGCTTATAAACTGATAGAGGCAGGAGTTGCACCGGATTCCATAGTCGGAGTATACATGGAGAGGTCAATAGAGATGGTAGTTTCTCTCTATGCAATTATTAAAGCGGGCGGTGCTTATCTGCCACTTAATCCTGAACTCCCTGAAGCAAGAATAAAATTCATCACCGAAGACGCGGAGCCTGTATTAATACTGACTCAAAAGCATCTTGAGAAGAATATCCCGGAATGCGCGGCCACTATCCTGCCGATAGATCCTGATTTTGAAGTAATCAGTGATTATAATTGTGATAATCCATATTCTCCGGTATCATGCGAAAACCTCGCTTACTGTATATATACTTCGGGTTCAACCGGGAACCCTAAAGGTGCATTGATAAGCCATAAAAGTATATGCAATCGTCTTATCTGGATGCAGGAGTATTTTAATATAAATGAAAATGACCGCATTCTGCAGAAGACACCTTTTGATTTTGACGTTTCAGTGTGGGAGTTTTTCTGGCCTCTTATTTGCGGCGCTTCACTGGTTATTGCTGATGCCGGCGGCCACAGGGACACTAAATACCTGGCGCATCTGATCAGCAGTGAGGGTATAACTGTTATACATTTTGTCCCTGCAATGCTTGAAATATTCCTGAATGATCCGGAAATATCCGGATGTAGAACGCTAAGATATGTAATCTGCAGCGGTGAAGCGTTGCCATACAGCCTGCAGGATCGGTTTTTCAGAATTTTTAATTGCGGGCTTTACAATCTTTATGGTCCCACAGAGGCTGCAGTTGATGTAACTTACTGGAAGTGCTCCATGGACTATGAAAGGAAAATAGTACCGATAGGTTATCCGGTGGCCAATACCAGTATGTATATACTTGATTCATCAATGTCACCTGTTCCGCCCGGAGTTGTCGGTGATCTTTACATAGGGGGTGTACAGCTTGCCAGGGGATACCTTAATCGTGATGAACTGACACGCGAGAAGTTTATCGCCGATCCATTCTCCGCTGAACCGGGAAGCCGTTTATATAAGACCGGAGATATTGCAAGATGGATGCCTGATGGAGCAATTGAATACCTCGGACGTTCAGATTTCCAGATTAAATTTAACGGGATTCGTATTGAAACCGGGGAGATCGAGTATGGGATTTGCCGGCATCCGTCAATATCCGGTGCTGTGGTGGTGCTGCATAAAAAAGGAGACAAAAAGAAGCTTGCAGCATATTATACATTAAAACCCGGGGAAAGCTGTTCTGCCCTGGAGATACGCGATAAACTGAAAGAATACCTGCCTGCTCCTGTTGTCCCGTCATATTTCGTGGAAATGAAGTCTTTTCCAAAGACCTCCAGCGGTAAAGTTGACAGAAAAATGCTTCCAGCTCCGGAGGAGACAGGTCTTGGAGATGAAGAACGTTTAATAGCTTTTCCTCAGACCAACCTTGAAATGAAAATGCATGAAATCTGGAGAGATGTTCTTGAAATTGACAGCTTCGGGATTAATGATAATTTTTTTGATCTGGGGGGGCATTCTCTTCTCGCAGCGGTACTTGTAAGAAAAATGAATGACAGCCTGGGGAATAAATGGCAACTTCGTGATATTTTTGAATTTCCCACAATTGAGGGTCTTGCTGCAGCAGTAAAAGAAAGGATAGTATCATCAGGCGCTTCAACTATTATACCGCGCCGTGAAGGGAACGTACCTGTTCCGTTGTCACCGCAGCAGGAGCGGCTCTGGTTTCTCCACGAACTTGAGCCTGAGAAACCTCTATATAATGTATTGCATGTTCTCCGTGTTGAAGGTGACTATAACCAGGTATTCCTCAGAGAGTCTGTGAAAATATTTCTGGAACGGCACGATCTTTTTCGCGCATATATCGATATATTAAATGATAAACCACATCTTCTATTTGCCGCTGAAACTGCAATACCTTTCGAGGATATCTCTTTTGCATCTGGGTCTCCGGATGAAGCTGAAGAGAAATTCAACGGACTTATTAAAGAAGAACTGAAAAAGCCCCTGAATTTTAAACGGTATCCTTTTATAAATGTAAAGTTTTGTGTATTCAGGAATGACTTATGCCGTATATGTTTATTTGTGCCGCATATATTCACAGACGGCTGGTCATCAGAGATACTTCTGGATGAGATAAAGGAGATATACCACCGTATAGCAGAATGTAAAGACGCTCTTCCGCCGCTTCAAATAAAGTACTCAGATTATGCTGCATGGGAACTTGAGCAGAAAGAGAAAAGAATAATATCAGAAGATCTGACAGGATTCTGGAGGGATTATTTAAAGGGCATACCCGAGGTGCATGAGATTCCTCTGGATTTTCCACGACCCAGGGAGATGAGCGGATACGGCGGAGTCGTTGACTTCAGTCTTGGAGATGAAATATCTGTCGGTGTGAAGAGAGTATGTTCCGAAAATCATGTCACCCCCAATGTGTTTTTTCTTTCAGCATTTGCCATTTTGATATGGAAGTATTCATCACAGGAAACTGTTGTAATAGGCACACCGTATGCGAACCGTGAGCTTGATGAACTGAAGGGTATATTCGGTTATTTTATCCGGACAATACCTTTAAGGTTTGATATAGATCCGGCAAAGAATTTGAATGCCTGGTACAGTTATGTCAGGGAGCAGTTCCTCTCCGCGTGGTCGATGTCCGGGCTGGGGATAGATGAACTTGTGGATATCATTGAAGTACCAAGGACCATGAATATTAATCCTTTAATCCAGGTAGTCTTTGCATACCAGAGTTACAGCAAGGGACAGAGGGCCCTGAATGGCTTAAGGTTCAGCCAGGAGTTTCCTGAGCGGGGGATATCAGAAAATGATCTGGCATTATATATGTGGGAGGGGGAGGGTTTTTCAGGCAGTATAGAATTCTCCGGCGACATTTTTGAAAAAAATAGCATTGAACTATTTATAAATAATTTTAAGGCATTAATTTATAATTTTATTAAAGAACCATTATTATCTCTGGATGAAACATCACTCCTTGGACATGAACAGCTTGATTTTATAAAAGATATTAATTCAACAGAAAAAAATTCTCATATCGGATTAACGTTTATTGATCTGTTCAGGGAGGCATGCATAAAGTACAGCGACAGAACTGCTTTATGGTTTAGCGGGAGAAACTGGACTTATTCTGAAATAGACAAACTTTCAGATGAAATTGCTGAATTACTTGGAAGTTCGGGTGTCCGGCAAGGTGAGTTTATCGCTGTATACTTAAACCGCGGGCCCATGTTTTTGAGTTCGCTGATTGGTGTAATGAAAGCGGGATGTGCCTATGTTCCCCTGGATCCGTATTTTCCTGATGAGCGACTTAAGCAGATCATCGATGATTCTGGGATAGATTATGTTGTAAGTGAATATGGTTTCGCGGGGAGTACACTTTTAAAGGGGATTACTTCATCAGTAATTTTTGTTGATGGTCAGAATTCTCCGGTTGTTAATGGTAGTCATCCAATAATAAACCCGGGGGATCATGCATATATGCTCTTTACCTCCGGTTCAACCGGGAGGCCGAAGGGTGTTCCTATAACACACGGTGCCATGGCAAACCTGCTGCTCACCCTGCGTGAAAACATGCAGATAGACAGTTCGGACAGGTTTCTGGCATCAACAACCCCATCATTTGATATTTCAGTTGCCGAGATGTTTCTTCCACTTATAAGCGGAGCCTCGCAGGTTATGGTGACTTCTGAAGAAGCAATGGATGGCAGGCGCCTTTCTGATGTGATTGATAAAGAAAAAATCACGTTTGTCCAGGCGACACCTACGGGTTGGATGTTCCTCTTTGAATCCGGATGGAAAGGTAAAAAAGGATTAAAAATACTCACCGGGGGTGAGACACTCACCAGGGAACTGGCCGGGAGATTGCTTGAGACAGGCGCAAAGGTTTTCCTCGGATACGGCCCCACGGAAACAACAGTTATCTCTTCTCTGAGTATTGTTGATAAACATGACCGGGAGCCCCTGATAGGCAAACCTGTTGCAAATACAATGTTTTACGTTCTTGATAAAAGAAACAGAATTCTGCCGCCAGGAATTCCGGGTGAACTTGCCATCGGCGGAGCGGGATTGTCAACAGGATATTATAACCGCCCTGAGCTTAACGACGAGAAGTTTATTGATTTATACATACCTGACAAAACCGGTCTGGAGAAAGTCTATAAAACAGGAGATCTTGTTATACTGACTCATTCCGGTGAGTACAGGTACCTGGGCAGAACAGATTTTCAGGTGAAGATAAGGGGCTTCCGTATAGAGCCGGGGGAGATAGAGAGTATATTGCAGAAGTATGATGGTATTATAGAAGCGGTTTGCAATGTCTGGAAACATTCCGGGACAGATAAACATCTTGTGGCTTATTACCGTTCTTCATCAGTAATTGATGAGGAGGATTTGAAGAAACATCTGCGCATACATCTCCCTGATTATATGATCCCGGGATATCTGATAAGACTTGATAGTTTTCCAAAAACCGGAAGCGGTAAAACAGACAGACAGGGTTTCCCTCTCCCCAATTATCGGGATACATCTGTTGAAACACGTATTATTGTTCACCCCCGAACACAGCTTGAGCAGAAAATATTTGAGATTTGGAGTGAGGTTCTTGAGCGTGAAGGGTTTGGAATAAGGGATAGTTTTTTCAATTTAGGAGGACATTCAATACTCGCAGCATCACTTATCAGGAAAATGAATGAACGGCTTGGCACGAATTGGCAGCTTCGTGATCTTTTTGAGGTCCCTACAATTGAAGGCCTTGCCGGAATGATAAAAACAAAAACCGGGGATATGCCGTTACTATTTCCGGTTCAGAAAAAGGGGAGCAAAAAGCCTTTCTTCCTGGTTGCCGGAGTTTATAATAACAGGTATTATGATGGTGACGGAATTACGGAATATGAGAAAGATTTTTTAAAGTATTTCAGCAATATCCTTGTGATGATAGGGGAGGAACACCCGGTTTATGGCTTGCGCCCCAGGGGTATTCTTAAAGGTGAGCAGTTTCATGCAAACGTCAGCGAAATTGCAGCTGATTATATCCGGGAGATTAAACAGATACAGTCTGAAGGACCGTATATTATTGGCGGCGAATGCCTGGGGGGAAATATAGCTTATGAAATAGCAGTTCAGCTTAAGAGGAATGGAGAAGTTGTGTCCAGTCTTATACTCCTTGATTCCTATAGGATAACGTCTTCATATGAATTAACATCCAGGTTAATATTTAATTACAGGTTCCTGAGAAACAGTATTAAGGATATAGCAGGGCTTAGAACAGAATCAGCGCCGGATGACAGAAAGCTCACCGAGAAGATAAGAGACTTAAGAAAGACATTCTTCCCCTTTAATAATGCAGAGAAAGAATTCAGCAGGCTGGAACGGGGATCACTGAAATACGCTTCAATTTTAATAAAATACAGACCGGTAAGATATGACGGGAAAGTCATACTGATTATAAATGAAGAGTGGAATAATATAACTCCCCTGCTTCAATGGAATTCAAAGATATGCCCGAATCTCACAGTGAGGGTTGTCCCAGGAAATCATATTACAAGGTTAAAAAATCCCGGACATATTCTGAAGCAGGCCCTGCTCGAGAATATTGATGTAGTGTAAAAAGATATAAAGTAATTACTCCATAAGGAAATCTGCAATTTCGGTTTCATCTATAGCCATGTGGCCGCCGTTCAGGCTGCGCCATTTCACGGAATAGGACTGCTCTGAAGCTTTAAATGTCAGAAGCTCCGCCCCGGGATAAAATCCATTTTCTTCATATAACCCGCAGGAAATATATACAGGGATTTTTTTGTTAAACCGGGGTTTTATTATGTTTTTCAGTATATCACCTTTTTCCCAGGCTTCCTGATCAGGGAAGTAGAAAGATTTAAATATCATGATATTTGTATAAACTGTATTGTGTAAGACATCTCTCCTTAAAATATTCGAGCTAAACCATCTTTTTAAACCGGGTAACCTGAAATTCTCATTGTGGATGAAGCTATCAATTACATCTTTTTCTGAATATATGGAGAATGGATATATAGGAGGTGTGATGATAATCCCTTTATCAAAGAGTTCAGGAAACCGGAAAATAAGTTGCGCCGCACTTAAAGCTCCCATTGATATCCCCATTACGTAACGCTGTTTCACTGGGTATTCAAGCTGTTTCTCAATATCAGGGATTACTTTCTCGATAAAATATTCCAGGAATCCGCTTTTATTCTTTCCGGGATATTCAGGAGTCAGCAGCCATCTATTGCCGAAAGAAATACCTATAATGACCGGCGATGGTTTGTGTTTAAGTCTGAATTCATTTATAATTTTTTTATGTGAGTTAATCCAGCTGTTATGATCTCCTCCACTGCCATGCAGATAATAGATGACTGAAGAATTATCTGAAGATTTCATATCTTTATAGATTGTGAATGAATAGGACTTAGCGGAGTTTACCCTTACGGTTTGCTGATAATACTCATTTATAGTTTCATGGTTGGAGCAGCCGGACACAATGATTCCCCATAAAGTAATCTTTATAAATATTCTTTTCATCCTGATCTGGCTTATTGGATAATTTTTGCATATGTCAAATACTTTACAATTCCCGGTAGAAGAATAAAAAATCATTTATATTCTGCCTGATCTTTATTTTCTTTGCCTCTTCTTCCTTTTATTTTTTTTCTTTTTTACAGGGATGTTCTGGTTGTAGTCCGTGCCTGCAGCATTACTTTCTTCGATGTTCTTTTTTTCAGTTTCATTATTAATACTGTTGTCTGATGAGTTATTATTCACGGATTGTTCCGTGGAATTGCTGTCACTGAATCTTTTTTGAATCCCCAGAACCAGTTTCCAATGCGGGTCATAAGAAACGGCTAAATCGCTGTCTTGAACGGTCTTTACTGAATAGATAGCACCGGCCTGTCCCGATATGTCATCAGGAAACCTGTATTTAATAAACGGGAGTATATTCACCTGTTTGATAGAATCATCTGCCTCTTCCCATTTTGATATGGATTCATCATATTTATAACGCATTTCTTCAAGATTAATATAGTTACCTTTGATCTGGATAGCAAGGTTATCTGTAATGCCTAATTCTATACCACCCATTGCAGTCCAGGCATAGTTTTTATCAAAAGTCAGTTTTGAAGTTTCATCAGTTTCATGCTTACTTTTGAAATAATAGATATAAGCACCGCTTATGAATAAACGAATGGTGATTATACCTGTATCAAAACTTTTTGTTGATATGGTTTCCTGGATAGAAGAAGTATATCCTCCATAGCCCATCGGTATATAACAGTTCTCATCGCGTGCATTGGCATTCCCGGTGGGGAAAGCAATCCGGGCAGTTGTTGCCAATGAGAGTATATTAAACGGCCTGAGCTGGCAGGTAAGCCCAGTCATTAAGTCTCCATAACCGTTTTTAGCATGATGTATTTCATCTGAAACAAGGGTTTTGGTCAGGTATGGCAGAGAAAAGAGTATCTGAAAATTATCACTTATGCTGCATCTCAGGGGGACATACAGCATTGATAGATATGCGGAATGCAGCATTGATAATCCGGCATCCAGTGTTCTATCATGGACTTTAAAACTACCATCTTCTAATACTGAGGTTTCAAACAGAATAGTATCACTTTTATAAAGGTGCGTATCAACCCCACCATCTGATGTCAGGGGGGAGGTGTATGTCTGTGAAAATCCGGTTTGTGCAGAAATGAGGAGGAAGAATATAAAACATATAGCAGATGTAAAAGATTTCTTTGAAAGCCGGGACATTTTTAACTCCAATTAGTTATATTCCGTGCATTATATAAGAGCCTTTTTGTTTATCAAGCACTATTGATTAAATTATGTTAAAATTATTTTAATAAAAGAGCCTGAATAGGTTAAAATAACTCTATAGCTCTTTTTTTGTCTTGACTATGTATGTTTAGATACTACTATACAGACTCAATTTACATAGAAAACCCGGAAAAAATGAAGATAAAAGTAATTATATTTATAGCCATTGTTTTATTAACAGTCAGTAAAGTGTTCGCCCTTGAATTTATCGTCAGGGGTAGTGCGGATGAGATGTATGATGATAATATTACAGCTTCAGCAGATGATCCTGAGTCAGACTGGGTAACAAATCTTATGTTTGGCGCTGAGATGAAAAGTGAAGGGCGCAGCAGAGAGTTCAAACTCACAGGTAATGCCTATTATGAGTATTATGCGAATAATAAAGAAAACAGCGAGAGCTATCAGGATGCGGGACTTTCAATCAATAAGGATATAATTGATACTGTAAATTTTAGGCTGTCGGACACATTTCAGCATTATCCTGAATCAAAGGACTTCGGTACCCTCTTTGGCAGAACTGACGACGATACAGGTTATATCAGTAATGATTTATCTGCGGGTCTGTCCGTTTTCCTTACAAAACAGTTTTTCTTTGAACTGGTTTATAATAACGGGATCGTTAATAACGATAGTCGCGAACTGGAAGATTCAGTCTCTCATGAGGGTGGCGGTGATTTAGGGTATTACTTTAATACAGCTAATATTGTAAGGGCCGGTTATCTTTTCAGCAGAATGAAATACGATGATGGAAGCGTGACAAGGGGTGACAGGGGTTATGCTGAATATGAAAGGTTCCTGACAAAACAGCTGCGGGCAATACTCCAGGGTGGCTATGATTATATAGACAGCGACGATGGACAGAGCAGGAATTCCAGGTGGGAAGTGTCTCTTGTTGATGATCTTGATGAAATTAATCAGGTTATTATAAAATACCTTAAAGAGAGTACAATAAGTAATATTACAAATGATACCCTGAATAACTGGCAGATATCAGCAGAACTGCGGCGTGAGATAAGCGGAAGACTCGGAGTAAACATTTCTCTATTCTATGGAGAGGGTACCTATGAAATCAGCAGGATCATTGAAAAACTTGGAGGCGCTTCTTTGGGGCTGGCTTTTCTTGTTTCTGAGTTTGTTAATTTTAATGCAGGTTACAGGTATACCTGGAACAGTTCGGAAGCTCCGGATGCTGATGAATCGTCATATAACAGAAACCAGGTATTTGTGGGGATTTCGGGAGAGTATTAATTGTAATTTTGTTTTATTATTCCAAGAGGGTATTGTTTTAAAAATTCTCAGGAGGCTTTAGATGCTGAAAAAAGCAGCATTTTTATTCTTTATATTCGCAGCAGCTGTAGGTTACACCCAGGTTTACACAATCGGTGTGGGGGATATACTTGAAGTAGCAATAATACAACCTGACAAGATGACATCAAGGGTGGCAGTATCCCCAGGTGGAGATATATCTGTACCTTATATCGGGAGTGTTTATGTGAAGGGGAGAACTGTATCCTCGGTACAGACTTTGATTCAGCAGAAACTGGCAGCAGGATATCTTAAATATCCTGTTGTAACAGTGTCACTTGTTGAATCGAGAAGCAGAAGTTTTACTATCTCCGGTGAGGTTATAAAACCGGGAAATTATCCAATACTTGAAAATATGACTGTACTTAAAGCCATTTCAATAGCAGGGGGCTTTACAAAATTCGGATCATCAAGCAGGGTAAAAATACTCCGTCCACGCAAAGACAGACCCGGTTATATGAGTATAAAAGTGGATCTTAATGCTGTTCTTGATGGAGACGCAAAGGCTGATATTGTTATTGAATCAGGTGATATAATTGTGGTTTCAGAAGGGGTATTCTAATGGAAAATAAATCCAACGCTATGAAGATTACTGTCAAAGGTGTAATTGATATAATTTTCAGG
This sequence comes from Spirochaetia bacterium UBA5763, assembly GCA_002418835.1. Classification (GTDB taxonomy): domain Bacteria; phylum Spirochaetota; class UBA4802; order UBA4802; family UBA5550; genus UBA5550. Next base: position 216,250 of record DIEX01000030.1, on the reverse strand, counting down.
AATAAAAAGATAATAGTCATTACATTTACTATATGTGTTTTACTTGCTATGTTAGGGATTCAGTTTATAACACCGGTTTATGAAGCTAATGTAAAGATGCTTGTAAGGGGCCAGGCTGTAGTGGCATCAGAGTTATATGAATCAATAAACGCCCGTGGCATCCAGGCTACACAGGCTGAAATTGTTAAATCAGAGCCTGTTTTAAAAAGATCTGCCATTGCACTCGGACTTCAGAACAGGCCGTTCGACTATGAAAAAAACTTCAGTTCCCCTCTCAAAAGGTATTACATCGAATATAATGCAGAAAAAAATGAGAAAAGACTGAATGGTTTACCTGCTGATAAAATAGAGGAAATTAAATTAAATATAGCAATTGAGAGCCTTAGGGGGAGATTGACTGTGCAGGTACTGCCTATGACTGATATTTTTTTTATTAATGTCAAAGCGTTTACTCCCGAAGAGGCCATTGAGACTGCAAATGTTATAAGCAGATCATATACAATGTTTGATCAGATTCAGCAGCTTGCTGAAGTGAGAATCCGTTATGGTGAGTTTCACCCCACTGTAATTCAACTGATAGACAGTATTACACAGGCCACTAACAACCTGTCAGGAAAGCCTCTGTCGGATATAGAAGCTATCGGTACAGCCAGCGTTAAAATAATACAGCAGGCAACATCCGATTATTCTCCCGTGAGTAAACCGATAATAATCATCATGGCTATCGCATTGCTGGCCTCTCTCTGCTTCAGTCTTGGACTTGCATTTATAAAGGGTTTTTTCGATTCGACAATTAAGACTCCACAGGATATTGCTGATTTTCTTGATATACCGTGCGTAGGATCAATACCTGAAAAACAGAGAAAGGACAGGTATCTTATTACTGACGACAGCCCTGATACGGAATACTATAAGTATTACGAGGAGCTTTCGGAACAGCTCCTGGTATTTTTAAAGACACAGGGTATGAAAACTGCACTTATCACATCACCGGTATTTAACAATAACCACAGATATATTGTGCCTAATCTCGGCTATTTCCTGTCAAGGGTGTTGCATCACAGGATTCTTCTCGTAGATGTCAATTTCAACGCGCCTCATTTTCAGAAGATATATTCTTTAAAAGATGATAACGGGATAGATAGAAATACGGATCCGGCTATGTGTCAGAATATTCTGCATAAAATGGAAAGAGGGCCGGATATTATTACTGCCAGGGTGGCTCCGGAAAAACCTTCGAATATACTGGAAGACCTTAATTTTAAAGATCTCATTGAAAGCATTAAAGATCAATATGATGCTATCCTCATTGATGCCACGTCGATAAACAGCATGAAAGATGTATCATTTATATCGGAATACAGCGAAGGGATAGTTCTGGTTATTGATGAGGGTAAACTTCAGAGGGAGATGCTTAAGAATACATTACCACGACTCAGGCATGATGATGCAGTTATTATCGGCGGAATTCTGAATAACAGGACTTTCCCAATACCGGAGTTTATTTATAAGAACTTTAAGTATTTTATTGACTGAATCTGTATCAAAAGCAGGTACGTTTTTAATACAGAGTGTTGGAACAAGTCTTTCTGTATTTGAAGATATTTTTAGTATAATAGTTTTATTTGTTTATTAATTAATGTCATTGTCCGGTAAAAGCTTTTAATCCTGTATAATTATTTAAGGGTGCCAGTTCATGGTAGAATTGATTGTTCCTCCTCTTAATCCATTGTCAATGTTTTTCACCGGCACAATGTGTCTTATGGTCTTAGTCGTAAGGCGTGAATATGCTATAATCCCTCTTATACTGACCGGATGCCTTATGACTACATGGCAGATGATAATTATCGCCGGTTTTAATTTCCCGATGCTGAGGTTCCTTATATTTATTGGCCTTTTCAGAGTAACCATTCGCCGGGAATGGTCAAATATTGTATTCAATAAGATAGATAAAATATTCATATTGTTTATCGTAATTAAAATCATTGCTTTTACCATTCAGCGTTCGACTTCCGCTGCTTTTGTTTATATGCTTGGACAATCTATTGACAATATGGGAGCGTATTTTTTTATCAGGGCTGTAATCCACGATTTCAATGATTATGACAGGATCGTGAAAACAGTTTTACTGATAAGCATACCTGTGGCATTATTCATGATATATGAACATATAACAGGAGGTTTTAACCTTTTTTCATTGCTTGGCGGAGTCCCTGAAATGAGTGCTATCCGTAACGGAAGATTAAGGGCCCAAGGGGCATTTGACCACTCAATACTGGCTGGTACATTCGGCGCATCGTTGCTTCCACTATCGTGGGGATTGTGGCAGAGAGGTCATAGATTTATCGCTGTTTCAGGTATACTAACCTCGTTTATTATTACATTAGCTTCTTCTTCAAGTGGCCCCATTATGACATTAATATTTTCAATTATCGGGATTTCTCTGTGGGTTTTGAGAATGCATACTACAAAGGTGAGAAATTTATTTTGGCTAACTATTTTATTTTTACATCTGGTAATGAAAGCTCCTGTATGGTCTCTCATTGCCAGGATCGATATTGTGGGTGGATCTACTGGAGAGCATAGATATCTTTTAATTGATGCAGCAATCAGAAATTTTTCACAATGGTTTGCCGTTGGAATTATAAATACTGAGGTTTGGGGTACTGGTTTGTGGGATATTACAAATCAGTACATTATGGAAGGGGCTAACGGAGGAATAATAACAATGTTATTATTCGTTATTATAATGAGTAAATGTTTTAGTACAATAGGTTCAACTAGGGCGAAGTTGGGTGATAATCCGGATCTTCAGAAGTATGTCTGGTCATTTGGTGTTGTCCTATTTGCGTATGTATTGACATTCTTATCTATATCTATTTTTGGACAGATGGTTTTTTTCTATTACCTGCTCATCGCCATGATTTCGAGCCTGAATAACCTTCCGGAAATTGATACATAAATAATGAGTGAAAGTTAAATTTTTAAATAGAATAAAAAAATGACATGCATATCACACGGAAACACAGAGCCTTTTTATATGCTTTAATGCTTATTATTGCGGGTTTATTCATAACTGATATAATTTTGATTAATGCAGTGTTCAATTACCATAAAAATCTTAAATGGATAAAAACAGATCCCTGGAACAGGGAGTTTTATGAAAATGAAAACCTGAAATTAGAAAAAAAGGGGAACAGATGCCGCATTCTACTCGCAGGTGATTCAAGAATTTACCAGTGGAAAGATATCCCGGCTATCGAAGGTTGCGAAATTATAAACAGGGGGATAAGCGGTGAGACAACAGCGGGGTTGCTGTTAAGATTTGAAAATGATGTTATTGCTCTCAGACCCGATGTTGTTGTAATAGAGACAGGTATTAATGATTTAACGACAATCGGTGTGTGGCCGGCACGTTACGATTTTATTAAAAGCAACTGCATTGCAAATCTTGATAAAATAATAGATGTTTTAAAAGAAAAAAAAATTGATGTTATCATACTGACCGTTTTTCCCAGCTCGGATGTATCAATAATCAGGCGGATTGTATGGTCTCATAGGATTGAAAAAGCAGTTAAAGAAGTGAATGAACATATAAAGATGATAAATAAAAAGGGAGTATCCGTTATAAACTGTGACGCTATTTTTATAAGTGATAACGGATTAAGAGATGAACTATACACAGATACGTTGCACATAAACAGGCTGGCTTATTATGAGCTTAATAATAAAATCCAGTCTGCTGTAAAAGAAATTATCAGAAAAAGAAAAGGGAAGCAATGATATTCAATACAATAAGCTTCGCAGTATTTTTTATTCTGTTTTTTGCGATTTACCGTCTTGCAAAAAAACAGTACAGGGTGCAGAATTTTCTGCTGCTGGCAGCAAGCTATTTTTTCTATGGAATGTGGGATACCAGGTTTCTCTTTTTAATTATCCTTTCGTCAAATATTGATTATATCCTTGGCATCCTGATAAATAAAAACAGGCTTACACTGCAGCAGAGGATTAAAACAGCTCTGTTTTTATTGATCGCCTGGGTTTTCTTTGTACTGATTCAATACAGAGCAATCAGTCTTTCTTTCTCCCCCTTTTCACTGGAAGTTGATAAAGAGAATATTATTAATCCCCTGGGTTTAAAAGTACTGCTCTTTACCGCAATCGGCCTTCTGACAATTAATCTTTTATACGTAATAACAGAGAGCTGGACCGAAAAAGCCCGGAAGAGGCTGTATATAATTATCAGCGTTGTATTCAGTTTGTCAATGCTCGGTTTTTTTAAATACTTCAACTTTTTTATGGAAAGCTTTACAGGCATGATGAAGCTCGTCTTTAATTATACCCCCGATCCGTGGACATTAAAGATAATTCTACCTGTGGGTATATCATTCTATATTTTCAAATCTATAAGTTACACGGTTGATATATACAGGGGGGAGATAGAGAGCTGCGAAAACCTGGCTGATTATGCACTCTATCTTGCTTTTTTCCCGCAGCTTCTGGCCGGCCCTATTGAACGGGCAAAAAATATTATCCCCCAGATGCAGAAGATGAGGCCTGCCCTGACAAAAGATTCTTTATATGACGCTCTGTGGCTTATATCCTGGGGGCTTTATAAAAAGGTTGTGGCTGATAACCTCGCTGTTGTGGTAAACAATGTGTTCGGGCCCTATGATATCCTGCAGACACCTGTAACAGTGCCAGAGGACGGATTGAGAATACTTATCGGTATCTACGCATATACCATCCAGATATATTGTGACTTTTCAGGGTATACTGATATCGCACGCGGTTTAGGTAAGCTAATGGGATTTGAAACCATGCTGAATTTCAACCTGCCGTATGTTTCTAAAACACCGCAGGAGTTCTGGCGCAGGTGGCATATAAGCCTCTCAACCTGGCTCAGGGATTACCTTTATATCTCACTTGGAGGTAACAGGTGCAGCGAACGGAGAATATACATTAATTTATTTCTCACCATGCTGCTGGGGGGGCTGTGGCATGGTGCCTCCTGGACCTTTGTTCTTTGGGGGGCATATCATGGCCTGCTTCTTGTTATATACAGGGCTTTTAATATACGAAATGACAAGAAGCAGTATTCATGGCTGAATGGTGCCCTGCATGGGGTTTTAACATTTAACCTTGTTGCATACGGATGGCTGATGTTCAGGGCAAAGAATATGACAACTATAGGTCTTTTTACATTATCAGTTTTTACAAATCCCTCCGGGTCTCCTGAAGCCTGGTCTCACCTGGCAACTGTGTGCAGATTCACCTGGTTCCTGGTTCTGTTCCAGGTTGTACAATATTATCTCAAAGACCTTGAGCCTGTAAAAAAATGGCACTGGTTTATTCAGCTGAATGTATGGTTATTTATAATAATGTCTATCCTTTCATTTTCAGGATCAACAGTTCAGGAGTTTATATACTTTGCTTTTTAAATGTTTATAATAATGGTTAAATATGAAAAAATTTAAAGATATATTAAAATCCCGTATAACACGTGTAATATTCTGCACTGTTTATATACTTGCTGCTGCTGAGTTATTTCTGCGCATTTTTAATCCCATACCTATGCTTCCAAGGTACGTGGAGCCTAAATATTACGGCATAAGGGGTAATATCGGCAGCCGGCAGTACTGGCACATAACACCTGAAGTAAAAGTCCATATGCGAACAAACTCAGCCGGGATAAGGGCGGATTATGAAATTCCTTATAAAAAACCTGCTGGTGTAAAAAGGATCGTGGTGCTTGGAGATTCCTTCGGCATGGGTTACGAGGTAAACCTTGAAGATACATTCACAACAAGAATGAGTGAGAATCTGAACAATGCAGGTATAAAATGTGAAGTGGTGAATCTCAGTTCATCCGGTTTCAGTAATGCAGAGGAGCTGATTGTACTTCAGAATGAAGGATTTAAATATGAGCCTGATCTTGTTCTTCTTGCCTGGCATGCCAGTGACCTTGATGAGAATATAAGGACTAATCTTTTTAAACTGGAGGATGGCAGATTAAAACGCAATGCAGAAACATATCTTCCGGGTGCAAGGATACAGGAATTTATGTTCCGATATCCGGTGTTGAGGTTTATTACAGATAAGAGCCATCTTTTCAATTTTTTAAGAGATAATACTGGAATGAAAATAAAATCATTACTAGATATGATAAGGAAAGTGGAATCTGAAAAGAATAAAACTAGTAATAATGTAAAAGATGTAGAAGTAAAAAACATGAATCTCACCGTAGCGATATTAAAAGAGATAGCAGTTCAATGTAAAATGAATAATTGTAGTTTTTTGACATTTGATATTCCTGTCAGAAGAACAAAAACTGAGTTTGTATCAAAATTTCCGATGGATAAATATGTAGGAGAAACGTATGGCTTTAATTATATAAATCCTATTAACTTATTTAATCAACATAATAAAGAACTTCTTTATCGGGAACAAGGTCACGGACATTTCACACCATTGGCATGTAGTCTTTCCGGAAAAATTATATCAGATTATATAGTAAATAACAAATTATTATTTTATTAATAAGTTTATGATTCATTTTGTAAAAAGTTAACATTTAATCACTAATAGTATTTTAAATTTTTAGATCCTATGTATTTATCTTTTGTGGGAACATTTATTGGGATATGTTTAACTGGTCAAACTATAATTATTATTTGATGAACTAATGAGTGAAAAGAGTGTTTATTCATCTTATTGAACATGCTAGGTGAGTGGTTGAATAAACAAATAAATACTTTGGATATCTATATTATGTTAGTTTTTCACCAAAACATTTTTTATTGAGGATGTATTATGGAACATGCAAAGTTGTTCTCTCTTGAGATTGTTGATACAATCGAAAAAATAAGTAAAATTAAGCACTTCTGGGAATCTATTCAATGTCATCCCAATACCGATATTGATCTTTATTTGTCTTATCTAAATAATAATAATACCAAAACTCCATATGTTTTCATTATATATGACAATTCAAGTTATCAACCAATTTCAATGCTTATCTGTAGATTTGAAAATATTGAATATAAAATTAATTTAGGTTATAAATCATTATTTAGTATAAATATTAAGCAGTTATCAATCCTATATGAAGGTATCATGGGTGAACGGAACCCTGTTATTTTTAAACTGTATCTTGACCATATATATAAAATGATGAAAAAAGGTATTTTTGATGCAATATATTTTAGCCACTTAAATTTGGATCCTGAAAATCTTAATTTAATAATTAACTTTCCATCTTCTTTTTTAAAAGATAGACATCCATCACAAACCTTACACTATAGAACATCAGCAGCTGAATCTCTTGATGATTTTTTTAAGCGACTTGGTAAGAAAAGCCGGCATAATATTCGAAGAACAATACGTATACTTGAAAGTTCATTCAATAATGTTGAGTATAAATGTTTTAACTCCATAAGCAATATTGAAAAAGTTTCAGCTGACATTGAATCAATTGCATCTAAAACATATCATCGTGGTTTACAGACAGGGTTTATACTTAATTCTGAATTTTATGATAGACTAAAAATCGCAGCGACCAAGGGTATCTTAGAAGCTTATGTGCTTTACGTAAATGAAATGCCAGCATCTTTTTGGCTTGCTTTCAGGTATAGTGATATATTATTTCTTGATTCAACAGGATATGATCCTGCCTATTCAGATTATGAAGTAGGTACTATTCTTTTAATTCATATTATAAAAGAAATCTCAGATGATAAAAAGATTAAATATATTGATTATGGATTTGGTGATGCATCGTATAAAAAAAAATATGCTGACATAAATTGGGTAGAAACAACTTTTTATTTTTTTTCTCCAACAGTGAAAGGAATTTTTATAAATATTGTTTCTTCACTATTAAAGTATATGATAAGAATTTTGAAATCAGTTTTAAAACAGTATCAGCTCGATAATAAAATTAAAAAAATATGGAGAAAAAAGATGATAAGGAGTATGAATCAATAATTCTTTTATTGGATGTGAGTTAGATTTAGAAACTTTATGAGTAACATGGAAAATAGTGTTAGTTGCATGATAAAATTATTAAACAGTTTTTATAATAGAATTAAATGTTTTGGTGATTAATCTTACAGTATTAAAGAAAGTTTCAGTTAATTTTTTTAGTTAGTATTCAATGATTATAGGATAAATATCTTTATATGGATACAGATTCAAATACAAAAATATCATTTAAAATTATAAAAGGAAAAGATTTACTCCTAAATCTGAAATATGATTGGGATGATCTATATTCTCGTGCATATAACTCGCATGGATTTCTTTCATATCCGTGGTTATCCTCTTTTCTTAAAAAAAATGAATATTCTGGAATTCCAATCGGTTTTACGATGTGGGATAATAAAAAATTAATTGCGGTATTATTTTTACAAATTAAAAATTATTTGGGTATTAAATATGCAACTCCCCTTGGGCATGGTGAAGCTTTTTTTTGGGGAATTTTACATGATTTTTCTGATCAAAGTTATTATCGTTTGTTTTCAACTGCCTTTTTTAAATATTTAAAATTGAATATGTTATACATTGATGATTTATATTCAAAAGATAAATTAACTAGTCAGTTTATAGATGAATTAAGAAAACAAAAATTAAAAGTTAAATTTCAAAAACGTGATGTATGTTTATCGATCAATCTAAAGGATAGTTTTGAAGATTTTTATAACGAAAGAAAAACAAAAAAACAGCAAAAAGAAATAGAAAAGAAAATATCAAAAGTAAATAAAACCTGTGATGCTAAAATAGAAAAATACCGAGGAATTGATATTGACCTAAATATTTTAGAGCGATTATGTAAAATTCAAACAAAAAGCTGGTTAATACAGAGAGGGATAAAAACTCTCAGAGATGATTTTATTCAAACAATTATTCGAAGTCTTATAGAATATGATTATGCCCGTGCTTGGATTTTAATATTAAATGGCGAAGATGCAGCCTTCAGACTTGGATTCAGGTCTCATGAAGTTTATTATTCTTATTGGACAGCATTTGATATAAAATTTAAAGACTTAAGACCGGGGCTTTATTTAAACAGGTTTATTCTTGAAGATTGTTGTAACGAAGGAATAAAAGATTATGAATTTATGCATGGAGACGGCGAACATAAGCGGTTTTGGTTTAATGAAGAAAATAGTATAGAAAGGGTTATAATATATCGAGGTTTAATCGGTGCAATTATTACTATTCCTTATAAGGTAAGGTGGCAATTGTCTAAAATTGTTTTTTTAAGAGTATTTATTAATAAATTGAGAATGTATCGAGCAAGATTTTCTATTATGAAAAATAATTAAAAAAACTCTAATTATAAAATTAAAGGATTATAATTATCAGAGGTAGTCTTAAAAAGATTCGTTGTAAGATTTTACATTCTTAGATAAATTAACATTTCTAATACCATCAAGAAATCCACAAGACCAGTAATAAAGACCCTTTGCGAACAGGTTGAAGGATCTTAATAATTCTCTGAAATGCCCTCCGCCTGCCTTGATAAGCCTGGAAGAAATAAGGCAGAATTTCATCAAAAAGATCAGAGGGAGTAGTATACGAATCATTCCGAAATTATTAATAAAAAAAGGCAGATTTTTATTCTGCGCAATATATTTTCCGAGCATTTTCTGGTTTGTTGTAAAACTGATAGAATCCTCCCGGAAGATATGAGCAATTTTAGCTTCAGGTATAAACCATATATCATGTATTTTATTAGCACTAAAGCAAAATTGTGTATCTTCAGAAGCTCTCATTTCTGAAAAACCTCCTGCTTTAAAAAAAAGCTCCTTTTCACAGTAGATGTTACAACCGGGTATGCATTTTTTTATTCGTGATTGCCCGCATGGTATGAATTCATTTAACTGAAGATAATACTGGGCAATTGCAATTTTATTTCTTTTTTGGAAATCCGGAAGAACAATACCGCCGCCGCCAATCTTCTTATCTTCCTTATAACTAGTCAGTAGTACATCCAGATATCTTTCATGGAGTATCACATCAGAATCAAGGAATAACAGAATATTCCCCGCTGCTTTTTCTGCTCCTCTATTTCTCTGTATTGCGGGCATTATCCTGACTCCCGGTTTTATGATCTTGAATTTTTTATCCTTTAAAGATTTTATATAGTTTCTTACATCATCATTCTCTGATGAATCAACAACAATCACTTCACGAATCAGTGCGGGATTCTGCTGTTGTATGCTTTCAACCGTATATTTTATTGTATTGATCGAATTGTATGAAGGGATAATAATTGAAAAATTGTTTATAGAGTTTGTCATGTGAACCTGAGTATTTTTTTTAATTGAATTATATGAAATCTAAACCGGCTGTCTCTTTTAATATAGAAGATGGCGGATTTTAGACATGCACCGATTGTAAAAATAATTATAGCAGTATAATATACTGTTTTGCTGAAATTTTTTTTGAAATAATGCCTGAATGAATCAGTAAACCATGCAGATGTTCTTTCCCATCCTGATTCTGAGTCAAGTCCTCCTTTGTGTACTATTCGGCTTTCAGGGTAATATAGCTGTGCAATACCGTTTCTTGCGGCCTGCAGGCACAAGTCTGATTCTTCAAAATACATGAAATAGTTTTCATCAAGAATACCTGTTTTACTGAGGATGCTTTTTCTGAATAATAAAGCAGCGCCTGAGACCTGTCCCACGCAGGATTCACGGGAATAATCCATATATGTCCGGTAGTATGAGTTAAAAAAAGGTATCGATTTAAATATTCTGTATAGATAAAAACGTTCACAGACGAGTTTCCATAAATTGAGATATGATTTAGGGAGGTAGTATGACTGGTTTGTTCCGTCAGGGAATAAAAGCATTGGGCCTATAATACCTGTTTTATCATCGCTCTTAATTCTGTTGTAAAGCTTTTCAATTGAATTATCAGTAAGGTAAGTATCAGGATTGAGAAGCAGTATAAAATCACCGGAAGCATTTTTTATCCCAATATTATTGCCATAAGCAAATCCGCCGTTTTTTTCAGCATTTATAATTCTAATGAACGGAAACCCGGTTTTTAATATATCAAGTCCCGGATCTCCTGAATTGTTATCAACAATAATAATCTCATAATCTGTATACTTTTTTTCAAACCTGATGATCGATTCAAGACAATCGGTTATATCGCCCGAGGATTTATAATTTACTATTATTATACTGAGCATTATCTTATACCGGAAATATTCAGGTTATTCGCTATTGCGAACTGTATGATAGATTTAACTATTGATACTGTAATTACTGATGGGCTCTGTTCTTCTATATTGTCTCTCCCATCATGAAGAAGAATAACTGAACCTGGTTTTACCTGTTTAATTATTTCTAATGCAGTATGTTCAGGATTATCAGATTTATAGTCTTCAGGATCAATATCCCAGAACACCGATCTTGTTTTCCCTGATAAAAAATAAAGAAGAGACACGATATTAAACTTACCATAAGGGGGTCTGTATAGATTGATTGAGGGATTAATTTTATTAAAATATTGAGTCATCATCTGCATGTCGGATATTGTTTTTAGCGGCCCTGTTTTCCATGGATGAATATGTTCATAACCATGCATCCCGATACTGTTTCCGTTATTCTCAATCAGCTTAACAAGTTCAGGATATTTTTCACCATTCTTCCCTGTTATGAAAAAAGTTGCTGTAAACCCATGCAGCTTAAGGAGCTCAATAATCTGTGGTGTTGATTCCGGATCAGGGCCATCATCAAATGTGAGGTATATATTATTTGATTTCTGAATCGAACTCAGAAATTTCAGGCGCATGAATTTTTTGCAAATATGGGGTATGACAATATAAACTATTAATAGAATTGTAAGAACAGTAATAGTATTGATAAATAGCTTCATAGTTCAACCGATGATCTCTTTTAAAATTCTGTCGTAATTTGAATTGCTGAGATTCTGAAAAGCAGGTACAAAAAAAGCAGCTGCTTTTATTGTTTCATCCAGTTTTTTTATATCATAAACACCAAGTATAAGCCCCATTTTTTCCAGTTCACTTACAAGCTCAACCTGGTGATCATCAAAATATTCTTTAAATTCAGGGAGCCGCGGAACCGCGATTACACGTTTACCCCTGAGCAGGGAATCCATAATTGAACCGCATCCCCCCTGGCATATAACAAGGTCGCTCTCTTCAATATGCATGTGAACCTCTGACTGGCTGCTGTATCTGAAATATTTATAATTCTGCGGCATATAGTCCGATTCACCAACCTGGGCAGTAATGCTATATTCAGCTTTCCCCGATGCCATTATTCTGTCAAGTTCCATGAATAACCTGTTGAACTGCAGTTTATATGTTCCTGTTGTTACGAATATTTTTTTTATCTGTTTGGTATACTTATGTTTAATGCTCTTATCGAAATTAAAAACGAGTCCCCCATATATCGAATTTTTGAAAAACGGCCTGAGTTGATCCCATTGAACAATAACAGCTTCAGATCTTGCGCCTATGTATTTACCATAAGTTGAAGGTGTTTTAATTCTTGCTGCTGATTCTATAAAAATATTTTTTTTAAATAGTATTTTCGCTGATAGCCATGAGCCAAGTGCAACACCGGCACCTGTGGTAATAACAGCATCGGGCTTTTCTTTTATAATAATATAGAAAGACTGGATAAAGTTTTTGACAGGCTTCAGGAATTGAAATTTTTTAAAAACTTCCTTAAAAATAAATTTTTCAACGAAGTAGACTTTATGCTTTTCAGATAGTTCCATTGATAACGGGTTTCTGTCAGTGATGAAAAATACATCATGATTATTATAGTAATTTTTAAGTTGAATTAACTCATTGATGTGTCCGCCGCTGTTTGCTGTAAGGCATATCTTCATAATCAGCACACCTGTAATAATTTAATCCGGGACTGTTCAGTCGTTTTAACTGATTGTCCCAATATTCAATTTAAATAATTGTTTAAAATCTGTTAATAAAGTTTAAATATTGTGAATCAATTCATGATTAGTTAAAAACGAATACGGATTATTCAACAGGTTTTAAAAAATCTCTGAATTCAGATTCGTTATCTTTAATTTGGTCGATATCCTTTTCCCACCACTTTGATTCGGTTATTTTTTTTATAGTATTTTCTGGAAAACGATATTTAATAATTTTAGCAGGATTTCCCCCTACTATTGCGAAAGGGGGTACATCCTTTACAACTACACTTCCTGCTGCGATGACTGCACCATCACCAATATAAGTGACAGAAGGTAGTATCATTACTTCCAATCCAATGTAAACATCGTTTCCTATGATTAATTTTTGCCTTCGTTTTATAAGTAGTTGATCTACATATTTAAAATCTGGATTAAAAAAGAATGGGTGGGATGATTTATGACTTACCGGATGACTGCCATTTATTACAATGAGATTCTGGGGCATTGTAGAATATCTTCCTATCTCAGTACCAGCGGGTAGATTCGCATAAAATGGGCCATATGAATATAAACCGACTTTAATTTTATGGTATTTATAAAATATAATTCTAAGTGTTGCCGAATATAGTTCAGAATGTTTACGGCGGAGCAATATTTCTCTTATTAATCTTCTTAAATAGCGATTATCAAATTTATAAATTCTAATTAATAAATAATCTAATACTTTAGGCTCTTTATACATCATATTTAATCTTGTTTTTTTTAAAAGAAATTCCATTCTTTTTAAGGATTCCCTATTCTTTTAATTTAATTCGTACATAAGTCTCTGTCTTAAAATGGTTTTATATCATTTATTTAAAAAGCATAAACCATTTTAGTTTTTTACCTTTAATAACCATGTAATATCCGAAAGCTGTCCGTAAAAACTGACTGACAATACCTGCTATTAAAAAACCAGATAATCCATATCCATAAAGAAGCATTATAAGTCCTATCTTTATTATAATGCTGAATATATTAACTCCTAACATGAACCGCAGATCATTGTTTGAGCTCTGCCCGATTACATAACATGCCGGAAGCGTATAAAGAAAACCCACTGAACTATAAATACAGAAGAGAACAAGCTGAAATAAAGTAACTGAGTATTTACCATCGAATAAAATTGACAGAATAAAGTTTGTGCTGATTAAATAAAAAAAGAAGATCAGCATTGTTATGATGATTAAAACCTGATTAAATCTGCTGATATTAATACTATCATTTTGTGAAAACTTCTGAGAATATATTTGAAATAATGGTAACCTTGCAAATTCATAAATCTGCAGTACTGTAAGAACGATTGAATAAAGGGCCAGTTCCTGAAATGAAAGTATTTTTGCTATAAAAAAAGCATCAATGCTTGTGAGTACGATAACAGAGAGATTCAGCTCCCAGAAAGCTATATTATTTTTAAATATAGTTTTATCAATTTCTAAAGTACCTTCTCTCCATGTAAAAATCATGAAAAGAGTTATAGGGAGCAAAGCAGAATATGATATTAGCTTTGAAATAGATGATTGAGTAATGTTTATGTTATTATAATAAAAAAAAAGGATTATAAGAATAAATGTAAAAAAGACTGGATGAGAGCGTTCAAGAAGTGTGGAAGTTGTGAAAAACGCCTTTGAACGTAAAAGCGCTGTAACAGTATTAGTAAAGAATAAAATATAAGAACAGATTATACCCATCCAGAACCAGAACCAGCTAAGATTATAGAAAGCTTTTATCCCGAACATCAAAAGGAAAAGTGGCGTGATTATTTTAAAAGATTGTTTCAGTAGATATTTCTTCCACTTATAATCAAGAAAATCTTTTGAAGAAAAATACCGCAATAAAGATGAATTGTGCCCGAATAATAATACTATGGATAAAACCCCGGCTATATTAAAAAAAACGAAAGTGTACTGCCCGAATTCTTCTTTTTCAAGACTTCTTCCAAGTATGACATTATTAATTAACTGGAATATGGCGATTATACCGATTATAATAAAATTCTGGAAAGCCTTATGGTTTATAATTATCTGGGTATAGGTTTTCAGTTTTTTCATTTAACTAACAGGATGATAGAATCGAAGTTCATATAATAATACTAAAATTTCCCAGTATTCTCAGATATTCCGGCCGCATTTATCCGCATCTTCTTTTATGGATGGTAACGATTCTAAAAGTATTTTTTTTATAGATTCACTGTTTTTAAAAACGAACCTAATTTTCTTCTCGGCAATCTCCTGACTATCTTTTTTCAGATCAATAACATATCCACCTATTCCGAATTTGTCAGTAATACCGACAAATTTATAGCTATATGCCTGTGGAACGGTTGCGACTCCTGTAGACAGGGCTCCGATACAAGCATGCATCCTGGCACCTGTAAATAGAGCCAGCCTGCTCAGAAAGTATTTCATTTGCGGGGCGGAGTATTGATCATTTAATAGAAAGAGACGATCTTTATATCCCATCTCTGAATATTTATTAATGAAAAAGCTGTTGGCTTTATTGTCCTCATAAGCCACATGTGATATAAATACAATTTTTACTTTATCATCCAGTTCAAGCAGTGTTTTTATTATCCTGTCTGTTATCTGGTTATAGTCATCGGTTTCGCCAAGTATACGGTCTCCTATGGGGTTGCTATTCAAAAAACCGCTGATATTAATCCCGGTTATAATGCCGTCAGAGCAGAATTCTTCAAATCCCGGCTCTTCAACAGGTTCAGGCTCCATGAGAAAAGCCATGTCATTAGCTTCCTCCATATTCGGAAGTTCGCCGAACATGTTTATAAGGTAGTCCCTGGTCTGGCTTTCCCTTGCGTAAATTTTTCCTGCTGATTTAAATATTTTCCCTGCAAGCTTGCTGGCAGGATTGGTGTTAAAAGGCCCCAGTGTCTGAGGAAAGAAATAATACGGCACACCATGTGAATGTGCTATAACCTTGTCCAAGGACTGACGAAGGAAAACATGCATGCCGTAAATATCGCTGAAACTGTCCCCTTCAGAAAGATTTATAACAAGATCCGCATTAATGAGTTTTTTAAGTGCGGGTTCTTTAAAGTTTACAGATTTCCTTTTTAAAATTACATGGGGGAGGTATGATATTTTAAGGCATTGAATAAAAAAAATTTCTTTAATACGGTTCGGCAGAAAAGGAAATGTAAGATGGAGGAGTCCGCAGAGTATAAACTTTGATGACCAGACATAATTTTCTTTTACCTGGATAGTCTGGTCTCCGATCTTTATATCATGTATTACTTCATCATCAATCCGTGAATTCTGGTTAAGTATTTCTACTTCAATATCGCTGTTGTTATTATATAGGGAGATTATCGTACCAAGTGTAAGGGCATTAATCCCCTTATTCACGGATGACAGAGATGCGCCGGTTAATAAAATTTTTCTTTTTTGAGTCATGAAAAAATAGCTCCTTAATAACTTTAATCAATTAGTAAAAGCGATTATTGTATTATAAATTGAAGTGTTTATAATAATAAGCTATTTGATTAATATTGTTATTTGATAAAAATGAATATTTGCATCATGTAAAGCCGGCTCTTTTTATGCGACTACTGTTTGTTTGTCAACACTTATATGTTGTTGGTAATGCGGCTTTGTTTAGCCTTGAATTTCCTCAATTCGTACTCTCATCCGCCTTACTATCCGCAGCGTACATATCATACTCCCACTTACCTGTATCAACTTTACCATTCAGGTAATGATAGTAAGATCCCTTCCCATGCCTGTTCCCGTCTTTCCACTCCCCGTCGTACCTGTCGTTGTTGGCGTAGTAGAGAATACCCTGACCATTCATATTGTCCCGCTCCCACTCACCCTCATACCTGTTGCCGTTGGAGTAGTAGTAAGTGCCGAAGCCGTGCATTTTATCCTCTTTCCACTGCCCTGTATATTTATTCCCTGCCCATCTCGATTTTTTCCCGATTATATATGTTCCGTTACCGTTCTTCTTCCCCTTTCTCCATTCACCGGTATAGGAATCACTTGACGCGTAAACCATTATACCTGTGCCGTGCATTGTGCCGTCTCTCCACTGCCCTTTGTAAACATCACCGTTTTCAAATTTAAATTCATGAATACCATCTTCCAGCTTCTCAGCGTCACTGTCCTTTGCTATAAGCATTGAATCAACACGAACACCGTTGTCCCACAACCCTGTTTCGGTTTTTTTATCTTTAGCACGGGCGAATTCACCCTTGCCATGCATAAGCCCCTCTTTCCATTCACCAGTGTACCTGTCCCCATTGGGGTAGGTCATTGTGCCGATACCGCTCATGTCATCATTTGCCCACTGACCTATATACTTCCTTCCGTTTTTATATGAATATGTGCCGGAACCTTCCATCTTGTCATTCTTCCACTGTCCAGTGTAGACATCACCATTGGCGTATTTAAGTGTGCCGGTACCGTTCATCCTGTCATCTTTCCATTCGCCTGTATAAAGATTGCCGTTGGAGTATTTATATATGCCAAAGCCGTGCATCTTATCATTCTTCCATTCACCATCATAGGTGTTCCCGGCCCACTGAGTATCTTTCCCCAGGGTGTACTTCCCTTTATACTTCCACCCGTTGCGCCACTCACCTGCAAAGAGGGCGCCATTGTAATACTTCATTGTACCCTGACCATGCATTACATTAAATTCCCATTTACCGGTATACTCTGTGCCGTCAGCAAAGCTGTAGGTACCGTCACCGTGGCGCATGTCATCCTTCCACTGGCCTGCGTATTTGTTACCTGCCCATTGTGATCCCTTGCCGAGTATAAAAACGCCGTAACCATGACGCTTGTCATGGTTGAATTGTCCCCAGTATTTGTTCCCGTTGCTGTATATCAGGTAGCCTTTGCCGTGCATCCTCCCTCCGTCATACTCGCCGATATATCGGCCTGTGCATGACGTCAGAAGGAGAGTCACAATGAGCCAGGGGATAATAAAGCGTAGCTGCATTGTCTTATCTCCCTTGCGCCCCCAGAACCACAAGGGCTGTTCGTGCCAGTATTGAGAAGTCCAGCCCCAGGGACCAGTTGTCTATGTAGTTCAGATCAAGGCTCATCCATTCATTGAATGAGAGATCATTACGGTTTGGTTTTATCTGCCAGATGCATGTGAGCCCCGGCTTCATTGAGAGCCTTCTTCTCTGCCAGAGGTCATACTCTTCAACCTCAGCAGGTAGCGGCGGCCTCGGCCCCACAAGGCTCATCTCCCCGCGAAGAACATTCAAAAGCTGCGGCAGCTCGTCTAAGCTTGTTTTGCGGAGAAATTTCCCGATGTATGGAATAATTCGCGGGTCATTGGATATCTTGAATGCAGGGCCGTCTGCCTCGTTCATCAGTTTTAGCTCCGCCAGTCTGTCTTCAGCGTCTGGCACCATTGTCCTGAATTTGCAGATCGAAAACTTCCGGCCGTTGAGCCCCATCCTCTCCTGTTTGAAAAACACATGGCCCTGAGGTGAGAATATCTTTATAAGGAGCGCTGTGATCGCAAAGAAGGGGACAAGCAGTGTGAGGAGCACTGCTGCTGCTGATATATCTATAATATTTTTAAACAGTCTGTTTACCTGATTATGGTTATTGGCCGAAAGGAGCATAGTGGGGAAGCCCCTGAAATCGTCATAAGACACTGTGGAGATCCCCGGCTGAAACGCTGTTGAATTGATATACCAGTCAGGGATAATCCTTACATGTATACCTAACATCTCAAGGAGGAGAATGTAAATATCCACCCCTTCGATCTTTTTAAGGGGCATTGCAAATATCACTTCATCAACTGTATTGTGCAGTGTAATGGTTTTAATATCCTCAATTGTACCGATATTTTTAATATCTTTAATAACCTCTGTACCTGTGAGTTCCCTGTCAGTATCAAGGCAGCCGATGATTTTATAATGCCTTTTGTTTTTATTTATATGCTCTATTACCTGCTTAGCTCTTCCCCTTGTACCTATTATGAGAACGTTCATCCTGTTGGAATCTTTCTCAAAGTGCTTTCTGTAAATATAGAGGATTGCCCCTTTACTTGCAAAGAGGAATGTGAAAGCAAGTCCGCAGAAGAGTAAAAGGAGTAAACGGCTTGTGTCTATCTTGAACATGAAGTCTGTAACAATAAGGAGCACTGCCACAGCTGCGATCATCTTTATGAGGTCTGTTATGATTGAGAAAACTGTCTGCCTGTAGAAATTTCTGTTTGGTGAGAATATCTTCTCTGCTATAAGCCATGTAACAGATGACTGCGCCAGCATCAGGTAATAGTTCGGTGCAGTACTGAGCCCGGCCAGTTCACCCGGGAGCAGGGACCTTTTGATCCAGTAGGCGGATACAAATGCTCCTGATACTATAAAGAGATCCAGAAGGACATGCATTTTCTCAATAAAGCTCTGTTTCTCTATTTTGCTGTAGTTAATACCCGGTTCTTTCCTGTTCTTCTGGCGGATTATCGTGTTCATAACTGTTACCTATATGGAGCTTTAATATTTAATAAAAGCCTGCGCGGGTTAAAAATGTCAAATTTTTTTTTAAAAATGAGCAATTAATATCAAATAAATTCTAAAGAAGTGTGTAATAACTTCCGATAAAACGGGGTTTATGTCGCATTTGGGGGGCAATCCATCGTTCCCATTACCATACAGCCTCCGCACCCCCGGAGGGGGCAAGGCATTGCAATGCGGCAATCTGATCCGGTAAGGCTTATTTAAGATTATTGGAAAGAAAATTTTCTTTACATTCAAACTATTTTTAAGTTACAGATACTCATTAAAGAGTGATATTCATAAAATCAAAAAGGAACAATTTACACTGGAAACGTATAAAATAAATACTACAATAAAGTCAGATGGTCACTTGAAAATTGATATACCTACAAGTCTTCATGAATCTGAAGTTGAAGTGATTCTTTTAATTCAGAATAAAAGAAAAAAAGCAAATAAGTATGATTTCTTTGATCTGGCCGGAAAGCTTCAATGGAAGGGAGATCCCCTTGAAATTCAGAGGACTCTAAGAAATGAATGGTAGGAATGTAAATAATGCGGGGCTTGTAACTGAGGATAAACAGTTATGTAATATCCCGCAAATAAATATAATAGGATTCAGGCAATAATTTCCCCATCCCTTAAAAAAAGAATTTACCCCGACACCTGATTCCGTATATTAAACTCATGAAAACGAAATTATCTTTCATAAAAATAAATCTGGCAGCGGCAGTTGCTATGCTCTGCATTACTGCTGCTTCGCCGCTTTACTCATCCGCTGATTTAAGCCTGTCCGGGGCGTATTTTAACGCAGGTGATGAAGGAGCTCTTTATGGAGGAGGGGTGATCTTCTCTGTTGACATCGATTCGCGTTATATCCCTGAAAACATCTGCCCCTTTATATCCGCTTATTATCTCGGCAGTAAGGAGAACGGCGGTGAAAAGGATGAGATTTCAAGGAGCTATGTACCTGTTGGCGTAGGGGTGGAATATCTCCGTCCCCTATATAGTTCCCCTCTGAGCCTTAAAATTGCAGGCGGGGGAGGGGCAGGTTACTTCAGAAAAGAGGAGCCTGCGCGTTTCGGCGCTTTTACCGATTATTCAAAGACCATGTCCAATTCGGCAACAGCTCCTTTTCTCTTCATCAATGCCGGGGTGCAGTACACTCTTTCACAACGGATGTCGCTCTTTGCTGAAGCGGGGTATCACTACTCCTTTATGAAAGAGGAGTGGAGCTCTGATCCCTTTGCAGGGATTCAGGTGAACGCGGGATTCAGAATCGCAGTGGCGGGGAAGAATAAGGAGCTGGAGTAAAATCTATACGCTTTATTTTAGCGCCTGTACAACAGCCCGGCTCAGTTTTAATAACTGAAAGGGTTTCTGTATAAATCCCGCTGCACCGAGTCCGGAGAGTTCATTTTCACCTTCGTGATAGTTAAACCCTGACGCAATAAGAACTTTAACACCGGGATCTATCGCCAGTAGCCTACGCAGTGTCTCCTGGCCGCTGATCTTGGGCATTACAAGATCAAGTATAACAAGAGCTATTTGGTCACGCTCCCGTGTAAAGATATCGATCCCCGATTCCCCGTCCTCCGCAAGGTGTACTTCGTAACCGAGGTGTGTCAGCTGTGCATGTGCTATGTTTCTGATTATGGCTTCATCGTCTATCAGCAGAATAAGCCCTGTACCTGCTTCAGGCTGCTCTGATTCGGCTGCAATAAAATTTTCCGGTGAGCTGTCAAGCGGGAGAAATATCTTGAAGACTGTGCCGAGCCCGCTCTCACTGTATACATTAATCTCCCCCCTGTGTTCCTTAACTGTCCCGTAAACAGCCGCAAGTCCCAGCCCTGTGCCCTGGCCGAACTTTTTTGTGGTGAAAAAGGGCTCAAATATTCTGTTAATTATTTCTCCCGGTATACCTGCACCGGTATCTGACACCTCAATTTCTATGTATTCCCCCGGTACAATGCCGGGGTGTGTTGAACAGTAGTGCTCATCGAGAAACGTGTTCTCAGTTCTGAAATGTATAGTACCGCCATCCGTCATAGCGTCCCTTGCGTTAATTCCAAGGTTCATCACTGCATTCTGAAGCAGGGTGGGGTCACCTGTAATTTGCGAGGGGGACGCATTAAGCTCTGTCTTAATTGTTATGCGCCTGTCTATTGTCCTTTCAAGCAGGGCAACAGCTTCCTTGATAGGCTCATGGACATCGGTTAGCTTGGTGATAAATTTCGCCTTGCGGGAGTAGGCAAGGAGGTTCCTGGTGAGGTCAGAGGCCCTCTCTGCACCTTTGAGTATCATATCAGCATATTTTTTCAGTGAGGGGTTGTCCTCTGTTTTTAGTGCGAGGAGTTCGGCGCTGCCGATTATTCCCCCTAACATGTTATTGAAGTCATGGGCAATACCCCCTGCAAGCTGTCCTATGACATCCATCTTCTGTGACTGGCGCAGTTGCACCTCAAGCTCTCTCCTCTCTGTTATATCACGCATAATACCTGAAAATCCGGAAAGTTTACCTTCCTGGTCACGAATGACGCTCCCCTTTGCCTCAAACCAGTAATCGTCGTTCTCCGTGACTTTTAATCTGAAGATAACGTCCCCCGCTTTTTCATGTTTTATCGATTCCTGCAATATCTTCTGAACTGCCGGGAGATCTTTTTCATGAACAACGGCTGTTATGCTTTTGTGCATCAGTTCATCGGGATTAAATCCGTACCGTTTTATCTGTGAACCTATGAATGTAATAATTCCCTCTGTATCTATTGTGTAGGCTATGTCGTGAGAGTTTTCCACCAGGAACCTGTACTTCTCCTCACTTTCTATAAGGGCAAGTTCTGCTCTCCTCTTCATAGCCATTGTCCGTGTATGTATGAGAGCGAATCCGGATATAAATAGTATCCAGATCAGTGTCCCTGCTATTGATACAATGATGTAATTCCTTCGTGCGTTTTCCATAATTTTCATAGATATACCGACATTAACAGCGCCTTCAATTTCCCCATCAAGGGAGTAGTAAGGCTCAAGTATATCTAATGTTTTTTCATTGTGATATTGTGACGCGGGGTTGTCCGGATCCCTTAAATATATCTGCTCAAAACGCTCACCTGTGGCAAGGCACTTTCTGAATCCCGGCTCATCAAAATTCATCCCAATTCTTACGGGGTTGCTGTGTGCGATTGCATCTCCATGAATGTCCATCAGGAGCAGGTAACTCAGTTCCTCTGTGTTGCGCGATATTGTTTCGAGGTATTTTTGCCTCGTTACCGGTGTCAGGTGGGGGAGCACAAAGCGGAGGTGGCTCACTGTTTCCCTTGCCCTGCTCTTCATCTGCTGTACATGGAACGGGTAGATTATATTCATGAGGAACAGTGTCAGCAGTATAATGAACAGCGCTGACACTGTGAGTAGGAGTCCCCAGAATTTTTTTTCATACCTCATATTACCTGCTGCATCCCTGTTCTACTAACACTATTCCCTCAGTATTAAATTCATTTTTTGCGGCAATCCGTTTAAGCTCATTCATATCGGTTTCAGGTATGGAGTCTGCCCTGCTTAGAAACCAGAGGAGCTTGCGTGATGGTGTTCCGATAATGGCGTAACCTTTATCTCTGTCAATATGTACAAGGAGGTAGTCTGTCACAACCGGCCAGACAAACTGGACTTTCAGGTTCTCGGGATGCTCCGGATCAGGAACCCATGCCCTGGCTGTTAAAGTTTTTATGTCATCGGGATTCTGTTTATTCACTCCTTTATTGGTAAGGAGGATCATCCCGTCTTTGTTGTAACTGTATGTTGCGGTTATGCATTTAAGCCCGTTTTCAAATGAGTTGGGGAGTCTGGCAATCTCGTACCATGTCCCCTGGTAGAGACTGAAATCTATACTGTCCGGTGTCCCTTTTCCCCCGGTTGTTGTGCAGGATGTGAGGAACGCTGCAATCAGTATTGTTAAGATTTTTGTTTTCATTTTTACTTACCTGTTTTTATATTTATATCGCGCTGACTATTTGTTCAGTAAACAATCAGTCATGCCGGTGTATTGACTTGTACTGAGCCTGCCGAAGTAAGATAATACCGGAATCTTAATGACAAAATTTATTCCTGAAAAAAAGAATAATTATTGTTTACCTTAAGATTCCGGTATTTGACTGCGTCAAAACCGGAATGACAAGATATGGAAACATTTTGACTTGCTTTCCTGCAATTATAATATAATAAACACCATGGAGAAAAGCTATATTATTATCCCGGAGGATTGAATATGAAAGAATATCTGAAATGCCGTGCATGCGGTTACATAATGGATAAAGATGGCGCCCCGGATATATGCCCTGCCTGTGGAGTGGGTAAAAAGGCCTTTGAGGATTATAAATATAATATTTCAGAGAAGAGGCGGCTGATAATGTCCATTGATATTCATCCGATAATTCTGCATATTCCACAGGGGGTTTCTGCAATTATTCCCTTTTTCACTCTTCTGAGTATGCTGCTGCCCCTGCATTATGCTGTGCGCCTTACTGCTGCTGTTGAGATGCTTGTCTACCTGCTCCCTTTAAGTGTTTTTGGAGCTTTTGTTTCAGGTGTTTTTGACGGGAAGGTTAGGTTTAAAAAGATTTCAACTCCGGCACTTAAGAAGAAGATGATTCTTGGAGTGGCCCTCTTTGCTGTGACCGCTGTAATGCTCTATATACAGATTGCCGGGGGAGTGGAGGCCATGCTGCTTCCGATAACTTTACTGTCAGTTATAGCGCTTGGATTGCAGGCAATTCTTGCCCGTATCGGGATTAAGCTTATGTATGCTTACATGCCTGGTTAGGAGTTAACAAAAAAAACGGCGTTTTTAAAAACGCCGTTTTTTATTTTAGTGAATTGTTCTCTTTGAAAAAACTGTCAGGTGCCCGCTGCAGCATATTGAAGTTCAGAAGCTTCCTGCATATGCTGTAAGCGGAACATTTTCCCCTTTATCAGTTTTTTACAGTTGGGCGCACCGCAGCTGCATTCGAAAGCACGGAAGAGTTCATCCTCTGTTGTTTCGTAATCCATTGTCAGAAAATCGCCCGGTTTTATCTCTTTGATGGCCGTGAATGTCTGCGTATCCATGTCACATGACATATTGGGATCGCAGCTATGAAGAACTTTTCCCATAAAGAACGGATCGTGAAGATGGCTCCCAGGTTTCATCTGGAGAGTATAAAGCGTAATTTCGCTTAAAAGAACCCCGGCAAATTTAAATACGATATCGCCCGGCCTGAA
The DNA here is from genome assembly GCA_002418835.1 of Spirochaetia bacterium UBA5763. GTDB lineage: Bacteria > Spirochaetota > UBA4802 > UBA4802 > UBA5550 > UBA5550. The sequence goes on along the minus strand of DIEX01000030.1, from coordinate 191,556 downwards.
ACTGGCCTGTGATATTATCCCTTCGCCTTTTTCATCTGTCTGAATAATTTCAAACATTTCCCTTGTAGGCTCATAGGAAAATCTGGGGTAGAATTCCGGATAAAACCGGTCTGGAACAGGGTCGTCAAGCATTGACATTATCTCCTTAGTACAACGTTTTCCTTAATCTCTTCCGGAGAGAAGAATTCCTTAATCATCTTAACGATGATCGCTTCGTCAAACCACTTGCAGCTGAAAACGTCAAGGTAAAGGTCACGATACATATCGTTTGTATGTATTGTGATCGCGCTTGTTACAATCAGCTGTACAGCTGAGATACCCTCTTCAATACCCTCCCCGAACCTTGCTATTACAAGGTCTCCATACGGAACCATATCGATAGCGGGAACCATCTCTTTTACAAAACGGGACACAGACTCAAGGTTCAGAAGGTTTTCGTTGCATGCTACGGCTGTTGCCATGAAATGCTTGCCGTAGTATTTCTGCCCGTTAACCTCTGTCCTCATGTAAGCACCCCGGCTTACCAGGCCATCTGGTGTTTTACTCATTTACTTGCTCCTAAAATTAATAACATGAGACTATTTCAAGTTTGACTAAGTGGAATTTTATGGAAAAAAGTCAATAATTAACTGAGGTCTGAAAAAATTATTTATCAGATTTTTTGAACACAGAAATGCCCCTGGAAAAACATCCCGCAGGGGCTTAATTCTGTTAAATTTTAATATAATAAGAGGCCTTTTACGGTCAGATTATTTCTATCTCCCTCTTCTTCCGGAGCTTCATATTCAGAACCTCCACAAAGAGTGAGAAGAAAACCGCAAAGTATATATACCCCTTGGGTATCTCGTAATGGAAACCCTCAACAACAAGCATAAAGCCTATGAGGAGGAGAAAGGAGAGAGCAAGCATTTCGAGAGTAGGATTTTTATGGATAAAGTCCGCCACCTTTCCGGAGAAGATCATCATTATTATCATGGAGATTACAACTGCTGTAATCATGACAGGGAGCATGTCAGTAAGGCCTATTGCAGTAAGTATTGAATCGAATGAGAACACTATGTCAAGAAGCCCTATCTGTATAATGGCGCCTGCAAAACCTGTCACTTCAGCAACCTTCTGGTTATCCCCGTGTGCGATGTCCAGTTTATGGTGTACCTCCATTGTGCTTTTTGCCAGGAGAAAAAGGCCTCCTGCGATGAGGATTATTTCCCTGATGCTGAAATCAGTGGATAGGACACTGAATATAGGATTAGTGAGATGTTTTACCATCCATGTAAGAGAGAAAAGCAGTATCACCCTGAATACCAGCGCCAGGCTGAGGCCGAAAACTCTCCCTTTCTGTTTCTGATGTTCAGGGAGTTTATTTGTAAGAATTGATATAAAGATTATGTTATCTATTCCAAGTACGATTTCAAGAAAAGTCAGTGTCAGCAGGGCGATAATCCATTCCATTTTTTAACCTCGTATAGTGATGAATATGGTGTTAAAATTATAAAACACAGCATAATTGTCAATTTAAATGAAACCCTATTTTTACTGAAAAATCCGTAAAAAGTCTTTGATATTTTTCTATACATGAATTAATAAGGCCTTAATCGGTTAATCAGCGCATTTTCTGCCGGAAATGCAGGTGAATAAAACCTGTTTTATGATATTTTGCAGGAGTTTTATATGTACAGCAACATCACTTTAAATTATGCTTTCGGTATGCCGGGGATAGGGGAACTTGTTGTAATATTTCTTATTGTACTTGTTCTTTTCGGCGCAGGGAAAATTCCGAAAATAGCAAAGGACATCGGTTCAGGAATTAAAGAATTCAAGAAGTCTGTTAAAGATGAGGATCCGGAAGATAAGAAATAATTAATATCTTACAGGAAATTAATCAGGGCTGCCCTTTGGCAGCCCTGTCTGTTTGTGTATGTATATGAAAAACCTGAATTTTATTACTAATCTACTTTCGGGAGCCCGTTAAAACCAACCTGTAGATCCGCATCTGTGGGGATGTAGTCTGTCATTGTCCCTTCATTATACTGCATGTAGGCGTTCATATCGAAATATCCTGTGCCTGTGAGGCCGAAGAGAATGGTTTTCTTTTCACCGGTCTCTTTGCACTTAAGCGCTTCCTGTATGGCTGTGTAGATGGCGTGCGAAGATTCAGGTGCAGGGAGGATCTGCTCAAGCTTGCAGAATTTAGTTGCTGCTTCAAATACCTGGTTCTGTTCAGCAGAGACTGCTTCCATATATCCGTCATGGTAAAGCTTTGAAAGGATCGGCGACATGCCGTGATAACGGAGCCCACCCGCATGGTTAGGTGAAGGGATGAAGTCGCTCCCCAGCGTGTACATCCTTGCAAGTGGCGTCATCTTCCCTGTATCACAGAAGTCATAGGCGTATTTTCCCCGTGTCAATGAAGGGCATGAAGCCGGCTCCACTGCGATAAAGCGTGAATTACTCTTCCCTGTGAGTTTGTCCTGCATGAATGCAGACATGAGTCCGCCGAGGTTTGAACCGCCCCCTGCGCATCCGATAACGATGTCAGGGTATTCGCCAAGCTTTTCCATGGCAATTTTACTTTCAAGGCCTATGATAGACTGGTGGAGCAGTACCTGGTTAAGTACAGACCCCAGTGCATAACGGCATTTGTCATCTTTCATTGAGACTTCGATAGCTTCGGAGATCGCGCACCCCAGGCTCCCCCCGGTTTCAGGATTTTTTGCAAGGATCGCACGACCCACCTCTGTTGTGTCTGAAGGGCTGGGAATTATTTTTGCGCCGTAAGTTTCCATTACTGCTTTACGGAAAGGTTTCTGCTGAAAAGAGACCTTAACCATGTACACTGTCAGGGCCAGTCCGAAGTGAGCGCATGCCATGGAGAGTGCTGTTCCCCACTGACCCGCTCCGGTTTCAGTTGTAAGGGATGTGAGGCCCTCAGCTTTCGCATAATATGCCATGGCAGCAGCTGCATTCAGTTTATGGCTCCCTGAAGTGTTGTTACCTTCGAATTTAAAATATATCTTTGCAGGTGTATCCAGTGCTTTTTCAAGATTATAGGCGCGAATCAGAGGGGACGGCCTGTATGTTTTGTAGTAGTCCAATACAGGTTCCGGGATATCTATATACCTGGTTGTGGTATCCATCTCCTGTTTACAGAGTTCTTTGGCAAATACCGGGTATAGATCCCCGGTATTAAGAGGCTGAAGGGTTCCGGGATTAAGGAGAGGATCGTGCTGCTCTTTCATGTCCGCCCTTATATTATACCATTGCTTTGGCATTTCGTCTTCAGTGAGATAGGTTTTGTACGGTATTTTTGTCATTATTATTACCCTGTCTGATTATTTTTACTATATAGCAGATAGCCGTTTCTGTATATAGAAACGTTTCTATTAAAAGAAACGTTTGTGTCAATAACAATTTCAGGATTTTTTTTTAAAATTAAAGGGGTTTGTGTCAGAACATGAAAGCATATCCTACGGTGAGAATTATCCCTCCGGGTGCCATTATATCCATGATATCCTCTGATTCCTCTGTAAGGGAGGCATTATTATCTGTTTTATAGGAGTATTTTTTGTCCTGTATCGCGTAGCTGTAACCGGCTTCGATATAGATTTTGTCTTTTCTGTTCACCATGAAGGAATAAAGGATTGTTGCATTTATGCAGAGTACAGGCTTCAGATCAAAGGTTACTTTTTCTGTCCTTACATTCCCTGAACTGTCGGTTGTGTCATAGTCGCTCTCCAGTTCACCTCCGGAGTTATAGGCTGCTCCTATACTGAAAGCAGTACCGTAAGGGTAGTCCAGGTAGTAGCGTAATGCGCCGGAGATCCTGTACCCCCAGAAACCTGCACCGACCCCGGCGTTCAGGGAGAAATCGTTGAATATCATGTAATCGAACCTGGCGCCCAGCCCTGTGTAGCCGTTCCATCCCCATTCAAACTCCATGAACATTCCGGATGGAGGTGTTATTGCTTTTTCAGCTTGTTTTTTCTCTGTTTTTTTATCCGGTTCAGCAGGCTGAAATGTTCTCACCTCTCCATTACTGTAGACTATTTTATCAATTACAGCTGTTCCGTAAGATTCTTTGAGCCCTGCCTCATTTGTGAATTCAATGAATTTTTCATTAATAGTAATATCTTTACCTTTCAGAGTTCTTCCGTCATTGAGATATATTGTGTGAATCCCGTTTTTAAGAGCGAAGTCCTCAACGCGGCCATTGCTGTAAACTATCCTGATAATTTCAGCAGTAAGAACTCTATCAATAAGTAGCGGGCCTGCGGGATTGTACTCTGTATAATCTCCGCTTGTACCTGTAACTTTTCCGGAGATCACAGAATTATCTTTAAGGAATATCCTGTCTGTGAACTCAACCTGGCGTCCGCGGGAATAGATGATTTTTTCAACCAGATCTTTTGCTGTTTCAGCAGTCTGCCCATCTGCGGTTTTATATTTTATTGTTTCAGTGGTGAATTCAGTTACTTCACCTTTGATTATACTGTTGTCGTGCAGGTATAAATCATCAGCATAGAGGGGGAGGGCCGCAACTATAAGCGACAATATAAGGATTATTTTTTTCATTTTAATACTCCTGAAACCGGTAAACTCTTTTTTTCGTGTATTATGGCAGTAAAAGGTTCTATTTGTAAATTAAAAAATTATAACTCTGTATTCACTCTCCTCAGTATAACTCCCCCTGCAAAAAAGAGAAACAGTACGCAGAGTATCCCGTACCTTGAATTTCCCGTGAGCTGTGTGGCAACCCCCATCATAAATGGCCCCAGTATCGCTGCGAATTTTCCGAATATATTATAGAGTCCGAAAAATTCTGCGGACCGCTCCACAGGAATAAGCCTGCTGTAGAATGAACGGCTCAGTGCCTGGATTCCACCCATTGATGTAGCCACAAGGAATGAAAGAAACCAGAAAGTATAAGTTTTCCCCTCCGGTGATTTTATCTCAGGGAGGAAAAAAGCTATGAAGGTAATCACAGTGTAAATTGCAATTCCGATCATGATCATTCTCTTCGTGCTGAATCGCGCCGCAAGTCTGCCGTAGAGTATCGCGAAGGGGAAGGCCAGTATCTGAATTGCCAGTATTGCTGATATCAGTGTTACAGTGCTGAGGCCTGAGTCTATTCCGTAGGCCCCGGCCATACTTATAATTGTGTCCACTCCGTCAATGTAGAAGAAGTAGCCGAGTAAAAAGAGGTAAGCGTTTTTATGTTCACCGGCGTTTTTAATTCCGGAGATAAGCCGTCTGATGCTGTCTTTCAGCGGAGCGTCAGATTCAGGTATATAGTGTTTCTGCCTCACATTCTTAAGCATTGGGAGAGAGAGGAGGAGCCACCACACAGCTGTTATTACAAAACCTGCTCTGTAATGAATGGGAGCGGGAACTCCTCCAGCCGCTGACATCAGTATTATTATAATGATGATAAAGGGGATAGTGCTGCCGATATATCCCCATGCGTAACCGGATGATGATATTCTGTCTGTGCGCTCCGGTGTTGTGACATCGGTGATGAATGAGTCGTAGAATATATTCGCGCCTGACCATGAAATTTTGGCAGCCAGAAATATAAAGAAGCAGAGGAGCCACTGCCCGGTATCAACAGCAGTGAGTGCGATTGTTGACGCAACTCCTGTAAGTAAAAACGCCGTGAAAAAACGGAGTTTGTTCCCTTTATAGTCAGCAAGAGCGCCGAGAAAGGGGGCCGCAAGAGCAGTAATGAGCGCTGCAGATGAAATGGCGTATCCCCAGATAGAAGTTGACTGTGCCCCTGTGAGTCCCTGAGCCGCAATCTCCTTGAAGAAGATGGGCATTACCGCTGTAACCATAATCAGTATAAATGCCGAGTTGGCTACGTCGTACAGAATCCAGCTTCTCTCTTCTCTTGTCATCGAATACTCCTCTTATTTAAGAGAAGCTATTCGATAAACTCACGCAGGTCAAGAAATAATATTAAACTATCTTCACAATCCTCTGGTCAACCGGGATGTTCTTTCCGCTGCGCTTAAGGGCTTCCTGTACAAGGGCTGTTACTCCGCCGCAGCATGGGACCTCCATCCTGACGAGAGTGATTGACCTTATATCATGATTGGTAAGTATTGCAGCCAGTTTCTCCCTGTATTCATCAATGTACGGGTCCAGCTTGGGGCAGAAAGTAATCATTATCCTGCCGTTCAGGAACTCCTCGTGGAAATTTCCGCTGGCGTATGGCGCGCAGTCTGCTGACACAAGGAGGTCAACTCCGCCGCTGAATACAGTGGAGTCCGGGGAGAGGAGTTTCAGCTTCACAGGCCACTGGTTCAGGCGCGAGAACCCGGCAGGGGAATCAGATTTTTTCACCGGTTCAATGTTCTTCTTCAGAACCATGTTCATGCTGCCAGGGCATTCATGCCCATGATTGTGTGCGGGCTGATGAGGAGTTTCAGGTTCGATGTTGATCCCCTTAGCTGCCAGTATATCCATTGCCTCGTCGTATAGCTCCATCTCTTTATGTTCAAGCAGATGCTCAAGGTGTTTGCGTACAACCCCCTCACCCTGGAGTATCATGTTTTCCATTACCAGTGCTTCGCTGTATGCCGTGGCTTCCCGCTCTTCAACAGAGATTGCTCCAACAGGGCAGTCCCCTATGCATGCGCCAAGGCCGTCGCAGTAGTTCTCGCTCACAAGGCGCGCTTTTCCGTTCACCATCTGTATTGCACCTTCAGGACAGCCGGTTACGCACTGGCCGCATCCGTTGCATTTCTCTTCATCGATTTTTATAATGTTTCGTTTCATGTTTTTCTCCACCAATCTCCGCCCTGCCGGCCCCCGCACCCCCGGAGGGGGCAAAGCATTTTTATTCTCCTCCTCTTCACCTTTTATGAAGAGGAGCAGGGGGGTGAGGCATATTTAATTTGACATGATAAATGTAACATGGTTTAAAATTAATTACATTGACCTGAATCAAGTCTGGAGAAAAAAATGAACAGATCCGGTGAAGCACTCTCCCGCAGCGTTATTTTCGGCGGGCTCCCTGATGAACTTATACATAGACTTGAAAAGAGCGGAAGAACTGAAAACTTCGGCAGGGATGAATTAATTTTCCTTGAAGGTGACAAGGGTGACAGGTTTTTCTTTCTGATTGAGGGGCTTGTACGTGTATATAAGGCAGCTGATAATGACAGGGAGGTGGTTCTGCGTCATATCAGGCCTGGAGAGATGTTCGGTGAGGTTATACTTTTTGATTCTCCGGTTTACCCTGTTAACGCGGTGGCTCAGCGTGAAAGCGCTGTTTTTTCAATCAGGCGTTCAGCTTTCATTGAACTGCTGCAGGAGGAATCTTTCATGAAGTTTTTCGTGGGGAACCTCTTTAAAAAGATGCGGCACCTGACTGACAGGATCGCTTTTCTTAACGCCTATGACGTGGAGGAACGTTTCTTTGTATTTATCGAGGAGCACTACGGGCTGAAACCTGAAGTTCAGGTTGATCTGTCAAAGGCTGAACTGGCAGAGGCAATCGGAACCATACCTGAAACTATATCCAGAATGATAGCAAGACTCAAAACGCGAGGAGTTGTCATCTGGGAGAAAAATGAACTTAAGATAAATGTTGATTACGCGAAATCAGTCATTGAGAAGCTTAAGGCGGAGTAGGATGCTCGGTATGTAATGGCTGAATCTTTCCATGTCACCAGCGCTATTGCACATCTGAACTCAACGGCCGCCCGGCCCCCTTCTCCCGTTTTGAATAATTGAAGGGGAGAAGGGGGAGTTACATGGATAAGTTTTGAGTAGGTTTTCTTTTTTTTATTGCCCTCTTCCCCACTCTTCAGTATATAGTTTATATTCCATAGAAAGGTAAACAGATATGAATAGTGAAAAGAAACATATAGTAATTATTGGTGCTGGCTTTGCCGGGCTTTTTGCCGCAAAAAAACTTTCAGGGCGCAATGTCCGTGTTACGATTATTGACAGAAATAATTATCATACATTCAATCCCCTTCTTTACCAGGTTGGCGCTGCGGAGATAGAGCCTGAGCAGATAGCCTATCCTGTGAGGACATTCATCAGAAAAAAGGCCAATATCGATTTCCTCATGGCAAATGTTGAAAAAATAAATTTTAAAAAAGATACAGTTGTCACTGACAGGGGGGATATTAAATATGATTTCCTGATTTTTTCTCCAGGCAGTTCATCAGGTTACTTCGGTATCAAAGGCGCAGAGAAAAACAGCACCACTCTTAAATCACTTGATGACGCGCTCAGGCTCCGCAACCATATACTCCGCATGTTTGAAAGAGCTTCTAAATGTGAAGACCCTTCTGAACGTGAAAAATGTCTCACCTTTGTTATTGTAGGAGGCGGGCCCACTGGAGTTGAGTTCGCGGGCGCCTTTGCCGAGTTTGTGAATGGCCCTCTCAGAAAAGATTATCCGCATATAAATTCAGGCGAAGTGACAATTTGCATGGTTGATGCCGCAGGGCAGCTTCTTGGAGCATACACGCCCGGGTCTGCGGAATACGCGAAGAAAAAACTTGAGAAGATGAATGTATCGGTTGCACTTAATACATCAGTTAATGAAGTTAAACCCGGAGAGATTATTTTAGGGGGAGGGGAGAAAATCCGGTCACACACAATCCTCTGGACAGCAGGTGTGAGCGGTGTCTCAATAAAAAGCGACATCAGGATTGCTGACAGGAAAGATGCCCGGGTGACTGTTGATGAATACCTGCGCCCCGCCGGATGTGATAATGTATTCATCTGCGGAGATATGGCGTACCTTGAACAAAGCGGGAAACCTCTCCCGATGAATGCACCTGTGGCTACTCAGCAGGGGATTCACTCCGCGTCAAATATTGTCAGAGTAATTAATGGCAGGACTCTTAAGCCGTTCAGATATAGTGATCGCGGCTCAATGGTGACCATCGGAAGGAATTCAGCGATTACAAAAGTTGCAGGATTTGAGTTCAGAGGATTCCTCGCCTGGGTTCTCTGGCTCTTTATACATATCTTCTATCTTATAGGTTTCAGAAACAAAATTCTTGTAATGATGAGCTGGTTCAGGGATTATGTTTTTTATGAAAGAGCAGGGAAGATGATTATTCCTTCGGACAGGTTGTAAATACGGCAATGGGTTGCCGGATACGGCAATTGGTTAATGGATACGGCAATTGGTTAATGGATACGGCAGCAAGGGGTTGCAACCCCTTGCTTTATAAATGAAACTCATTGCTGTATGTGAATGTTTACAATATTATAATCACCCGGCGTTTGTTTTTGCGCCTGACGATTCTGATACTGTGATGGCTTTATCATACTGCGCGTCTGTTACAACGGTATAAACACAATACTCCAGGCCCTGCTCAAGGCCTGAAATTGTGAATGGAGACATGGTATCGGCTCCCCCGTCGTGGCGTGATATGGGTGCTTTTACACCGGGCTCTGTAACCTGGTGCCAGAAGAATGTGATATGCCGCCCCGTTTCAGCAGGGGTGAATTCACAGGTTATTTCACCGGCCCCGGTTCCGGGTGAGGCTGTGAAATCTTTCAGCGGTTCTTCACCCATACCCTTGCACAGTATCAGCGGTTCGCCTGCGCGGCGGAGTTTTAAATTGTTCCCCATAAAGATATTAAATCCTGAGGCTGTTGTGTCTTTTGCAAGGATCTCCCAGGTATCCTGAATTATCCCTGTGAAATTTTTCCAGTCCCCTGCGATTGTGGAGAAGGCAAGCTGCACCTCAATCTGTTTGTCACTGTAGGATTCCTTCTCCCTGTAAGGCATCATATATGATACCCCTTTTCTTGTTACAAGTACAGCATCATCCATTTTTCCGCCTGCTTCTTTGATATACGATGGTAATTTAATTTTAGCCATTTTTGGCCTCCTCTTTGTTGATTTTTTAAGACTCTGCATATAGAACGTTTTTCGCCCTGGGGTTTTAAAAATTTTTTACTGTATTGTGAAAAAAAGTGAATTTTTTTTAAGCAGGATTAATCGAAGGATAACGAAGGATACCGAAGGATGACGGGGGAATATATGGAAAAACGGTATTATATACAGAGCGCAAACAGTAAGGGGTTGCAACCCTTTGCTGTTTTTGTATCGTGCATGCATTGCTGTACATAACGGGTTTTATGTTTAATAATAAGGTTTTAATATTCCTGAGTTGACAGGTGGCTCTATTAATGTAAAATAAAAAAAATTCTTAACATCGACCTGCCGGGGCTATGTTTGAATATTTTTTTATGATATATCAGAATCAACATTAAAGCAGATGTCGGGTTTATATAATAAAACTTAATCAATATAAGAGGGTGATGTAAATGAACAATCTAACTGAATTTATTAATCTTTATTCTCTTCAAAAAACGCTCAGGTTTGAATTAAAACCTGTAGGTAAGACTCTTGAGCATATAAATAATAATGAATTACTGCAGCGGGATGAGCAGAGGGCAGAGAGCTATATCAAGGCTAAAGAAATTATTGATGAATACCATAAAGATTTTATTGAAAACAGCCTTGTTGATTTTAGATTTCAGTTGGAGGATAAAGGGAATAAAGATTCATTAACTGAGTATTATTCTTATTATAGTATTAAGCAGAAGAATGAAGCAGATAAAAAGATATTTTCAGATATACAGGCAAATCTTAGAGAGCAGATTGCTTCTAAATTTTCCGGTAAATCCGGGAAAAAAATTATTGATGATGATGCCGCAAAAAGATTTCAACGCTTGTTTGCTAAAGAATTGATTAAGGAGGATTTAATAGAATTTATTAAATCTGAATCTTATATTGAAATATTAAAGAAAAAAAATAAAGAACTGAATGCGCCGCATATTGAAGAAAAAATAGAAAAAGATTTAGAAACTATATCGGAATTCAATGAATTCACAACATATTTCAGCGGGTTTCATGATAACCGTAAAAATATGTATACAACCGAAGATAAATCAACAGCAATTGCCTTCAGGTTGATTCATCAGAATCTGTCGAAATTTATTGATAACATTTTTATTTATGAGAAGATTAAAGAAACGTCTGTTTCACAGGATATAAAAAAACTTTATCAGGAAATGAAAGAACATCTGAATGTGAACAGTATTGATAGTATTTTTGCAATACTGTTTTATAATAATGTCCTGACACAGAAACAGATTGATATTTATAATACAGTAATAGGCGGTAAAAGTGTAGAGAATGATGTCAAAATTAAGGGGCTTAATGAATATATAAATCTTTACAATCAGCAGCAATCAGAAAAGAGTAAGCGTCTGCCAAAACTTAAACCCCTTTATAAACAGATACTCAGTGACAGAAATACTGTATCCTTTTTATCAGAACAGTTTAACAGTGATAACGAAATGCTTCAAACTATTGAAAGCCTTTATCGTGAAATAGACTCACTTGTTATTAATAAAAGCAGGGATGGAGAAAGCTCCTTAAAACAACTGCTGATTAATCTCAATGATTATGATCTGCATCATATTTACCTGCGGAATGATCAATCGCTCACAGATATATCTCAAAAATTTTTAGGAAACTGGGACGTTATTCAGAGAGCCGTTGAACTGGATTATGAAAAGGAACATCCTAAAAAAGATAAAGAGAGTGCAGAAAAATATGATGAATCGAAAAAGAAATATTTCAAATCATTCGACAGCCTCTCCATCGGTTATATCAATGAATGCCTGCAATTAATCGGTGAACCTTATAATAAAAAAATTCAGGATTACTTTATTCATTTTGGCAGTGAGCAGGAATTGAAGGATGCTGAAGATATTTTCAAACAAATTGAAAACGCATATAATGAACTCGAAGAACTTATGACAAATCAATACCCGGAGAATAAGGATTTATCTCAGGATCAGAATAATGTAGATAAAATAAAACACTTACTCGATAGCTTGAAATCACTACAGAGGTTTGTTAAACCTCTGCTTGGTAAGGGAGAAGAATCTGATAAGGATGAACGTTTTTACGGAGAATTAACCGAACTGTGGAATGAATTTGATAAAGTGACTCCTTTGTATAATAAAGTACGGAATAGAATGACCCGCAAACCTTATTCTGAAGAGAAAATACAACTATTCTTTGAGAATAAAAAGTCAATTCCTGGGCGGTTGGGTGGATAGTAAAACCGAAAATTCTGATAATGGTACACAAGCAGGGGGATATCTGTTCCGAAAGAGAAACGAGATAGGTGAATATGATTATTATCTTGGTATCTCATCAGATGCAAAATTGTTGAGAAAACAGGAAGGGATTAGAACCGGGCAGTATGAGCGTCTGGATTATTATCAGCCTAAGAGTGCATCTGTCTATGGCAATAGTTATACCGGTGACAAAAGCTATGGAGAAGATAAACAGGTACTCATCGATGTAATACATTCATTTATTGAGCAGTTGAATAATAATAGCATTAAACAGGAGATCAAAATAGCTTTCTCAAAATTAAAAGATGAAGCATATACACCAAGCGCTCTTGTAAATATTCTTAGTAATAATTACCAAAATGTTTATCATGATTTATTAAGTTATGAATCTTTTAAAAAAGAAAATAGGCGGGTAAGTGATAATCTGCATAATACAATATTAAGTCTTAATCGCATACCCGGTTCAAAAAAATATAAAAATATTTCTTTTGATATCTTTATTGATGCACAAAAAGCAATTGAAGAATTATGTAAGGAGAAAGTCTTCAATTATTATAGAGTGCCTGATGAAGAAATGGAAGAGTTATTAGACAGAAAGAATAAACCTTTATTACTTTTTAAAATAACTAATAAAGATTTATCTTATGCTGAGAATTTTATAAATGGGAAAAGAAAGGAAAAACGCGGAACAGAGAATCTCCACACCATATATTTCAAAGCTTTGATGGACGGGAATCAAAGCAGGCTGGATATCGGCACAGGTAAAGTTTTTTATCGAAAGAAATCAATTGAATATGATGAAAAAATTCTGCAGAATGGGCATCATCATACACAATTGGAAGATAAATTCAGCTATCCCATAATCAAAGATAGACGATATGCTTATGATAAATTTCTATTTCATCTATCAATAACGCAAAATTATAATCCTGTTAAAAACTTTAAGAATTTTGATAATAATGTAAATACCTATCTTTATAACAGTAATAACATCCATATAATCGGAATAGACCGTGGAGAGCGGCATCTTCTATATCTGACCCTGATAGATATGCAGGGGAATATCATAAAACAGTTCAGCCTTAACGAAATTATAAATGAGTTTAATGGTAAAACCTTTACCACCAATTATCATGATCTATTAAACAAGCGGGAAGGGGAGCGTGCAGATGCCCGCCAGAACTGGAAAACAATTGAATCTATTAAAGAATTAAAAGAGGGTTATATGAGCCATGTGATACACAAAATATCACAACTGATGGTTAAATACAACGCCATCGTGGTTCTTGAGGATCTGAATCTTGGTTTTAAACAGGGAAGGCAGAAGATTGAAAAGCAGGTCTATCAGAAATTTGAAAAGATGCTTATCGATAAACTGAATTATCTTGTGGATAAAAAGAAAGCGCCTGAAGAACCGGGCGGCATTTAAATGCTTATCAGTTAACTAATGAATTCAATGGCTTTAATACCCTGGGGAAGCAGAGCGGATTTCTGTTCTATGTCCCCGCGTGGAATACCAGTAAAATTGACCCGGTCACTGGTTTTGTGAACCTCATTGATACAAGATATACTAATGTTAAAGACGCTAATAAGCTTTTTGAAAAATTTAAAGATATCCGTTCCAATAAGTCGAAAAATTATTTTGAGTTTATGATAGATAACTATACTCTGTTCAACCAGAAAGCTGAAGGCACACGTCAGGATTGGGTAATATGTACCAATGATACCCGAATTGAGACTTTCCGTAATCCTGCGAAAAATAATCAGTGGGACAGCAGGGAGGTGGTGCTGACAGAAGAGTTTAACAAACTATTTAAAGATGAAAAATACAATATTGATATTAATAATCTCAAAGAGGGGATTCTTTCACAAACTGAAAAACATTTTTTTGAAAGGCTGCTGCATTTATTGAAACTGACTCTGCAAATGCGTAATAGTAAAACAGGGACTGATATTGATTATCTTATTTCACCTGTTGCGAATGCTGACGGTGAATTCTACGACAGCCGTAAAGAGATAAATAAGGGTAAAAATTCTAATGGTGACTGGAAATCAGGTTTACCTGTGGATGCAGATGCAAATGGAGCTTATAATATTGCGAGAAAGGGCCTTATCCTGATGGAGAGGCTTAAAACTCAGGGGGTTGATGCTTTTGAGAAAAGTAAAAAAAATGACAAGGATAATAAATCCCAATGGCTGACTAATAAAGAATGGCTCAGATGTACACAGGGGATTTATAATAATTAGGTGTAAATAATGGAAAGCTATATTCCCGTATCTTATCTGAATGATTTTATATTCTGTCCTCTTTCAATATACTATCACCAGTTATACGGAAACCTTTCAACGCGACTTTATCAGGATTTACCGCAGATTGAAGGAAAAGCTGCTCATGAAACAATAGACGAAAAGAGATATTCAAGCAGAAAGAACGTATTGCAGGGAACAGAGATTTTTTCATCAAAATATAACCTATGCGGCAAGATTGATATATTTGATATAGATAGTGGTATTCTTACAGAACGTAAAAAGCATATAGCAAAGATTTATGACGGCTACATCTTTCAGTTATATGCTCATTATTACGCCTTAATTGAGATGGGCTATTCGGTTAAGCAGATGAGGTTTTACAGTAGGGATGATAACAGGATATATAATGTTGCTCTACCTGATGAGGATTCTGGAATGAAAGAGGCTTTTGAAAGTGTTGTTAATGATATAAATGATTTTGATCTGCATAGATTTACTCCTGCTAATGAATCAAAATGTCAGAGGTGTATATATGAGCCTCTGTGCGACAGGTCGCTGATATGATGAGCCCTCATGATTTCAGAGAAAAACAGGTAATTTGTGCGTTTCTGAACCAGGGAGAAAAGTTCAGCTTTAAAAATGATAATGTAATAATCACTAATACAGAAGGTGAAATTATACATCAATCAACATGCTATCTTCTGTTTTCTCTTTTTATCATAGGGCATGTCACAATTACAAGTGGTCTTATTCAAAGGTCAGAAAAGTTCGGTTTCTCGATTGTATTAATGACCCATTCGTTGAGGGTTTATGCTGTTCTTTCAGCCGGTGCTGAAGGAAATGTTTTATTGCGGAGAAAACAGTATGAATATGATAAACTTGATTTAGCTGCTCATATTGTTTTTAATAAAATATATAATCAGGTTGCAATATTAAAAAAAATACGCGGTAAGAACGATGAGATGTTGAGCACAATCAATCTGCTTCATGGATATGCTGAAGAGGTTAAAGCTGCTGATATTAAATTGAAAAGCATTCTGGGCATTGAAGGATCTGCTGCAAAGGTTTATTTTAGAACAGTTTTTTCGGACTACAACTGGATAGCACGTAGGCCCAGGGTGAAGCATGATATGACAAACTGCCTTATGGATATCGGCTATACTCTTTTATTTAATATGATTGAAGCCATGCTTGATATCTATGGATTTGATAAATATCATGGTGTATATCATCAGCAGTTCTACCATAGGAAATCTCTTGTTTGTGATCTTGTTGAACCATTTAGACCGGTTATAGATGAAAGGATAAGAAAGGCTTTTAATCTCGGTCAATGTCATGAAAAGGACTTTGATATTATACAGGGACAATACAGATTGTATGGCAAAAAATCAGTGCCGTATTTAACATGGCTTATGGAACCCTTAATAGAAAGAAAAGACGATATTTTTATCTATGTGCGTAATTATTACAGGGCTTTTATGAAAGGTAAAGAATTATCTGAATATCCTCTTTTTAAAATTACGGAGTAATAAAATGCTTATTGTCAGTTATGACATCAGTGATGATAAACTCCGGACAAGATTTTCAAAATTTCTGAAGAAGTTCGGTTATAGATTGCAGTATTCTGTTTTTGAAATCAGAAACAGCAAACGGATTCTTGCCAATATCAAAAAAGAGATTGAGCAGGATTTTGAAAAAAGCTTTGGAGAAACTGACAGTATTATTATTTTTGATTTAAGCGAGCAGTGCAAAAAACTTGTTATGGTTATGTGACAAATAATGATAAAGATTTCATAATGATATCATAGATGCAAACCCTGGTCTTAATTTTTTTTCTGCAATAAAATGTTTACAAATACAGTTATAGTGTTTATTGGTTCTTTGAAAATATGGTTAAATTAAGAGAAATTTATAGACAATTTCTTGACAAATGGCGGAACAAGGGTCTATAGATAATATTAAATTTCTACTGTTGTAGATCAATCAATGCTAACGGGTGTTTGTTTAAGGTCTATAGATAATATTAAATTTCTACTGTTGTAGATAGAGTCAATCTTGTTTTGCTCTTTTGTCTATAGATAATATTAAATTTCTACTGTTGTAGATGGAAACGGTGCAGCCGATTACGGTGTGTCTATAGATAATATTAAATTTCTGTTGCAATGCAAAAGCAGAAGTTCGTTGAAGAGGTTCGGATTATTGAGGGGCTGAAATAAATCCCGGGAAAAATAAAGCAAGGGGTTGCAACCCCTTGCTTTATTTTTCCCGCATGAACGGAATTCCCGCATGAACGGAACAAGGGGTTGCAACCCCTTGCTTTATGTATGCAACCCGTTGTATGTATATATGCATGTATGTAAATATGCCGTATATATAATTGCCGTAGGCAAAAAAAAATAAAATTAAAAAAAATTTTTAAAAAGCCGCCCCGCCATCGTTATATATATGGGAATATATCATATAACATGGGCAACGCACAATTCGCGTGTTTCAGAGAGAATGATTAAATACGGAATATGGCCCGGTGAGCCTGTGCTGCTTGACAGCGAATCAGAGTTATTTATAACAATAACCATTGCCCGGATAGTAAATCATAAGGGTTACAGGGTGCATGCGTATAATATCTGCAGGGACCATGTTCACCTTATTATAGAATGCGCGGAAAAAGAACTGCCCGGTATTATAAGGCTGTTAAAAGGGAAATCAGCTCAGCGGTACAAGGAATACTGTGGCTTCACAAGGGGAGGCAATCCCTTTCATTTATGGACACAGAAATATGGCAGAGAAAATATAACATCAGATGAACATTATTATAATGCTGTACATTATGTTGTGAATAACAGGGAAAAACATGGCTTACCGGATAATGAAGGATTGCGGATGGTTATACGGCAATTGGTTGCCGGACACGGCAGCAAGGGGTTGCAACCCCTTGCTTTATAAAATACAACCCCTTGCTTTATAAAATGCAACCTATCGCAGTATAAAATGCAACTCATTGCCATGTGACATCAATCCATCAGAAAATTCAGCGAAACTGTCCTGAACTCATCATTTCTGCTTAAAAACAGAGGGTACTTTCCCGGACTGAACATATGCATCTGGCATTTCCGGATGCTGTCCGCAGTATGCTTCATTCTCTCTTCCATATCAGGCAGAAGGTCATAGCCGGGGCACCCTGTAAGAAGCACGGGACAGGGAATTGTAGAGATCTCCCCGTGATAGAACTTCCCCCCTCTCTCCGCGAAATCTATCTGCATCTCTGTGTCCTCAGTGAGAATCTTCTCCCACTTTGACCCGTTTATATTCTGGTACTTCTGTTTCATCTCATTACTGTAGACTTTTTCCCTGTATTCAATGAGGCTTGAAATATAGTTTTCATCGGGGTCAGTGCCGGGTAGAGAATCAGCAAGTATTCCCTTTACAAACCCGGGATTAAGGAGAGCCATATTCAAAGCCACTACTCCTCCTCCACCTATCCCTATAACAGATACTTTTTTCATCTTGAGTTTCTCGCATACTGCGATTGCAGCAGCAGCATTCATTACCCAGAAGTTATTATATATGTCGTTTCCTTTCGGGGATTTCCCGTGACCGGTCAGATCAATAGTCACTGTATTAAAATAGCTTGAGTAGAACCGCAGCTCAGAATCAAATATTTTTGAAGACTGGCCGTTATCATGTATAAGGAGCAGATTATTCTGACTGTTTTCAGCAGCGATGTGGTTGTAATTAAGTCTGTTTTCCTTGCTTTTAAAGGGTAGCATATATATTCCTGTATTTTGGATTTGAACTGATTGACAGGGGAAAACAGTACTCCTGAATTTTCAATAAATTTTTATCTCACATAGACCCTGCAGGGCTATGTTTTCTGCTTGAAATATGCTATCTATAAGTGTTGTTTTTTAAAAATTAAAGGGGAGAGTACTATGCCGGGATTATACCTTGTTTCAGGAAACAGACTTGAACTGCTTGCGGAGAGGTGCGCTTCATTTTTCAGGGATGAACCTCTTCCCCCCATTACAAAGGAGATCATTGTTTTACAGAGTCTCGGGATGATGCAGTGGCTTTCAATTCAGCTTGCAGGTAAATTAGGGATATGGGCTGACTTTGAATACGTGCTTCCCAACAGAATGACCGGCATTCTCATGAAATCATTTTTCCCTGGAATGGGTGATGAGAGATTTTTCGAGAAAGATATAATGACATGGAAGACCATGAAGGTGCTGAGGGATAGCAGTGGTGTCCCTGTTTACAGTGAGCTTCATGACTACATGAATGGTGACTCCACAGGAATAAAAGAGTATCAGGTGGCCTCAAGAATAACTGATCTTTTTGACCAGTATATGACCTTCAGGCCTGATATGATCAACAGGTGGGACAGTGGTAAGTTTTTTCCTGAGGAGGGGTGGCAGCCTCATCTCTGGGGTGCGCTTACGTCGGGGATGAATCCCGTCCACCCTCCGGCGTTCCATAAGCGTCTCTTTGAACTTATTTCTTCTGACAGAATTACCCCTCCCGATGATTTCCCCAGCAGAATATCACTATTCGGTATTTCATACCTTCCGCTCTATCATCTTGATGTGCTTATTGCCGCATCAAAGTTCTGTGATATATATCTGTATATGCTGAATCCATGCAGGGAGTACTGGTTTGATGTTATGCGTGAGAAGGAGATTACCTCTCTTGTGCTGAAGAACTCGGCAGTTACTCCTCAATTCGAGGACGACCTTCATATAGAAAGAGGGAATCCTCTTCTCTCTTCAATGGGGCGCAGCGGCAGGGACTTTTTCCGGTTTCTCTATATGTCGAATATTGACTCAGGGGATGAGCATATATTTGAGGAACCCGCAGGAGATTCAATGCTTGCCATTCTTCAGAGGGATATCCTGACAATGGCAGAGAGAGGTAAAAGCAGCGATTATCCCGCTGTAAAGCTGACAAGCGAAGCCGCGTCTGATGATAATTCAATTGTGATAAATTCATGCCACTCTGTTATGCTGGAGGTGGAGGTGCTCCATGATTATCTTCTCTCGCTTTTTGATAACGGCAGCGGTATTGCTCCTGGTGATGTACTTGTTATGGCTCCTGACATTGAGAGTTTCAGCAGCATTATTCAGGGGGTTTTCGACAGGAGAGAGGAGGGTGTGCCCCGGATTCCATACAGGATTACAGACAGGACCCCCGGCAAAACCAGCAGGGTGGTTGATACAATGATGAAGATACTCTCCCTGAATGAAGGGCGGTTCACATCCGCTGAAGTTATGGGGATACTTCAGTGCCCGGAGGTGCTGAGAAAGTTTGAGCTTACCGGTGATGATTTCGACAGCATAGGGTTATGGGTAAGGGAGACCGGAATTTTCTGGGGTATAGATTCAGGTTATAAAGAGGCACGGAATCTCCCCGGGATTCATGAAAATACATGGAGCTTCGGGCTTGAGCGGATGCTTCTTGGTTCAGTGATGATGTGCGGGGATGAAACTGTTAAGGATATTCTTCCCTATACTGTTATTGAAGGGAACAGTTCGCAGGTTCTGGGGAGGTTTATCACTTTCTTTAAACTGCTGAGGGATACATATTATAAGCTGAATGAAAAACACAGCCCTGCTGAATGGGGAGGGATTATCAATGATATTGCTGATCAGTTTTTTGAATCAGGTCCCGATTCACAGGATGAAATGCTGCTGATTATTAAAACAGCAGCCCGCCTTAAGGAGACGGAAGAGAGATCCGGATTCAGCGGGGAAACCGGTCTTCTCCCTGTCAGGGAGTTCGTTGAACAGAATCTTTCTGCGGCTTCAGCAGGGAGGAATTTTATAACAGGGAGCCTTACTTTCTGCGGGATGCTGCCTATGAGGAGTATTCCGCGCAGGGTTATCTGTCTCATAGGGATGAACGAATACTCTTTCCCAAGAAAATCGCGCCCTTCAGGATTTGACCTTATGATGATTAAGCCCCGGATGGGGGACAGGTCTGTGAGAGATGAGGACAGGTTCCTGTTCCTTGAAACCGTGATCTCCGCGAGAGAGAAACTGTATATAAGCTATACAGGGCAGAATATTACTACCAATACTGATCAGAACCCCTCAATTGTTGTGAGTGAACTCATTGAGTGTATTGAACAGTCCTTTACTGTTGAAGGGGAAAAAAAGATAAAGGATATAATAGTACGCAGGCAGAGGATACAGCCCTATCACCCTGTATATTTTAAAGAGGGGTCCGGGTACTTCAGCTATTCAGCCGGGATGAGGTCAGGCGCGCAGTCTTATATAAAACGTGATGCCGGGCAATACGATTTTTCAGCGGAAAAACTCCCCCCCCTTACTTTTGATGAAAGAGATATATCCATAGAGATGCTTGCGGAATTTCTTTTTAATCCTGCCAGGTACCTCATAAAGCGGAGGCTTGGGGTCAACCTTGATACTTATTCTGATGATTATAAAGAGGAGGAGTCTTTTATACCGGGGAGTCTTGAGCTGTATAACATTGATGACAGAATATTCAGTTACCTCGCAGGGGGTGTATCCCGTGATGACATTTATAAAAAGATAAGAGCTGAAGGTATTCTTCCGCACGGGGCAGCGGGTGAAATTTTTTATAATGAATCGCTGAAAAAAGCTGACAGGCTCTATGAAAAAGTGGCCTCTCTGCTCACCGGTATCCGCCGTATGGAGTGCGGGGTTGAAATTAACGGTTTCCGCATAACAGGTAAATATACTCTTTATGACGGTAAACAGGTTTTTTACAGAACCGGTTCCCTGCGGGCTAAGGACAGGCTCCGTGCCTGGGTATATCATCTCGCGGTATGCTGCGGCAGTAGTATTGATTCCGGTTTCAGCACAGTATCTGTTACACTTGATGAAAGTACCGGGTATAGAGTGCCGGGCAATTGCAGAGAGATAATGGCATCTCTGCTTGACCTTTATGAATCCGGGATGACGCAGCCGCTTCCGCTATTCCCTTACAGTTCGTACCAATACGCGATGTCAATAATCGAAGATGATGAGGATAAGGCTTTCCGTGAAGCGATGAAGCTCTACAGAGGTTCCCATGGTCTTACTGATCTTGCTGATAAGTATGTATATAAACTTTTCGGCGGCAATTATGAACCTGGTGATGATTTTATCCGGGCGTCAATGGCTGCTTACGGGCCTATGATTGAACATGAAGCTGAGGGGGAATAATGGAGAAGTTCAACGCGGTTAATACACCCCTGGAAGGGACAAATCTTATTGAGGCAAGCGCGGGCACAGGGAAGACATTTACAATATCGATGATCTATCTGAGACTCATCGTTGAGAGAAATCTCAGGATTGACAGGATACTTGTTGTGACTTTTACACTCCCTGCGACCATGGAGTTGCGTCTCAGGATAAGAAATGTAATAGCTGATGCTCTCCGTTTCTCTGAAACAGGTGAGGCTAATGAGAAGATTGTTTCTGAAATTATGGAGAAGCACAGGAATGATCTATCTGTTGCTCAGAGGCTCCGCAGCGCTCTTAAAAGTTTTGATGAAGCATCTGTTTACACAATCCACTCCTTCTGCCAGCAGGTGCTTGCTGACAATGCATTTGAAAGCGGTTCGCTGTTCAGCTCGGATATTGCCACGGATGATCTGATTCATGAACGGCTCGCTGCTGATTTCTGGAGGAGGCATATCTATTCTCTTCCTGAACATCTTGCTAAATATATTATTGAACATGAATCACCGGCATCTCTGCTTCTGCTTTATAAAAAAAGGCCCCTCTCCCCACGGATGAAAACAGTGCCGGATGTAACACCCCTTTCTATTCAAATGATTGATAAGCTTGCCGCAAAAGTGGAGAAACTGCACAAAAAGCTCGCCTCCGCATGGGGAAAAGAGAGAAGAGCTGTTGAGGAATTTATATTTGAGAGCGGATCACTAAATGGCAATAAGTACCGCAGAAATTCGATGGAGCGGAGGACTGCGGATCTTGATTCATACCTTGCGGGAGATGACTTTATATCTCTCCCTGAGGGCTTTGAATTTTTTACTGCTGAGAAAATCGGGTCATCGCTTAACAGAGGGCGCAGCGCTCCGGATATACCGTTTTTTAAAACAGCTGATGATTTATTTTCTGCTGCTGATGAGTACTACTCTGCGTGCAGAGGATATCTTGTTAATTTTCGAAAAGAACTGTTCAGCTATATGGATAACGAGGGGGGCGCGCTTAAGGGTGAGCTCGGGAGAAGGGGATTTGATGATCTTATAAAGGATGTGCAGAGTGCATTGAGAAGGGAGAGAGGAATTGCCCTGGCTGAGAGCGTGAGGAGCAGGTACAGCGCCGCGCTTATAGATGAATTTCAGGATACCGATGACCTTCAGTTCGATATCTTCAGCGGGATTTTCGGCAAAGGTGAGAGTATTCTTTTTCTCATAGGTGATCCGAAGCAGGCGATCTACAGGTTCAGGGGGGCGGATATTTTTTCGTATATTAAAGCTTCTCAAATGGTGCAGAACAAATATACACTTGCGAATAATTACAGGTCAACTCCTGAACTCATTGAAAGTGTGAACGCGGTATTCAGCGGAGCTGAACTCCCCTTCGTTTTTGAAAACATAGAATTTACCCCTGTCGAAGCGGGTAAAAAAGATCAGTGTGATTATCTTGTGAAAGATGGCAAGTCTCTCTCTGCAATGGATATAGGGCTTGCTGATATACAGGCTGCTCAGGGAGGAAATGATGACAACGACAGTATTATCCTGAGGCAGCTTGCTTCGGAGATATCTGAATTAACAGCAGAGAGCAGCTATAGTTTCACCCCCTCCGGAAGAAGTGTGAAGCCCTCTGATATTGCGGTGCTTGTGCGGAGTCATTCCCATGCCGCAGCGGTACAGGAGGCTCTTGCTGCATGCGGCATCCCCTCTGTATCCCGCGGGCATGAAAGTGTGCTTGCAACTGAAGAGGCTTCTGAACTCTGCCGGATAATTGCCGCTGTGGCTGAGCCTGGCAGGAGCGGCAGGTTGAAGAGCGCGGCTGCCACATCAATAATAGGGATGAGCGCGGCAGATATATACAGGCTGAATGATGATTCAGAGGATGGGACAGCGCCTCTTGCAGAGCTCGCTGAAAAATTTTACGGTTACAGGGAACTGTGGGTTACAAACGGTTTTATGGATATGTTTACCCTTATTCTCATGAATGAGAATATTACAGTGAGGGTGCTGGGGCGTATGAGGGGGGAGAGGGCCCTGGCCAATATAAATCATCTTGCTGAAATACTCAACATGGTGCAGTTTGAAAACAGCTTATCACCTGATGAACTTGTGTCATGGTTTGAGAATGCCCTGAGTGATCCACCTGAGGGTGACGCCTACTCAATACGCCTTGATAAAGACAGCGATGCTGTGGAGATTGTTACCATGCACGCATGCAAGGGGCTTGAGTACCCCATAGTTTACTGCCCCTATCTTACCCATGCCTGGCAGCCTCCGGGTGAAACTGTAATCTATCATGATCCTGAATCTGACTTTGCACCTGTACTCTGCCTTGATAAGGAGAGCGTAACAGAGAGAGTAAAGGAGATAAAGGGGCTTGAAGACCTGGCGGAGAATGTCAGGCTTATGTATGTGGCACTAACCAGGGCCAAATCGCGATGCAGGGTGCTCTTTATGGTTAAACGGGATTTCCTCAAGTCTGCTCCTGCACGACTCCTGCTGAGGGGGCCTCTTCCTGAAAAGATGAAAGCAGAGGAGAAGTTTAATCTCTTTGCAGAGTCTCTCCGGAATCTTGCAGCAGGTTCTGCGGGGAATATCTCCTTTTCCATAGTCCGTGGAGAGAAGGTGGGGGGCCTGAGAATACCCATGTCTGAAACAGAGTTGATTGAAGAGAAAAAATTCAAAGGTGAAATCAGACGAGCATGGGGTATGCAGAGCTACAGTTCCATAACAAAGACCATGCATGATGAGAAGAGCGACGGTTTCGCCGGTAAATCTGCTGATGCCGGAAGCGGAATTTTCGCTTTCCCCCGTGGTATAAAAGCAGGCCTGTGTCTGCATGAAATTTTTGAAATTACTGATTTCCGTGAAAAAGATAAAGAGACTGTTTCAGGAACTGTGCTCTCTCTTCTGCGTAAATACGGTTATGAGGAATCCTGGAGTGATGATGTCATGGGGATGTTTTTTAATGTTACAGGCGCGCAGCTTCCGGGGGATGAGGGGCTTAGACTTTCAGATATAGGGATGGAGAGCAGGCTCAGTGAAATGGAATTCAATTTTCCGCTGGGGGAATTTTCTATTTCAGGGCTTCATGATATATTCAGCAGCGCGCCGTTATACGGAAAAGAGATTTTTAATAGGTTGGGGCAGGACGATTCAGTGATACATGGCATGATGAAAGGTTTTATAGACCTTGTGTTCAGGGCAGGGGATAAATATTTTATTGCTGACTGGAAGTCCAACAGCCTCGGAACATGCAGCGAAGATTACACCTCCGCAAGAATGGAGGAGGAGATGCTGCGTCACAACTATCACCTTCAGTATTATCTCTACTCTGTGGCGCTGCACAGGTATCTCTCTCTCCGCATGAGTGATGAGTACAGCTACAGCAGGAACTTCGGTGGAGTCTATTATTTCTTTATAAGGGGGATGAAAGAGGGGGATAACAGTCCCGGTATTTTTCATACGCTCCCTGACGAAGATACAGTCAGGAGACTTGACATGTTTTTCAGAGGAGAGGGGTGCAATGAACTGTGCAATAGATGAACTTAAAAATTCAGGAATATTTAATGATATAGATGTTCACCTGGCTGATTTTCTTACAGCTAAAGCTGATAAAAATGATCCGGTTCTATACCTCCTGATACTCCTGCTTTCCAACAGGCTCGCGCAGGGGGATGTGTGTCTCGATATATCTCAAATAGCGGGGAGGCCTATTTCGGACTTCACTGAAGCCGCTGATTTACTTCATGAGATAATTATACCTGACAGAAAGAAGATCCTTTCTGTTTTAAAAAATAGCGGAATAGCCGGAATGGAGAGTGAATTGCTACCTGTCATTCTTGATGAACATGAAAGGGTCTATTTCCAGAAATACCATTTCTTTGAAAAACAGCTTGCTGATTCAGTAAAAAGTATGGCGCAGCCGCTCCCTCCGGAAGCGGTTACCCCCGGGATAACTGAAATGTTCGTGAAGCTCTTTCCGCATAACGCTGATGAGACCGACTGGCAGGGGGTTGCCGCCTGGTGCGCGATTAACAGCTGTTTTTCGGTAATATCCGGCGGACCCGGCACAGGGAAAACCTCAACTGTAATAAAAATTCTGGCGCTTCTGGCTGAAATGATGGGGGCAGGCCTGTCCATAGCGCTCGCGGCACCCACAGGTAAAGCAGCAGCGCGTCTGCGGGAGTCGGTCACAGTGTCACTTGAATCTCTCCCTGTCAGTGAAGAGATTAAAACAGCAATTCCACGGGAAACCCACACTATCCACAGGCTTCTCGGCTCAGTAAGCGGTTCCCCGGAGTTCAGACATAACAGGGAAAATCCCCTGCGGTATGACGTTATTGTTGTTGATGAATGTTCCATGGCTGACCTTGCGTTAATGTACAGGTTTTTTGAGGCGCTGAAGCCAGGCTCAAGGGTGATTCTCCTGGGTGACAGGGATCAGCTTTCATCTGTTGAGGGTGGGGCGGTTTTTGGTGATATATGCGACAGGGGGCAGCTGCACGGGTACACCTCTGAGTTTATCAGCAGAGGGAGCGGACTCCTTGGCGAAGCTTTCAGCAGGGACGCGAAGGTTGAAACTGCCGCTGCTCCGTTATCCGGGGCTATGACCATTCTGCGGAAGAGCTACAGGTTCAGCGGAGAGAGCGGTATAGGCATTCTTGCTGACATGATACGTAGCGGCCATTCAGAGGGGGCGGTAAAACTACTTACTCATGGGGGGAAGAGCGACATATCCCTTACCGGTGATTGTTCGGTTCTCTCCATTGAGGATACTTTCAGAAAGGCTGCATCAGGGGCATTCAGCAGGAAAGAGAGGCCCGGCCATGAATCTGTCTATGAGTTTATCAAAGGTTTCGCGATTCTCACCGCAACAAGGAGAGGACCTGCCGGTGCTGCCGCGCTGAATCTTATGGCGGAGCGTGTACTTGAAGAGTCGGGAATTATCACACCGGAAGATGAATTTTATGAAGGGAGGCCTGTGATGGTCACCAGGAATGATTATACTCTCTCTCTGTTTAATGGAGATATAGGTGTAACCTGTTTTAAGGATGGAGAACTCAGAGTAATGTTTGAAAAACCTGACGGGGAAAAGGTATATATCCATCCTTCAAGAATGCCGGAACATGAAACAGCTTTTGCCATGACTATACACAAAAGCCAGGGTTCGGAGTTCAGTGAAGTCCTTGTGGTTCTCCCCCCTGTGGAGAAGCGGCTCATGACACGTGAACTTCTATATACCGCAGTAACACGCGGAAAGAAAAAAGTGGTAATTGCGTCAGATGAGGGAACAGTTGCTGCTATGGTTGAAAATTCTATGAAGCGGATGACGGGCCTCAGGGAGAGGTTGTGGGGCGTTACCGGGTAAGCCTGATAACTGATGATCGGAGGTAATCCTTCAGCAGGTGCCTGAATACCGGATCTCTCTCCTCTGAATAAATGTCGAATAGCGGTATAATATCTTTTGTGTCCCTGATCTTCTCAAGTGAATAAAGCGCGGCGCTCCTTACATATCTGGAATTGTCTCCCCTGATCTGATTAAGGAGAAGCGGTGATGGCCTGCTTTTTTTAAGCTTCCCCAGGGCGCTGCATCCTTCACCTCTGATTCTGTAGTCGTTGTCTGAAAGGGTGATTGTTAATAAATCGATGGTGTCCCGCTCTTCATTTATTTCACCCAGCGCGTGTATAGCTTTC
Source organism: Spirochaetia bacterium UBA5763 (assembly GCA_002418835.1). GTDB lineage: Bacteria > Spirochaetota > UBA4802 > UBA4802 > UBA5550 > UBA5550. Next base: position 164,294 of record DIEX01000030.1, on the reverse strand, counting down.
ATCCTTATAACAGGATCTTCATCTTTCGTTATTATCTTTCTCAGCCCCTCAATGTTTCCCGCTCTGCCGAATCCGCTTAAGGCGTCAATTGCCGCTGCTTTAATATCACGGTCTTTCTCGCTGAGCAGCAGTTCCGAGATTTGTCCTGCTGCGGTGCTGTATTTCAGATCTCTAAGCGCCCTTATGGCCGTAAGTGTGAGGTCCTTTTTCCCCTCTTTCAGAACTGAAGCAATGATGAAACCGGAGCCTGAATCTTTGAAATAAGCAAGGGATTCAATTGAGCGCTTTCTCACCTCGTCATTGTCATCGTTCGTGACAAGTCTTTTGATCGCAGGGATAGATTCCCTGATGGAATTATCTGTGGCGCATTGCAGCGCATAAATACGTACAGATTTGTTCCCGTCATTCAGAAATGCAATAACAAGTTTCTGGAAACGGATATCATAGAGATGTTTTAACGCTTCAAGAAGATATATCCTGTCTATCGGTTTGCTGCTCTTCGAGAGGTTAAGGATTACAGGAAGAATCCTGTCGTCACCTGAGTCTTTAAGTGCAACGGCTGCTCTCTCCCTGACTTCGCTCATGGGCGCCAGGAGTTTTTCTGCTATCACAGGAGTGAAGTATTTATTCCTCCCAAGGTAGCTGATAATACTGACTTCCAGAGGTGTACTTCCGGTTTTTTTTAATATCTCAATCCAGAAGGGGGCTATCTGTTCCGGCGGATAAAGTTTAAGAGCTGTGATAATTCTTCCACGGATATCCTCATCATCGTCGTCAAGGTATTCGTCTTTGAGTTCTTTTGGAAGAAACGGGGGGAGGTTGATCCTGATATAATCGATAGCTGTCTCATAATCGGGAGATTTACCCTTCAGAATAGACTTTACAATTGCTTTCTGCTCCATGGCCTGCAGAGATGAAGCCAGGGAGATTATTATAAGAAGAGCCGCTGTTATCTTTATTTTTTTAAAGCTGAATATCAAAGCGTCTCATATACTCCATGAAGGTATGTAATTGCCATGGCCTTTGTAACAGATTTATCAAGATAGTCTTTTTTGTCTTTGCTGTACTGGTAAATTATCATCATGATTGCACCCACAAGCATTGAAGCAGCTATAGGGGGTGCAACATCTTTTTTAAATATATTATTATCCCGGAGTATTTCAATCTCTCTGGATATTATCTCTATAATTTTTGAGAGGAATACAGATACTTTGTCAGAGACCTCTTCATCTATCCCGATAATGTCCCTGTATATAAGCCTTATAACAATAGGTTCATTTGAAAGCACTGCGAGACAAGAAGCAATTCTGTCATCAACAAATTTAACTATAACTTCCATTTCAGGTTTTCTTTCCAGGAAATCACTAAGATCATCCGGATCGAGAATGTCTTCAATATTTTCTGCAACTGTGTCCAGTATTGCGAAGAGGATCTCTTTTTTATTGCTGAAATACTGGTAGACTGTGCCCCGTGCAATATCAAGATGCTCACATACCTGGCCGATATGGGTGCTCTGAAAGCCTTTATTTATAAACATATCTTTTGCTGTGTCAATGATCTGCTGCTTTCTTTTTTCGCCTTTAGGTGGCATTTGTCATACCTCATGAATATTATAAAAAAGTTTAGAAGCGCAGCGGCGATTTGTATAATTTATTAAAATATTATTACAGGTTAAATCCTTCGCCCCGGCATATTTTTTCTGCTGTTCAAACGATCAATTTCATCCTTTACCGGCTGAAGAGCCTCTTTAAGTTCCCGGACAATCTGATCAGCTTTTTCCTGAAGTTCCTTGCTCATTATTTTCTCTTTAATAATTATATATTTACTATATATATCGTAAAAAAAGTAAACCGGAATACAGGAAAAAAATATTATCTATTTAATTTAAAATGAATAAAGAACCTTTATTTTGTAAAAAATAATCTTTTTATGTTAAAGGTCAATAAATTTTTTGCCGGTTTTTAAAAAATGAGAGACTGTAAAAAGAGTTTTTTTTGAGGGGTTAACAGGACAGCTGTCAGGCTATCCTGTTAACTACTGATCCTGAAAAGCTGTTTTCAGGTTTTACCTTTATTTCAGCGCCTATGAGCATGAAGAGAAAGTTTTTTACTTCATTGACATCCATTGTGGTGTCCTGCTGAATTTTTTGTTTAAATTCAAGTTCTTTCTCCCTCAAGGCCAGGTCTTCTGTATCCGTTTTAGCAGGAGTATTCTTCGGAACTTCCCTGTTCACGTTACTCTCTGACCTCAGTCTGAGGTTTACCGCTTCTGCCATATCATTAAAGGCTGTAAGGTTAATATTCATGACATGAACCTCCTTGTTCATGGTATGCTTCATTATCGGTGTGCTTTAAGTATCTGATAACGGTAATTTTCTAAAAAAGATAAAATTACCGGAAAAAAAGAGCAAAAAAGAATTCCATTGACATAATCATCCATTTTACCGGTACTGTTTTTTTATTCTAAAAAGTTGAAAAATTGTTCTTCATCTGAAACGGGGAGGCTTATTTTATGAATGACAGGTTTTCTGAAGCTGCTGAGAAGGGGAGTACGCTTCTTCAGTCCGCAGGGTGTGAATTCGCCGAGATCCGGTTTTCATCCGGTGTGGGCACAACAATTTCCCTTTCCGGTGATAATGTTGATTCCATGACATCAGGGGAGTCTCTCGCGGGATCAGTCAGGGTTCTGAAGAACGGTTCCTGGGGTTTTGCCACTTTCAATGATATATCATCAATTGAAAGATTTTTCAACAGCGCTCTTACGGCAGCATCAATTGCCTCTCCTGATGAAAAGAGCAGGGTTGCCAGGTCAGAGCCTGTGAGCGCACAGTTCAGGACAGAGCCTGTTGAAGATATAAACATCATTACCCTTGATGAAAAATTTGAACTTATAAAAAGCTATAATAAAATACTTCAGTCCTCCCCGAAAATCCAGACAACAAAAGCGATATACCGGGATGTGAACAGCAGATATCTCTACATGAACAGTGAGGGGTCGCGTCTCTCTTATGAGAAGATGCACTGCGGGATTTCACTCACCTCTGTTGCAAAGGAGGGGAGCATAATTCAGCCGTTCCATGAATCTGTTTCAGGTTACGGCGGATACGAGATCGTCCGCGGCAGGGAGGAGCTTGCGGAAAAGGTGGTAAAGATTGCTGTTGATATGCTCTCTGCCGAACCGCTCGAAGGGGGCACTTATGATGTTATCCTGGATCCCCGGCTATCCGGTGTATTTATACATGAAGCTTTCGGGCACCTTTCTGAAGCTGATTTTATACATGAGAATCCGAGGATGAAGGAGCAGATGGCCCTGGGGAGAGAGTTCGGCCCGGCAGGCTTTAATGTAATAGATGACGGATCAATCACCGGGCTTGCAGGTTATATCCCCTTTGATGACGAGGGGATTTACCCGCAGAAGACCTACCTGATTAAAGACGGTATACTCACAGGACGCCTCCATTCGCGGGAGACTGCGGATAAGATGGGTGAAACTGTTACAGGGAACGGCCGTGCCATTGGCGTTATGCGGCAGCCTATTGTAAGAATGACAAATACATATATTGACAATGGCACTCAGACTAAAGAGGAACTTTTTGATTCACTTGATGACGGGCTCTATGCGGTAGACGTTATCGGCGGCCAGACAAATCTTGAGATGTTTACCTTCACAGCGGGTTACGGCTATAAGATTAAAAACGGAAAGCCTGGGAAGATGTTCAGAGATGTTATTCTCTCCGGTAATGTTTTCAATACATTGAAAAGTATAAGCATGATTGCCGATGACTGTGAAATGTACGGCGGTCTTGGCGGCTGCGGCAAAGGGGGACAGAGCCCTCTCCCTGTGTCATACGGCGGCCCCCATATTCTTGTGAAAAATGTTCTTATAGGAGGGAGGAAGTAATGGATAGAATACTTGAATCAATTCCGGGTAAATACAGATGGTTCGATGCTGTCCATGTTGCCGGCAGGAGCACTCCATTAAGTTTCAGAAACAACAGACTCCATTCGCTGAGCGAAAGCGAGAGCTCAGGTTTCGGGTTCAGAATTAATAGAGACGGGCGCACCGGTTTCTCATACACCAACGATTCGCAAAGGAAGGCCGGGGCAGTGGAACGGGCGTATTCAATGGCTCCATACGGTGACCCGGAGAATTTCACTCTCCCCTCGGATACAACACTGGACTTCGAACCTTATGACCCGGCAATTGATTCATTCTCTGTTAAAGATGAGATAGAGGCTGCTGAAAAGTTCATCTCTGACATGAAAGCGGCGTTTCCGGAGATAAGTATTGACATGGGTATCAGCGCATCGAGCGGTGTTATGCGGCTTATGAATTCAGAGGGTGTTGACCTGTCTTACCGCGATTCTTATTATTCTGTCTCTGCTTCGTGCGTGCTTGTAATGGATAATGGCGTAAGAATAGATACATGGGAGGGGAAGAGTGATCTCCGTCCCGTGGATTACAGCGAGTTTAAAGAAATTTTAATAGAGAAGATAAAAAGGGCGCAGGTTCAGGAAAAAATCGCAACGGGTTTATATCCTGTAATCCTTCCGCCTCAGGCTTTCAGCCGCTTCGCCGGTATAATTGCTTCAGGGCTTAACGGCATCTCCGTGTGGAAAGGCGTTTCACCTTTTGCGGGTAAACTGGGAGAGAGGATTTTTTCTGATAAGTTCACCCTGGCTGATGATCCCCTGATTGAAGGGTCTCCGTATAAAATACCTTTTGACGCGGAGGGTGTAAATGTATCGAGGAAGGAATTGATAAAAGACGGGGTTATTCAGAGGTTTATCACTGATCTTAAGTACGCGGAGAGGCTCGGCACTGAACCTTCAGGGAACGCGTCGAGAGGTTTTTCATCTCTTCCGTCACCTTCGTTTACCGGTGTCACTGTGGAGCCTGGAAGTTCATCTTTTAAAGATATGATTGCGGGTATTGAAAGGGGAATTGTTGCAGAGCAGTTCATCGGCCTGGGACAGTCCAATACACTTACAGGCGATTTCTCCGCCAGTCTTGACCTTGCGTTTCTTGTTGAGAACGGCGAGATCAAGGGGAGAGTGAAGGACTGCATGATGAGCGGGAATATCATTGATCTCCTTAAGGGAGATGTTCACTTTTCTTCAGAGAGGGAGAGAAAGGGTTCGATTCTAATGCCTTACACCATGTTTCCTGCTGTGAGTATTACGGTGTAATCATTTCATCGCAACAATCTCCGCAGCCAGCACAAACACCGGGTTCCCCGATAGGGAATTTGCTGTACCGCTGCTTTTAATTGTGTACTCTGCACGTGCCGCAAGGGGATAGATCTTCTTTAAATTGCTGCGCGTAAATTTTCTTGTTATCTCAATAAATTTTTCTCTCCTTATTTTACTCGACGCGAGCCCCAGTTTAAGGAGGGCCTCATCCTGCCCGAATTTCGCGTCAAGGAAACCGTAGTATTTTTCCAGTGTATCAGCCTGACGCAGGATCATGTTCAGTATCAGAAGATCAGCAGTGCCTTCTTCAAGGAGCCTTCTCAGGTACAGAAGAGACTTTTTTTCTTTCCTGAACAGGGAATCTGTAAAATCAAAAACACTCATTTCTTTTACATCCCCTGCGAGGTCCCGGATTACGCTGTCTGTAAGTTTTATATCTCCGGCGGAGTATCCGATCATATCAATAAGTTCATCAATTTTCCGTATATCACTTCCTGTCAGTTCGAGAATTAGCGGAACATGCCTCTCTTCGATTGATATCCCTTTGTCTGTCAGTGATTTTTTTATATATGTGAAAAGCTCACTATCAAACTGTTTCCAGAACTGCACTGTATGAATGACACTATCCGGAAATTTATCAAGCAGAGAAGGGGGCCGGTTTTCCGATGTTGTAATGATCATCACTGTCCCCTCAGCAAGGTTGGAGATCATATCTTTTATAACTGATTTGCTGTTTTCATTTGATTTTATATTTTCAAAATTTCTTATAATGCAGACGCGCTTTGATGAAAACATGGAGCCCGCCATGGCAAAGTCCGCAGCAGCAAGGAGTTCATCGCCTGCATTTCTGTCTTCATTGATAAAAAATCTCCCGGTATTATTGCGCCGATCTTCGGGGCCTGTGAAGTGCTGCTCCAGCATCTGGTTTATCAGCTTGTCTTTGTCGCCTTCCGCCTCTCCGAGAAAAAGATATATGGAATGTTTAAGCCCTTTTTTTATCTCTGCCGCGAACTGCTTTGATGTGGGGAACTTCTTCTGGCTCAATTCTGCCTCCCGGAGCGTTTCAGGTTATCCTCTTTGAACCAACCAGTGGTTATGACAGATATGATTCTTGCGGCGAGTTTCTCTGTCAAGCCGGTTATTCCCCTGTATTCACTGACCGCGTCTTTTCCTGTTATTCTGTAGATATGGTCAGCGTAGGTATCCCGGTTCCTGATGACCTCAGAGCCGGTTGCTGTGTGCTCCATTGTTACCAGTGCGTCAACACGGATTCGCATCTCCTCCGGTATTCCGGCAGCGTTAAACTTCATAGGCTCGGAGATTACGGGGAGAAGGGTCAGGCGGATTTTTGCGTCGCATATATTTATATCATCTGTCATGAAAAGTCTCCCGCCGGTGTTAATCCTTCTCTTCATTTCTGTTCTGAGCATTCCGGGGAGTTCGTTAAGTGTGCTTTGATTCGTTATTTCGACAACGCATAATCTGTTCACTCCGGAGGGTATAAGCTCAGTCCCTTTGAAGGTCTTTGCAAATATGGAATCTTCATTCCGGCCGAGTGAGCATGCTGAAATAAAAATGATTATGAGAAACGGTGTTATTGGGCGGAGAATTTTTTTTATTACCATTACGGTCACCATGAAAAAAAGGCTAAAGATTTCATTGTTTTGTCCGATAATTAATTAAATTAAAGTTTTTCATTTTACACTCCAACGGTCTTCCTTGGAAATTAAGGCAGTCAAGGGCAAGGCCTTTTGCAACAAACGGGATAGATATATCCCGTTCTTTTTTTATTGCAAGTAATAATTATCCCCGCTATTCCATCCGGATTGTTTCAGTAAGGTTGTAAACAGTTTCAATATATTCACTGGCGGGTTTGTCCCAGAAGTAGGCTGATTTTTCCGCGTTTTCCCGTATCTTCATGAAGGTTTTATCATCTGATTTGTGGAAGAATTCCGCAGCCCTTGACATGGCGTCATAGAATGCCCATGGCGTAAAGTCGGAGAAGAGGAAGCCTGATCCTTCGATGCTGTCCCCTGCGGACATTACAGGCTTTACTGTATCTCTGAGGCCTCCGGTGGCCCTTGCAATCACGGGACACCCTGCTGACATCGCCTCAAGCTGCGATATCCCGCCCGGCTCATGGAGTGACGGCATGAGGAAGTAGTCTGAGCAGAGCAGCGGAACGCTGACCTCCTGGAATCCGAAAGATACTGCAAACCTGTCGGGATAGTACTGCGTGAGAAGATAGAGCCCGTGCGCTATAGTTTCACCCCTGTTGTCCCCTGCAGAAATCGCTCCGCCTGTAATAATCTGAAAGCCGAGGTTTTTGAATATCCCTTCTGATGATTCAAGGAGGAGCTGGAAACCCTTCTGCTCCGATATCCGGTGTATCATGCATGCAAGTATCATGTCCGGATCAACCCTGAGGTTCCTTTCGGTCTGAAGCATCAGCTTGTTCATCATCCGTGTTACAATTTTTCTGCGGAGAGGATCGCAGTGCCTCTGAATGTAATCTTCTCCATGAAGAATTTCCGGATATCGCTCAGTGATCTTTTCATTCAGTTCACTGTCATTTCCGATTCTGTCTATAAGCTGCGGATACATCCTCTGTGTAAAACCGGATCTCTCCATGTTCTCCTCTGTTTTCCTTCTGAAGTCGGAGCCTATGGCATTGCTGATCCCTTTTACATCATTCAGCACCCATTCCAGTCCGTCACAGGCTATCTCAATCTGTTTCGCATATGAGGGGCTTACAGTGATACATTTTCTTGCGAAACGTATGCCGGCGGCCATGCAGTTCAGTTTGTCTCCATGTACAGGGTCACAGAATGAGGGGGCCTGCCATGACGGGAGGTTGAAGAGGTTGAAAAGATCAAAACCGTTTTCCCACCTGTGATAAGAGTCGAAGTACTGCCAACCGCCGTTATGAATGATATGGATAAACGAACAGTTCTGAAATACAGGGTTACTGTCGTAGTAATGGTCACATCTGACTATTCCGTTGAATATACCAGGGAACGCGTCATTGGTGAATGTATATTTAGGTTCAAGATCAAATGTCAATATTACTTCAGCACAGGCACGGGCGAATCCGATCCTCTTCCTCAGTCTTTCCGCTGAAGTGATCCCCCAGTAGAGGCCGTTAAAGAATTCGTAGTGGTCCAGGAGATAGTATTTAATCCCTTCAACCTCGGCAAAGTGTACGCCGATTTCATAATCAGTATCCATTATTTTGAATCGAACATTCTTCCCTGTGTACGTGACTCCGTATTTTTCAACAGCTTCCTCCATCTTCCGCTTTTCTTTGAAGTTACCGTTTCTGTAATAAGGAGTGATGACATATACATCCTCGTGGAGCTTCACGAGTTCACGTGGGAGTTCGTAGACAACATTAGCGAGTCCGCCGCTTTTGGAAAATGGTTCAGCCTCTGCAGACATAAATACCATGCTCCCTTTACGGTAGTGCCATGCCAGTTTTTCAGCAAGTGTTCTGAAAAAATCTTTCTCTGCGGACATCTTCTTCATGTAATCTCTTACATCGTGCAGAGAGAGCTCGCTGTTTCTATGGAGGTGGAATATGCTCCGTTTGATCCCCAGTTCAAGGCAATCCTGTTTCACAGCGTTATTGCCTATAAGGTTTTCTCTTATAAAAGAGGTAAATGTCTCATATGATTTTGCTGTTGGATAAATCTCGGAAAATGCAAAGTTTGAGAATATTTGTTCAGTATGTTCAAGCTCGCATAAACGTGTGAATGAATCAGCAAGGAAGAGGCCGTAATTTTCCTTCAGATTAATTCTCTCAAGTTTCAGAATTTTGATTCTCTCGGTATATGTTACAGTTGTGTTGACTCTTGATATCTTCAGTTCTTTTCCGGTGTAATACCTGTAGTTACCGGTAATGGCGGAATATAAAGGATCAGAAAGCCTGAATGAATCATCATCTTTTATCGCAATCCTGGGGTTGTCGAACTGAAGCGATACATTCTGGTTTGCTTCACTGAAGTTGAAAATACCTATCCAGACAATTTCTCCGGCAAATTTCAGCGCTGCGGCGGTCTGGTTATTGTTGGCCCAAATTAAAGCGCCGCGCCCTTTCTGTGTTGTGTGGAATTTGTAGACATCTTTGTAAAAGTTTTCAAGGCTCCTGTGGGAGGCGTATTCGAACTGGTTCCAGTTGACATATATGTTGTCAAGATAGACCTTCCATCCTTCACCTTCAGCGCTCCCTTCGTAATCCATGATAATGGAACTCATGAAAGCGGTAAGTGCAACTGCTGCCCTGAGGCCCCTGTGGCCGAAAGTATTCAGGGCCCGCCTCTCATCATGGTTCCCAAGTATGCCGAGAAGCTCTGTTCCCTCAGGCATTACTGATGGAAAATAGCTGTCGTATATATGGTAGATCTCACGGATATCGGTCATTCCGTGGGTGATGTTTTCGCAAATTTTAAATAACGCTGAGTTGTATGGAACGAGCCCTGTCCTTGTGAGGAACTTTTCATGTCCCCAGAAACATTCCGCTATATTAATAAAGAATGATTTTTTCTTTTCTGTGATCTTTCTCTCTATGTTCTGCATGAGAAAGTAGTGAATCGGCACTGAGATCCTGTCCCTGCATTCGCAGTCGTAGAAACCTGTTGTAACGAAATGCCCGTACTCCCTGTCATTGACAATGATGTTGCCGTTAAGCATCTCAAGGTCTGTTCGTTTACGCTTGTATGAATATGGATAGTTGTTTCTCTTCATCATGATCGGCAGGGCATGCGCTGAGTCGAACCTTATTCCGTCTATATCGTATTTATCAATAAGCGTTGAGATTGAATCAGAGAGCCATTCCCATATCTCGAAGATCCTGTAGTTGAGCAGTTTCCCGTCATCCCACGAGCCGTATCTTCCGTCAGTGGAAGCTCTTTCAACAAGGTTACCTCCTGTATCGTATGTAAGTACAGTGTAGTCATCAGGGAGTTCATCACTTTTTCGGTTCAGGTGCGGGATGATGTCAACAATGATCTTTACACCAAGAGAGTGTGCTTTATTTATCAGCTTTTTAAGTTCATCCTCGCCGCCGAGAACCGGTTCAATTTCAGTAAGGCTCACCGGGGAAAAGGGTGAGGGTGACGTTGCTTCCGGTGCCCAGTCCTCCCTGTTGCTGCCGCGCTTCTGCACTCCCAGGAGGTATAATGCTGTAACTGAATACCTCGATTTAAGGTCCTCAATGTGATGAGTTATATCAGCAAGGTTTCCGAGTCTGATTACCTCCCCGTGTTCATTATACACAAGGCCGGGATGTCCGTTGTTGTCCCTCCAGTAGAGCTTTGTGTGCCCGTGTATATCAACGAATATTTCAAGTATGATCTCGCCCCGCAGGTCGGGAAGAGCGTTCACTCTCCCTGATGTGCCCTGTTCGTTGACCCAGGACATAGACATGTCGCTACGCAGAACAACGGCATAATCATAATGGCCATATTCACTGAATGTATAAGAAGCGCAGAAGTCCCCGAGCACGTCCTGCTGAAGCGGAAGTTCTTCCACATTGATATTATCTTCGGTGTTGTATTTCCTGTCCCTGACAGAACTGTAAATACGGATAAAGTAACTTCTCCCCTCCTCAGGATCAGCAAGCTGAAAACTGAAGTTGTACTCATCACCCACAGTGAGATTGATGAACTTTGTGGCAAGAGGGGCATCGTACTCCTTGGGTGAAAATAACCGGTCAAGGATCATGTTCGCCCGGTTTCTGATTTCGTGAATGTCATGCCCAGATGTGGCAGTGAGTATCTTAATCACATCGCGCAGTGACTCATCATCTCCGCCCCTCTTGTAAAGCCTTGCGTAATTCTCAAGATCATGGAGCCCTGCGATGTTCGCGTCATAGTCGAAGTTAAGCTCGTCCCCTATGAGCCTTGCATTAAGGTTATAGATAATTTCATTCTTTTTCGCATCACTGAGTTTTTCCGCAGTAATAGCCGGGAGTTCCTCCCTGTAACGCTCCTCAATTCTCGACGCATATTCAATTACGCTGTCAACAAGAAGGTTCAGAAGTTCAGATGATTCAGGGGGGTAAACAGTTGAGTGGTTAAAACCTGTTTCAATGGCACGTTCTTCAACCTCAAGCAGAAATCTGAAAGCATCAAAGAGACGGGGGTCGTGTTTGTATTTCCATTCATTCAGTGTTTCAAAAGTTTTAAGCCCCAGGTATATCGTGGGAACCTCTGCCCATTCAGGTCCCTGGCCGACGTGTGATATGACTGTTGTGGCTGGAGACACGTGGTGGAGCGTCGGTCTCCCGGGCAGCTCTTTAACAAAAACGATTCTTCTGGTTGCAACAAGTTTATTCGAACATCCTGCAGCACCTCTGTGGAATAGCGCAAGGGCATTGATAATCTTAACGAAAAGACGCGTATCACCTGAAAGTTTCTCCCTGAAGGAACCCCTGACATCAGTAAAGCTGTCCAGCATGCTGTTGGTCATCTCAAAGAACCGTTCACGGAACATCTCAACAGGATCGCCCGCTGCTATTCTTTCAATAACATATTGATCCGGGTAGAAATCGAAAGTCCTCCCCTCCCTGTACGCGCGGGATATGGAGGCTTTTACAAGCTTGTCAGTAATGAGGTTTTCGTCAGATATTCTGAATCTGCTTAAACTTGTGAATGTGCTGTTTTCCAAATCGGGATTCCTGTATTTTTATGTATTTATTTAAATAATACTGAAACTTTATGAAAAAGCAAACAGAAAACGGGGGAGGTTTAAAAGGAATGATACTTTTTTGTACGGCAATGTTGGTGGTTGTACGGTAAAAAAGTATTAATCAATGTTGACAAAACAGTTGGTTGACTATATCAATTATGCGAACTTTAGAGGAAAAATGGATACAAAGGAAAAAGTCAGATACTGGTTAAATAGCGCTGAGAGCGATCTTGACGCGTCTCAAGCATTATTTAATAACAAAAATTACCTTCAGATGTCATTTTTCTGCCATCTCACTATAGAGAAAAGTCTGAAAGCATATCACTGGTTACGAGTTCAATATGAACCAGCCTATACTCATAACCTTATTAAACTTGCAAAGGATAATGGATTATTTCAACTGCTTTCTGAAGAACAGAAAGAATTTATCGCATCATTGATTCCTCTGAATATCAAGGGGAGATACCCGGATGACCAGGATACTATTTTAACAAATCTTTCACCGGATGATTTTAAAGGCATACTTAATAAAACCAGGGAGTTTATCGCATGGATCAAAAAGTATATAGCAGAGTAAAACTTTTTGCAGAAAGGATAAAGCCTTTTCTTCCAGTAAAGATGATCATATTATATGGCTCTTATGCTAAAGGTACAGAGAGACCTGATAGTGATATTGACGTTGCTGTCGTTGTTGAGGAATTAAATGATAATTGGCTTAAAGTAAACAGCAAGCTCTTACTTATATCTTCAGAAATTGACGATAAAATCGAACCAAACCTGATAATCTGTAAAGGCAATAAGAGCGGGTTTGTTGAAAGCATTATGAATTATGGAATAGTTATATACGATAATTCAAAAGTTGCATAAACTGGCAAGCGCAACAGTTAAACATCCCGAGATATGACTCTTTTATTCCGGAAACACTTTCATATACGACTTTTTTTACTCCTGCGAATATCCATCCACAAATTCAGCGAAACGCTGTGCCACAAGTTTCATCTCATCTATTGCCGGGAGGAACACTACGCGGAAATGATCCGGCTGCGGCCAGTTGAATCCCGTACCCTGCACAAGCATCACCTTTTTCTGTTTCAGGAAATCCAGAACGAACTTAGCGTCGTCATAAACCGGTATCTTTTTTGTGTCAATTTTAGGGAAAAGATACATCCCCCCCATAGGCTTAACGCAGGATATACCCGGAATTGAATTAAACAGCTCGTAGGAAAAATTTCTCTGTTCGTAGAGCCTCCCGCCGGGAGCAGTGAGGTCGTATATGCTCTGGTAGCCGCCAATAGCTGTCTGGATAGCGTACTGCGCGGGCATGTTGGAACAGAGCCTCATCGACGCCAGTATTCCAAGCCCTTCGATAAAATCAGCAGCGGATTTTTTCCTGCCGCTTATCACCATCCAGCCCACGCGGAATCCGCATAACCTGTGTGATTTGGAAAGGCCGTTCATTGTTATGATGAGAGTCTCATCTGTAAGTGAAGCGGCCGGTGTATGCTTTATATCGTCATACATGACCCTGTCATATATTTCATCTGCAAAGAGAACAAGCTGATTCTTAACAGCGATGGCGACAATCTTCTCAACAATCTCTTTCGGATACACAGCTCCGGTAGGATTGTTCGGGTTGATCATTACGATAGCCCGTGTTTTCGCGGTGATTTTGCTCTCAATATCTTCAATGTCCGGATACCAGAGGCTCTCCTCATCACAGAGGTAGTGTACGGCTTTTCCCCCTGCGAGATTTGCAGCACCTGTCCAGAGCGGGTAATCGGGCATCGGTACAAGTATTTCATCACCATTGTTCAGGAGCCCCTGCATGCACATGACAATGAGTTCACTGACACCGTTACCTATAATTATATCATCAATGCAGACACCTCTTATCCCCTTCAACTGGCAGTCCTGCATAATGGCTTTACGTGCGGCAAAAAGCCCCTTAGAATCGCCATAAGCCTCCGCGTGGCGGAGGTTCATTATTACATCCTGAATTATTTCATCCGGCGCATAGAGTCCGAAGGCGGAGGGGTTTCCTGTGTTAAGTTTAATTATTGTATGACCTTCACGTTCAAGCTTTGCAGCCTCCTGCACTATAGGCCCGCGAATATCATAAAATACATTGTCAAGTTTGTTCGATTTCTTTATCTCGTTCACAGAATCCTCCCTGCGATAAACAGTTATCCCGCTATTTTCCCTGAAAAAAGTTGATCAAGGATTAGTTTAAGCATAAAATTTACAATAAAAAAATTCCGGAAACATACTGCAATTTTTAAATGTTAAGATATCTTTTCTAAAACAGAGGTTTTTCTCTGTCAGTAAGTTATCATAAGATTGTGCTTTTCATGACGGATTACTCTTTTTAACCCGCTGTTTAACTTTTTTCCCATAAAAATAGGGTTCTTTTCATAGTAAATTTCACCTTCCGGCCGGTTTTTATTTAAAAAGTAATTGAAAACTATAATCGATTATCGTAGAATGTATTATTGAGTAAGTTGCAGTGCAAAAATTTTCATATAAACAGCTTTCAGGGATTAGGATAGGAAAAACTGTGATGAGCAACAGGCAGTTATTCCCGGATTAGCTGAAATAAATAAAAAACCGGAGGTTTGTATGAGTTTTACGGGAGATTATAAAAAGAAACTGAAAACTCCCGCGGAAGCGGCAAAAATGATTAATTCAGGTGATGCAATTGAGTGTGCGCAGTTTAACGGGAGGCCCGTTGCTTTCGAGCAGGCTCTTGCTGCGCGTCACGAGGAGCTGAGAGATGTGGGGATCTTCTTCAGCGTCAGCCTCCCCCCTCTTGCAGAGACATGTAAGTATCCTGACAGTTTTATTTTTCATGACTGGCACTGGAGCAAGCTCACAAGGATGATACAATGTATACCCGGCACAAAACCTTTCTATAATCCGGTTGTGTACAGGTACACAACAAACTGGATGAGGGATATACCGGGCCGTGATTTCAATGTAAGATCTTTCTATTACAATGAGCCCGATAAGGCAAGGGATACAAAGCATGTCTTTGTTATAAGAACAGGACCCATGAATGCCCAGGGCTATTTTAATTACGGGCTTCATAATTCCTTCCATAATGCCGCCATTGAAGTTGCTGACCTGGTGATACTTGAAGTTAATAATAACATCCCTGTTGTATTCGGCGGAGCGGAGGAGTCGGTACATATCTCCCGCGTACACGTTATTGTTCAGGATGAGGCAAACACTCCTCTCTTCGAACCGGAACCGGATCAGCCGAATGAAATTGAAAAAAGAATCGCGGCCAACATAATGCCATATCTTAAAGACGGGGATTGCGTGCAGCTTGGTATAGGGGGACTACCCACTGCAATAGGGCAGATGGTCGCTGACTCTGATCTCAAAGATTTGGGCTGTCACACTGAGATGTTTGTTGATACATACCTGAACATGTATGAGGCAGGGAACCTGACAAATGCGAAGAAGAACATCGACAGGCACAGGTCGGTTTTTACATTTGCGGTAGGGAGCCCGAAGCTCCATGAATTCATGAAGGAGAACCCGGCAGTGGCGTCATATCCGGTTGACTACACCAATGATCCGAAGAAGATAATGGAACTTGACAACTTCATAAGCATAAACAGCGCTATCGAAGTTGACCTTCTCTGTCAGGTGAATGCCGAGAGCAGCGTAGCTGGTGGAGTTCCGAAGCAGATCTCAGGTAACGGCGGCATGACTGACTTTGTTTACTTCTCGCAGCTTTCAAAGGGGGGGAAGAGTTTTATCTGCATTGAGTCAACTCATACAGACAGGAACGGGAATAAAAAGTCGCGCATAGTCCCCGGCTTTGAGCCTCATACTGTTGTTACAATTGCACGTCAGCTTGTTGATTATGTTGTGACAGAGTACGGCGTTGTGCAGATGGGTGGACGCCCGGTATGGCAGAGGGCGGAGCAGCTTATAAGCATAGCAAACCCCGATTTCAGGGATGACCTCATTAAAGAGGCTGACAGAATGGGGGTATGGAGAAGATCAAATAAGCAGTAAAAAAAAATATATTGATGTAAGTTGAAGCCATCCGGAAGGGTGGCTTTTTTATTTACGGGGGAGGAGAAACTGCACTTGCAGATTATTTTATCTCCTCAACATTTTCATTTCGGGTATCCAGCAGTTTCCTCGATTCTTCAATATAATTTTTCATCCGGTTATAATATTCCGGGGAGGCAAAGAAATCGGGTCGGTTTTCATAGTCTTTGCATGGCAGGATATAAAACTTTTTTTGGCTGTTAATTTCGGGAGCATAAATCCAGGTGAGCATATAGTCTGCTTTTGAAACAGTTGTAATACCATTATCCTTAGTCAGTGTAAGCTGAATCATCTGGCCTCCGTCTGTCTTCGGTGCTTTCTGATTTGCAATAAAGTTACCAAGA
Organism: Spirochaetia bacterium UBA5763; assembly: GCA_002418835.1. GTDB lineage: Bacteria > Spirochaetota > UBA4802 > UBA4802 > UBA5550 > UBA5550. The sequence continues at coordinate 148,006 of DIEX01000030.1, read as the reverse complement.
GAATAAGCCACAAACCTGTTTTTCCCGGACTGGTTTTCCCATATGCTTTTTTGTAATACATGAGGGTGCGAACCGATAATAATGTCTGCTCCGGCATTGAAACAGATATCTGTTAATGCCAGCTGTTCTGTGTTAGGTTCGTTCTGTTTCTCAATACCCCAATGTAAAAACAGGATTACAACATCAGGATTGTTCTTTTTAGCTTCAGCAATATCAGCTTTGAGTCTGTCTTTTCTGATAATGTTGACATGATATGGCGCAGGTACCGGTATCCCGTTTGTTTCTTCTGTGTAGTTAATCAGGGCAATTCTGAAGCCGTTTTTTTCAATAACAAGCGGGGATTTCTTCTTCTTGTCTGAGTATGATAAAAATGTTCCGGTATGCAGAATACTTAATTTATCAAGGGTCTTGATTGTCCGTTCAATCCCGTTTTTCCCGCGGTCAACAGAATGGTTGTTTGCAGTAACCAGCACATCAATTCCTGCATCTTTACAGGCTGCGGCCAGTGAATCCGGAGAACTGAATCGCGGATAACCTGTGTATGGCGGCCCGGCTAAGGTCACTTCCAGGTTAGCGATGGCCAGATTGGCAGATGAAATATAAGTGCGGATATAATCGAAACACGATGTGTAATCGTATGTTGTTTTGTCGGGCTGCAAAGCTGAACGTATCTGTCCGGTATGGCCCATAATATCACCCATAAAAAGAAGGGTGAGGCTCTCACTATTTGATGCAACCTCCGCAGTCATTTCATCAGCATCGCCTGTCTTTGTTTTCTGATCATCGACGATATATGATCTGCCGGACTCCGGCAGCGAGGATTCGGCATGAATATAATTACCGGTAATAACGAGTGAGATAAAAAGGCAAATAGCGGTGATAACCGTCTTTCTCATGTATGGTTACTCCTGCAGGAATCTGTTGTATTATAGTTTTATAATTATTAATCTTATCGATGCAAACTTTTTTTAGACCATTAATAATAAAAAACCCCGCAGATGCTTATTGCGGGGCCTTGTAATTTTTTGTAAATATGAATTTATTCAGTTACAGTAAAATCATATCTATTGTTTATTTTACCGGTTACTTTACCGTTGTTATTAGTTCCAACCCAGGTCTCATTCCACTGTCTGTTGTAAATGTAAACTTTTCCATCCTTAACTTCACCGTCGAGTTTTGTTGTACCTGCAGCTCTATTGTTGAAGTTAACCTGATCAAGATTAAATTTTGTACCGGATACAGATGTTACAGTTATTGTACCTGTCTGACCTGCACTTGTATTCCATTTCAGGGTTTTACCATTTATAAATGGAGCAGTTGAAGCAACAGTTGATACTGCAGTCTGAGCTGTCATATTGATAGTGAAATCATACACGTTGTTTATCTTACCGGCTATTTTATCGCCGCTCAAAGTACCAACCCATGTTTCATTCCACTGTCTGTTATAGATGAAAACTTTACCGTCTTTTACTTCGCCGTCGAGTTTAGTAGTACCGGCACCTCTGTTGTTGAAATTTATCTGGTCGAGATTAAATTTCGCACCGTTAACAGCTGTTACTTTTATTGTACCATTCTGCCCGGCGCTTGTATTCCATGTAAGTGTTGAACCGTTAACAAATGGATTTACTCCAGCAACTGCAGCAACTGCAACAACAGGCTCAGTTATTTTGAAGGTATATTTAGCAGAACCTGCTACTAAGTTTCCATTAATTTCAGAGCCTGAAACAGTTCCTTCCCAGGTCTCTTTCCACTGTCCGATGTTTATTAAAACAATCTTTTTCCCGCCGTCAAGAGTCGCGCCGTAGAGTTTAACAACACCGGCAGCTTTATTCTTTTCATTAGTCTGTTGAGCTTCAAAATACTGTCCGTTGACCGCAACAATTTTCATTGTTCCGTTTTGTCCCGCACTTGTTGACCATGCCAGAACTTTATTATTTGTTACCATTTGAGCAGATAAGGGTGAAACAATAGCTAAAAAAGCAGCCAGAGTAATCAGGTATCTTTTCATGTAAGCCTCCTCATATATTTATAAAGAAATTAATTTCAGAAAGGGGAAGGGTCAACAAAATTACCGGCATGGTATCCTTAACTTTTCCTTAATTTTTACTTAATTCGATATTGACAACGGGATTGGAAATTACTATCTATCCTTAATGCGTAATATAGAACAGATCATCAAATCAGCAAGATTTATCGTTCTCCTCGGATGTTCCTGCTTTTTTATATATCTGGTCTTTCTTATAGTGTCTTATTTCTCTGCGGTTATCCGTTTAGAGAGACAATTTGAAGAAAGCACCTTCCCTAAAATGACAGAGATTATAGATCATAAAATTAATCTTTTTTTTAATCCCTCTGTTAAAGGGCTCTCGCTGCTCTCTGAAAGTCTTGACTGGCGGAGAATCATGCAGAAAGCAGTATCGGACCACCGGTGGATTAAGTCACAGATGAAAACATGGGCTGCGGAACTTGAAGTGAACTCAATAGGAATTTCAGACAGGGATAGAAAAATTGTCTGGGATTACTGGTCGGATGAACCAATTATTATCAATCCCGCACTTTCCCGGGATAAATGGTTTTTTGATCTCTGGAGAGCAGAAAAAAAATCTGACTGGGTATTTACACTTTATGCAGAACATCCGGCAAATAATTACCAGTTGTATATTGACAGGTTAATACGGGACAGGAGCGGTCGTTCTATCGGGAGTATTGCAGCACAGATTCAGCTGGATCGGCTTAGAGAACAACTGGAGCATATAATAAACCGGGGTGAACGTGTTATCATTCTTGATGGTAAAGCGAATACTATAATCGATATTTCGCGCATGGAGATCGGTGAAGGCATACAGACCTACAGTTTCGAAGATTCCAGTGTTAAAAAAAGCAGCAGTAATAAAGGTGATCCGCTAATCACGGGAATTTTGGCACAGGCACGTGACTATGGCCGTATTGAAAAGGATAACAGAAAATTATTCTACAAGAGAACTTCCCTGTTCAATGGCTCAATATCAATTCTATCGGTCATGGATAGACATATTCAGTTACAGAAAGAAAAGTCCAGACTGCGGAATGATATTATTGTTTTATTTACTTTATTTACTCTCTTTATTGGCGGAGTGCTGATAACTATGATATCTTTTTCTCAACGGTTAAAATTTTTTGCAATGAAAATTGAGACTGTGAAATCCAAGTTTGAAGATCTGCTCTTTATAATTACACACGGTTTCTCGAATGAAATTCTCGTTTTACAGAAAAGTTTAACAGGTATACCGGACAGAGTTTCAACTGATATATATTTACGTCTCTGTGAAATGTCCCTCATGATACAGAATTCAGTTAACGCAGCGAGAGTTGAAAACAGCAAAGAGCTGATTATCTCAAAGCCTTACGATTTTGCATGGCAGTGGGAAAAACTGACAGGTAATTTTAAACCGTTATCAGAGGGGAAGGGACAAAAATTCCTGAGCTCCCCGGCAGTTGGCTGTATGATAAATAATGATGAGGAGATGGTGTACCAGATCCTGGCAAACCTTGTTTCGAATGCCATAAAATATGCTCCGCCAGGCGGTGAGGTCAGGTTGAATGCCCGGGTTGAAGGGGATTCTCTTTTTATAACTGTAAGCGATTCCGGTCCTGGATTTATTCCGGAAGATAGAGGAGAACTCTATTCCAAGTTTAAAAAACTCAGTGCGAAACCCAGTGGAGGGGAGCGCTCTACAGGGCTTGGCCTCTACATTGTAAAGCAGCTTGCTGACGCATGTAATGTCAGGCTGACACTGTCGCAGGGCAGTGGTGAGGTTTGCGGAGCCCTTTGGGAGCTCGAGCTTAAGACAGCTCAATCGGGAGTATAGCAGTATCCGGTACCTCGATGGTTTTCAATCTTCCCTGCGTCAATCCCTGATTCTTTGAGAATCTTTTTTACCCTGTTCATGTTTACCCAGATGGAATTGTCAGTAACATAAGAACCCTTCCATATAATCTGCCCGATTTTTTCCCTGCTGTATACTTGCCCCGGATTCATAGCAAGCAGGCAGATTATATCAAATGCCTTTCCGCTGACATCAAGTGATTTGCCGTTACAGAATATCTGGCGCGTATTCCGGTCAAGCAACAGATTCCCGCAATGAATCTGACTTGTTTTGTGTGATTCATAATCGCGCAGAGAACGTTTAATCCGTGCTAATGTCTCTCCATCATGGTAAGGCTTTGTTATAAAATCCTCAGCTCCCAGTTTAAAACACTCCAGACGCTCAGCCATGTCAAGCGTGGATGAAACAACAATTATGTGGAGATCCGGTTTTACTTCAAGCAGCTGCGGAATAATAAAACGGCCGTTTATGTCAGGGAGACCGAGGTCCAGAAGTATAAGTGCGATTTCACGCGATTTGACAGCTTCAATAGCGGGGAGTGCCGCATCTGCTTCAATATAGGGGTACCCCTCCTTCCTGAGGATTCTGGTAAGCGATTCTCGATCCTGATCCTGATCATCAACAATCAGTATAGTTGGTTTATCTTCCATATATATTGTTTATTACAGTAGAGCAATATATATGTCAAATAGTAGTTAACTGATTTAAGGAAAAATTAAGGAAGAGTTAAGGCAACGCATAATTACATCAATTGACATTGGAAGAACCGGATGTTTATATTTATTAAAGATATTATTCTAAAAACTAAAGAGGAAGTGTATGAAAAAAAGCATTATTTTCATAATGATAACAGTTCTTGCTGTTTCATTTGCATCAACAGGCTCTACCGCTCCAAAATTTTTAAAGAAAGCGAAAGATAAAATAACAGGTAAAGATGATAAGAAAAAGAAAGAAAATAAAGCCGCTCCGGTTGCAAAAGATACAGTTCTGGTTAAAGGACTGCATATCACCTGGTGCGGCAGTGAAGTAGAAGACGATGGCTCGGTAACTATACCTGGCCTTAAAGGTGTGACTCTTCCTGTTAAAAAAGGGAAGTTTGATTTAACTCTCCCTTCAACTCCTGTTTTTGGTGACGAAGAGGGATTAAATCAGCAGTCAGGTTTTTCGGAGCTTGATTTCGGTTCTGCAAAAGTTTATCAGTTTCTTATAATGTATTTCGAAAACAGTAATACTACAAAAAGCCGTGAAGAAACAGCCAGAGGTAGAGGCGGTTTACCTTTCAGTATTTATTATTCTGACAGCGATGTAAAAGGTACAATTGACGGGACACCCGTTGAATTGAAAAAGGGATGGAATATTGTCGGCGATAAAACTAACTTAGAAGCCAGTCTCATGTGTGCAGGCTGATAAAAAGCTATATATCAATGGGCAGAAAACTCTGTCCATTGATATAGTCTGAAGAAATATATTTATTCTGTATAATTTTCTGCAAAAATTGTTATATTTTTACATGGTACTGCATAATTCCTGCTTAAAAAACTTATATCGAGGAAGTGATGAAAAAAAAATTTACTGCCGCAACACTGATATTATCTATTCTTTTTTTTGCTCAGAATGTCTTTGCTTTTAATGTGTATATACCTCCGCTTATCGAGGCTATCCAGAAAAGGGACAGGGCAAAAGTTGAGCTCCTTATAAAACAGGGCACCAATGTCAATGTTGCACACGAAGACACTGCGCTGGTCACAGCCATTGATGTCAGCCCGGAGAAGTTGGATATCGAAATAGTTAAAATGCTTCTTAACGCAAAGGGTATCGAGGTTAATAAATACAGTACAAGACCCATGGGGGCTTTCTCATGGCACCGGACTCCGCTCATTGCAGCTGTTTATACAGGGAACATCGAAGTAGTCAGGCTTCTCATCGCCAAAGGGGCAAAGGTTAACCTTACTGATCAGCATTTACCGCTCAATACTATTATTGGGCCACAGCCGCTGAACACAGCACTGCATTACGCTGCTGAAAAGGGATTTTACGATATTGCGGAACTCCTTATAAATAAAGGTGCAAATATCGAGCAGTTGAATTCAACAGGCATAACACCGCTCATTGCTTCTGTATACTTAATCACCGATGAGTCTAAAGCAATGGATAAAGAGAATGCAGTGAAAACAGCGGCTCTTCTTCTCGACAGAGGCGCCGGAGTTGACAATTGCAAATTTTCACCTAATACAAAATTTCTTAAAATAGACCTCCCTGAAGGGACTACTGCCACGATCAATCCGAACGTCATAGTAAGAGGCGGAGGGGGGATAACCCCTCTGTACTACGCTGCCATGAACGGATTTGTAGAAGGGGCAAAGCTCCTGATTGACAGGGGAGCGAAAATCGGGTTTCAGCACTACACCTCCAAAGCCACGCCCATCATGGCTGCTGCAGCCGGTGATAAAACTGAGATGGTAAGGTTTCTTCTCGACAGAGGTGCGGATATTGAATCTGCCGATGTTCTGGGTACCAACTCACTTCTCCTTGCATCCATTGGTCTTAAATACAATACAGTTTCACTGCTTATCGAAAGGAAGGCCAATGTTAACGCCTTCGTCAAAACCACAGGTGATAACGCGTTAATGTATGTTATTAATCAGAGCCGTACTGATAAAGAGAAAGAGAGCATCCGTATGATGAACCTTCTCATTGCCGGCGGAATCAATATAAACTTCCAGGGCCCGCAAGGAAATACCGCACTTATGTACGCAAGCGGATGGGGCGTTGTTACTAAAAATCCGGAGAGGGCAAGGATTCTTCTCGATAAGGGCGCTAAAGTAAATATACAGAATAAAAAAGGTGAAACAGCCCTGATGATGGCAGCAAACCGGGGGCATGTTGAGACTGCAAAGCTCCTGATTGAACGCGGCGCAAACCTTGAGCTGAAGGATAATAATGGCCGTACAGCTTTAATGAATGCTTCAGCAGCAACCATTGATCTTAAAAGCACAAACAGTGATTTTCCTGAACTTGTGAAACTCCTCCTTTCTAAAGGAGCTGACATCAACGCTAAGGATAAAAACAACAGTACAGCCTTGTCTCTTGCAACCAAAAACGGACATAAGAAAATAGTTGAAATCCTTAAAACTAAAGGTGGAAAGACTGACACTGCTGAAAAGAAGGATGAATCAGGGAAAGCCATAATCGGCACATGGGAAGGGCATCAAAATTCCAATCCATACGAGGTGCATCGTTTTACATTTAAAAGTGATAATACCTGGACGTATGAAATTAAAGCATCTGCCGCAGGACTGAAACAGCTCCCTGCAAATCAGCATAAAGCTTATAATGATTCATTAAAAAACAAGGCTAACATGCAGGGGAGTAAGGGGACTTATTCTTTCAGGGAGGAGTGGCTTGTATTGAAGACAAACTCATTCTTCAGTTCTGACAGGGTCTTCGGATGGAAGGTTGCAAAGGGGAAATTGAACCTGAACGGTACAGAATTTATTCTTACGAAAGTGAAATAAAGAGGTGTGCTGCTAATCTTCAAAATTATCCTTCTTCATTTTCTGCCGGTCCGTCTCAGCATTTATTGCATCAGTATTGCTGGACGGGCCGTTTCTCCATCAAAAATTATTTGACAATGCTGCATTGAACTGCCATTAAACTGAAAAAATTATTGGAGCAGGCATTTTCAGATGTATTCAATAAAACACAGCATCCTCGATTATAATATAACTGAGGATGATCTGCGGATATACAATCCATATCTTAAAAAACTGAAAAAGATCATTGATGAAAACAGACACCTCGAAAGAGATGTGCTTGCGGATCTCCTTTTTTCGCAGCGTCACGATATTGTCTCTGAATACAGCTTCACAATTCCATACTACGATATTGTAAAAAAGATTGCGTCATATTCCCCAATCTTTGAAATAGGAGCAGGGAGCGGATACTGGGCAAGGTGCCTCAGCGAGTTCGGCGCAGATGTTATTGCTTATGACAGCTCTCCCCCCGGTGAACAGAGCTTCTGGGAATGGGAGAAGAGTAACCCATGGTTTGATGATCACTGGTTCGGTATTATTGAAGGAGATGAGTCTGTTGCCGCGCTTCACCCGGACAGAACACTCTTCCTCGCATGGCCAATGCCTATGAATCCCATGGCGTACAATACTCTGGTTCACTATAAAAATGCCGGAGGGGGGATGCTTATTTATATCGGTGATCCGCATCCCGCGTCATCCGGTGATGAGTTTTTTTACCGTGAACTTGAGAAGCATAAGCTGGTTGAGAAAAGGGATCTATACAGCTGGCCCGGTATTCACGAAAAACTTTTAATTTATTCTCTGGAATAGAGAAAAAAGTTTTTAAATGAATCCTTTGCCATTCGTATCACTATAAATCACATAGATGTGAGGATAGTGATATGAATGAGAAATTCAGAAATAAATACCGGATTAAATCTTCACGCCTGCCGCACTGGGACTACAGGCGTAACGCGGCATACTTTATAACTATATGCACCCGGTATAGGGAAAATTTTTTTGGTGAAATTTCAAATGGAACAATGCATTTGTCAGGCATAGGGGAGATAGCAGAAGATTTATGGGTAAAAATTCCTGAACATTTTTCTTATGTATCAAATGATGAATTTATTGTTATGCCTGATCATATTCATGGCATAATTATTATTGATAATCATGATACGTTGTCGGGTTGTGAACCGGCATCGGTCGTGGAAACGGTGTTGGATGGTGGACCGATATCCCCCGTAGAGATGTTGCATGCAACGTCTCTACAATTTCGCCAACAATCACAACCGCATCAACAATCACAACCCGGCAAAAAAACATTGCATCCGCCCAAAACCGGATCATTGTCGGTTATTATACGGTCATATAAATCGGCGGTAACAAAAAAAGCGCGTGAGATAAATCTGCAATTTGCGTGGCAGGACAGATTTTATGATCATATAATCAGGGATAACGGTTCATTTGAACGTATTGCATATTATATTAAAATGAATGTTGTGAATTGGAGAAATTGATTATGACTAATCCTTTCTCCCGGTAATCACAACCTCGCAGCAGTCTGCTCCCTGGTTAAGATTTTTTGTATGCTGTACATCAATTTTTACGCTATCACCGAACAGCGCCCGTGCTATCCCCTGGTATGTTTCCACTGTGACAATTCCGCAATCCGCTATCCCCGCTTTTGCTATGGCTTTCTGTGTCTCACACTCCGTGACCCGCACAATAATTTTATCTCCCTCAAGGGTGACATCTCTCCCCTCAATCTTCAGAACACGGCTCAGGGCATGCATTGCATCAAGAAAACTCTGCGGCCATACAGGTTCAGGAATATGTGTTTTCTGAAGCCTCCTGCCGAAAACGTAAGAAAACTGTTTCCATGCTTCAACATCCATCTCCCATGCTGTTTCAATGCCGTATTTTTTCGCAAGGCCCAGAAACCAGGCGCCATCCATGCGCACAAATGAGTATTGTAGCAGGTCAATTATCTCTTTATCATTAAATTCCATTGGTTCAGCTCTCCCCGGTGAACATTATAGATTGATATTCACCTGATATTTTCATACCGGGCAGAAGATGTCAAGCAGTAGCCTGAGCCGAAGTGGTGTAATTATCCGGAAAAATTCTTGAAATACAGCGTATATATAGCGTTCTTTTACGCAGTATTAAAAATTTCAGATTTTGAATTTTTTTTACTTTTGAGGTGACAGGTTCAGCACTGATAAGTGTTAAAGTAATATGTATGAAATAAAAATCAAAAAAAGGAATCCCGCATGTATCGCATTAAAAAGTGGAGTATTTCCACAGCACTGTTTCTGCTGATTGTCCCCGCACTGTCCTATGCGGAGCAGTATTCAATCCAGGGGAACATTATTGACAGCACAACAAAAAAGAATGCCTCATTCGCCATTGTTATAGTCCAGGAGGCGGGCCTTGTGGTAAATGCGCCGCAGGGTAAATATTATATTGCTCTCCCGAAAGCGGGGAGATATACAGTGAAGGTGCAGTCCCAGGGGCTACAGGTGGTGACAACTGCTGTAACTGTAGAGGGGGCTGTAACAAGGGACTTCCAGATGCTCCCTTATACTTCAAAGGGTTCGGGGGTAGTCATCAGGGGGGAGAGGGACATACAGAAGGTCTCCAGACACACCATGACAGTGAAGCAGATTAAAGAGGTCCCTGCTTCTTTCGGGGATTCACTGAACGCACTCACTGCTCTGCCCAGTGTATCACGCCCCACGGGGATTTTTGGGCCGCTGATTATACGCGGTTCGGATTCAGCGGTAAACGGATATTTTATTGATGATATTCCGGTATTTAATCCGATGCACTTCGGGGGTTTTCACTCGGTCATTAATAATGATCTGATTCGGGAGATCGATCTTTACGCTTCATCATACCCGTCGCAGTTTGCCAATGCACAGGGCGCCATTATAAATATAAATACAATTGATGAAGTTGATAAAGCAGGGGGAAATGTTGATGTGGGGCTTATCTCAGCCAGTGCTCTTGTAAAACAGCCCATCATCGAAACAACATACGTTGACGGTAAGGAAAAGAAGGAGAATAAAGGCTACATCATTGCAGCTGGCAGGGTAGGTTACCTGACGCTTTTTATCCCTCTTTTTTATGAGCATGTGCTGGACCAGGATATAGAACAGGTTGTGGAATATTACGATTACCAGTTTAAGGGGAGGTATGATTTTAACAGCCGCAATTCTCTGACATTCCTTATGTTCGGCAGCAAGGATAAACTGGACCTTATTTATAATGACGACGCCATGGAGGAGGGGGACGATCCTCTCTGGGAGGATATGGAGTGGAAGCAGAACCAGCAGTCGCATAACGCCGGAGTGTATTATACTTTTAAGCCCGGTAAAAAGTTCAGCAACACGCTGATGGGCTACGCAGCTATGACTCTGTTCCACAGGTGGGCGGAGATACCAAAAGCGACTTCTGCATGGGCAAAGGATGTGGGAACAGACTCGAAGCCATACATTTTTGGTGTGAAAGATAAAATGAGATGGGAGTGGTGGGAATCGCATGCTGAATTCCGTGCAGGTTTAGAGGCAAACTACTACAGGTTTGATGTTGAGGGGAAGATTTTATTACCTAAGGAGTATTTTGATGAGGGATTGGATCCCAATGATCCGGATCAGGTTGTAACAATAGAACTGGATGAGACTATTGAAAACTATACATTTGTGCATTACGTAGAGAATAAGTTCACATTCGGATGGCTCACACTTGTGCCGGGTTATCATTCAGAATATCTTGAGAGAACCGGTACATGGATTTTTGATCCCCGAGGAATGGCCAGTTTAACTTTCCCTTCAGGAACAACCATAGGTGCAGCAGGGGGATGGTACAGTCATTTTCTCCAGACAAACGGAACATATTTTAATGATACTCCTCTTCTTGCTAAACTGGATTATCTTGACCCCCAGAGATCTTTGCACAGGTCTGTGAGTCTTGAGCAGAGAATATCGGATTATACGTTGAAACTTGAGGGATTCAGCAACAGATTTTGGGATATCGTTGATTCTGAGGAGTGGACTGACTCAGACGGAACAGTAAAAAATTTCAGAAACAACGGGAAGATGAAGACTCAGGGTTTTGAGATTATGGCAAAGGTGAACGATGAAAAGGAGCAGGGGCTCTTCGGATGGACAAGCTACACTTATACGCAGGCAAAATATAAGTCAGGACTTTTTACTGATACGTATGGTGATGAATGGATCACTGCCTGGTCAGAACAGAGCCATGTGCTGAAGACCGTTGCCGGTTATACAATAGGGAATCATACAGTAAGCGGCAGGTTTCAGTTTAATTCGAGTTTACCTTATACTCCTGTAGTCGGTGCCAGTAAAGACACCTCCTATGTCGGGTCTACAGAAAGATGGATCCCGTTGTATGGTAAAAGATATTCAGAACGTCTTTCACCTGAACACAGGCTTGACCTGAGGTACAGTTATAAAACCAATTACAAGTGGGGAAATCTGAGCTGGTATGTTGAGATTATAAATGTATATAATTTCCGGGGTGAAGAACTTAAGTATGATTATACTAAAGGGACCTGGGAAATAGAAAAATCAAAAGATATAGCAATGATACCGAACTTCGGTGTTGAGGCGAAATTTTAAAGGAGCGTTTTATGAAGTATATAAAAATTATAGTTTTTCTGGCAGTATTAACAATAACAATTACAGGGTGCAGTACATCACCTGTATGCGTAACATCTTCTGTGACACCGGTGAACGGTAAAACAGTCGCTGAAAACCTGGGTAAATGCAGCGGAAGCGATACTGCATATTCATTTCTGGGGCTCTTCATGTTCGGGCGGCCGGATCTGGACATTGCTATAAAGGAAGCGCTGGTTGAAAAGAAGGGTGATACCCTAATTAATGTCAGGTGCTATGAAACTACGCGCTATTTCCTTCTCTTCGGTACAAACACAGTTATTGTAGAGGGTGAAGCGGTAAAGTTTGGATCTGACGAAACACCGGTTAAGGGGAGAGGGCGATGAGAACTCAATTGAAAACCGTACTCCCGGTACTTTGCGCATTTACAGTTTTATTTCTTACAGGCTGTATCTATAGTAAATCACATCCTGCAGGTATTGAACCAAGCGCGAAGTTTATGGAGTCGGTTAAATATGAGGTTATCGGAGATGGAGAGGGGAGCGCAAGCAGTTTTACACTCTTCTCTGTGATACGTGTAACACCAGCTCTTAACAGCAGCGAAGCAGTGGATGAAGCTGTAAAGAGCAGAGGCGGGGACAATCTCATTGAAGCTCTATTTACAAAGGAGAAGAGAGTTTATATTATAGGGACTGTTGATATAATACATGTGAAGGGGAAGGTTATCAGGTACTTGAGGTGACCTCACCCCCTCGGTCCCCCTCTCCTCAAGGCGAGGGGGAAGACAATAGAACAAAGTAAAAAAAGAGGAAAAATGGAAAATCTACTTACATTAGGCGAAACAGGAATATTTTCAATCATGGGGCTTGCAAGTGTGATTGCTCTTGCAGTGGCAATTGACAGGGGGCTTATATTCAGGCATAACGCGAAGATAGGTGAAAAGATCTTTAATGAGATAATTGCTAAACTGAGGATTGGTGATGTCGAATCACTGGGGATTTATATTGAACAGTTTCCTGAGTCAGTATATGCGAGGTTTGCTGCGTTTATAAAAGAACATTACAAATCCGGTGAAATCTCACTGGGGCATATGATGGAGGGGAAACTAATAGAGGAGAGGATGTTTCTTGAAAAGAGAATTATTATTCTCGCATCACTGGGGAATAACGCCCCGTTTATCGGCCTTCTGGGTACAGTTCTCGGTATAATAAAGGCATTCTTTAATCTTGGAACTCTCGGTAATACCGGTGCTGAGGTTGTAATGAGGAGTATATCAACAGCTCTGCTTGCAACAGCCTGCGGTCTCCTTATCGCTATACCTGTTGTTATGCTGAATAACTATTTCAGCAAGAGGCTTAAAAATATAATGCAGAACCTTGAGATTTTATCAAAAGAGGCTCTGGCGAGCGTATCAAAATAAGGAGGCATTATTATGGCAATGGGATCATCAAAGGATGAAGATGGAGTAATAAGTGATATAAACATCACACCGATGGTTGATGTAATACTGGTTCTCCTTGTTATATTTATGGTAACAGCGAACTTTCTGAAAAAGGAATCGATCAATATCAACCTGCCTAAGGTTGCAGCAGCTGATGCCAATGTGAAGGAATCAAAGCAGGTTGCTGTGACCAGAGAGGGTAAGTTCTTTCTTGAGGGGAGGGCAATCACTGAAGCGGGACTTATGGATGAGATTACCCGTGAGGCAAAGTACAGGCCCAATATGCGGGTAACTCTCTCAGCTGATGAAAATCTCTCTTACGGTACTGTTTCAAAGGCCATGGGGATTCTGCGTAAATGCGGCGTAACAAGAATGGCCCTGTCGGTTAAAAAATAGGGGGATGCGTGATGGATGAATCACTCATCATACAAATAAAAAAAAGGAAGATAGAGATTAAGCACCTTTTCCGTGTATCAATCGCTGTTTCACTCTGTGTACATCTTATAATCGCGGGGCCCTATTTCTTATCAAGATTCGCCAATGCCTCAGTTGATGAAAACATGGTAAACGGTTTTGAGCTTGAGCGTCCTGACCTGGAGCTTGATATTCCACCGGAGCTGATCGGCGGAGATTCTTCACCGGCCCATGTTGACAAACAGGAGTGGGTTGAGGGCACAAAAAAAGATGGAGATGATCCGGACGATAAGGAGATTAATACTAACCAGATCTCCGGAGATGGTACTGACAAAAATGGATATCTCTTCTCGTTTAACGGGGATACACCTCCGCGTGCCATTGTTGATTTTGATTTACGGCAGTACTACCCGGAGGAGGCAAAGTCTGCGAATATACGGGAGTACCAGATTACTGTGCTTGTGCAGATAGATGAAAACGGCGGGCTTATCTCTTCAAATATCGCATCAGGGAAGGCGCCTTACGGATTTAACGAACAGGCTCTTAAAGCTGTGAAGAGGATGCGGTTCTCTCCTGGATACAAGGGTGGTAAGAGGGTAAAGATGGCGCATTATCTACCCGTGACCTTTACACTTGAGTAACTATAGCATCTCGCAACTGAATTAGAATATCAAATTGTCATTTCAAGGAAAGATAGCGACGTGGCAATCTGCTTAGATTAAAACCGTTTTATTGTAAATAGTCACTATTTGCGTCATTAACAGATTGCTTCACTCTCTGACGTTCGTTCTGAATGACATGGCCTAATCATTTCGTAAACCACATTAATTATAAATAAAAAGCTCTCATTTTCATGAGAGCTTTTTATTACTAAAATATCGTGCTTCAGTATCAGCCGAGCGGTAGGAATTCTTTACCCATTTTCTCGTTGAGGATTTCTGCAAGAGCTGTGTAGAAAGCGCTTAATCCGCAGAAGATACCTTCATAGCCTGCGATTGTCCCTATAAGTTCGCTTTCAAAGAAATCCCTTGCTGCAAGAAGGAAAAAGAGAATAGTAAGTGAAAGGAAAATAGTCTGAGTTGCTTTGTTGCCGTTACGTGTACCGAGATACATGAAGAATGTGAATATTCCCCATACTGTGAAGAAACATCCCATTGAGAAAAGATTTGGTGCGAAAGCAGCCCATGCAGGAACTTTCGGTATAAGAAGAAGAAAAACAAGAAGGAGCCAGAATGCTCCGTAAGACATAAATGCTGCCTGACCGAATGTGTTACCTTTCTTAAATTCCATAGTACCTGCTATAAGCTGGGCGAGTCCGCCGAAGAAAACACCCATCCCGAGAATCATCGCGTCAAGGGGATAAAAGCCGGCATTGTGTAAATTAAGAAGAATGGTAGTCATCCCGAATCCTAAGAGGCCCACTGGAGCCGGATTCGCCAGATTTTCATTACTCATAAAAAATCCTCCGTTTTTTATATTTTTTAGAGTGCATAATATCACACTAAAGAATATAAAATCAACTCAAATTTGTATCTTTTATGCCATTTATCTTCAATTTTTTATAATAGTCTATGTCCGGTTTTTTAATATTTTTAATTTAAAACAGGCTGCTTTATCCCGGAGCAGCCGGGCAATCCGCTCAACATAAAGTATGAAAACTGTTTTTATATTAATTTTTAATCTTCAAAAAACGCACCCTATCTATTTTGGTAAAAACAGACCCGTTGGTCGGATATAATGGTTGACAAAATCCACTCTCTTTATGAGAAACTGGCGCTTCACACTTTCGCGGAACTCAAGCGGAAAGCATGTGGACGCCGGTTGCCCTCATGCTTTCTGTGATAATAAAAAAACGGAGAATCGTATGGAAAATTCTGCAAAGAAAGGCTGGATCGTTACCTTTAGCGGTACCGGTATCAACCTTGCTCTGGGTATCCTTTACGCGTGGAGCGTAATCAAGGGTGGGATTCCGGATTCATGGGGCTGGTCTAATGCTGATAAAGCCCTGCCATATTCAATTGCATGTCTTGTCTTCGCTTTAACAATGGTTCCTTCGGGAAAGCTTCAGGATTCAATTGGCCCGAGATGGGTTGCCACAATGGGTGGAGTTCTCACAGGTCTCGGTTTTATCGTGGCGTATTTTGCCGGGTCATCTCTTCCCGGCTTTGTAATCGGTTTTGGTGTACTCGGCGGCGCGGGATTCGGTTTCGGTTATGCCGCGACAACTCCTCCGGCAGTGAAGTGGTTCCCTCCGCAGAAGACAGGCCTTATCGCCGGTCTTGTTGTTGCGGGCTTCGGCCTTGCGTCGGTTTATATTGCTCCGCTTGCGACTAAGCTTCTCTCTGCTTATTCAACAACAAACGCGAACGGTGTTGTTGAGAAAGGGGTTTCTCTCACAATGCTTACATTCGGTATAGGATTCCTTGTGGTTGTGTGCATACTCGCGCAGTTCATCAGCAATCCTCCGGCAGGCTATAAACCGCAGGTTCCGGCCGGTGCGGCTGCTTCATCACACCATTACGGAAAAGATTACTCCGCGAAAGAGATGATGAAAACAGCCCAGTTTTATATACTCTGGCTTATGTTCTTTGCAGGATCAGCAGCAGGTCTTACATTTATAAGTGTAGCCCAGGATCTCGGGAAGAAATCTCTCGGAGAACTTGCTTTCCTTGCGGTTGTTGTCCTTTCAATAGGTAACGCGGGGGGGAGGATTCTTGCAGGCGTTATATCTGACAGGATAGGGCGGCAGTGGACACTCTTCGGCGCTTACATGATCCAGACATGCGCTGTGCTTGCTCTTTATTTTATGGCGGTGAAAGGCGCAGACTGGGGACAGGGATGGGCTATTGTAATGGTGGTTGTTGCATTTATCGGTGCCAACTACGGCGCAAACCTTTCGCTCTTCCCTTCAGCAGCGAAGGATTTTTTCGGCCTTAAAAACTATGGTATGAACTATGGCCTTATATTCACATCATGGGGAATTGCTGGCCTTGTTATGGCATGGATAAACGGCCTGTTTAAAGATATGCAGAGGCCTGAACTTTCTTATTACATGATAATAGCTATACTTCTTGCAGGTGCGGCTCTGACATTTGTGAGCCGTGCGATTGCGAAGACTGATGAAGATAAGGCTAAAGAAGAAAAAGCGGCATAATCAGATAACCAGACTGATTAGCGGAGTATAACTGGAGAGGCTGTTCCGGAAGGGCAGCCTCTCTTTTAATAATTGCTATTTAACCAGATCCCCCACAACTTTTACCACCTGGTCAATATCAGCCTGTGTAGCCGGATGATGTTTATCCATAACTTTAACATATTTCACTTTTGAATCTTTACCTACAATTATGCATATTGACTTATTGTTGCAGTCGCCAAGTCCCCATGAACGTGCAACTGTGAGGTCAACATCTGTAAGGATTGTTGAATTATACTTGGCAATCTTCCCTCTGACGATTTTTCTTATGAGCCAGTTCGGTGCAACTGAATCTTTCAGGTTCGCTATGCCTATACCGCGGTTTTTTGATTCCGGGAAATTTTTTGCTTTAAGCGCATCAGCCATAGGGTCACTGAGATCAGAGGCTTCTGCATCATTATAAAATATTGTGAGCACCTTCGATCCGAAATCGGGAATTGATGCAGGCTTATCATTCGCGTCCCTGATATTAAGGTTGGTAAGAGACTGGTTTACGGATAAAGCGTAAAGCGCAGCAGTACCTGAAATTATTGCCGCGCAAAGACATAATGCCAGAATTCTGAAATTTCTTTTCATGATTATTCCCCTCTGAAGTTTATTGTTTTTATAAAAATACAGGCACATACAAGCTTCAATAATACAAACTGTTTTAATTCCGTATGTCAATAAAATTTGATCATTTCGAGTTTTAAAATATGATTGCTTAGTAAAACTTCACCTCTTTGCCGGCAATAAAGAGTCTGGATAATGCGCTCCTGCCGTCTTCAGCAATTGAGACTTCGGCAGACACCTCTGCCATGTCAGTCTCTATATCCTTCCCTTCATTCTGCGGTACAAAGTATGATTCAAGTCCATACCGTATGCGCAGCGCATAGTATGCTCCATCCACCGTTCCTTTTAAGATGATGTTATAATTATTATTAAGTTCATTTGCTGTCTTTGCGTAATCGGCTATTGAATAGAAGCGGTCACCTTTATTCATAACAAGGGCAACATATATTGTATCATCTTCAGAGAAATCATTGAATTTCTTTTGTTCAGATTCAGTTTCACCTTTTCTGATTTCAGAGATCTCGTAATTAAGCCGTACGTAATCACCGCTGAATAGACTCCTGGGGTCAACCGGAACGCATTTCAGTATTACTTTTGCTCCATGTTTTAGAAGAAGTTCCTGCTTTGCAATCATTGAAAGGAGAACAACTGCCTGAAGTATAACAGCTGTTATAAATATAATTTTTCTTCTGCTGCTCATCTCTCAACCCCCTCAATATCTGATCTGCCTGTCTCCTTTTCTATCTGCATGGCGATATCTTTTCTCTTCTTCTCAAGTATATATCCCCCGAATAGGCCGATGAATCCCGTGATTATAAATAAAAGCGCCCCTGAAAACATGTCCCAGAAGAGATCGAAATACCGTGTGATAATATGAATTACAAATCCTGCAACAGCAGCATTAAGAAGAATTTTTGACTGAATAACCGTGCTGTAGTAGATATATGTGGCTGAAATGATTAAAAGCAGCAGGTTAAATATTACAGAGTAAAGCTGCCAGGGAATATCCGGGCCGGAAATAAACATAGTTATCCCGGAGGCAGTTAAAACCATCAGCGAAAGGTATATCATAAGATGTTCAGTCTTTATCCTGGTAAGAATCAGGTAGTATAATAAAGCAGCCATTGCTGCAAAGAGTATTATCATGATAATAACAATTCTGTCAGCGGATAGGATTGATGCCTGCTCACCTGTTTCGAATGAGGAGAGATAGACTGATATCCAGAGAACCACAGCGGATGTTGAGTCGATTATCCGTGCAGGATATAGCCGATTTTCAATTATGTGATCAAGCAGTCTGTTAAGAAGAAAGCAGACAGTAACAAATAGAATAGAGCCTGCGAGATATGCAATCCTGAACTTTGTATCTATACCGGAGTAGGTGATGAATCCGGTCCCTTTTATAATTATTGCTGCCATGATAAAAGTAACGCCGATTCCGCGTTCAAGACGGTACTGTTCCGGTATGCTGTACGAGTAGTAGAGCAGAGCCCCGGCAAGAACCACTATGCCGATATGAAGTGATACCATCCTCGTTGCTGTGTGCCCCATGGGAAGAACAAAACCTGCTGCGGTAAATAGCAGAATAAGCAGAGAGAGGTGAATATGCTCCCCTTTCTGCTTCAGCAGCGTAATAAGAACCGCAGCGCATAGTGTGAGAGCCAGATATTCAGAGGAGAGCGCAATGGAATTCCTGAACATCATCAATGATGACATTCTCTCCAGTGCGAAAGGCCATGAAAGAGCAAATAGAGGAAGAACTGCTGCAACCCATCCGGCAGAGTGAAGGAGAGTGCCCCCTGATGATGTAATCTGATTATAACTCATAAACCTTCCGCCAGCAATCATAGCTGCACCGGCAGGGAGAAGCATAATGATAAAGAACGGATCGGGTATCCCTGTATCAGCAGATGCCTTTGAGGCGAAGTGCCATGTAAACAGAAGAAAATACCATATAATAGCAAGTGATGTGATAACTATTCCTCTATGATCTTTTCTGCGGTAGAAAAGGTAACCTGTCACAAGAGCGGGAAAGATGTAAAGCCATGGAAAAACATTCCGTGTCCCTGTTTCGGTGAGAGACCAGAGAAAGAATATTGCTGCGGATACATAATATCCCTCATATTCTTTCAGTAAAAAAGAAGCGGCCAGAAGCGCGGCTCCCCAGATAAACATTGAATATCCTGAATAAGGTTCAACGTGAGCAGATAATAAAAGCGGAAGAAACCATAAACCCCATCCGCAGACACGGAAAACTCTTCCGGCTCCCCGGAGCTCTTCAGCGGATTTAAGAAATTTCGAAGCCGTAATAAGCAGCGCTCCGGCAAGAACAAAGAGAAGGATAAAAAGTCCCCCTTTCCAACCGTCATCAGCGTATTTATATATCCAGTATAATGAAACCTGAAATATATACCATCCTGTAAGAAGAGCGGAACCTGTGAGTCCGCGTCTGTCATTGACTTCAAGCAGGAGAAATGCAATGATAAGCACAGGAATGATGTAGAGATATCCGGCGCTGCCGAATACAGTGACCTCCCAGAAATTCCAGATAAAGAAAAGAAGTGCAGAGAGGTAATAGCCGTATTTATCACGCGCAGCAGCGGAAACAATGAGAGCGCCTGCACCCCATGCAAGTACTCCATTGGTGGGGTGCGAGCTGATATGATAGATCTGCGCCACAAGCATAATACCTGCGCCGTAAGAAATAATCCCCAGGAGCAGCAGGGCTGAACCGATGGCCGGGTGCTTCCTTCCCGGATCAAGAAAAAAGAAGGCGCTTCCGTAGATCGAAAACATGAGAATGAATATCTGTATAAGCTTAAGTACAGGCGGCATCTTCCGCCAGTTGGATGCGTAAAAGATTATTATTCCGGCAGCGAGGCAGAGAGTGGCAAGGCCGATGACAACACGGGCAATATTTATCACTTCCTTCTTCGGCTGGAGAGGTACGGATTCAGGTGCGGCAGGCTTTACCGTTTCAACGGAGGTATACCATGATTCAATGCGGCTCTTCTGGTCGGAGGAGATTAGTCCCTCCTTTACCCATTCCTTCATTTCAGAAACCAGGTTATTGATGAAGCTCTTATCTTTAATCATCAGGGTAACACCTTCTGTATGAGATTCAAAATAATAATAATCAGACTCTGTAAACTCCGTGTCTCAAGCGAAGCGGGTGGTGAACAATTTTAATAATTCACCACGGAGGCACGGAGCTCACGGAGAAAAATCTTAATACTCTTTGCGTCTTCGTTAGAGATTATTTTTTAATTATATAGAAGAGACAGTTTTAAGTCAAGGAATAGATTTACCGTTTAATGCTTGATTAATATAGTAAAAGTTTTACATAATGATTTAAAATACTATGTCGGAGAAAAAAATGAAGAAGTTATTTGTATGTTCAGTTATTGTTCTGGGGCTTGCTTTTATCTCATGCTCCAGCGCTCAGAAAACCAATCCTCACCTTGACGGATACTGGCAGGGTAAGGGGAAATCTGTTCCGTACAAAAAGTTCACAAAAGCGATGAACTGGGCTCCCGGGCATTATGTAGTTATGGGGAACCTTGATGATGGTGAAAGGCAGTCTGTAACAAAGACAACTATAGTAAGAAGAGAAAACGGCGGATGGGTTTTTGAATCTATAAGCACTGATGAAGATGGAAAAGTCACAGGAATGCAGATATGCATAAAAGGGTATGAGCAGGCTATGGCTAAGAGTGACGTGTCGAAGATCAGTGCAGTATGGGCAAAGTTACTTCAGCCTGATGGGACAGTGCAGAAGATTGAAGGTGACGCAATGAACCTTTATAACATGATGCTCAAAGCAACATGGGAAAGGCTAATTGTATCAGGAGTTCAGTACACAAAAGCCGGTGCTGTCACTGTTCCCGCAGGTGCTTTTGCAGGCTCCACATCACTGAAAGCTTCAGTTACCATTGTATTTGCCACTGTTACATCTATATCATATTTCCACCCCGATGTTCCTGTAAACGGAATGATTATGGCAACAGACGAGGATGGAAAGAAAACAATGGAACTTCTTGACTACGGATTTAACGGGAAGGCTGTTATAAAGTAGACCTCACCCCCGGCCCCTCTCCTTAAAGGTGAGGGGAGCAAAACAAAAAATTATTATAATGCATTAAAATGAAGAAGCCGGGTTTTGTCCCGGCTCTATAAAATAATTTTTTGATTAAATATTTACCATGTTTTGGGGTCACTCATTACTCCTTCTCCTCGAGCAGTTACACAACTTATCCTGTAATAATACCTTGTACCGCTATAGGGATCAGTATAGGTGTCACTAGTTGTTGTGCTGACTAAAGAATAATTTCCATCTATTGTTGTTGATCTATATATCTTATATGATGAAACTGGAACTACTGTTGATATACTATAAACTGCCCAATCTATTGTAACAGTCGAAGGTGGATCAACTGTAATAATATATGTCATCGGTATCATTGTAATTGATATTTTCATATCTCCTGGTCCAAGTTTGGTTGTATATTGCCCCCCCCAGTTTTTTTGTATATTGTTTATGGGATTTAACCAATCAGTCTGGGATGTTACAGTAAAAGTCGTTTCAGAACCGGAAGGGATGTTCACTGTAAATGTTTGTGCATTTGCAGGAAGAGTAAAAGTCATATCATCAAAAGAGGTACTTGTCACTGTCAGTGTTAAATCTGTTCTGATATCAAACCATTCAGGAACCGTTGTTGCCTCAGCCCTGGTACTGAAAAACTCCAGCACCCTGTCGATGATATGTTTCTGCGGCTGAATCCCCATTGCTGCAAGGTCATTTCTCTCAAGGTGTATGGTTACTCTGGCATCTTTATCGTCATCGTAGCATCTGATCGTTGTTATGGAAACTCCGGCAGCCAGCAGAAGTATTATAATTATTACGAATATTTTTCTGGAAAACATATTTCTCCTCCTTCAGAGAGAGTATTAAACTAATATAAGGATACAATTATACCTTTGTCAAGTATATCATTGGAGTTTGAGGATTCTCCGCATCAGCCATTCTATGCTGAATTTATATTCCGCTTTCTTCCACTTCATGGAAAGCAAAGTTATAATAAAAATAAATGCTGCTATAATCAAAAGTGTGCCAGTCGCGGAAATATTCTGATGAATTCCGCAGAATCTCAGGATTTCGTTAAATAGTATTACATGAAGAAAAAACCATGTAAGCGATAATCTCCCTATAACTGCTGTTATTCTTATAGGAGAAGTTTCATGTTTAATAAAAGTAAAAATGTAAAAAAATATTAATGCTGTACCCAGAAGAATGAATATAAAAGAGGGATGAGCGGGATAAATGTAAGGAGTGAAGACAAATACCCTGAAAAATCTCCCCCCTGTGGCAAAGAAATATCCGTAATTATATATCCACTTCAACATAAATCCTGAGGTAAAAGTAGAAACAGAGGCATATAAGATATAATTTTTGTTTTTCTCCGAAAGCCATCTATGAGAGATTATCCCTGCAATGAAAAACGCACTCCACGGAAATATGGGGAAGTGCCCCTCCGCAAAAATGATCCGCAGTATTCCGCCGCTGCGTGATAAGTCATTCATGAAAGTGTCCCCTGCCATAAGCGGGGTATTGAGCCGTGTCTGTATAAAAGCCGGTATAATGATTATAAATAGTGAAATAAGAATGAGATAAACTGTTTTTAATCTCATAAGAAGCGGAGAAATAATAATCGATATTCCTATAGTATGCAGCACATACCACGATCCAGGCATGAACCAGTGAGGTGAAAGTATATTCAGTGCATAGCCGCATAACAGAATGAATATTCCGCGTTTAATAAATTCAGATTTGGAAATCCCCGGTTTATTATTGAGTATAGTTACTCCTGCACCTGCGAGAAGCAGAAAGAGCGGCGCTGCGAAATTTCCCATGAAATTCATTGAAAGCATAACGGGATGGTCCGGGAATGTAATTGCATATGAAATCCATTTTTTTCCCCAGAGCCATGAAAGGAGGTGCTGTTGTATCATGAATATAACAGCAAGGCCGCGCAGAGAATCTATGAAGGGGATTCGTGATTTCATGCAATAATTCAATAAAGACTTAATGAATTATTGCAAACAGTTTTTATTAGAGACGTGAATAGTTATAATCAGCAATTAATCCGGCCGGGTTTTTTTAAGATTCAGGTGAATCATTAGTTATTCAAAGTATCTGAAAATGTTAAAAAAAATAAGCATGTGCCTCTCTGTTTAAAGCTTTTTGTATTAATAATCAGTATTATTGATTAGTGATTGAAATAATTTTCTGTTATGCTATTAATGCAATAAAATCAACCGGAGGAGAGCCAATATGAAGCCTCTTGCAATGACAATTCTATCAGCATTTCTGGTTTGTTATACGGTCCCAGCTTTTGCTGAAATTACAGTTTTAAAGGCCACCGGCACTGCCGCATACCGCGACGGTAAGAAATGGGTTCCCCTGAAAACAGGGATGAAACTGCCGGAGGGGGTAAAGGTGAGCACCGGTGCAAACTCTTCAGCAGAACTTCGTGTTAATTCAATCAATCATACAGTGACAATTAAGCCTCTTACAATGATACAGGTTTTCAGCAAAGAGACAAAGAGTACAACAGATACACATATCGGGCTTAAGAGGGGGAACATCACTGCAAAGGTTCCAAGGGACGCAAGGGTTAAAACTGTATTCAAGGTGTCCACTCCAATTGCTACATCATCTGTGCGCGGTACTGAGGAGGATATATCATACGGCCCCGGAAGCGGTATGATGATCTATGATGTCAGAAGTCTTGTGGAGGCAAAGAACAGGCTTGGCAGGAGCAACTTTATATCAGGAAGGCTTAAATATGTTCAGCAGCTCAATCTCCCCAAATCTCTTAACATTGCAAATGATGCCAGAGGGAGATCGCTTGTTGCTGTTTATGGAAACGGTGTAACCGGTGATGAGGTAGAAGCAATGCTATACTCAGGGGGGGATCAGACAGGGGGCCCGGAGAGCGATGCAGGTATTCTGGATAACCAGATGCAGCAGGATGCCAGCATTAATTTGAAAATAAATTGGCCGTAATGTTCAAAGAAACTGCAGGAGAATATATAATGAAACTAAAGCAATTATTTATATTACTTCCGGTACTGTTTTTCAGTATCAGCGCATATTCTCAGGATGTTAATCAGCTCGAATGGCTGAGTGATCTCGATAGTAAGAGCAGGGCAACCTACGGCGATGCTGTTAAGATCTTCGCAATGCAGACTTCGGGGCGCTCTTCATCTTTCAGAACGGATTCATCTCTCCTTGAAAAAAGCGGCATCGCACTTGATGGATATTCAGAGAGTGAAGAGCTTTCAAAGGGGATGCTGGCAAAGATGACTGCCCGGTATCTCGATCTCGGCGGAAGCATCATGTACATGATCTTCGGTACAGAGAGATATGCTTTCAGGGCCTGTGCATCTTATGGACTTATGCGTGGTGACGGGAGCGAGAATGATGTTGTAAGCGGACCTGAGCTTGTTGAGGTTCTGGGGAGAGTCAGTGAAATTAAAGGCGGCAGATAATGAATAAAATGAAATTTATATTTTTAATACTTCTTATTCTATCTTCATCCATGGCTTTTACGCAATCTGCTGAGAGGGATGAGGACCGTTTTTTTTATGGCGCCAGAGTTGATGAAGACATGCAGTCTGTTACACCATCGGATTCATTTTCAACA
This sequence comes from Spirochaetia bacterium UBA5763, assembly GCA_002418835.1. GTDB lineage: Bacteria > Spirochaetota > UBA4802 > UBA4802 > UBA5550 > UBA5550. The sequence continues at coordinate 122,676 of DIEX01000030.1, read as the reverse complement.
AAGGGCATTCAGTATGGCGCGATACTGAATCCGGTTTATCTCTATGAGGATAATGATAATGGAAAACTGGGAACATACATAATAAACGCCAGGGTCTGGGGTAAAGCATATCTCTGGAGCAACAGTTTTCTTTACATCAGGGGGAAAAATTCATACATGGGTGTGGCGTCACAGGACGGGATATATGAAGGCGTGGAGTCTGATAATGTTGCAGACCTTGACCTGGCGTACCTGTCTATGAATTTTTTTGATAATGCGATTAATCTCTCCGGAGGCCGGAAATTCTACAGTATAGGCACAGGACTTGTTTTAAACGGGCGTGGCGACGGCGGTGAGCTCTCCTGGTACGGTTCGATACTCAGCCTGAAGATCCTTGGACTTTATACAGGGCTGCTGAATAAAGATAACAACCCTTACGGACTCAGCGATAAGGATATCGCAGACGGCGCAAAGAGGTCTTTCGGAGGTGGTACTCTTGCGGCGGACTTTATGAATCAGAAATTATATCTTTTAGGACTGGCGCAGGTTGATAATGGCAAAGAAGAGGACAATGCTAAAACGCGCTATAATTCGCAGTATTACGGCGGGGGACTTGAGGGGGTAGTTCTTCAGGATATATCGTACTTTGCTGAGTTTGTGTATGAAAAAGGGGAGAGTTACCTTTCCGGCGCAGAGAAAAAATCCTCCATAGCGGCTTATGCTGTGAACAGCGGTCTGAGCTGGTTTATTCCTCTTCCGCTGAATCCGGCGCTGATTCTTCAATATGCTTTCGGTTCAGGGGACAAGTACAGGACAGATTATACCAGTTCAACAAGGCCATCCTCTTCAACAGGTGATGACACAGGATTTATTTATTTCGGAACATTCTCTGGCGGTTATGCGCTTAAACCGGCATTAAGCAATATTCATGTATACAGGGGAGGTTTTTCTTTCGCGCCATTTTCATGGGTTGACTCAATGTATCTTAAAAAGATCTCTCTTGCCGCGAAATACTCCTATTATATGAAAGATAAAAAAGAATCACCAATTGGTGAAGGAGAGGGGGAGCTTGCGGAAGCGAATATAGGTCAGGGTGCGGATGTCTCTTTCAGATGGCAGATATTTTATGATCTCTCTATGTATGTGAATTACGGAGTATTCCTCCCCGGTGATGCTTATGATTCATCAGAGGGTGCCAGGCATTTTGTTATGTCAGGGGTGAACCTGAGCTTTTAATTCGGAGGCGTTTTGTGAACTGGAAGAATATGACTGACAGGCTGAATGATTTTTTTGAAAAGAATAAATTTTCCGGCCTCATTATCGGCCTTGCAGCTTTTCTGCTGATACTCCCTTTCAGTTTCACAGATGCCTATAATCTGTTTGAACTTAAGTTATACGATCTCCGTTTTCAGGCAAAGCCTTCGATCCCTGAATGGGACAGGCTCTATTTCGTTGATATAGATGAAAACAGCACAACAGCCCTTGGGCAGTTCCCCTGGACGCGGGATATTTATGCCGAAGGGCTCAAGGTTTTTAAGGAGCTTGGCACATCCCTGGTCTCTTTTGATATAATGTTTCCCGACCCGTCACCTGTCCAGGTTAATGAAGAAGCATATAAAGCTATCGAAAGCAGGGCAGCAGCTAAAGGGAGGGTTACACCGGAGGAGGTATCAGCTCTTGTTAAAAATAATGATGCTCTTTTTTCACAGAGTCTGAAGGATAACGGCTCCGCTCTCATCGCCTATACTTTCACCGGAGATCCTCTGACCCCTGATGCAATTGAGCGGCAGAAGACAAAGAAATTTCAGGATACCATGAAGCGCTTTACTGCGCTATCCTCTGTCCCCGTACCTCCGGGACGTGATAAGGAGTTCGCCCCGCTTCAGGGAGATGATACAGTTGCAATTGTTTATCCAATCCCTGATCTGATGTCCGCTGCAAAAACATTCGGCTTTGTAAACAGGTTTACTGATATAGACGGAACAATAAGGCGGGTGCGGCTGATTCAGGTGTTTGAAGGGAGGGTGTACTTTAACCTTGCACTTGCAATGCTTATAGATGTGTGTAATGTCAAACCGGGCGATATCGAGATCAATCCTGGGAAAAATGTTATACTGAAAAATGCATTTAATACAATGGCTCATAAAATTGAGGATATTGTTATACCGATAGATAAAACCGGAATGATATATGTCAACTGGGCAGGCCCGGGCCCCAGGGAGGAGTCCTTTCACATCCTCCCGTTTTTTGCGCTCCTTGAGTATCCGAAATTTTCAGACGGTGTGTACGATTTCTTTGACTCAACAGCAGGGCTTGAGGGGATACATGCACGTATGGAGAATGAGTCTGCAATAAGCTCCCTTGAAGAAAAGTATCACACTGCAAAGGATAACAATGAGCGTAAATCGATATGGAGTGATATTGCCGTACGTAAAGAAGCTCTAAAGAAAGAGAAACTCAATGCTCTGGAAATTCTGAAGACTGAAAAGAAAAACCTTGAAGAGAAGCTGAAGAGTGATAATCCCGGGAATGCTGCGAAGGAGCTTGCTGTACTTGAAGAGGATATAAAAGCTGTGGAGCTGGTCATCAGAACAGAAGCGCTTAAAGGTAAGATTGCCATCATCGGTCTCACTGCAACAGGTACTCATGATATCGCGTCAATCCCTCTCCATAATGAATATCCCGGTGTAGGCACATATCATAATACAATCAATACTATTATTAACAGGGAGTTTATAAAGAAACCAGGGTATGCGTTTATATTTATACTGATCTTTGTTACAGCTGCCGCTTCCGGTTTAGTGATGCAGAGACTGGCATCACGCCGTTCACTTGCAGTCGCTATCGCAGGTTTTTTTGTAATCAATTTTCTGTCATTATATCTCTTCGCGTTTCATAACGTATGGCTTGAACAGCTGGGGCTTAACCTCGCGCTTATAATACCATCTGTAGTTATTGTTTCTATCAAGCTTGTGAGTGAGGAGAGTCAGAAGCGTTTTATCAAGGGGGCTTTCTCTCGGTATATCGCTCCTGATGTCATTGAACAGATTATGGAGCATCCGGAGTCTCTTGAACTTGGCGGGGAAAACAGGAGGATTACAACTTTTTTCTCTGATGTCGCGGGATTCTCCACGATCTCTGAAAAGCTCACTCCGCCTGAACTTGTTGCGCTCCTTAATGAATACCTCTCAGAGATGACAGACATTATCATCTCCCATGGTGGCACAATAGACAAATATGAGGGTGACGCAATCATGGCGTTCTACGGTGCGCCTCAGCCTTATGTTGATCATGAACTCCGCGCGTGCCTTGCTGCAATTGATATGAAGAAGAGGCTCCGGGAGATGCAGGAGGAGTGGAGGAACATAGGGCAACATCAGCTTTTTGTCCGTATGGGTATGAATACAGGTATGGCTGTTGTAGGGAACATGGGTTCCAAAATGCGTATGGATTATACGGCTATGGGTGACTCTGTGAATCTTGCATCCCGGCTTGAAGGGGCCAATAAAATATACGGCACTACCGCCATGATCAGTGAAAATACATATAACGCGGTTAAAGAGAATGTTGAAAGCAGAAAACTTGATGTTATACGCGTTGTAGGGAAAACGGAGCCAATTGGAATATTTGAACTTCTCGGCATGAAAGGAACTCTCCCGCAGAAGGTGTATGATGCATTGGCCCATTACAATAAGGGGCTTGAACACTTCAAAGAGAGGCAGTGGAAGAGGGCAATGTCCGCGTTCCAGGATGCACTGAAGATTCTCCCGGACGACGGCCCTTCAAAGACATACATAACCCGGTGTGAGGAGTTTATGAAAAAACCTCCATCACAGAAGTGGGACGGCGTTTATACAATGAAGTCAAAATAGATCCAGAATTTTTTTGTTGCAACTATACTTCATTAATTTCATCATCACTCAAACATTACGCAGCCCCCGATTCTTTCTGAATTCAACATTATAAGCTTTGCCCCCTACGGGGGTGCGGGGGGAGACGGGCTGCGATGTGATTCACGGAGGAATTATATGGAAAACATCACAAAGGCCCAGAGAGGGCGTATAGCAATCAGAATGTTCAAGATTACTGCTGATGCACTTGCGCTCCGGGGATACTATAAGCCCTCCGGACGATCCGGGCAGACACTTGAAGATTCTCTTAAGATGCTCTCCCCTGAAATTTACGGCACAATGAATGAACCCCGCATTATTGAACTTAAAGGCCTTGAGTATGTAATGGACAGGCTCCCCAGGGGGATTGAGGAGTGCAACAGAATTATACTCACTGCAGAAGAGGAATTTGAGCATACCGCCTTCGAAAAAATTGTCCCTCTTAAAAGACGGCGGGTTTCATACCGCATAAGTCAGAACGAGATGAATTTTATAATAACCCAGGGTATGAGTGAAATTTATGATATACTGACTCACCTTACATTCCTGAATATCGAATCACATAAAATAAAAAAGCAGATACATGATGAATCCGGGAAGCTCTCTGCGGAATGGGGTGTCCTTGAAACACATGTAAAGGGGACTGAACTCCGGGGTCCGGAACTTGACCGCGCGCTCTGGAACCTGTCAATAATTCTCGGGCGCACATTCCAGGAGACCCGTGAAACCTACCAGTACCTTGAAGCTTCACGAAAAGAGAAGAACGGGAATAACGGCCTCTTTAAAATAATATTTAATCTCGGAATGCGTGCCCTTGAGGATGATGATGACAGGGATAAAATGCTGATGATATACTTCACACCTTCTCTCCGTGATATGATCGGCAGGCATAAGTTCGGCAGAGCATGGGCTGACAATGTTAAGAATCGTCTTGTTGAACTGGGGCTCGGAGATCGCCCTGTACATGTGATAAGCGCCAACATGCACAGCGTACTGAATGCCCTTTATGCTCACGCTGCATTGAGGGACAGGCTTAAGGGTGAGGATTTTGATTTGTATGATTTTATCACAAGAAGCAGGGAGTTCCAGGGGAGCGTGAAGGACTTTGCAAAGGAGCACGGGCTTCACGAACTGCCAGACCTTTCCGGTTTTTCCATTGATACGCAGATAATTGACATGGCGCAGTTTAATGGTATACCTGTTCATCCTGATATGCAGATTACCAATGGCGTTGAACCGGAAAACAAGCCTGTGATAATTGTAATAGACTATGCTTTCGGCGCTCAGGCTTATGAAGTAATGGATGAACTTCTGAGTCCGCATATTACCAATGAAAAAGATCGCTATTTCGATTTCAGATCTATTTCGATTATGGGGAAAGCGGGGATACTCCCAGGGCAGAAGGGTGACATTATGCTCCCCACAGCACATGTTTTTGAGGGTAATCCTCATAACTACATGGTGGATAATGACCTTAAGCCTGATGATTTTGACGGTTCAATCCCGGTGTACGTGGGGCCTATTGTTACTGTACTTGGCACATCACTCCAGAACAGGGACGTGCTTGAAAAGTTTCAGAAATCAAGCTGGAAGGCAATTGGCCTTGAGATGGAGGGGGGGCATTACCAGCGAGCTGTGAATGCTGCGATAATCCGTGAGCATATCCGACGTGATGTCAGGGTGAGATATGCATATTACGCCTCTGATAACCCCATAGTGAGCGGCCAGACCCTGGCCTCCGGCGCACTGGGGGAGGAGGGGATCAAACCGACTTATATGATTACAAAGGTTATACTTGAGAAGATACTTAACTGAGGATCTTCTCAGGAAATTTATCTCATTTTAACAACAGTGACTCCATCACCACCTTCGCCGAAATCACCGGGGCGGAAATCCCTTACATAGATATTCATTTTAAGTGCATCGCGGACTGCCTGCTTCAGCGCACCGGTTCCATGTCCATGTATTACAATGACAATACCTATACTTTTCCTGTCCATAGAATCGAGATCTCTGTCCATTACAGCAAGGGCTTCGTCCACTCTCATTCCGCGCAGGTCAATGGTATTATATGAAGTCTGTATTGTTGATGGTATCTCATGGTCTGGAGTCCCTTTTATCACATTGCGTTTAAGCGCTGTTTTTTTAGGAGCTGAACCTGCCGGGGGAATAATAAACAGTTCCTTAACCGGGAACCTTGATTTTATTGTCCCACCCAGTATAACAAACGCTGTTTTCCCTGAACTGTCGATCTCCTCCAGAACACCTTCAGTCTCAATTGCTGAAATGAATACACGGTCACCTTTTTTTGCGGTTTCGGGAACAATCTGCTCCATTGTGTCAGAGTATCTTTCACGCGATTCATCATGCAGACGTGATGATATCTCTTCTCGTATTGCTGTAATCTCCTCATGGAGTTTTCCAGCGTCTTTCTGTTCCAGTTCCTGAAGGCGTGTAATCCGTTGCGCAATCTGTTCCCTGTATCTTGCCAGTTCATTAAGGAATTCAATGCCTCTTCCTTTTTTTGTCTCAGCAGTGAGTTTTTCCAGTTCCTCCTGTCTCTTCCTGATTTTTTCCTTCTCATCTGAAAGTTCAAGGTTCAGGATTCTTACTTTTTCTCTCTCCTCAATTATCTCCTCTTCATAACGCTGCACTTTCTCTATCAGGGATTCAACGCTTGATTCCCTGCTGTCAACAAGCGTCTTCGCGCGTTCAAGTATGTTTTCAGCAATACCGTAGTTCCGTGCAATCTCAACTGCGTAGCTTATTCCCGGTATTCCTATCCGAAGCTCGTAAGTCGGTTTAAGCGTGTCGAGGTTGAATGTTACTGATGAGTTCTGGAATCTGCTGTCGTTTGCAGGGAGTTCCTTCAACTCGGTGTAGTGTGTGGATACAATGATGCGGCTCCCGGTGTTAATCATTTCTTCGAGTATTGCCTGAGAAAGAGCCGCACCCTGCCTGGGATTTGTTCCCACGATAATTTCATCTATAATAACAAGTGTTCTGCTGTCTGCTCTCTTCAATATATCGTTGATGATTGTAAGCTGCCCTGAGAATGTTGAAAGAGACTGGGACAGGTTCTGGTCGTCACCAATGTCAGCCATGATGTTGCTGAATATCCCGATCTCCGAGTCCGGGCTTGCAGGGATATGAAGGCCGTACATCGCAAAGAGCGCGCAGAGGCCGATAGTCTTCAGCATTACAGTCTTTCCCCCGGTATTGGCTCCGGAAATAATAAGGCAGTTAAAATCAACCCCAAGCTGTACATCATTTGATACAATTGTGTCAGGGGACATCAGCTGAAGAACCGGGTGGTGAGCCCTGCTTAGCTTCATCAGCGGCTTTTCTGAGAGAACAGGTTCACTGCTCCTTGTCTGAATGCTGAATTTTGACGCGGCAGTGAGAAAGTCGAAGTATGAGAGCACTCTCAGGTTAGAGTCAAGTTCATCTGCATGGTCAGCTACATGCACAGTGATTTCAGCCAGTATCTTCTGTATTTCAAGGAGCAGTTCCTTCTCATGCATTATGAGGGAGTTATTAAGCTCCGTGAGTTCCGAGGGCTCAAAGTAAACAGTCTGTCCGCTGGCTGATATATCGTGAACATTTCCGTTTATTCTGCTTCTCATTCCTGATTTCACAAGTATCACATAACGGCCGTTTATTGTTGTATATGTCTTCTCCTGAAGAACTTTTCCATTATCAGGTAAGTGTATTATTCTGCTTATTTTTTTCTCCAGGTCCTGCCTGGATGTAAATATAACTTTCCTTATCTTTTTCAGGATAGAGAACTTATCTTCGTTAAGTTCGCCGTTATCTGTCAGTGATTCCTGAAGCAGAGTATTAAGCTTCTCAAGAGGGTGTATTCTGCTGTACTCATCCTCCAGAGGGGGGAACTCCTCCCTGTTGGCTGCAAGGTATTTTCTGATCCTCTCGGACGCGGAGGTAAATGTCCTTATGCTGCAAAGGCTTTCCAGTTCAAGCACTCCCCCTTTGGACGCAAGGGCTGTATGTACGGATATGTCATTTATTCCTGATAGCGGCGGAGTTGTGCCACGGGAGATCAGTTCTTTAATGGCGCTGATCTTTTTCATCTGTACGCGGATTTTCTGTTCCGGTACAGGTTTAAGCCGCCCTGCAATACGTTTCGCCGGGTCACTTGAGCAGAGTGAGATTATCCTCTCTTCAATGATGGGCCATTCGAGTATGTTCAGTATACGTTTATCCAGTCTGTTTTTCATGTTGTTGTATTATGTATATCATCCTATGCTGAATCAGAGATTTGATTCGTCATTGCGAGGAGCATCAGCGACGTGGCAATCTGATAATAATGGGATTTTATTTTATATATTGGAATAATATCATCCAGGATAGATTGCTTCACTTTGTTCGCAATGACATGTAAATAAATAATCTCAATTTATTCCTTATCAAATAATAATTTCTGACTATCTTCCTGTGTCAATTATTTATTGCATATATAATTGTTTGACAATTCAGAAGGGGATCGGATTCTGGAATTAAAAGGTAAGCCCTTGGACTACAAAAAAGAAATGAAAAAGCTTATGAAGCGGCGTGAAGCGTACTATCCCGCTTTTGAATATCTGCTTGATATCTATAATAGGCGAGGGGAGTTTAATTTCCCGCTAAGTATAGATCAGGCTGATCGTGTTGCACTTGTTCTTGAGCTTATAGATATAGGCTATCTTGATAAAAATTCATTCATTGTGAAAAAAACAAGAAATAATATTGATGCTCTTTATTTTAACGGAGGATATCCTCTTACTGAGCAGGGCCTTCTGATGGAGCGCGCCCATCTGCATATAAGGCGTGGGAGATATATTAAACTTGTCATTTTTCTGACTCTCCTTGTTCTTGTTATTCTTATATATTTAATGATCTTCTGAATATATTAAAATTTAATATTCCAAATTTTCCGGCTTAATAGGGTATTAAGTATTAATACTGACCGGGCGTTCAAATCTCTCTTTTATTTATTATTCGTTTTTATTCCTTGATTTTTCAACTCCACTGTGCATGATTAACAAAACCGGTTTATTATTCCTGTGTATTTATGCAAAATATAATGACATCTGAAGATATGGCTGAAAACAGAAGAAAAAACATCCTTCTTGTGGAGGATGAAGTTATCACTTCTATGGCCCAGGCGCAATTTCTTGCTAACAGCGGTTATAATGTCCTCCAGGCAAATGATGGAGACACTGCAATATCTATTGCTCTTGAAAATGGCGATATTGATCTTATCCTTATGGATATAGACCTGGGGTACGGGATTGACGGCACAAGAGCCGCAGAGCTTATTCTTGAGGGGAGAGATATACCCATTGTTTTCCTCACGTCTCATGCAGAAAGGGATATGGTGCAGCTTGTAAAAAATATTACAAGGTACGGGTATGTGATAAAAAATTCCGGTGAGTTTGTACTTCTCTCCTCCATTGAAATGGCTTTTGAGCTTTTCGAGGCGCACAGAAAGACAAGGGAGAGGGAGGAGTATCTTGATGTTACCCTCCATTCAATTGCTGATTGCGTAATCTCCACAGACAGCGACGGAAGAATTGTACGGATGAACAGGGCTGCTGAAAACATCACAGGGTGGAAACTTGAGGATGCGGCTGGACAGGCGCTTTATGACGTCTTTCACGTTACAGACGCCGAGGTATCTGAGCAGCCCTTTGATAAAATTTTCTATCTGAATAAAAAAGGTGAATGGCGCAATAAACTGATCCTCATCTCAAGGAGCGGAGCGGTTTACAGAATTGACAAAAGCAGCTCCCCCATCAGGGATGGCTATGGCAATATACGCGGGCGTGTAATAATTTTCCGTGATGTTACAGGGGAGCATAACACGCAGAAGGCGTTAATTGTAAGAGGGGCTCTTATGCGGGGGCTTTTCGATAATATGCCTGCCGGAGCCGTGGTGTTTCAGATACGTAATGACGGGTCACAGCCGTCAGATTACATTATAAATGATGCCAACAGAGCAGCCCTCCGTTTCCAGAATGTCCGGATAGATGATGTAATAGGTAAATCACTTGCAGAAGTCAGGCACGATATTGATAATCTGAATGTAATACCCTCCTACCGCAGGGTGTGGCAAACCGGGATTACTGAGAATTTTTCCACCAGGATTTATAAAGGGGGCCGTATTGTTCTCTGGTTCGATAATTATGCATTCAAACTTCCAACAGGTGAAATCGTAACAATCTACAGAGATGTGTCTGAACAGAAGAAGGCCGAAGAGGCTCTGCGTGAAAGCGAATCACGGTACAGGCTGCTTGCTGACAATACAGGGGACAGTATATGGACAATGGATCTGGATCTCCGTTTTACATATCTCAGCCCTTCGGCATTTACTCTGAAGGGGCATACTCCTGATGAAGTCCTGAAATATACTGTTAAAGATATCATGTCCCCTGAATCAGTTTCACTTGCATGCCGCACACTTGAGAGAGAGCTTGAAAATGACAGGGCCGGTGCTGATCCCAGAAGGACTCTCAGGCTTATGTTTGAGCACAATATTGAGGCGGAGACACGATGGCTTGAGAGCACACTCTCATTTATCAGGGATGATAATGGCAACCCTGTTGGGGTGCTGGGTGCTACCAGGGATGTTACAGAAAGAAAACTCGCAGAAGATGCTCTCAGGGAGAGCGAAAAGAGATACAGGCTGCTTGCTGACAATACTGCGGACAATATCTGGACTATGGATATCAATCTTAAGTTTACATATTCAAGTCCTTCTGTATATAAACTCAGGGGGTATACTCCGGAAGAGGCTCTTACACAAAGGGTTGAGGATACAGTAACTCCAGGCTCTATTGATCTCGTATATTCGATTTTAAAAGAAGAATTAGAAAAAGACAGTGCTGGAGCACCTTCCGACAGAGAAAGAAGGGTTGTGCTGGAGCATTACCATAAAGACGGTCATAAACTCTGGCTTGAAAGCTCAATGTCATTTATGCGCGATGAAAATGGTAAAATCAACGGTATACTCGGTGTTACAAGGGATATAACTGACAGGAAATTTGTGGAAGATGCCCTGAGAGAAAGCGAGGAGAGATACAGGCTCATTGCTGATAATACGGCAGATATTATATGGGCTGCTGATCTTGAACTCAGGTTTACATATGTCAGCCCCTCTGTTATGAAAATCAGAGGTTATACTCCGGAGGAGGTTATCGTCCAGACAATTGAGGATACAGTTGTTCCGGAAACCAGAGGGCTGGTCCGTTCTATTCTTAACAGCGAGCTTCAAAGATGCATGGATGGATGTAATGCTTCCGGCGGTGCATTAAATGCGGTTGTCCTTGAACATCTTCATAAGGATGGCAGCAGGATATGGCTTGAAAGTTCGCTTTCATTTCTGAGGGATGAAAAGGGATCAATCTACGGTATCCTTGGAGTTTCAAGAGATATCACTGACCGTAAGCATGCTGAAGATGCTCTGCGGAACAGCGAAGTGAAGCTTCAGATAATCATGGACGGGCTCCCTGCTTACCTGGCCTATGTGGATAACAATGAAAAGTATGTCTACGTAAACAAGGCGTACGCTGAATGGCACGGAAGATCCAAGGATGATTTCCCCGGGCATCACCTTGAAGATATGGTTGAGCAGTCTTATTACATAAAGGCTAAGCCGTATTATATGCGGGCTCTTAATGGCGAGAGAGTTCTGTTCGAAAATACTATGACAGACAGGGAAGGGAATGAACACATTGCCAGGGCGGAGTATGTGCCGCATATCACCAATGGCGTTGTGAACGGTTTTTTTGCGCTCCTTCTTGATATAACTGAGCGTAAAAAAGCTGAGGAGAAGGTACTGAGCCTGCTGAAAGAGAAGGAGCTTCTGCTGAAAGAGGTTCACCACAGGATCAAAAATAATATGGGATCAATTTCATCTCTCCTCTATCTTCAGGCTGACACTCTTGAGGATCCTGCTGCTGTTGAGGCAATACAGGACGCGCGCAGCAGGGTTATAAGTATGATGAGTATATATGAGATGCTCTACAGATCCGAGGATTGCAGAAGTGTTTCTGTTTATGAGTATCTCACTGACCTGATAGAAAAAATTTCAGCAACTTATATCAGGAACCGAAAAATCAGCATTGAAAAGGATATAGAAGATTTCAGGCTCGATTCATCAATGCTCTTCCCTTCAGGTATGATTATAAATGAACTCCTGACAAATGCACTGAAATACGCTTTCCCGGATGGGAATCCAGGCTCTATTATGATCAGGATGAAAAAACTCTGCGGCAAAACAGTGGAAATATCAGTGAAGGATTCCGGTGTGGGCCTCCCGGATGCGGTGAAAATTGCGAAATCAAAGGGATTCGGCCTATCCCTTGTGAATATGCTTGTCCAGCAGCTGCATGGCAAACTCAGTATAGTCAAAAACGGCGGAACTGAGTTCAGGATAACATTTATCTGCGCTGAAGATAATCTGAAGGGAGCTTCCACTTTGAAGTCTCTGCAAAATCCCTGACGCTTTTTTTCGCTTTCAGAAGTCCGGAGACTGTGCCGGGCCCTCCGATGCATCCGAATGGACAGGCCATCCCCTCTACAAGGAGAGGAGCGGGTTTAATCTTCCCGAGTTTGATATCTTTCAGCAGCTTCATGCAGTTTTCCAGAGTATCTGCCGCAGCATAAGGAATATCTCTGTTGTCCCCTGTGATAACTTTTGTCTGCGCTATAATAGCTTCAGCAACACCGCCGGCAACAGGGAACTTTCTCCCTGATACAGAGGCATCATTAAGCTCTTCATTGTCAGGAAGTTTAGCAGCGTCTATCCCTGCTGCCGTAACCAGTGCGTTCAGCTCTTCAAAAGTCATTATGTGATCAACAAGCCCTTCAACTTCCGGTGCGAAACATTCATCCTTTTTGGATATGCATGGCCCTATGAAAACAATTCTTGCATCAGGAACTTTCTCCTTTATTTTTTTAGCAGTTTCCACCATCGGTGTAAAGGATTTGCTTATCCTCCCGCTCAGTTCAGGGAAGTTGTTACGTGCTGCCTGGGCCCATGACGGGCAGCAGCTTGTCCCTATGAAGCAGGGTTTATCTCCATTATCCTTTCCGCTTAATATTTCAGCAAGATCTTTCGCCAGGTGCAGAACATCAACATCAGCTCCGTAAGCCACCTCCATTACACCCGCAAAGCCGAGGCGCTTAACAGCTTCAACGAACTGCCCGGCGGTAACTTTCTCTCCAAGCTGTCCGGTGAAACTCGGGGCAATCTCCGCCCATACAGGAGGGCCACCCTCTGAAGCTTTTTTCAGCGCGTAAAGAATCTGTACCATCTCCGATTTTTCACCTATGGCTCCGAAGGGGCATGATACAATACACTGTCCGCAGCTTACGCATTTATCATGATCGATCTCTGCAAAGCCGTACTGGTCTGATCTGATTGCGTCAACACCACATGCGGCAGAGCAGGGGCGTTCCCTGTAGATAATAGCATTATAGGGGCAGACCTGTGCGCACTTGCCGCACCTGATGCAGGCTTCCTGGTCAATGACCGCGCCATTATCATCTTTTGCTATGCAGTTCTTAGGGCAGACAATTGTACAGGGGTGAGCTATGCATGCTCTGCATAAATTGGACACCATGAATGAGTCAGTGGGGCACCTTTCACATCCTATTTTGATTACGTTGACAATCGGTTTCTGCAATATTTTTTTATCTGTGAGAGCGGCCTTTACGTCAAAGAGTACCGGTGAGTGCTTACCGAACTCCTGCAGGTCAAGGCCGAAACCGAGTCTCACCCTCTCCCGTATTATTGCACGTTCAGCAAAAACCGAATCCCTAAAAGTGGGAACGTCTCTCTGTATAACATTAAAGGGGATCATCTCAACGAATTCAGCAGACTTCTCCTCCATCACCATCTTTGCAATTTCTATCAGAGTGCTCCTCCTGATATGCATTATATCAGTGTAAAGCCCGCGCATTTTTTCGAATATATTAAGACGTTTAAGTTCAGGCATAGGACACCTCGTTTATCACTAAGGATTATTCTTATAAATAAATATATTTAATGAAGCAGTTTCAATATTTTTTAGTCAGGGGAAGTGCTGTTTTTTGTCGGTGGAAATATCTGGTTATTGCTGTTATTTTGTGACTTTTTTTGAATTATTGAACCAGATAATAATTCAGGTAAAAAAAATCCGGAATTCGGTAAATTTTTATAATTGACACAGCATGAAATTAACCGGTCTCTGATTTTCTACAGAAAAAGTTTTTTCTGTAATTACAGTTCTTCATAACCCCGGTTGTTAAAGCCGTACGGATTTCCCTTTCTAACCTTCTGCAGGAAAATCAGGGCAAAATTTTAAATTACAACAGCGGATGAAGAAAAATAAAAGATTCATTTTAAATGGAGAGAGTTTAATGAAAATATTCAAGAAGGTTTTAATAGCAAACAGGGGGGAGATTGCAATACGGGTTATAAGGGCCTGCCATGAGCTGGGGATCCGTACAGTGGCAATCTATTCCAGTGAGGATAGATATGCACTCTTCAGGACAAAGTCTGATGAGTCCTACCTTATCGGTAAAAACAAGGGGCCCATAGAGGCATACCTCGGGATTGATGAGATTATTAATCTTGCCCTGAAGAAGGGTGTGGATGCCATACATCCCGGGTACGGCTTTCTTGCGGAGAATCCTGATTTTTCGGCAAAGTGTACTGAAGCAGGCATAGAGTTTATCGGGCCCACAGCACAGATGATCGAAAGCCTGGGTGACAAGATTCAGTCAAAGCTTGTTGCTCAGAGCGTTAAGGTGCCCACCATCCCGGGAGTTGAGCAGCCCATCAAGGATGATGAAGAGGCAGTGAGCTTTGCAGCAAGGTGCGGGTATCCTGTTATGCTGAAAGCTTCAGCAGGGGGGGGCGGACGCGGCATGAGGATCGTCCGGGATGAGAAAGAACTTCTCACAGGCCTGCATAACGCGCGCAATGAGGCGAGAAAGGCTTTCGGCAATGACGATATATTCATGGAGAAGTATCTTGATAATCCGAAACATATTGAAGTTCAGGTACTTGGCGATAATTACGGCAGCCTTGTGCATCTTTATGAAAGGGACTGTTCAATTCAGAGACGTCACCAGAAGGTGATTGAGTTCACCCCGGCACTCTCGATCTCTGAAAAGCAGAGAGAGGCTATCTGCGCTGACGCGCTTAAGATTGCAAAAGCCGTAAATTACAGAAACGCGGGTACTGTGGAATTCCTTGTGGATTCAAGCGGCCGGCACTATTTTATAGAGATGAATCCCCGTATACAGGTTGAGCATACTATTACGGAGATGATTACAGGTATTGATCTTGTTCAGAGCCAGATACTTTTAGCTCAGGGATACAGGCTCGATTCTCCGGAGGTTGGTATACCTTCACAGGAATCTGTTACCACGCGCGGTTATGCGATTCAGTGCAGGATTACTACAGAGGATCCCGGAAACAACTTTGCTCCGGACACAGGGAGGATAGATGTTTACAGGACAGGCTCCGGTGCAGGTATAAGGCTTGATGGAGGGAACGGTTATACCGGATCAGTTATAAGTCCCTATTATGATTCACTCCTTGTAAAAGTTATTTCATACTCCCGCACTTTTGAGGATGCCATTAATAAATCCAAACGTTCAATAAGAGAACTGGTCATCGCGGGGGTAAAGACAAATGAAGGATTTCTGCTGAATGTTCTATCTCACCCCGTTTTCCGTAAGGGTGACTGCGGCACTAATTTTATTGAAAATACGCCTGAGCTTTTTGACATAGCGCCGCGGGAGGATGGTGAAGCAAGACTTCTGAAGTTTTTCGGGGAGAAAGCGGTTAATGAGACCAAGGGGCTTACAAGGGAATACGACATGGCCAGGGTGCCGAAAATTCCGGAATCAAATAATCTCAGCGGAACTAAACAGATACTCGATTCGCAGGGGCCTGACGGTGTTGTGAAATGGATCAGGGAACAGAAGAAACTTCTTGTGACAGACACAAGTTTCAGGGACGCTCACCAGTCTCTCATGGCAACAAGGATGAGAACATTTGACATGATGAAGATCGCTGAACCTGTTGCTTTTCTCGCGGGAGATCTCTTCTCACTTGAAATGTGGGGCGGCGCAACTTATGATGTGGCATACAGGTTCCTGAAAGAGGACCCCTGGAAACGCCTTGAGGACCTCCGCAAAAAGGTGCCGAATATACTATTCCAGATGCTTATCCGCGGGGCCAATGCAGTGGGTTACACAAATTACCCTGATAACCTTGTGCGTGATTTTATTCAGCAGTCTGCTGAGAGCGGAATAGATGTTTTCAGAATATTCGATTCTCTCAACTGGCTTAAGGGTATGGAAGTTGCTGTAGAGGAAACACTGAAGACCGGCAAAATTGCAGAGGCCTGTGTATGCTACACAGGTGATATACTTGATGACAGCAGGGACAAGTATACACTTGAATATTACGTAAAAACAGCAAAAGAGATTGAGAAGATGGGGTCACACATCCTTGGTATTAAGGATATGTCGGGACTCCTTAAACCTTATGCTGCCGAGAAACTTGTTAAAGTTCTTAAGCAGGAGATAGGGATACCGATCCACCTTCACACTCACGATACCAGCGGAAATGGTGTTGCTACAGTGCTCCTTGCTGCTGAGGCAGGTGTGGATATTGCTGACGCCTGTTTCAACAATATGTCTGGAATTACAAGCCAGCCTGCGCTTAACTCAATTGTGGCAGCATTGAAGAACACCGTCCGCGACACGGAGTTGAACCTTGACGGCATACAGGAGATTGCGGACTACTGGGATGACGTAAGGCCGATTTATACTCAGTTTGAGTCTGGGCTTAAATCGGGTACCGCTGAGGTTTATAAGTACGAGATACCTGGCGGGCAGTATTCTAATCTCAGGTCACAGGTTGAGAGTTTCGGTCTTGGCCATAAGTTCAGGGAAGTTAAAGAGATGTACATGAAGGTGAACTTCATGATGGGGGATATAGTGAAGGTTACACCTTCATCGAAAATGGTTGGTGACCTGGCTATATTCATGGTAAAAAATGATCTCACACCTGAAAATATCGTGGAGAAGGGGAAGGATCTGGCTTACCCTGACTCTGTGGTTTCATACTTCGAGGGGATGATGGGACAGCCTGAAGGGGGTTTTTCAACAGATCTTCAGCAGATTGTCCTTAAGGGTAAGGAGCCCATCACATGCAGGCCCGGTGAACTCCTCCCTCCTGTTGATTTTAATGAGATACAGGGAATCATTGAAAAGAAACACGGTTTCACACCGGATAAAAAGGATATGCTGAGTTACGCTCTCTATCCGAAAGTTTTTGATGAATACGTCGCGTTTAAAAAACAGTATGGCGATTTCAGCAGGATGGAGAGTCCGATATTCTTTGAAGGATTAAGAAGAGGTGTACCTGTTGAAGTTGAACTTGCTGAGGGGATGATCTATATAGTTCAGCTTGTGCAGATAGGGAAGCTGGATACCGAGGGTATGCGTCATGTGGTATTCGAGGTTAACGGAAACCGGAGAGAGGTAACCATCCCTGACAGGACATACAGGTCGGAGAAGACTGTTGCGCTTACGCAGATGGCTGATCCTGCCAATCCCAATGAACTGGGAGCAAGCATTCCGGGTAACGTTTTCAGAATACTTGTGAAAGAGGGTGATGAAGTTAAGGAAGGGCAGAGCCTTCTTGTAATAGAGGCAATGAAGATGGAGACTAATATTGTGGCTCCTGTACGCGGCACAATCTCCGAGATTATTGTCAAAGAGGGGCAGACAGTTAAGTCCGGTGAACTGCTCCTTAAGATTCAGTAGGATCTTTTTACTTATCCGAAGAGTTTTACAAGCTGGCCCATGCGCCTCTGTTTCATAAGAGGTGCTGCTCCCTTTTCTCTCGCTGTACGCGGGATGTATCTCATACCCGGCTTTGTGTCCCTTGCATTCCTGAGAAGCCTGGGGCAATCCTCAATATAATCCATGGAAGGATCATCGCATAATGCAACGGGAAGTTCGCGGTATGAATCCCTGAAATAGCTGCACACCACGGCGCAGCTGGTCTGCATGATATGCTCTCTGCACAAAAGGCATTCAGAAATCCTTTTTACCTGTTTCTCTTTCATTGCAGTTTCACCTCAGTCTCTTGCAACGCAACAAAGCTACGCACCTTAGAAAGCAATATGCGTATAATGAGAGAGCACTCTTCATGCAAAGATGCTGAAGGACTGTCTGATGTTTATAAAGGGTGCTGCTCTTACAATAAAACCATTGCAGGGGCCGGTTAACCCCCAACTATTATATATATACATTAATTCTTAATGTTATTGTGAAAAATATCAAGGTTTTTTTATACGCTGCATGTTTTTTTGTTAAAAATAATACTTTGAGTAATATATTCAGTTTTCAGATCATGCTCACCTTTATGAATTCCAACGGGTGCATTACCTCCATTTCAGGTATACCCCTGCTGATGTAATATCTGCACATGGGGCATTCCGTTACTAAAACAGAGGCCTCTCTTTTCCTGATATCCTTAAGTTTGATTTCACGGATAGTTTCGCTTAACTCCTTATCTTTCATGTAATAAGCCCCCCCCGCACCGCAGCATGATTCAGGTTCATCAAGTTCCCTGTATTCCGCGCCTGTAAGTGCCTGTAGTATCTCCGCAGTACCCGGGCCTTTCCCCGATTTATTAAGGTGGCACGGAACATGACAGGTAAAGCTTCCCTGTGCCTTTTTATTTATGCCGGAATTTTTTTTCTGATAAATGTATGTCAGGGCATTTTCAATCTTTGCATTTACTGCTTTAACTTTTTCCATTACGGGATCATCTGCTGCAAAGAGTTTCGGGCCCTTCTTCATAAACATCATTATGCATGATGTGCATTCCATTAAAATTTTATCACATTCAATGGAGGCGAGTATTTCAATGTTTTTTCTGAATACTTCCGCTGCTCCCTCTATATCACCTTCTGAAAGAAGCGGTATTCCACAGCAGGTTAAACCTTCAGGTATAATAACTTCAGTATTCATTTTAAGGAGTATATCTGTTGCAGCCTCCCCTGTTTCAGGATAGAAAAAGTTCGTACCGCATCCGGCGTAGTATGCGACACGGGCTTCGGCTGTTCCATCAGGCTTAAGTGTGCCGCTCCGCCTGCTGAAGAATGGCTTTGATGACATCTGCGGGAGGTTGCCTGGTGCCATGCCGAATTTCTGCGCAACGGCCCCTGCTTTTACCATGAGGTTCATGGCGGAGCTGTTTTTTATTACTCCGGAGAATAGTTTCTTTTTCAAGGATGAAACTCCCCCGGCATATTCAGCCATGCGGCTGCGTGCAGCAATGATTATCTCATCAACAGGTACCATGCTGGAACAGCTCTGCGTGCATCCTGTGCAAAGGAGGCACGTTTCAAGTATTTCGGTGAAGCGGGGAGTGGGCTCCATTGTCTTTTCAATGAGCACTTCGCGTATAAGATTAAGCCTGTTTCTTGCGAGCCAGTTCTCTGAGCCCTTTGACCTGAAGACAGGGCATGCGGCCTGACAGAAGTTGCACTGTGAACATCGTGCTGAAATATCTTTATAGTCTTCCAGTTTCATTTATCTGTGCCTCCTTCATGCCAGATTTTGCCCGGGTTCATGATCCCCGCAGGATCTATGACACCCTTTATTGCTTTCATCAGGCCTATCTGTACAGGGCCATGCTCCATCTCAATAAACCTGTTTTTATGTATACCTATTCCATGTTCACCGGAAATTGTCCCTGAAAGTTCAAGCCCGGCTTTAATTATTTCAGAAATTGCCTTTTCCGCTTTCTCGGCGAAGGCTTCACTTATCTCTGTGTGCATTATCGTGGGGTGCATGTTCCCGTCTCCGGCATGTCCTGCCAGGCCTATCGGTATCTGGAGTGATGCCCCGATTGCCTGCACCCTCCGGACAAGTTCAGGGATGGAGTTTCTCGGCACAGTTACATCTTCTGTGATTACACGTTTAAACAGAGTCATCATTATCGGATAGAGTTTTGATCTTGCCTCCCAGTACGACCTGCTGTCCGCCTTATCTGTAACTACAATGATGTCTGCGGCGCCGAGCCCGGTGCAGATACTTTTAATTTTTCTCATTTCAGATTCAACCTGTGCTATACCGCCGTCCACCTCCATGAGAAGATAGGCTTCACCGCTTAGAGGGATCGGATTCTGTATATGGTTGTTCATCCCCATTACAGCGAGCTTTATAAGGAATTCAAGCATTGCGGGGACAACTCCCTCAGCGATAATTTCTGATACAATCTCCGCAGCCTGGTCTGCGCTTACGCATGACGCGATGATTGTTGTGGATGATTCAGGGAGGGGGAGGAGCCTGAGGTTTGCTTTTGTTATTACACCCAGAGTCCCTTCAGAACCGGTAAAGAGATGCGTCAGGTCATATCCGCATGACTGCTTAACGACTTTACCCCCCGGTGTGATTACCGAACCGTCCGGTAGAACAACTTCAAGGCCGGTAACATATCTTTCTGTGGTGCCGTATTTAACGCCTCTCGGCCCCCCCGCACGGGTTGCCACATTCCCGCCGATTGTGCAGACCTTCATACTCTGCGGGTCAGGGGGATAGAAGAGTTTCTGTTTCCGGAGTTCCCTGTTGAACCTGTCAAGAACAACTCCGCCTTCAACTTCCGCAGTCATGTTCTTGCGGTTTATTTCGATAATGGAGTCCATCTGCTTCATGTCCATGACAATGCCGCCATGAATAGGGGTGCATCCCCCGGCGAGGCCGCTCCCTGCTCCGCGTGGAACAACGGGGATTTTATTGCGGAAGGCATATTTAATAATTGCGGATACATCATCCGCTGAGAGCGGTATTGCCACAGCATCAGGAGATCTCCTTGCCAGGTAAAAAGTTGCATCATTTGCATAAGCCATTAAGTCCTCTTTCTCATCAAGGACCTGCCTGTCAGATAATAGCTTCCGTAAATCTTTTCCAAGCGAAGACATAAAAACCTCCTGTTTCTATTTATTTCTCCGCTTCCTCTGGTGCTGCTTTTATATATATTATTTTTCTCTATACGAACTCTCTTAAAAGTTTATTTCGCATGAATTTGTCATTCCGGTTTCCCCAAAAGGGGAATACCGGAATCTTTTGGATGGAGCTGATATTTTCTCTTTCCTTAGGATACCGGTATTTGACTGCGTCAAAACCGGTATGACAAAAACTAACTTTCAGCCCAGTCCTCAGAGGGCAGCTAAAACTTTACAGGATCCACTGCCATCTCCTTCCCCTTCCTGTACGCTTTCATATTAATATCAATTTTTGATTCAGGAACATTTTCACTTATAACAGACTTGAATGACTCATCATCAATGGGGAGAAGACCCAGCCCCGCTGCTGCTCCAACCATAATAACGTTGCTCAGTATAGGGTGCCCCAGTGCAACGGCCTCCTCTGTCGCATTGATAAATCTTGCATCATCGCAAAGTTGAGCAACTGCTGTGTTAAGATCCGGCAGTGACGGGTACGCTAAATCGCCGCAGATAACACCAACCGGATAGATCGGACGCGTGTTGCTTACCACCTTTACATCCCTGTTGCCGTATGCAGCCAGTACCCTCAGTGATTCAATGGGCTCCAGAGCTATAATAAGGTGAGCTTTCCCCTTCGGTATCTGCGGGCTCCATGAAGATTCCTTTGATACCCTGAGGTGACTCATTACAGAGCCGCCGCGTTGGGATGCTCCGAAGGTTTCTCCAATAGTCACGTAATACCCCGCCTTTGTCAGAGTATTTCCAAGCATCCTTGCTGCGAGTACATTTCCCTGTCCGCCGACACCGGTGATTATTATGTTAAAGGGATCAATCATGACATTACCTCGCTTCTTTTTATTGCGCCTGAGGGGCATATGTCGGCACAGACACCGCATCCTGCACAGATGATTTCATCTATAACAGCCTTGCCTGTGCTGCTGTTCCAGACAAGTCCGGGGCACCTGAAGACCCTTGTGCAGAGCCTGTTGCATCCGCAGTCAGTCCCTTTGCATATGTTGCTGTCCACAGAGACATTGTATTTTTTCTTTCCTTTCTTTTCAGGACTTAACGCGCACCCCTGTCTCATGATGAGTACACGGGCTCCTGTTTCATTTTCAATAATATCAAGCACCTTCTTCTCTGTTTCAGAAATATTAAAGGGGTCTGTCGTGAATGTTTTCGCGCCGATAGATCTGCACACACTTTCAATATCAACGCTCGGCAGCTTATTCCCCGCCGCGTCCGAAGGTATACCGGGATGCGGCTGAAACCCTGTCATTGCCGTGCCGCTGTTGTCCAGTATAACAAGGAGCATGTCGGAGCCGTTGTGTACCGCGTTAACCAGCGCAGGCATCCCTGCGTGAAAAAATGTGGAATCACCGCAAACCGAAACAACAGGCTGGTTCAATCCGAAGCTTTTAAGTTTTCCGAAACCGCTGGCAACCCCTGTACCTGAGCCCATTGAATGAGCCGTTTTAATTGTACCGAAGCCCGCAGGGAGTATTGCCATTGTGTAACACCCTATATCTCCGCAGACAAAACCGTTTTTTCCGTTAAGGGTAAGCGCCCTGTTGATAGACCAGTATGATGCCCTGTGTGGGCACCCCGGGCAGAAAGTGAGCTCCCTGTTCGGTGACTTTGTGAAGGATAAAATCTGGCCGCTTTTTTCATATTCCTCAGGCATTCCAGTATATGGAATATTGAGAATTGATGAAACTGCTTTGATTACATGATCAGGGTTCATTTCGTTTACAGATGGAATTGTTCCATTATTCTTGCCGAAGAATTTTATCTTTCCTATTGAATCAATATTTTCCATAGCAAGGATTTTGATATTCTCTTCAAGGAACGGGAGTACCTCTTCCACTATGAGAATTTTATCCGCAGCGGCAAGATGTTTCTTCAGAAGTTCAGGGGGGAGGGGCCATGTTGTCCCTAGTTTAAGTATCCCGGCTCTCTTCTCCGCGTCCAGTACCCTCAGTGCCTCCCTGCTGTAAAGGTAACATGCGCTGCTTGTTATGATCAGAAGTTCAGGATTTTCCGGGCCTTCATACCTGTTGAATGGAGATCTCTCAAAAAGATCGATAGCTTTTTTAAGCTTGGCCTGCTGCTGCGTGTGCCTGAATGGCACAGGGGCTGTTATTACCGGACCAGTCTTCGCGTCCAGCAGGTTACCGCTGAAGTTGAATTTTGCCGATGGCTTTGCCCTGTTCAGTTCTCCAAGTTTTACGTTTCCGCTTGCGTGTGATAGCCGTGTGACACTGCGGAGCATTACGACATTACTGATCTCTTCTGAAAGTTCAAATGCCCACTTTGTCATATCCTTGGCTTCCTGGAAGTCGCCAGGCTCAAGTAGCGGAATCTCCATGAGACGCGCGAAATAGCGGGATTCCCCTTCGTTAACGCTTGAAATAGCGCCGGGATCGTCGCATGGAATAAGCACCATGCCGCCGCGCGTACCTGAAAGTACAAGGTGCAGCAGAAAATCCGATGCCACATTGACTCCGTTCTGCTTCATAACACAAAGAGACCTGAGGCCGGCGAAAGACCCTGCGGCAGCAACTTCAAGAGAAACCTTTTCATTCACCGACCATTCAACATAAAGGTCAGCATCCGGAGCTACTGCTGCGAGATTTTCGATTATCTCTGATGAAGGTGTGCCGGGATACCCTGCTGCTACACTCACCCCTGCTTCAAGTGCGCCGCGCGCTATTGCCTGGTTCCCCATGAGGAGGAATTCCTTACCTTCGCTTTTGCTTAACAGCATAACGCACCCCCTTTAAAAATCGATTCAAGTGTTGATTTTTTTATTCTTATAACAGCATCTTTGCCTTCGGAATTGACAAGCTCCGCATCAGCGAGTTTTGCGAGACCCTTTTTCTTTTTATTTATAGATGCAGCCGCAAGGGGTGCAATATCCTTTGAAGATATCTCCTCCCTGATTAAATAACCTGCATTCACCGCTTCGTCGAAAATTTTTCTCCCCCGTTCTGTACGGATTATAGCAATATTCTGTTTGTTTCTCCCCTCAAAAACTCCCACTGATATATCCGCAAACTCCGCTGTCATATCGTGACAGTATGAGCAGGCTTCGGGAACCAGTTTCCTTATCTCCTCAAGTGGAATAATGTAACTTTTATTTCCGGTTTCAATTTCCATTACAGATGAGGGAGGGGGAGGGATGTCCAGCTTCCGGATTGTGGAAACATCCCCCATCGATTTGAGAAGATCTGTAAAATCAGATGCCCTGAGGGCCCATGTACAGAAGAGCCCGACTGACAGAGCTATGGGATCAATGAAGTTTTCCTGTTTCACGGGATTTCCTCTCATCTGCGCAATGGCGAGTGTCTGACAGGGTGTGCTCACTGTTCCGATTTTTTTACGGCCGGAGTTTATCGCTTCATTAACACCTTTGACTGAGGGTGAGACAGAGTATCTTGAACCTGATGCTTTCTCAATCCCTGACGGATCGTTAACGATTACCGGTACACCGAACCCGTTATCATTTTTTGTAAGAACTGCCGAATCTATATAACCTTTCTCCATAGAAAACTTCATCAGCGCTGAAACTGTTCCCGCTGTCTGAAAACTGCTTAGTCCCGCTTTGTCACCCGCGCGCGCAGTATAAATGCTGATATAACTGCCGAATGGCTCTGCGGAGTACTCCTCTCCGAAAATGACTGATGATAACATGTCGAGATTAACTTCGGCCCTGGGGCAGTGCGCGTGGCATCTCCCCTCATCCCTTGTGCAGCTGAAGTGCATCACAGTTTTACCTTTGTGTGTGGCATAATACGGGCAGAGTGAAACGCACGCGCCGCACCCTGTGCAGAGTCCGCTGTCAAGTACACCGGCCCTGATCTCTTTTGAACCTTTTACCTGCATATAACCCCCTTAGTGTGAAGGAGCGCTGGCGTGCGATAATGAGCGGGGCTGAGACAGGATCAGTTGAACACTGAAGGCTGCTCCCCCCTGTACCCCATCTGCTCCGACATTCTGAAGCATGTATATTTTATGGCATTGATAATCTCGTTTCGCCTCAGCTCCATTTTAGACGAGTTCCCGCTGAGGGATATTGCTGCTATGCATTCATTACGGTGATTGAATACAGGCCCTGCGATACATGATAGGCCTTTCAGTGACTCCTCGTTGTCGAAAGCAATGCCGCCGGAATGCACAGTGTCAAGGTCAGCTTTCAGCTCATCCATGTTTTTAAAAGATTTGTCAGTGAGCGGTGTGAAATGTATGTTTTTAAGAATTTTCTCTCTGCGCTTTTCAGGCATATACGCAAGGAGTATCTTCCCGATTGATGTTGTGTGAGGCGGGATTACAGAACCGGGTCCTGGGAATGTCATATAGGTGCTGTCATGCTGAACTTCCATTACGATAATGATCTTTTCACCCATAACAATACCTGCCCTTGATGTCTCTCCATATTGAGAGCAGAGCCTCTCAAGCCAGGCGCGGGCAATCATGGTGAGGTCCATATTATTTGCGTAGTGCATGCCAAGCTGGAAGAGCCGTGCGCCGAGCCTGTATTTAAGTGACATGGGATCTTTTTCAAGGAGCCCCTCTGACTCAAGCGTGAAGAGCATATTCTGCACAGTGGGTTTCGGCATATCAAGGGCGCGGGAGAGTTCAGATACACCCAGGGCTCTCGATTCACTCATGATGAGTTCAAGAATTTTAGAAGCTTTGACCAATGACAGGATTGTTTTTGACACAGGCACCCCGTATATCGTTCAACATTATTGAACGATATACATCATTGTAAAACGATGTCAATATTAATTTTATATATGGTAAGATTATTTGTTTAAAATTTTATTAAAACTATGCTTTTATATGGCTAATTTATATATTGGATAGTAATATTTAAAACAATTAATAGTCATTACCTGTTAATTTGATCAGTTTTACTTTATGTAAATGTCTTTACAAAAACAGCCGTTTCCATGAAAGAGATTAAATCAATTATCAGATTATCCGCAAAGGGGGATTTATGCCTACACCGAAACTTCAGAGACAGGTTACAACACTCTGGGATTACCCTTCACAGAATTACGGCCGTGAGGATCAGGGTGACCGCAGTTATATCGGCGCGACCCCCTCTTATATAATCTGGAACTGTCTTATGCGTTATACCAATGAAAATGACCTTGTTGTTGACCCGATGTGCGGAAGCGGCACAACCCTTGACGTGTGCAGGGATACAAACCGCAGGCCCCTGGGGTATGATATAAATCCCACTCGAAAAGATATATTCCGATCTGACGCGCGTAAGCTCCCCATAGAAAACGGCAAGACAGATTTCGTATTTATAGATCCCCCTTATGGCGACAACGTGCATTACTCTGATGAAAAAGATTGTATCGGTAAACTCCCGGCTTATGAGGAGGAGTACTTCAAAGCGATGGAGAAGGTTATATCTGAGATCAACCGTATACTCCGCCCTGACAGGTACATGGCACTATATGTCTGTGATTATTTTGATAAAAAGAAAGGGTTTGTTCCAATCGGTTTCAGACTCCATCAGATGCTTTCTAAACATTTCACCACTGTTGATATTATCTCTGTTACCCGTCACAATAAAACTCTCACAATGGGGAACTACCGTAAGGCCGCTGACGAGGGGAATTTTTACCTGCGCGGATTCAACTACCTCTTTATCATGAAGAAGGAGGGGAAGGGTGCACCGAGAGTTGTGGGTACAATGCCTGATATTACTGAAGAGAGTAAGCAGGAGCGGAATATCAGAAGAGATGGAGTTAAACCTTCCTTTAGGAGTAAACCGACCTTCGATACTCGTGATGCCGGAAGAGGCAAGCCGGCAGGGAAGGGGCAAAGAAGCGGACGAAGGATAACGAAGGATAACGAAGGATAACCTCCTCCTTTTTACTTATTCCAGAGTTGCTGAAGAGAAGAGGGGTGTACTGTCAGGGCCTTCAAAACCAGGTGTTAATGCTCTGTAAATTATTATGACGTGTCCTTTGAAAGAGAAAGCGCTGTCTATGATGTAATGATAGGAACAACCCAATTTTCCCCCTGGTGATATAACTTTATCGAGAATCTTTTCATTCAGGGAAATTGAATAACCCTTTGCGGGGAATAACCCTGCCATTGAATTACACTTAATATCTGAATCAGTTTCAGTTATTTTTATTGAGTAGTTTTTATTGTTATAATTAAAACTTTTTTCCAGTTCAGTGCCTTCAAGTTTCAGTGGCTGAAGATTTATTGAACTACCAATCCTGTATTTCCGGAAACAACTTCCTGCTTTACGATATACCCTCTTTTTTACATTTTCTTCCGGCTCATCATCTTTCTGCCTCCCTGAAAATTCAGGTGAGACAAAACGGTTTCTGAATACATCAAGAAGCCTCACTGATAAATAATAAAAACCGCTTCCGTCTTCAATGGCCGAAACTTTAAGAGCAGCATACCTGCCGTCACCGGAGAAGCCGGTAATTTCAGCATTATAATGTGTGCCTGCGGAAAGATCTGAAATAATTAAGAAGAAAGCCGCAGCAGAAATTAACAGTTTAATTTTCATTATATTCTTAATCCTGATTTTCTATATACAATGAATTAACTGGTACAGGAATGCAACAGGAATTTTTTTGTATTGATATATCGCTGATAAAAATAGCTGAAATAAAAAAAGGATGACACCATATCTGCTATGCCGGCATTATAGAATAATAATGAAGTCAGGAGTATAAATTATAAAAAGATGATTAAGGATATACGGCCACTGTTTTTAATTTTATTCTACGTATTTATTTCATGTACATCAGGCCATGTAAAGATTAAACCTGCACCACAGGATGATGGGTATGAACTCTGCCCGGTGTGTAAAGGAACCGGTGTTATGGAAGTTTATTCGTCAAGGCCTCCCAGGAAAGGTCTTGATTTAAATGAAAAAGAGAAAGGGTGTGCTGATTCAATCGGGTGCCTCTCTTTTTTCGGATATGGGTTGATTCAGCAAAATGAGAAACCAAAGGATTTTGGTTTTGATGATTCAGGAAGGATTAAAGATGAAAGATATTATATGAATGATCATAGATATGATGCCGTTAAATCCAATGAACCAGTTGATCAGAGTAGTGTGAAAGTAAAAATAAAATGTGAAAGATGTAATGGTATGGGGTGGATTAAAAAGTATAGAGATCCGGAAAAAACTATGGAGAGGGAACAGTCAATTGAAGGATTTCAGAGGGCTAATGAGCTTCTTGATGGAAGGAAGCTTAAATAAGCAGTAAATGTGATGAACCAATAGTCATAAATCCCGGGTGTAATAATATCTATATGAAGTTCAGGTGAACTTTCCGGCTGATTTTTAATTTTTTTTAAAAATAATAAAATTTTGAGACATAGGAGAGATATAGGAAGGATATAGGAAAGATGCCGGATAGATAGAGGTTCAGGTGAAGAGTACTATATAAAATTTGGCATGATTATTGCATAAAAACAGGGATAAATTATCCCTGTTTTTTTAATTGCGGATTGATTACATCTCTTACGAAGCCTCAAGCTCCAGCGTCTGGTCATTGTGCTCCATGCTATCAAGAAACTCCGCTTTAGGATTCTTCTCCTTAGCCATCTGAAGTGTGAATTTACTCTCCGGTAGAAAAACGAGGTTTTCGTTCTTGTCCTGGAAGAGAGAATGAGACCTGAAACTGGTAAGGTCCTCAATATCATTTTTATGATCGTATTTCACCCATACAGCCTTGTAGCCGTTGATAGGTGAAAAGTTGCAGCTTGCGCCGAATTCATTCAACAGCCTGTATTTGATTACATCAAACTGCAGTGTGCCCACAACACCGATAACTTTTCTCTGCCCAGGATTCTGCACAAAAAGCTGTGCGAGCCCCTCGTCAGTAAGCTGGAGGAGACCCTTCTCAAGCTGTTTCGCTTTAAATGGATCACTGTTCCTTACCTCGCAGAAATGTTCAGGTGAAAATCTCGGTATCCCCTTGTACATAAAAGAATCACCTTCTGTGAGAGTATCTCCGATCTTGAATATCCCTGAATCGTAGAGGCCGATAACGTCACCGGGGAACGCCTCCTCGATAACGCTCTTATCCTGTGCCATGAAGTTTGCCGGGCTGGGAAATTTGATCTCTCTGCCAAGCCTTACGTGATGATAGAATTTATTCCTTTCAAACTTGCCTGAACATACCCTGAAGAATGCAATACGGTCCCTGTGGCGCGGGTCAAGGTTCGCGTGAATCTTGAATACGAATCCGCTGAATTTTTCTGTGGAAGGCTCGATCATGCCGCATGTTGTTTCACGGGGCATGGGGTTTGGTGCAATTTCAACGAAAGTGTCAAGGAGCTCTTTAACTCCGAAGTTGTTCACTGCGCTGCCGAAGAATACAGGCGCAAGTGAGCCGTTAAGATACTGCTCGTTTGTGAAGTTGTCATAAACTGTATCAACAAGTTCAATCTCTTCGCGGAGTTTAGCAGCTTCATGTTCACCGATTGTTTTATCTATGCCGGTGTCATTGAGATTTTCAAAGCGGGTAACCTCGTCCTCAACCTGTGTCTTCCCTGAACGGAAGAAGTTGAACGAGTTACTGTATATATTATAGACACCCTTGAATGTGCTCCCCATTCCCACCGGCCAGCTCAGGGGGCGTACGCGGATATTCAGGTTCTGTTCAAGCTCATCGAGCAGCTCAACGGGTTCTTTCCCTTCACGGTCCATTTTATTGATAAAGATGATTACAGGGTAATTCCTCATCCTGCAAACATCCATCAGTTTCTTTGTCTGCTCCTCCACACCCTTAACGCAGTCAACAACAAGGATTACGCTGTCAACAGCAGTGAGAGTGCGGTATGTGTCTTCTGCGAAATCCTTGTGACCCGGCGTATCCAGGAGGTTTATTGTATAGCCGCCGTAGTTAAAGGAGAGCACGGAAGTGGATACGGATATACCTCTCTGCCTCTCTATCTCCATGAAGTCAGATGTGGCGGTTTTTTTTATCTTGTTCGATTTTACAGCCCCGGCAATTTGTATTGCGCCGCTGTAGAGCAGGAGTTTCTCTGTGAGAGTTGTCTTCCCCGCGTCCGGGTGGCTGATAATTGCGAATGTTTTTCTCTTTTCAATCTCTTTTAAAATACTCATATTATTCCCATGATAAGTTTTCTGTTTGCAACACACTTTTTTACAACCCTGAATCTGTCAAGAAAGTAAATAGGCTCTGTTTTTATTGACAGGCCTGTTTTTTTATATAATATAATAGTATGAAATGCATGCGGAACATCCTCCTTGTTGATGATTCAAAAATCCAGCAGAAGATTCTTAAATCCCTCCTTGAGAAGGAGGGGTATACACTTTTTATATCAGATACAGTTTCTGAAGGGCTTAAAATAATAGGCACTGAGATTATAGATCTTGTGCTTATCGATTTTTATCTTGCCGGTATTAATGATGGGACAGCCCTTGTGAAAAAGGTGAGGAAGTACGGATTTGATATACCGGTTTACGCGATTTCCGGTTCAGAGGAGAACAGCCGGGATCTCCTCGCTGCGGGGTCTAACGGTGTACTTTCGAAAGACCCGGCTGAAATAAGAAATTTTATTCTTTCGCTGCCTGATTCAGCTCGGGCTGATGGCAGGGGATAGGTTTTTATCTCTTTTTGGAATAACTCTTCACAGCTTTCAGCTTCCTGAATTCTTTCGGAGTAAGACCTGTACTCCTTGAAAAAGACCTGTTGAATGTGGTAGTTGAATTAAATCCCACAGATAACGCAATATGAGTTACGGGGAGTTTGTCATCTTCAGCAAGAAGTTTCTTCGCCTCCTCAACCCTGTAGTCATTGATGAATGTGCTGAAGTTCTTTTTAACATCCCTGTTCAGGATCTCTGAAAGCTGCTGCATATTCATGTCCAGCATTTCAGCAACGTCCTTCAAAGAAATATCCTCGTCACGGTAAAGATGCTCCTCCTCCATGAGCCTGTTAAGTTTAACCACCACGGATTCAACATCCATACCTTTAACTTTTGATACCCTGTACTTTGCTTTCTTTCGCAGGAGTGTAAAGACACCATAATAATCGGGGTCATACTGCGCAGTGAAGAATATCCCGATAGTTGATGTATTCACAATGAAAATTGCCGCTTTTGAAAGTTCAAATGTAACCAGGTCACCGGCACCAAGTAGCAGCGTTGTAAAAAGCATTGTTGCTGCGTATGAGTATCCGAGTCTTGCTATCCCTGTTTTCGGGTCGCTGCTGCTTCTCCAGATATCAGTGTTCTTTGTAAGAAGAAGAAATATCCCGCCGCTTAGTATAAGTTTTGGAATAAAGTTTATGAAATGAACAAGTTTAAAGAACAGCGGGAGAGATGTGAATGATGGATCAAGTATCGGGCGTAGTTCGATAAACTCTTTCCGGAATCCGGTATTAATAATAAATGGCCCTGCTGCAAGAAAAATAAATACAGATAGAAGAATAGAGATAAATACAGCAGGTTTGAGTCTTATGCTGTCCTCAATTATTAGTCTGTACCTGTAATAAAGCAGAAGGGATGAGCCCAGTGAAACAGGTATCAGGTAGAATGAAATAAAATAATACCCCGGATAAGCTTTAGTTGAATACGATAAAACCTGAAATATCCCCAGTCCCATGAAGAGATATGAAAAGAGATATATGTAGTTTATCCTCAGCTTATGCCTGCTTATAAATTGCGATACCGCAAGCACAACCATAAAGAACTGGCCGAAGAATAGATACTGGTGGTATAGTATGTTTATAAATTTCATTTAAACAGTTCTTTTTGATTTGATGTTTTATTCCATTTTTCGAATCAGGTTTTAATCTGATTCTTTTATGGTAATATTAATAAAAGATTTCTCACCAGTAAAATTGACGGGGTTCGAAATGAATTCATTTATTCTACGGTCATTTCGAACGTATGTGAGAAATCAATGTTTATTCCTAAAGATAGTTATTAGTGCAAAGCTATTAGTATAATTTTTTGTCATACCGGCTGTAGCGTGCGCGCCCTGAGCGTAGCGAAGAAGTACCCTTGGGGTAGAATGCCGGTATCTCATGAAACCAATCTATGAGATTCCGGTATTTGCACGAATTGAAGCTGCAAAACCGGAATGACAGACTTGCTCTGAGTAATTACTATTAATAAAAGTTTTTCACCCGAAGAATTGAAATGGGTTCGAAATGACATCCTTTATCATCATAGTTTTATACTTGTATCTTTGCAATAACAGACTCTTTAATTTTTATAAACCTATATGTCAAAATATATTTTGCACAGATTTTTTTTCAGTCAGAATATATACTGAAGAGACTTCCCGGCCGGTTTGTGAGATAAAACAGAATCCGGTTAAAAAATTATTATGAACCGGAATGTCAGTTCGAACCTAATTATCCGGAGTAATATGATGAACTACATGTTAAATTCTATTCAGGAAAAATACAGAAGCAAGCTTATTTCTGCGGAGCAGGCTGCTTCTATGGTGAAAGATGGAATGAAAGTATCCTACGGGAGCTTCCACACAAAGCCCATCGATTTTGATGAAGCCCTTGCAAAGAGAATTGCCGGCGGGGACTTTAAGCAACTCGATATTTTTATTGTAGGCACCATTATGCCTGTTCCTCAGTCGCTTCTTAAAATGGCTGAGATGAGTGATAAAGGTGACTTCGGCTACAATACTTCATGGTATGGCCCTCTTGAGAGGATGCTGCACGGCAAGGGTGTTGTAAACTTTGTCCCTATTCAGTACCAGGATGGAACAGCAACAAGGATCGAGCCTGTGTGGCATGAGGATCTCCGAAGAGACATTGCTGTGTTCAGAGCAGGAACAATGGACAGGTTCGGCAATTTCAACTATGGAGTAACAAACGGCGGAACAAGAAAGGATGTAATAAACACCCCGATTAAAATTGTTGAGGTTAATTCAAACTTCCCCACAGTTCTCGGAGGGATGGATGAATCAATTAACATTGATGAGATTGATTATATTATAGAAAGCTCAAACCAGGAGATGTTCTGCATCCCTCACATGGAGCCTGAAGATGTTGAGGTGAGAATTGCAGAAAATATTATTCCGCTCATTAGAGACGGTGTGTGTTTACAGCTTGGTATTGGCGGTGTGCCCAATGCAATCGGTAAAATGATTGCACAGTCTGACCTTAAAGATCTCGGTGTACACAGTGAGATGTTCTGCGATGCATTTCTTGACCTTTACAGGACAGGTAAGATTACCAACATGAGGAAGAAGCGTGACACCGGGAGGAGCGTGTTCACTTTTACTCTCTGCACAAAAGAGACAATGGATTTTCTCGACAACAATCCGCTTGTTGCTTCATATAACTGCGATTATGTGACAAATACATTCTCCATAGCACAGGAGGATAATATGTTCTCTATAAATTCAATTCTTGAGATGGACCTTGTGGGCCAGGCTGTATCTGAATCAATAGGTGCAACCCAGTATTCCGGTACCGGCGGTGCCCTAAGTTTTACAGCTGGTTCTTACGAGTCAAAGGGGGGCACAGCGGTTCTCTGCTTCCCTTCAACATTTAAGGATAAAGAGGGGAAACTGCATTCAAAAATTAAAACATCGCTCACTCCGGGATCAATAGTAACAATACCCAGGTCTGTTATAAGCACAGTTGCAACAGAATATGGCTGTGTGAACATTAAGGGGCTGGGGTTATGGAGAAGAACAGAGAAGATCATCGGCCTTGCCCACCCCGATTTCAGGGATGAACTGATTAAAGAAGCTGAAACAATGAAAATATGGAGAAAGACCAATAAGATAGACTGATTTTTTATTAAGTGCCATATCCAGGGGGGCAGACATTGCTCCTCCCGGTTTTTATACAGGCTCCTGTAACAGGGAGCTTTTCTTTTTATTTAATTATTGCTTTTTTATACAGTGCCGTAAAATCTTGACAGGAAATATATATTGACGGCTCCTGTTCAGTAATCAGATTTTAAAAGAGGTGCGATATGAGCATAAACGCAAACGAACTCTATGATGAACTGAAGAAAAACATAACATCTTCAAGGCTCAAGGATATGAGTATTGAGGTGATATCCCGCTATAAAAAAAAGGACCACGGATACCTTACGAGCCTTGCGGAACGCGTCGGCATAAGCTCCGCTGAAGCCGGGATAAGCAGGGTTTTTGCGCAGCTGATTCAGCTTTATCACCCCGACAGGCTTAAGAAAATTACCGGTGAAATAGAACTGCATAAAAAGAGCGGAAACGCGGAGGAACTGGCGCGGATTAAGGGGATCTATCTTGTTGACATGAAGCGGGTGCAGGTAAAAGATTTCACCTTTAAAGCTGATGAAGAGTATCTCTACGATGATGATGAATCCAACTATAATGAATATGAAGAGTATTATGACGAAGAAGAGGAGATAACCAGCGATCACGGGTACGATGATGAAATCACAGAAGAGATTGTCACCAGTGATGATTACGGATTTATTGAAGCTGTTAATGATCTCTATCTCGGAAATCTTGAGTATGAACTGACGCTTGCTGATCTTCAGAACCTGGAGGGGGAACTTGATCTCTCCGGATTTGATCTCGAAGACCTCACCGGCGCGGAATACTGTCTGAATATATCCAGTCTTAATCTTTCAGGTAACAGGATCTACAGAATCCATCAGCTCGCTGGCCTGACAAAACTCGAAGTGCTTTATCTATCAGATAACAGGATCGATGATATTACATTTATTGAGGGTCTCACTGAACTCAGGGAACTGGATATTTCATTTAATGATATTGAAGATATCTCCGTTCTGCTGGAGCTCCCGAGCCTGCAGTATGTCAATCTTGTTGAGAATCCGGTAAGTGATGAAACAATTATCGAGGAGCTTCAGGATAAAGGGATAATTGTAATTTACTGAGGTATATTTATGAATAGCCGCAGAATTAATATCTGCCACCCGGGATACGGAGCCTCATGTTCACTCTGCTGCGGAAGTCATAATTACCGGATGGATATAGAACAAATCGAAGAACTTCTGCTCAAAAGAACAGCCGCAGGATCTCCCCCTCCATATAAACACCCATACATTGTTAATCATGAGAAACTCTACCGTGATGCCATGCAGTGCCCCCATGTAGGTTTATCTGAAGATAATGAAGTTTTCTGTCTTATATATGCTGAGCCAGACAAGAAAGGGGAGATCCTCTCCTTTTTTAACGGTACATGCAGCAATTTTTTCTGTCCCGCATGGGATGTCCTTACTGATAAACAGGTGATTTTCGCGGCGCGTCTCATGAAGGACTGGTTCTATTACAGCCTCCTTATAAATGATATTGAAGCAGTTCAGGATCTTTGCGCATCATATAGTTCTCCGGATGATGTTCCGGAAGATGTGCTTGATGAGTTAAAAGAGGATATACTGGATAGGTTTGTCGCTGAGGACGGGAAATGATTAATTTTTAACCCGGAATAATTTTTTGTCATTTTTGTTTTATTAGTTATATTTATGGCAAAGTGCGATTTTGAACGGGAACCGTCTTGGAAAATAAAGCAAAAACAATACTCCTCGTTGAGGATGACCCTGTTGTAGCTCTTCTGGAAACCCAGCTCCTTAAGAAAGAGGGTTACAATATCATAAATGCCAGGAATGGTGAACTGGCCATATCTCTCGTAAGGGCCCACGCAAAAAAAATAGACCTTATACTTATGGATATAGACCTTGGTGAAGGTATGGATGGAACAGATGCCGCACGCGCCATTCTTCTTGATCATGAAATACCTGTTGTTTTTCTCTCTTCCCATACAGAGAAAGAGGTGGTTGAAAAAACAGAGAAGATAACATCATACGGTTACGTTGTAAAGAATACAGGTATCACGGTACTTGATGCTTCAATAAAAATGGCGTTTAAACTTTTCGAAGCTCATACAAGTATAAGCAGGCAAAAGATGGAGATTGTGTCATTCAATGAAAATCTTCAGGCTGCTTATGAAGAGATGGAAGCGGCTAATGAAGAGCTCATCAGATCTGAAAATGAGCTTCTTTTAAGTGAGAGCAGGTACCGCCTTCTTTTTAATAATATGACAGCGGGCTTTGCTCTTCATGAGATAATATGTGATGCGGAGGGCAATCCGGTTGATTACAGGTTCATCGATGTTAATCCCGCTTTTGAAAAACTTACAGGACTTGTAGCGTCAGAGATTATCAACAGAACAGCACGGGATATACTTCCTGATATCGAAGAATTCTGGATTAAAACATACGGGAAAGTTGCCCTCACCGGTGAGCCCTCTTCTTTTTTTAACTACACAATGGCTTTGCAGAAGCATTACGACGTATGGGCATTCTCTCCTGAGAAGGGGAGATTCGCTGTTGTTTTTTCTGATATATCTGACAGGATCAAGGCTGAGACTGAGGTGGGGAGGCTCAGCCGCATCTATGAGGTAATAAGCCAGATAAACCAGCTTATTGTTCATGCCAGATCTAAGGAGACGATACTTGAAGGAGCCTGCCGAATTACGGTGGAGACCGGACAGCTTCAGATGGCCTGGATCGGGTTTGTTGATGAGGTGGAGCAGGTGGTGAGGCCCGAATGCTGGTATGGAGTTGAGGAGGGTTACCTCTCCGGGATAAATAAAATTTCAATAAGCGATATCCCTGAAGGTAGAGGGCCCACAGGCACAGCCATAAGAGAGGGGCGGTATTTCTGCTGTAATGATATAGCGAATGATCCCTGTATGACAGTGTGGAGGGATGAAGCCCTGAAGCGCGGTTACAGGGCTTCCATCGCTCTGCCGCTTTTATTTAATGGCAGGATAATGGGCAGCTTTAATATTTATGCCCCTGAAGCGTATTTCTTCAGTGATTCAGAGATCCGCCTCCTTGAAGAGGTGACAGGTGATCTCTCTTACGCACTGGAGATGGTTGACGCTGAAGAGAAGAGAAAAAAAGCGGAAGAGATGTACAGGCTCATTGCGGATAACTCCAGCGATACAATCTGGGTGATGACCCCGGATGGCCGGCTTACGTATCACAGCCCGGCTGTGATAAAACTCCGGGGCTACACACCGGAGGAGGCTAATCGGCTTCCGATGGGCGCTACACTCGCTCCCGATTCACTTGCACTGATAATACGGCTGATATCTGAAGACAGCCTCCGTCCGCCGTCACTGAGGCAGAACGAATACCTTCTTGAACTTGAGATGTATAAAAAAGACGGAGGTACAGTATGGACAGAGGTTTCGGTACATGTGCTCCGTGATGCTGAAGGAAATATAACCGGCTTTCAGGGGGGGACGCGTGATATAACAGAGAGAAGGCGGGCTGAAGGGGAGTTACGGAGGCTGCTTATTGAGAAGGATGTCCTCCTGAAAGAGCTTCAGCACAGGGTGAAAAATAATCTCAAGGTAATCTCAGGGCTCCTTGATTTTGAATCTGACATGTTAAAAGGGAGCCGGAATGGAGAGATCTTCCGGAATGCCATCAGCAGAATAGAATCCATGGCTGTAATCTATGAGTCGCTA
Source organism: Spirochaetia bacterium UBA5763 (assembly GCA_002418835.1). Lineage (GTDB taxonomy): Bacteria > Spirochaetota > UBA4802 > UBA4802 > UBA5550 > UBA5550. The sequence goes on along the minus strand of DIEX01000030.1, from coordinate 85,281 downwards.
TACCTTTCGGAGAATATTGCTGAAGTTGAACTTCATAACTACATCAAATACCTTGCTGATTCAATTTTCAGCACATACAATATCCATTCTGCGAAGATAAACCTTACAACATCACTTGATGAGGTTAACCTTGATCTGAGACGGTCAGTGCCACTGGGGCTTGTTCTTAATGAGCTGATTACAAATTCCCTTAAGTATGCTTATCCCTTTGAATCAGGGGGGGATATACTTGTGGCACTTTCAAAAAATGGGCCCAGGGTAACCCTTATGGTGGAGGACAACGGAACCGGTTTTCCTGATAACTTTAATCCGTCATCTGACACGAGTATGGGGTTCAGGCTTGTTAAAATGCTTACAGAGCAGATTGGCGCGGACCTTGATATTAACAGCAGAGCAGGCGCAAAGGTTTCAGTCAGTTTTCTTCTTTAAAAGAGTTTTTTATTTTATTCTGATTTCCGCATACTGCCGATAATAAGATTGAGATTTAATGTATTTAATTATCTCCAGCTATAGCAATTTACGATTGAATTAATGTACTCGTTGTCGGGGCAGTCTAAAAAGTCAGATTTTCATGTTTTGTACGGTTTACCCTAAGGGTGCTTCTCCGCTGTGCTCAGGGCTCCCCTTCTGTGGATGGAATGACAATGTGCTGATTGTCCCGTAAAGTGCTATAATCTATAACATTTCCGGAGTATGAAGATGAACAGAAAAACTGCAGCATCTCTTTACATTGTATTTGCTCTAGTACTTTGCGGCTGCGGCGGTGGAGGAGGAGGGGGCGGTGCTGGTACAACTCTGCCGAAATTCAAGTCCGGCGATAACGAAATAACTGACTACAGGTTTGCTTCATCAAAAAATGACAGCAGACTCTCTGCCGATGCAGCAGGAGAGATTTCCGGAAATAATATAACAGTTACGGTGCCCCACAGTTCAGATACAACATCTCTGGTAGCTGAATATGTAACCAACAGCACTGTAGTTGAGGTGAACGATATTCTTCAGGTTAATGGTGAAACCCCGAATAATTTTACTGCCCCGGTTCTTTATAACGTTACAGCTGAGGATGGGACAATACGCACGTATACAGTCACTGTGGTTAAAGCGCCATCCACGGAGAAGGTAATCTCATCATTTACATTAAACGGGACTGAGGGTGTTATTGATCAGACAACAGGAGCAATTAATGTTGTACTCCCGCCAAAATCCCTTTTAACAGGGAAAACCGCGTCATTTGCAGCTGTATGCAGCAGAATTGAAATCAATGAAGTGGAACAGAAAAGCGGTGAAACATTAAATGATTATATCAGCCCGTTAGTTTATACGGTAATAGCAGAAGACGGCAGCAGAAGATACTATACGGTAACAGTAACTGTACTCCCTGCTGACTGGAAAGAGATAACATCATTTGTCTTCAGAAAATCAGAGAACGAATCACTAACTGCTGATGCGGCTGGTGTAATTCAGGGTGAAACAATCGCCGTAGAATTACCATACGGTTCCATCACTGACGGCCTTACTCCTTTTTTTACAACTACCGGGGAGAAGGTAATGATAGGGGACACTGAGCAGCTGGCCGGGGTGAATAAAAACAGTTTTAATGAAACGGTTAATTATAAGGTAATTGCTGAAGACGGCAGTGAACAGTTATACAGGGTCGCTGTTTCCGTTGCAAAGAGTGACTCTAAAGCTATTACAGCATACAGGCTTGACGGTGAAAGCGCGATCATAGATCCGGGAACAGGGACAATTACAGTGGATTTTCCTGCGGGGAAATATATTTCCTATCTTATATCAGAGTTTATCACAACCGGGGTATCTGTTAATGTAAATGGCAAAGAACAGGTTAGCGGTGTCACACCAAATGATTATACATCTCCCCTTGTCTATACCGTAACGGCTGACAATGGTTCAACTGCTTATTACAATGTCTCAGTAAATAAAAATATTGCGATTCCGGGGCTATGGAACTTCGAACATCTTGAAAGCCCTGACTATACGCTTTACGGCGCAGTGCTTACGCAGGGTTTGTCAGGGAATGCCCTGCTGTTTGACGGTTTTGATGATTATGTACTGGTTCCGGATAGTGATGCCCTGACACTTGCAGAATCGGGTTCAATTGAAGTTGTTCTTAAAGTCGTTGCACACAGGGATTATGCCGGCATTGTCCATAAAGGTGTTAAAAAAGATTTCAGTGATGAGTCATACTCTCTTCAATACTGGGGTAATGACGGGACTCTGAGGTTTCTGGTTACAGGCAGCAAAGGGGTTTATTCATACGCGGATAGTTCATCTAAACTTCAGACTGGTGTATGGTATCATATTGTAGCAACCTGGGATGCAAATGATGTGATGCTTTATATTAACGGGTCTCTTTCCGGTTCCGCAAAAAACAGGACAGGACCTGTACGTGACAGTAACGGGGGACTTGTTATCGGAGCCCAGCTCCCTGATCAGTTGTATAATTCAACTTACAGAAATTTCTGTTTCAACGGGATTATTGACAGGGCGCAGATTTTCAGCAATTCGTTAACTCCTGATGAAGTGACAACACGATACAGCAGTATCATGAATCCTGCGGAGACAGCGCTCACAGCTTATCTTTTAAGGGTGGTGCCTCAGCAGAAAGGGATCGTGATTATATTGTTTGTATGCATACTGTTTGCTGTTTCCGGTCTTTACATATTCAACAGGTTGAATCACAGGCACAGTTGATACTTAAAATGCGTTGGTTTTAACTCCTCATCTTCCAAATCCGGGGAGTTAAAACAGTGCTTTAAAGATAGACAATCTGCTTCTCTTTAGCAGGATACACTTTAAGGCCCGGCCCTGCAAATTTTCGTGCCATCTCTATCAGCCCGTCAAGCTGATCATCAGTTCGCGTAGGATCATGATGAAAGGCGAAAAGATTTTTTACATTGAATTTATTGCAGGCTTCAACAGTTGTTTCAATGGCAGAATGTCCCCATCCGACTTTGTTCTCATACTCTTCGCGGTTATACTGGCAGTCCGCCACAAGCATATCAGCATCGTGTATGAGGTATGATATATTTCTTTCGTTGATCTTTTCAATTTCAGGATCATTTGATATCTCGCTGTCTGTAGCGTAGACAAAGACCCTCCCCCTGTACTCGATTCTGAATCCCAGTGAAAGAGTGGGGTGTATCAGGTGAGTAAAATGTATGGTCACATCATTTATAGTGAACGGCGATTCAGTAAGAGCACTGAACCCTATTGTTGACTGAAGGTCGTTCAGTGAAACAGGGAAATACTCCCTCTCCATCTGGCCGAAGATCAGTTTTTCAAGAGCTGATACGCTATGCCCGCCGTAAAAGTTTATTTTTGTTCCCGGTATATAAGCCATTTTAAAAAAAGGGAACCCCTGGATATGATCCCAGTGTGTATGGCTGATGAGTATCTGTATATCGGCATTTCTCCCTTTGAATTCCTGGAGGAGAGAGTCTCCAAGTTCTCTGATACCGGATCCTGCGTCAATAATGATAAGAGTTTCACCGCAGCGCACTTCAATGCACGGAGTATTGCCGCCATACCTGATGAAGTTTTTTCCCGGAGTGGGTATTGAACCCCGCACACCCCAGAATTTTATTTTAAAATCTCTTTCCCGGTTCGCCATGAATTAAACCTTTTTGAATTTTAATACGCCATTAATAATACTAATCTTTTTAAAAAGCAACAGTTTATTTTTGCATGAGATTCCCTGTTACTAAGTATGTGTCCTGATGCTGTGGAAATGGAGAGATTTATTCTCCTCTTAAAAATATCCATTTTTCTATCCGGATGTAAGTCGGTAAAAAATCTTGACAAAAAATAATGTAAAAATAGACTGATTTATATGGTGATTATTCGCCATTTTTTATAAAGAAAAGCGGAATGAATATTCATTTCGAAAGAGGGAGCAGCTTCTACTATGAAAAGTTTTTCCGGATTTTCATGGGAGAAGTAATTAAATTTTATTAAATCAGAGAATCCGGGCTTAACTGTTTTTATCTGCTATTTTAGATAGTTGCTCATCTATAATAAACAACATGCGGTCCTGCGTAATTCCCCCATGCAGGACCGCTTTCTTTTTAAAAAAAACACCCATTTCCTATCCTGCTTGACATTGTCCTGATAATTAATAAAAATTTTAATTATATGCAGAACCTCAGGTTAACAATTATCCAGTCAGATATTATATGGCATTCCGCCTCTGACAATATTGCAATGATTGAATCTCTAATTAGAGGATTGAAGGGGGGGAGTGATCTGATCCTCCTGCCTGAGATGTTTTCAACAGGTTTTACCATGAATACTGAGAAATTTGCCGAGGATATGGACGGAGAAACTGTTTCAGCAATGCGGGAGTGGAGCAGAGGGCTGAATGTTCATGCGGCAGGGAGCCTTATTATAAAGGAGAAGGGTATGTTTTTCAACCGTGTTGTTGTCACTTCCCCTGATGGCTCTGCGTTTGTTTATGACAAGAGACATCTCTTCAGGATGGGTGGTGAAGATAAAAAATATACAAGCGGTAAAGAGACTCTGACAGTGGATATAAAGGGGTGGAGAGTCCGTCCTTTTATCTGCTATGATCTGCGGTTTCCGGTATGGTCAAGGAATACTTCTGACAGATATGACCTTGCCTTCTACTGTGCCAACTGGCCTGCCGTCAGGATGTCCCATTGGGATACACTTCTGCGGGCGAGGGCAATTGAAAACCAGTGTTATGTGGCCGGGATAAACCGTACCGGCATTGACGGCAGCGGGATAGAGTATAACGGTGGTTCATGCGTTATAGGTTTCAGGGGGGAGGAGATTTTTTCCGCCGGGACTGAGCCCTCTGTTAAAACTGTTGAGATAGAGTATGATCCCCTTGCCGGATATAGAAAGGAATTCCCTGCGTGGATGGACGCGGATGATTTCAGGATAATACAATGATGAAGAAGATTCTGATTGTTTTGATCTCTCTCCTGCTGATATTTGCAGTGTTTATATTTACCGCTGTTTTTGCCACAGGCCCGTCACTCCCGGATGCTGCGGATAGTATTATAGATGATGTAATGAATTCTGAATCTGCGGACGAGCTTCCCGGCGAAACAGGTTATACCGATACTTCAGGTTTCCGTATATGGTATAAATCAGTTAAACCTTCGGGTGTTTCTAAAGGTGACATCCTCCTTGTGGCAGGTATTGCGGCTGATTCTTTATGGTGGCCTCCATGTTTCGTAAATGAGCTTACTGAAAGCGGATACAGAGTAATCCTCTTTGACAACAGATCTACAGGGATGTCGGACTGGATGGAGGATTATCCCCACTGGAGATATACCTTTTCTGAAATGTCTGCGGATGTGGTATCAGTTCTCGATAAACTCAAAATCAGGGAGGCGAATATTATCGGAGTTTCAATGGGGGGGATGATCGCTCAGCAGACGGCGATTTTATATCCGGGTAGAGTTAAGAGCCTTATATCAATAATGTCTTCCGCGAACCTCAGCGATACTGAACTCCCTCATGTGCCATGGAAAACTGTGTGGAATGTTATACGGATAAGCTGCAGATATGGAATAATAAAGAGTGAAAAAAATATAATAAAACTGCATCTCGGGATCTGGCAGCTCTTCAGGAATGAAGCGCTCTCTCCTGCTGATATAAAGTCTATTTCCGGAAGAGTGCTTTTTAATATTCGGAAGAGGAGAGGGTACAATCCCCTGGCATTACCGCAGCAATTTCATGCGATAATCTCCTCCGGTTCAAGGTATGACGGGCTGAATAAACTTTCAAAGCCCGCACTCTTTATTCATGGTAAAAATGATCCTCTTATTCTTTATCCTCATGGAGTTAAATGTTCGCAGCTTGTGAAAGGGTCGTCATTGATGCTTGTAAAGGGGATTGGCCATGATATACCATGCGCTCACAGCTCGTCTGTCGCAGGGGTAATAACAGATTTTATTTCAGGAAAAAAATATCATTAAATCTATCTTCTCCAGAAAGTCACTGTAAAGAGTATCAGAACAGTGTAAAGTTCAAGCCTCCCTACAAGCATGGCAAAACAGAAAAACCATTTTACGTAAGCAGGGAAAAATCCGAAGTTTTCCGTAGGACCGATAAGCCCGAAACCGGGGCCTATATTCCCCAATGTGGCGAGAGACGCTGTGAATGATGTTGTAACATCGCTCCCGGATGAAGCTGCAACAGTGGTTGTAATGAGCAGCATGAGTATATAAAGAAAGAAGAATCCGGAGATTGCGTAAATAATATCTTTTTTAACAGGGTGTCTGTTTATCCTTAGGGTAAAAACTCCTTTCGGGTGCAGAAGATATTTCATCTCATTAAGTCCCTGCTTCAGCAGAGTAATTATTCTTATTACCTTGATGCCTCCACCGGTTGAGCCTGAGCACCCACCCACAAACATCAGCACAAATAAAACTGTCTGGCTCAGTGCCGGCCATCGTTCATAGTCTGCTGTGGCGAAGCCTGTTGTTGTGAGTATAGATGCAGCCTGGAATCCGGCATACCTTAAAGCATCAGAAACGCTGGCGTAGCTTGTGCCGAATATATTCCATGCTATAAGTAATGTGGAAACAGAAAATATTCCCAGGTAAGCTTTAAGTTCACTATCCCTGAACAATGTCTTATATTTCCCGGACATGAATCTGAAATGCAGTGTGAAGTTGACTCCTGCCAGCACCATGAAGATTGTAATAACCCAGTCAATATATGCCGAGTTGTATGCTCCAACACTGCTGTTTTTTGTTGAGAATCCTCCGGTTGCAAGTGTCCCGAAAGTGTGGGTTAGAGAATCAAAAAGATCCATCCCGCCCAGCATCAGCAGGATGCTTTGTGCGAATGTTAGACCTATATATATTAACCAGAGTATTTTTGCTGTTTCAGTTATCCTTGGCGTGATCTTGTCCACTGTGGGGCCCGGTGCCTCAGCCTTAATTAATTGAAGGCCCCCAATACCAAGGAGCGGGAGTACTGCCACAGTAAGTACCACTATACCCATACCGCCAAGCCAGTGAGTCAGTGAACGCCAGAATAGAATGGAAGATGGCAGAGATTCTATATCGCTTAAAATAGATGCTCCTGTTGTCGTGAAACCGGACATTGTTTCAAACACGGCATTTACGAACTCCGGCATGGCTCCGGAAAGATAAAATGGCAAGGCTCCGGTAAACGTCGCTGCTATCCAGCTTGATGTGACAAACAGGAAACCGTCTTTGGCGGAGAGTGTTCCGTTCTCCCTCCCCCTTGTAAAAAGAAGCATAAAAATAAAATTTGCGACTGATATTGAAATTGTTATTATAAAAGCTGTAAAAGCATTATACTCGCCTTTACCCAGGGCTATACCTCCGGGTATAAGCATAAATCCGGAAATTATCAGCACAAGGTAGGATATAATTTTATAAACAAGTACAGGGTTCATTGAATGTTCCTTCTCTATTGTTCCATAAGGAAAACTTCTTCAAGTTCCTGTATCGCGTTCTGCTTCGCAATTGTGATGATTGTGTCTTTCGCGTTTATTTTAAACTGTCCGTCTGGGATTTCGTTTACTCCGTTCCGTATCACTGTCAGTATAAGTGTTTCAGGGGGGAGAGTTATCTCTTTCAGGGATTTACCGATTAAAATGCTTTTCTCATTTACAGCGAATTCGATAACTTCGGCCTTGCCGTAAAAGAGTGAGTGTATGTTTTTTATATCTCCCCTGCGAATATATTTCATAATGGCACTGACAGTACTGTGTCTTGGACTTACAGTGACGTCTATTCCGAGTTTTGATGAAATGGGGATATAATTCGGCCTGTTGACAACGGCAATTGCCCTTCTTACACCGAGGTTTTTTGCGTAAGCCGCGCTGAGAATGTTAAGTTCCTCATCGCTTGTTGTTGTAATAATAAGATCGTATGTGTGGAGCTGTTCATCTTCAAATATATTCTCATCAGAGATGTCTGAGTGGATTACAAGCGCGTCTTTGTATTTTTCAGCAACTGATTTGCATATTTCATAGTCAGAGTCTATAACTGTGATGCGTCTCCCTGTTCTGATAAGGTATTTTGTTACGAGGTTTCCGATCCTCCCCCCTCCGACAATAATTATCCGGTCTATCTTTTCTCTTTTTTTTCCTGTTTCAATAAAGATCTTTGTCAGGGTGGACTTGGCAGCAAAGAGATAAAGATTGTCATTCTCTTCTATCTTCGTTAAACCTGTGGGGATAATAAATTCGTTCTCCCTTACTATTCCGGCAATGAGAAATTTATCTTTAATCCTGGCAGCGGAACGAATATCTTTCAGAAGTTTCCCTTTGAAAAAAGACCTGCTGTCAACATTGTAGCTCCGTATCTGCATATCGGTATTGTCAAAAAGCATAACGTCACTTGTTGCGCCGAGGGCCACAGTGTTCGCGATAAGGCGGGACGTTTCAACTTCGGGATTAACAATAAAATCTATCCCGAGGAAAGATTTCTCGAAAATTTTCGCCTTGGAGTAGTCGAGGTTTCTGACCCTGGCAATTTTTACAGGCACCTTGTATTCACTTTCCACAATGCCGCAGGCGATCATGTTTACTTCATCAGAGTCAACAACGCTCAGGAAAAAATCCGCATGTTCTATCCCCGCGCGTTTGAGGGTGTCATGATTATTCCCCTCTTCGTTTATGACCATGCAGTCAACATGATTTGAAACATATTTCGCACGTTCCTGGTTTTTTTCGATTACAACAACATCGTGACCTTCGCTTACAAGCTGTGAGGCAATTTGTGAACCTACTACCCCGGCTCCGAGAATTACTATGTTCATAGTTTATTAATGCCATTCTCCTTGATACTAATCAATAGCTTTCCGGATTGCTCAGGCCTTGCAGGTCGTGGATTAACCGGTATAGTTCAATTATATGTATGAGGCCCCCTTTAGTCAAGATATTTCATGTCCCGCAGCAGGCTCTGTATCCGTGGTTTTAAACTTTGAATTATGATACTTCTTGACAGAAAAAGGCTTCTATTGAAAGAAGTTCTGAGAGTATTCATTTATGAGAAAGATTGAGCTCCTTGCGCCTGCAAAAAATAGTGACACAGGGATTGCAGCAGTAAACTGCGGTGCGGATGCAGTATATATAGGGCCTGAGAAATTCGGCGCACGTTCCGCTGCGGGGAACTCTCTTGCAGATATAGAAAAACTCATTAACCACAGTCATAAATACTACGCAAGAGTCTATGCTGCGGTTAATACAATTCTTTATGAAAGCGAACTGGAAGACGTTCGAAAAATTATATTTGACCTTTACAATGCGGGAATAGACGGGATCATATTTCAGGACACGGGTATCCTTGAAATGGAACTCCCGCCTGTTCCACTTCATGCCAGCACGCAATGCGATAATTATGATATTGAAAAGATAAAGTTTCTCGACCGGATTGGAATCCCCAGAATTGTACTTGCCAGGGAACTGAGTATTGAGGATCTCAGCAAAATCAGAAAAGAGGTAAGCTGTGAGCTTGAATACTTCATTCACGGCGCGTTATGTGTAAGCATGAGCGGGCGGTGCTATATGAGCGCTGCGTCAGGGGGGAGGAGCGCTAACCGTGGAGAGTGTGCCCAGCCCTGCCGTAAAAGCTACACACATACAGACAGTAAAGGAAAATTAATTCCTGCCGGGAGATACCCCCTCTCTCTTAAAGACCTTAACCGTACTGAATTCCTGGGCGAGCTGATTGATGCCGGTATCGATTCATTTAAAATTGAAGGTCGCCTTAAGGATGTAAACTATGTCCGGAATATTGTTGCTCATTACAGGATAAAGATTGATGAAATTCTTGCAGGTAAAAACGATACGAGGAAACTATCTTCCGGATTATCTTTTCCCGGTTTTACACCTGATCCGGAAAGTACATTTAACAGGGGCTATACAGAATACTTTACTACCGGCAGGAGATCTAATCTACTGTCGCCGCACACTCCGAAATCCCTTGGTAAGCGTATAGGGATTGTTGCTCTTGTCGGAAAAAACTGTTTCAGCATAGACTCTGAAGACAGGCTTAATGCCGGAGATGGAATTTTTTTCTTTAAACGTGACGGAAGTGAATACGGTACAAGGATAAACAGAGTTGACGATAACTTCATTTATCCTCTTTCGGTTGACGGGATTTACACGGGTGCTGAAATTTTCCGCAACAGTGACGCCGTCTTTGAGAAAGTTCTTGAAACAGCAAAAAGTGAAAGGCGTATAACAGCAGATATTTTATTTCGCGATATCGATGACGGTTTTGAACTGGTAATGACTGACAGTGACGGAAATTCAGCAGTTCATCAGTTGTTGTATGAGAAAGAGAAATCAATGAAAGAATTTGATCAGACGCAGCAGATTGAAAAACATCTCAGTAAACTGGGCAGCACAATTTTTACAGCGGGCAGTGTGAATATTGAGTTCTCTGATAACTGGTTTATTCCGGTGAGCGTTCTTAATGAAGCTCGCAGGCTTTGCGCTGATAAACTCGAAGCTCTCAGGTGCAGCAGTTATATCCGGCCGGAATCTACATTTAATAAAACAGATATAAAATACCCTTTTACTGAAATAGACTATAACTGGAATGTGAGCAATTCGCTTGCCCGGAAGTTCTATGAGAGGCATGGGGTAGCCCATATCAGGGAATCATTCGAAACCGGCAGCCGTACAGGAAATGAAGTTTTAATGACAACAAAGATGTGCCTTAAATATGAAAACGGCCTCTGCCCGCAGAATGGCGGAAAAACAGGTATATACTCCGAACCCTTTATACTCAGCGATGTAAACCGGAATTTCAGGGTAACTTTTGACTGCTCCCGCTGTGTGATGATTGTTCAGGCCTGTGATTAATTGAAACTCAATCTGTCTTATATTTGCTAATTTACTCTTGACATGGTTTACTCCTGCAAATAACTGATCTTATGCAGATCAGAAGCAACGAACCATCCCGCTTTTATTATTCCGCTGTAACAAGGACATTCAGGTCATTGGGGAGCAGGAACTACCGTCTCTTCTTCACCGGGCAGGGGGTGTCTCTTATCGGGACCTGGATGCAGAATGTTGCTCTGAACTGGCTTCTTTTCAGGATTACTGGGTCACCTTTTATGCTGGGTGCTGCGACCTTTGCCGGGCAGATACCGATATTTCTGCTCGCACCTGTATCCGGTGTAATCGGGGATCGTTTCGACAGAAGAAAGATTCTGATAGCTGTGCAGTGCGCATCAATGATTCAGGCATTCATTCTGGCTGGGATAACTCTTGCGGGTTTTGTTCAGGCCTGGCACCTTCTGTTGCTGACTTTTTTCCTGGGTGTGATTAATGCTTTTGAACTCCCCATAAGGCAGGCCCTTGTGTTTGATCTTCTTGATGATAAAAGAGATCTCCCCAATGCCATCGCGCTTAACTCTTCACTCTTTAACGGTTCAAGGCTCATCGGCCCTGCTGTGGCAGGTCTGATTGTTGCGCTTGCAGGTGAGGGAGTATGTTTTCTGATTAACGCTGTAAGTTATCTCGCCTCTATTTCCGCCTTTATTGCAATGAAGATCAGAAATACTTCCAGAGAAAAAAAAGAGAGCAGGGTGCTCGCTGATATAAAAGAGGGGATCCGGTATGCAGCAGAGTCTACTCCGGTGAAGGAGCTTCTTATTCTCATTGCCCTGATAAGCTTTTTCGGACTGACTTTCCCTGTTCTGCTTCCGGTTTTTGCCTCCGAAGTTCTGCATGGAGATTCACACACCTTCGGTTTTCTGGTATCATCCGCCGGCGCCGGGGCGTTTACAGCCACTTTGTATCTCGCATCAAGGAACAGCATAAGGGGGCTTGGAAGAATAGTAAATATATCGCTCTACGCATTAAGTGCCGGTTTTATTATATTTTCTTTTTCCGCTATACTCTATCTTTCCATGGCGGCACTTTTTGTAGTGGGATTTACAAGTATTGTTGTTATCGCATCATGCAATACTATATTACAGACTGTGGTTGATGAGAGCAAGAGAGGGCGTGTTATGAGCCTTTATGTTATGGCATTTACCGGAACAGCGCCGGTGGGAGGGCTCATTGCAGGAAGCATTTCTGAAGTGGCAGGAGCCCCTGTTACACTTGCTGCATGCGGACTCTGCTGCTTTGCTATTGCTGTTTTATTTACTGCAATGCTGCCGTGTGTTATGAGGTCGTCAACTTCATTGTCTGTAAACGCGGGTTATAAACGTGAACCACTTCATGCGGATATTGAGAAGCTTTAAATCTTAACAGTATCTCTTGCATCAATTGATTTAATCCGGGAGTATCACAATTGCATTGCTTTTTTCATCCCATTTAATAATGCAGTCAGAGGGAGTCACACCTGCAAACCTGTCATCAGAGGCCCGAAGAATGTTGAAGTCCGAGTTTTTCAGAAAGTGGAGCAGAAGTTCAATCTGCTTTTCCAGTTCAGGATCTGTTTTTTCTGCATCAGACTGCAGCAGAATATCTGTAAGTCGCCTTAATTCAATCTTCGCAGAAGTTTCAATGCAATGTTCTCCGGTATGGAGTTTAACAGTAATGCTGTTCATTAATTATATCCTTCGGGCCTTAGCGGCTCCGTGAAAGATATTTTTTTTATTCTTTCGCAGAACCGCCAAGTGCATTTAAAACCGGTTTTAATGATCGCAGGTATTTGAGCCGGTCGCAAGTGTACCTGTGAGGAACTGGTTTACTATATCGGCCGGGTTGCCCGCAGGCGCTCCGGTAATCACGTCAACCCCCCTCTCTTTAAATAGAGTCACTGCGCGTGCTCCCATGCCGCCGGCTATAACACAGTTGATCCCTCTCTCCGAAAGCCATTTAGGTAAAAGGCCCGGCTCATGAGGAGGAGGTGTTAGAGACTCCTGGTCTGTGATGTTTTTTTTCTCTTTATCGATATTAAATACTACAAACTGTTCGCAATGCCCGAAGTGCATGCATAGTTTACCGTTTACTGCCGGAACTGCTATTTTCATTTTTTTTCTCCATTTATAATGTTTTCTACTATTGATATAAAACTGAGCTGAGCTTTTGTCCCCTGTGCTGATGAAGCGCTCAGGTGAAGAGTGCCGTCGTCACCACTTTCAACAATTCTCGGTTCAAGAGGTATGGATCCAAGAAACGGCACACCCATGTCATGAGCCATGTTCTTCCCTCCCCCTGTCTTGAAAATATCTGTCATCTGGCCGCAATGAGGGCATACAAATCCACTCATGTTTTCCACAACACCGATCACAGGCATTTTAAGCTGTTTGCAGAAAGTGACTGATTTTCTGACGTCAACAAGAGCAACGTCCTGCGGGGTTGTAACAATGACAGCTCCGTCAGGATTCTCTATAAGCTGGCATATTGACAGAGGCTCGTCACCTGTTCCGGGAGGGGAATCAACGATAAGGTAATCCAGTTCGCCCCAGAGAACGTCTGTAAGGAACTGCTTGATTACACCGTATTTCAGCGGCCCGCGCCAGATCACAGCCTGGTCCCTGTCCGGCATAAGAAATCCCACTGACATTATGCTGAGATAATCATTATACTTAACCGGTATAATCGATTTATCACCGGCACCCGTAGCCATCTGATCTTCAACTCCGAGAAGTTTCGGTACGCTGGGGCCATGTACATCAATATCCAGGAGCCCTGTTTTAAACTTTTTTTCGGCCAGGGCAACAGCCAGGTTGGCGGCAACTGTGCTTTTCCCAACCCCCCCCTTACCAGACATGACAATTATTTTATGCTTTATCCGTGCCATGTTGTCTTTGAGCATCGCGGCATCCTGTTCCTCCTTCGTCGCGTTCTTTGCGCCATGAGAACAGGATGCGTGTTTTTCAAAATTATCAGACATTTTACATAACTCCTTGTTATACTAATATTTCATTTTTTATTCTATTCCAGAGGTCTTTGATTGATGCTGAAGCCGGACCTTCAGAATGTTCAACAACGCTTTTTCCGGCAATCTGAGCATGTGTCACATCTTTGTCATAGGGGATTGTTCCTAAAAAATCTATACCTTTGCTTTTGCAGAACAACTCTATGTCTGAGGCGACATCGCTGTTGATGTCGGCCTTGTTAACACAGACTCCGCTCTTTACCCTGAAATGGGCTGCAAGTTCAAGTGCTCTCTTCAGATCGTGAAGGCCGGAAACTGTGGGTTCTGTAACAATGAGCAGATAAGACGCCCCTGTAACAGATGCTATAACAGGGCACCCCGTTCCGGGTGAGCCGTCAACAATTATAAGATTATACCCTTTCTCTTCTGCTATGGCGCGTGCCTTTTTTCTCAGAAGTGCGACAAGCTTCCCGGAATTTCCTTCCGCCATACCGAGACACGCGTGTACAAGGGGACCCTTGTCTGTGTCAGAAACAAACCATCTCCCGGATTCATGATCAATCATTTTAATCGCGTTAACCGGGCAGAATGCAGCGCAAACACCACAGCCTTCGCATGATAAAGTCTTAACACTGAAATCATCCGTAATGGCATCGAATCTGCAGAGTTCAGAGCATCTGCCGCATTCTGTGCATAGGGACGGATTGATTACAGCTTTTCTGCTTGTGCTGAAAGATTCATCCGATAAAACTGTGTGTTTCATTATTATGTGAAGGTCAGCAGCATCAACATCACAGTCAGCCATAACTTTATTTTCAGCAAGTGCCGCGAAGGAACCGGAGATGCTTGTTTTACCTGTTCCCCCCTTGCCGCTTATTATTACAAGTTCTTTAATCATTTTACCGCTGCCCCCTGCTGCTAAGTCTGATATGCTCAGTAATTTTTTCAAGTTTATCGCTGTAATTCTCCCTGATGATTGATACACAGTCACCGCGTGAGTATTTTTCAGCAACAGTTCTGTTGTCAGGTATCGATTCAATAACCGGGAGGCCAACGGATTCGCAGAATTCTTTAATCATCCGGTCGTTGTCTCCCCCCTTATTTATTACAACAGCAGACGGCAGGCCCAGAGCTTCCCCCATGCCTGCTGCCAATTTAAGGTCATTGAGACCAAAGGGTGTAGGCTCAGCAACAAGAATAAGAAAGTCCGCGTGTTTGACAGATTCAATTACCGGACAGGATGTTCCCGGAGGTGAATCCAGAATTCTGATATCAGCGTCGGGGTAGTTCTCTTTAACGTCCCCTATAAGAGGAGGGGATAAGACTTCGCCGATATTGAGCCTCCCTCCTGCGAATTTGATACCGTCTTTTTCACCTTTTTCAATAACTCCGATTGCCCTCTCAATTTCTGTTATTGCTTTTTCAGGGCAGATGAGCGCGCATCCTCCGCATGAATGACACATCTCAGGGAGCACAAGAGGTTTCCCCTTTATCAAAACAATTGCGCTGTATTCGCAAAGTTCATCGCATTTTCCGCATCCGGTGCAGAGTGAATCATCGACTTTCGGGAGAAGAATTTTGCACTCAACCTTTTCTGTTAATTCAGCATTCAGAAAAAGGTTCGCGTTGGGCTCCTCAACATCGCAGTCAAGGAGAGCCACTTTAAATCCTTTATCTCTATAATAAGTTGCCAGTGAAAGTGAAACAGTTGTTTTACCTGTTCCACCCTTACCGCTTGCTACTGCTATTTCCATCAACAAGCTCCTTTATTATTCCGTAATCATACATTTTTTTACAAACCATGCAGCCGCGATAAGCTACAGAGACTTTCTGATCCGGCGTGTTAAGCATATATTCAAGTTTATCGCGTGTTTCAGCTGAAAGTTCATCTTTATGTTCATCCACTGCTGAGAGTATACCTTCAGCGCGTATGCAGTTAAGAATATCAATCTCTTCAAGAAAATCGGGAATTGTGCCTGAACGCATCTCCCCCACGTTGCAGAGATCAAATCTCGGATCATCTTTATACGGGAGACAGTAATGCCATTTGTCATCAACAAAGGGGCTGTCCCCTCCGTGAATATAAAGAGAAAAGAGATCTATTATTGCGGAATTGGGGAATATGTCAAAATCGCTTTCAGATATTCCGAGTTTTGAAATAACCTCTTTTTTATAATGAGGGAGATAGTTCCCCAGGGTTGATTTATCATTCCCTGTGAGCGAAAGGGAGGGGCAGAGTCCTTCAAGCCCTTCAGCATCTCCGAGCGGAGCAAGGGGCACAACTCTCTGAGGCACCCCGGGATATATTTTTTGAAGCCTCTTATCAACATTATCATCAACAGCCATTGTCACAAGGATAATAGGCGTTACCTGCATACCCGGTTCACGGCTTACGGTCAGGAGGTTATCCATGGCAATGTAACCTGACTCGCTGAGGTTACCCTGGTATTCCGAAATGCTTATGCCAACCAGGGCTTTTCTGCTGATTCGGGAGGATAATCTTTTAAAGAATTCACGCGTATAATTAATATCTTCAAAGACCCTGCCGTTGCTCGGCATTGAAATTGTCTCTATAAGGTTCAGGTCAAACAGTGCAGTTAAAGCGTCAACAATGTCCATGTTGCCGCTCTGCCATATTGTGGGTTCACCCCCTGTAACAAACTGGTATTTAAGAAGTGCGCTTTCACCAAGTCTATGCAGATCTTCAAGATATTTCCTGAACTGTTCATCACTCATTTTATAAGAGTATGCGTTTGCCGACCTGAGACACCCCTTGCACTGCTTGTTGCAGCCGTTTGTTATCTGAAGGGCAGGGTAGAGCTCCGTAAACGCCGGTTCCTTAGAGGCCCATCTCCCCTTTATTGACTGTGTGTAATTAAAAAGTCTTTTCAACATGGCATATATCTCCGTCCTGATGTATCAGAATTCAAAGAGTTTCCCCACAGAGGCATTTATAAATTTTTCCCTGAATTCGCTGGCAAAACGTGCGGCAACCCTTAACCCTGTGCAATGGGACACTGCAACCTTTTCCACGTTGTAACTTCTTAAAACATCAATGGATCTGTCAACATATTCTGCCGGAGCGGAATCGAGATGAGTCCCTCCGATAACAGCATGAAAACTCTTATATCCTGTTTTTTCTGATAAACTATCCAGAATTTCAATTATACCCGCATGTGCGCACCCCAGAAGTACAACCGGCCCGGATGGTGTTTCAAGAATAAGTGATAGATCATCCTCAAAGGGATCTGCCGTAATTTTATCATCTTTATTCCGCATAAGTCTTGTGTCCCATGCTCTCCAGCCGTCAGGGTGCTTCACTTCCGAGATTGCAGCTATTGAATCAGTGATCTTTGTGAAGCCGGAAATCTCCTTGAATTCAGCGCCGTTTTTTTCATACTCATCTTTCGCAAACTGGAAGCCGATGTTTCTCATGCTACCGTCCGGCAGTAGAGCGCCTTTTTCAAAAAAAGCTGAAGGGTGCAGATAAACCGGTGTCTTCTCCTTGCGCTCCTTTAATAACGGGAGAAGCCCCCCTGTGTGATCATAATGTCCGTGGCTCAGAATAATCCTCTCTACCGCTGAGAAGCTCTTCCCTAATATTTTCATGTTGTTCATGAAACCCAGGCCCTGCCCTGTGTCAAAAACTGTGGCTCCATTATCATCTTCTATATAGAAAGATAGCCCGTGTTCGCCTATGACCGAAACCGATGTCTGTACGCTGTTTTCGCAGATTACTGTTACTCTTTTTATCATTATTATCCCTGTTTAATTTTTAAAAAATTGGAGAGCCGGTATCAAAGATCTCGCTCCAATATATTATGTTTCCGGCTCTCCGATAAACGGGTGAGAATTGCTTACCAGTGACCTTCAACATTTGCATCTGATGATTTCTCAAGTTTACCATCTTTAAAAGCTGCTATTGCATCGTTGATGGTTCCGCCGTTGAAGAGATATATATCAATTTTTGAGCTGTTAAGAGCTGTAAATGCTTTAGGGCCGACATTCCCTGTGATTAATGCTTCCGCACCGGCATCAATTACTGTTTTTGCAGACTGAATACCTGCGCCCTGTGCAGACTCAAGATTCTGTTTGTTGTCAATATAATCGGCTTTGCCTGATTCAGTGTCATATATAATGAATCCTCCTGCTCTTCCGAAACGTGTGTCCATTTTATCAGTGAGCTCCGTTCCCTCTGCAGATATTGCAATTTTCATTCTTTATTCTCCTTATCGATATTATTTATTAAAGTTTCATTGTTATAGTTGATACAGCATTTTCGCCTGCGTCCCCCTTCGCATCTCCTCTTACCGCCAAAACATTCTGCCAAACCCCCTTTGATATATGACTCCACAACTTCATCAACATCACCATTTACCCAGGGATAATGTCTTAATCCCTTTTCTACTATAAATCGTGAAAGGTAACCGCTCACAGCACCGCTAATCAGGGCTGTTACACCCATATCTTTCAGTTTGCATATCCTCAGCGCGTCAGTTTCAAGGTCAACATTCAGTATAATTTTCTGAGTTATTATTCCGTCAGAGATCTCATAAAGCGCAAACCGTCTGGCTTCATCAAGAAGAGGGGATATACGCTCCTGGAATACCGGTATTGCTATAAGTTCATTATTCATAATATTATATTATGCAGTAATTGTGCCATAATGTAAAACCAAGGGAATAAGTTATTGAATCTATAAATAAAAAAGTTTTTGAGAGCTATTTGTCCTTAATAAAGTGTGTTGTCAGAGAAAAATGAAGTTATCCGGTGTTTATGTGGTTCTTCTGATGTTTATTTTACTTCTGTGAGATGGCTGATTCGGCTTTTTTATAAAAGTTTCATTGCATTCTGCAATACTCCTGAATGATGTTTTATGCAATATGCAATGATGAAGAGCGAAATCATGCCAGAATTTTTATTTTGTATATTTATTAAAAAAGATTATGAAAAAACAGTAAGAGCATCTATATTGTTGATAATTCATGATGTGCATTACATTCATGAGAAGAAATTTAATCCGGAGGTAAATAATGCCTGAAGAACTAAAAGTAGGCTGCGCGCGTCCTGTGGGCGCATCTTCTGATGAAGAGAAAAAGCCTGTTATTACAGGTGGCCCGGAGGAGAAAAAAACTGAGAAGGGGGTACCCATGATCAAGGTAGGGCAGAAGGCGCCCGATTTTACAGCGCCTGCGTATCACAACGGCAAATTTATTAACATGAAGCTTTCAGATCATTTAGGGAAATGGGTTGTACTCTGTTTCTATCCCGGTGATTTCACCTTTGTTTGAGCAACCGAGGTATCGGCAGTTGCCGGTAAATATCCTGAATTTCAGAAACTCGGTGTGGAAGTTTTTTCAATGAGCGTTGACAGTATTTTTGTTCACAAGATGTGGAATGACAATGAGTTGTCAAAGATGGTTAAGGGGGGAGTTCCGTTCCCCATGCTCTCTGATGCAGGCGGTAAAGTGGGTACTGTTTACGGTATCTATGATGAGGTTGGAGGAGTTGAGACAAGGGGGAGATTCATAATAGATCCAGACGGAATAATCCAGGGATACGAGGTACTCACTCCGCCGGTTGGCCGTAATGTGAAAGAGACAATCAGGCAGATACAGGCATTCCAGCACGTGAGAAACAGCAAGGGGACTGAAGCTACTCCATCAGGATGGAGGCCGGGTAAGATGACACTTAAACCAGGGCCGGATCTTGTGGGTAAAGTATGGGAAGTCTGGAAGATAGAGATGGAGGATGATTAGCATAACCTTCAGAGATTGATATAAATAAAAAAGGCTGTCTAAAAAGTCAGATTTCCCTGTTTTTGTCATTCCGGTTTTGCAACTTCAATTCGTGCAAATACCGGAATCTCTTGGTTGAATCAACTGTATGAGATACCGGCATTTCGCTTCGCTACAGCCGGTATGACAAAGAAATTACTTTTTAAGTCAGCCTTTTTTGTTAAGATAAAATTATTTTAGTTATATGTTTCAGAACCGAGATAAGTAACCGGTGCTTCATCCATAAGCCATCTCAGAGTATTTTTCAGTTTCATAAGCTGAACGAATAGATCGTGTTCAGGAGCTTCGTCCGGTGTATGCATCGGGCTCTTCCAGTAGAATGATAGCCAGTCCTGGTTTCCTGTAAGCCCTGCTCTTTGTGCAAGGTCAAAGAACACAACAAGGTCAAGAACTATCGGTGCTGCAAGTATTGAGTCTCTGCAGAGGAAGTTCACTTTAAGCTGCATCGGGTACCCGAGCCATCCGAAGATGTCTATGTTGTCCCATCCCTCTTTGTTGTCTCCGCGAGGAGGATAGTAGTTGATGGTTACCTTGTGATAGAAATTCTTATAGAGATCCGGGTATTCATCAGGCTGAAGTATCTGTTCGAGAACTGAAAGTTTACTTACTTCCTTGGATTTGAATGAATCTGGATCATCAAGAACTTCTCCGTCCCTGTTTCCAAGTATGTTTGTTGAGTACCATCCTGTCATGCCGAGCATTCTTGATTTGAGGCCCGGTGCAAGGAGAGTCTTCATGAATGTCTGGCCGCTTTTAAAGTCTTTACCACCCATTGGAACTCTGTTTTTGTCAGCAAGTTCCCAGAAAGCAGGTATGTCATTACAGAGGTTAGGCGCTCCGTTGGCATAAGGGATACCCATATCAAGTGCTGCGTAGCAATATATCATACTGGGCGCGATAGAGGGGTGGCTTTCTTTGAGTGCTTTTTCAAAGTTTGCAAGAGTGTCGTGCACGCCTGGAACCACCTGCTGGTATATCTCGGTACTTCCGCACCATACCATAACCAGTCTGTCGAGTTTCTTCTCTTCTTTGAATTTTTTAATGTCATCTTTAACCATTTGAGCGAGATCCCAGTAGGTTGGAGCTTCTTTCACCCATTTTCCGTCAAGGTTTTTAACGAATTTTCTGTTGAATACTGCTTTCCATGGTTTAATCTTTGAAAGCTCATCTTTAACTGAATTCAGGTCATCTTTTGTGAGAACCTGAGCGTTCATTGCTGATTCATAGGCGCTGTCTTCAAATATATCCCATCCGCCGAATTCCATATCCTTAAGGTTAACGAGAGAAATAAAATCTTTAATATCGATATCTTTGGCATCGTCACCTTTTCCAACCCTGATTTTTCCCATCTGGGTCAATGAACCAACAGGCTTGTTTAGCCCTTTACGAATCATCATAACTCCTGCGATGAATGTTGTACTCACCGCGCCAAGGCCGGGGATAATAACGCCAAGTTTTCCTTCGGCTTTTTTTATTTCGGTTTTCTTTAATACCACTGTAAGACTCCTTCTATAAATATGTTAGCATTTATTAATAATGCAATTTGTGTGCCAGAATGAATATTTTTTTATAATAATAAAGTCTGATTGAATCAGATGTTTTGTTGTTTTAAAAAAATAGCTCTTTAAAAAGAATATAAAAATATAAATTAAAATGTCTCACTGTATCAAAAATACTACATATATTGACGTGTGACATAAAATTCCAATCCATGTAAATCATCAATACAATTTCAATCGAGAGTAAACTTTTTCATTTTTCTCCATAAAGTGGAGGGATCTATACCCAATGATTCAGCAGCTTTAGAACGGTTTCCGTTAAATTTATCAAGAGCGCGCTGAATATAAATTCTTTCAATCTCATCAAGTGTAAGGTTTTCGTCCAGGATTGCTTCGGCAGTTCGCAGATGGTGAGGGAGATGGTTTATCCCTATATAAACATCGCGGCACAGAACAAATGCGTGTTCAATTATGTTTTCAAGCTCTCTTACGTTCCCCGGAAATCCGTAATCCATCAGGAGGTTCATTACCTCGTCAGTGACACCTTCGATATTTCTCCCTTTAAGATTGTTGAATTTTTTGATAAAATGATTAATAAGCAGAGGAATATCCTCTCTTCTTGCGGAGAGGGTGGGGAGTTTTACATTGATTACATTTATTCTGTAATAGAGATCCTCTCTGAAATTTCCGTTTTTGACTTCATGGATGAGATTTTTGTTTGTTGCAGCAATTATTCTTATATCAGCCTTGAGCGGATGTGTGCCGCCAAGAGGTTCATATTCCCTCTCCTGTATAAAGCGGAGGAGCTTTGCCTGGATAGCAGGGGAAACTTCTCCGATTTCATCAAGGAAGAGTGTCCCCTTTTCAGCCAGGGTTATCTTCCCCGGTTTATCCTTTCTTGCATCGGTGAAAGCTCCGGCCCTGTACCCGAATAGTTCTGATTCCAGAAGGTTATCCGGAACTGCCGCGCAGTTTATAGCCACAAGGGGCTTACCCTTTCTGCTGCTCAGGTTGTGGATTCCGCGCGCCACAAGCTCCTTACCTGTGCCGCTTGCCCCTTCAATAAGAACAGTGCTGTCGCTTATGGCAATGTCCGGCATTATCGCGAAGAGCTCCTTGAAGTGCCTGCTTCTGCTTACAATATCCTCAAGGGTGTATCCTGATTCAATCTCTTTTCTCAGGGCTTCAAGTGTTGATATATCGCGGAAGGTTTCCACCCCGCCGATTATTTCACCCTTTTCATCCCTCAGCAGGGCAGTGCTGACTGTGATGGGGACTTTTTCACCGTTTGAGTTTACTACATATACTGTTTTGTTTATTATGTTTCTCCCTGTGCTCATTGTCTCTTTCAGGGCACAGGAGTGTTCGCAGATGCTGGTGTGGAAGATTTCAAAACAGAGTTTGCCTATGGCTTCCTCTTCTTCTATACCGAGAATTTCAGCAGCAGCCCTGTTTATTGATGTAATCCTGAAGTCCATGCCGACTGTGAATACTCCGTCTGCAATGCTGTCCAGGATTATGTTTTTCTGATTTTTTTTAAACATGGTTACATGATGCTTTGAGTCTTTAAAAAATCAA
The DNA here is from genome assembly GCA_002418835.1 of Spirochaetia bacterium UBA5763. GTDB lineage: Bacteria > Spirochaetota > UBA4802 > UBA4802 > UBA5550 > UBA5550. Next base: position 62,586 of record DIEX01000030.1, on the reverse strand, counting down.
GATAAAAGGGGTATTTTTTTTACCTGTTTTAACGCGGTAATGATAAAATGGCAGGTAACTTACTATATTTATTGACATTTTGAACCTTTTTCTACACTTGTTACTTAATTCAATTTAAAAGGAGTTTTTATGCTGGATTTTGTTAGAGAGATGTTCCTGCTCAGGGATTGACTTCGGACAGAATTTTATTTTTTAAAAATTTTTCCCGCGTTTTATCACTTCGAGTCTATCCTTTAATTGCACTCTGTGTACACAGAGCAGGTCATCATATTCCATAATTTTAATTTTGCCGCACAGAGACAGAGAATTTTCTGTATTACTGCTGTTTCTGATATTTTTAATTATTATTAAGAGGAATACAATGTCGCGAACTGATTATACATATAAAAATGAAAGCAATGCATTTATCTGCGGAAAATGCGGCAGCGGAGTTTTTGCCGCTCAAAGCGGTACATTAAACAGAAATCACTGCCCGGAATGCCTCTGGAGCAGGCACGTTGACCTCCGGACCGGTGACAGAATGTCGGTGTGCAGAGGTATGATGGAACCCATCGGTATATGGGTAAAGGGTGACGGGGAGTGGTCTCTTATCCATAGATGCGTGAAGTGCGGTTTTATCCGTGCAAACAGGATTGCAGGTGATGACAGTCATGAAGAGCTTTTAAAACTTGCGGTTAAACCTGCGGCAATGCCGCCATTACCTGTGAATACAGGGAGAGGGGAAGAGATTTCGTATAAGCATTCAGGGGGTGCGAAATGAAACTTTCTGATCTGGGGTGGAACGGATTTTTTGAGGAGCAGTTTCGCAGGTGGAGCGGCTCAGGCCTTGTTCCCGGGAGAGTAGTCGGGGAGGCCGGCTATATATATGAAGTGGAAACAGAGACCGGGAGGTGCAGTGCTCAGGTTTCGGGGCATTTTCAGTATATAGCCGCAGGGCGCGCTGATTACCCGGCAGTTGGTGACTGGGTGCTGCTTCGTGGAGAGAGTGACCTTCTGATCATAGAGAGGGTTCTTGACAGAAGCAGTTTATTCTCACGTCTTGCGGCAGGTAAGAGGTTTGATGAGCAGGTGATTGCCTCAAACATCGATATTATGTTTATCGTAGCGTCCCTTGACGGAGGGCGGAACTTTACTCAGCGGGGTATTGAGAGATATATCGTGATGGTAAGTGACGGGGGAGCAAAACCTGTAATCATACTCAACAAGTGCGACCTCTGCTCTGAAAGTGAAAGAACAGATTTTATCACAACGGCCCGCGCAGTCGCGGGAGATATCCCTGTTCTTATGGTGAGCGCGAAAACCGGGGAAGGGATGGAACTGGTGCGGGAACTCCTCGAACAGGGAGTTACGGCAGCATTCACCGGGCCTTCTGGTGCGGGAAAATCCGCTCTCATCAATAATCTTTTAGAAAGAGATGTTCAGAGAACAGGTGCGCTTCGCGAAGATGACAAACGGGGTAGGCACACCACAACCCGCAGGGAGCTTTTTCCTCTTGGCAACTGCTCAATGGTGATCGATACTCCGGGACTCAGGGAACTGAGGCCTTTCGGTGACACTGAATCTCTTGACGCGGCATTTACTGAAATTGCTGAAGCTGCTGAGGAATGCAGATTCAGCGACTGTTCACACACAGATGAGCCGGGGTGCGCGGTACTTCAGCTTGTTTCGGAAGGGGAGATAGAGTATGCAAGGTATCAGAATTACATAACCATAAGAAACGAGATGATGTCGCTTGAGATGATGAAGAGTGAAAAGGGGAGGCTTGAAAGGAAGGCGCGTGACAAGGCCCTTTCAAAGCTTGTTAAAAATTATTTGAAGAACCACGAAAAGTAGCCTGCAATTTAATATGTCTGTTCAGCAGCATGGAGAGCTCATTTATAGTAAAGGGCTTTCTGATGCTGTCTGAAAATCCGTAAGATTCAGGATCGGACATTACCATATCACTTGAATATCCGCTTGAGGCTATTACAGGAATTTTACTGTCCTGTTTCCTTATCTCAGCAGCTGTTTCCTTTCCACCCATACCACCCGGGATTGTGAGATCCAGTATGATACATTTAAGTTCGGGATTATCTTTATGACTTTTATATTGCTCCAGCAGCTCAGCACCCCCCGAAGCCTGAATTGCCCGGTAGCCCATGTGCTCAAGCATCTGCGATATGATCTCCCTTATGAAATACTCGTCATCCATAATCAGTATCAGGCCGCTGCCTTTATGTATCACTGATTCCGAAGTTGCTCCCTCTCCTGTTTCAGACATTACAGCAGGGAGATAGAACCAGAACCTGCTCCCCTTTCCGTAAACGGATTCAACATCCAGTGATCCTCCATGTCTCAATATAATAGAATATGAGGTGGAAAGGCCCAGGCCGTTCCCCTTTTTCTTGGTTGTAAAAAACGGATCGAATATATGCGGCAGCATGTCATCGGGGATCCCTGTTCCGCTGTCGCTTATTTCGACTTTAATATAATTGCCCGGCTTAAGCTGGCCCGGATTACTTTTTTCCCTGGTTATATTGCCTGCGGAGATCTGTATCTCTCCGTCAGGATTCATGAATTCCCTGGCGTTTGTAACTAAATTATATATCACCTGGCCAATCTGAGACCGGTCGATTCTGGCGAGCCACAGATCCTCCTGGATGGAAAAGCTGTGTTTTATATCAGAACCGCCAAGTGCTGAAGATGCGTACTCTCTCAGTACAGTGGCAAAGCTCTCTGTTTTAAGAGAGGGGTCGCCGCCGCGCGCAAAGGTCATAAGCTGCCCCGTAAGATTCTTAGCTCTGTCAAAGACTGTCATTGCCTTGTCAAGGTATTCCGCTGTATCCTCAATACGTTTGCTGTAGTTCCTGGCAAGGTCGATGTATCCCAGCATACCGCCAAGCATGTTGTTGAAATCGTGGGCAATGCCGCCGGCAAGTGTTGCAAGTGAATCCAGCTTCTGAGCACGCTGAAGACTTTCTGCAATTTTTTGTTTCTCTGTCACATCACGAAAAATAGACTGGAATGTGCCGTCAGGCATCATCCTGGAGTGGGTCTCTACTATAATGTTTACTTCGTCATCGCGTTTCAGAACTCTTTCATTGATTACTGTTTCCCCTTCTTTGAGGAGGTTAAACTGTAATGGTCTTTTTTTCAGTGAATCATCTGTGAAGAGTTCCCTTATGTGAAGACCTATAAGGTCTTCTCTCTTTTTACCTGTCATTTTCTCCATCCGGGAATTAAGACTTACAATTAATCCGTCATTAGAGCCTAACATTATCCCGTCTACAGCAAGTTCAACAAGCTCCCTGTATTTCGATTCACTTGAGATGAGAGCCTGCTCGGTTTTTTTTCTATCCGTTATGTCCAGAGCGGTGAATGTTACACCTTTTGAAAAATCCTCTCTGTCAATGGGAGAGGAGCTGAGCATTATATCTATTATAATACCATCTTTCTTTATCCATCGTGTTTCAACAGTGCCAATACCTGTATCTCTTATCCGCTCATATTTTTCCTTACCGACATAATTATATTCATCTTCAGTAGAGTAAAGAAAACGGGAATTTCTCCCGATAATTTCCGCTTTTGAATATCCTGTCATGCGGCAGAGCGTTTCATTTGCCTCAAGGATTACACGGTTGCTAACCATCCCTATACCGACAGGAGCGGCAAGGAAAATGCGTCGCAGTTTTTCCTCTCCATCGTCAGGTTTATTTAAACCGGGGTCTGTTCTCATCTTCAGCAATGGCTCATCAGGTTTATTTATGGATAACTTTTAAACCGGGAATTTCCGGCATGATGCACTATATTCAAGTATACTGAAATAATAAACTGCAAAAAAGTTTTTCTTAATAAAGATTCATTTTATAATGATAGATAAACTTTTCTCTTAAGGCAAGACATCCGCTGATATGTCAGAAAATGACCATAAAAAAGTTATTAAGAAGTTTATTAAATTATTGATTACCCTGAAGGAATTGAATATCATATATAAAGAAATGATTATTATTTACATAAGTGAGGTTTCAATAAACCGATTTTTGAACTATAGCATTTTACGATTGAATCAGAACATCAAACTGTCATTTCAAAAATAAAGAGAACAAAGGGGAATATAATATGAAGAGAAAATTATCATATATGACACTATGTTTACTAATTTTTAGTAATTATGGAGCCGCAGAGTTTATAACTACATTTCAGGGGGCTGCTGTATTCTCCTCATATAATGATGTAAAACTCCCGGGTGATACAGGGACAAAACTCTCCTACACGGATGATCTTGACAGCGATCCGGTATTTTCACCGAGAATTGAGGCCGGGTATGAGTTTGACTTTCCTTTATATATCGGGTTTATGGCATCGCTGCTGCGGCTTGAAGCTCGTGGTACTCTTGATAAAACAGTTTATTATGACGGACTTGTTTTTAATGAAGGTGAAGAGGTTAAGGCAATGTTCAGGTTTGACTCCTACAGAATGACTGCAAGGTATTACTTTTTGAACAGCAGCAGCCTTAAGGCCGGAGCAGGGTTAACAGGGAAGATCCGTGACGCGGAGATAACTCTGGAGAGCAGCTCTCAGAAAGGGGAGCTTTCCAATACCGGAGCAGTGCCGCTCATAAATCTTTACCTCGAATGGATTGCCTCTGACAGAATATCTTTTCTTGTTTACGGTGATGGAGCATGGTCTCCATACGGGCGAGCAGAGGATTTTTTCGCAGGGGCTCTCTTCAGGTTTAACGATACAGCAGCGGTTATGGCGGGCTACAGGCTCCTTGAAGGGGGCGCTGATAATAATGAGGTTTACACTTTCTCAATGTTTCATTATGCAGTTATCGGGCTTGAATTTAGAATCTGAGGTTTCTATAAAATTTTTATTGAATTCGTTAATTACTTGATTAATCAGTATTCGGGTAACAGTGTGTATATCATCTCTGCTTTTATAAGAAAATCTTAACCATCTGGAAGAGTAACATGAATATCGCGCGATTATCTATTAAAAGACCTATATTTATGGCCTGTCTTGTAATTCTGATGGTGGTTATGGGTACAATTGGTTTCAACAGGATCGGGGTTGATCTGTTTCCTCCGATAGATTTTCCGGTTGTAGTTGTTTACACAACCTATCCCGGAACTTCCCCTGAAGAGATTGAAAAACTTATTACGAAGCCAATAGAGGAACAGGTTGCCACAATCGCCGGGATCAAACGGCTCTCTTCGCGGAATCTGGAGGGAGTTTCAATTGTTGTATCAGAGTTTGATTTTGATGTGGATATAAGATATGCCGAAGAGAAGATGAGGGAAAAGGTTTCTTTCGCCCGAAGAAGCCTGCCGGATGATCTTGAAGATGAACCTATTGTGAGGCAATTTGATTTTACTGATGTTCCGATTATTACTCTTGCCTTTGTTTCAGATCTCCCCCCTACCGAAATGTATGATGTAGTTAAAGAGAAGATTAAACCTGTTTTTGAGCAGGTTGAAGGTGTAGGCGAACTGAGGATTTCTGGTGGAACCAGGCGTGAGATCCGCGTGGATCTAGACAGAAACAAACTGAATGAACACCAGATTTCAGCACTCACTGTAGTAAACAGACTGCAGAACTCCGGCGTCAACGTTCCTGTGGGTGAGTATGAGGATGGGGATAAACTAACCGTATTCAGAACAATCGGTGAATTCAAGTCTCTTGACCAGCTTCGCAACACAGTTGTGCAGTTTTCCGGTGACTTTAATAATCCCACAACTATCAGCCGCCTTGGTACTGTCCGCGATGGTGCTGCGGATAAGACTACAATGGCTTCTTTCTATTATCCGGTAAGGGAAAACAGTCCCGACGGAAAGGGTAAGGAGAATAAAAAAAATAAAGCCGGAATAATTAAACGGGAACAGAGAACCTGCCTTATACTTGATATATTCAAACAGTCAGGGGCGAATACTGTTTCAGTCGCCGATGGTATAATGAAAAAAATCGATACTGTTAATGGAATTGTTTCAAAGGCTGAAGGCAATTCCAAGCTTCTCTTCGTTTATGATATGGCAAAGATGATCAGGAATAATATAGATGACGTTAAGGAAACAATGGTTATAGGTATAATCCTCGCGGTACTGGTGGTCTATCTCTTCCTGGGGAATATACGTTCAACTATAATTACAGGTATTGCAATTCCTAACTCCATTATCGGCGCGTTCATGCTTATGTACTTCATGGGTTTTACTATAAATATGATGACTCTTCTGGCGTTGTCTCTCACCATAGGACTCCTGGTTGATGACGCAATTGTTGTGCGGGAGAATATATTCAGAAAAATTGAAGATGGGCTCAAACCATTTGAAGCCGCGGAGACCGGTACAATGGAGGTTATGCTGGCTGTTATTGCGACATCACTTACAATCATAGCAGTGTTTCTCCCTATAGGTTTTTTGGAAGGCATAATGGGACGTTTTTTCAAACAGTTCGGGCTTACTGTAGTATTCGCAATGGTGATAAGTTTATTCGATGCTCTGACAATCGCGCCTCTGCTCAGCGCTTACTTCGCCGGGACAAAGGGGAAGGCAAAAAATATAGTAGTTACTACTTTTGACAGGTTCCAGAACTGGATTGAGCATTTATATATGAAGACAGTGAGGTTCTCAATTGATCATCCGGTCATCATTCTAATTGTAACAAGTGCAGTGTTTTTCGGGAGTCTATTGGCTTGCGGAGCGGTGAAGAAAACATTCCAGCCGGATCCTGACGAGGGTGAATACCTGCTGAATATTGAACTTGCTCCGGGAACTTCTCTTGCAGGGACAAATGATGTAGCTCAGAAGATTGCCGATAAAGTTAAGACAATACCTGAACTCGATTTTATGACAATACAGGTTGGGACCGGTTCTGCCGGTTATAACAAGGCCTCGCTCGGAATATTTATGGTACCGAGAAAGGAGAGAACAAAAACCACTGCTGAACTGAAAGATGTGCTCCGTTCCATGATGAAGGAGTTTGCCTATGCCAAGCCGTCTGTGGATAACTATACCAGGACGGGCGGTGGAGGTGGGAGCAACAAATCCTATATGCTGAATATTAAGGGCGAAGATCTGGATATGCTTAATGACTATACGAAAAAACTGATGGAGAAACTTAAAACAATTCCTGATTTAACAGAGATCAAAACCAGTATGGAAGCCGGTGTACCTGAACTTCAAATCAGGATGGATGAAGCACGGATGCTCATGGCCGGTGTGAATAATAAAACTGCAGGTACTGAGCTCCGTTATCATGTCCAGGGCGCTGTTGCAGGACGTTACAGGGATAAAGGGATTGAGTATGATGTAAGGGTAAGGTTGCAGGAAAATCAGCGTGATCTCCGCAAGGCTTTCGGTGAGACCAGGGTTCCGAATATGCAGAACAGGCTTGTTCCTCTATCTGCCATTGCTACGGCAAGCACTTCAACAGGCCCATCTATAATTCTCCGTCAGGACAGGGCACGCGCTGTTCAGATATATGCCAACCTTGCAAAAGGTGGAGCAATAGGTACAGCTATTGACAGGACCAGGGAGATTATTGCGAAAGAACTCCCTCTCCCGGAAGGTGTGACTTACGGATTTATCGGCCAGGCTGACAGCTTCCAGGATATGGTTAAGAATATAATTGTGGCATTCGTCCTTTCGCTGATATTTATTTATCTTGTTCTTGCGAGTTTGTATGAATCTTTCATTACTCCGCTCACCATTTTGCTGGCTCTTCCCCCGGCTCTGTCAGGAGCGTTTCTCTCACTTTATCTCACGGGGAAGATGATGGATATGTTCAGCATGATTGGTATTATTATGCTGCTGGGGCTTGTTACTAAAAACTCGATACTTATGGTGGACTTTGCACTTGAGGGTGTAAGGGCAGGGATGTCAAGAAAAGAAGCTATAATGAAGGCCGGGCATATAAGGCTCAGGCCGATCCTTATGACAACATTTGCGATGTTAGCCGGAACTCTTCCTGTGGCAATAGGTGCAGGTGAAGCTGCCAAGTACAGGACTGGTATGGGTATTGCTATCATGGGAGGACTTATCGTTTCAACTCTGATTACGCTGGTTGTTGTACCCGCGGTATTTGAATATATCGATATATTCAGAGAGAAGATTGAAAGTAAATTCAGGCCGGATGAGATGTAGCTTCAGCTACACTCTACTGCTGAAGTTTCTGTATTCCCTCTGTCCCAGGTAATCCACCATGATCCTTCCGGCTTTTTCGCTGTGGGTGTCGGTGTTGCCTGCAAGTTCAATATACTGTACTTCAGGTATGAGTTCAACGAGTCTCTTCATATTTTCAGTTGAATGGAGTTTGTCGGTTGTTGCTCCGAAAATGAGACATGGTGTTGCTATTCCCTGTATCCTGTTCCAGATGGAGTAGTTTTTCAATGCAAGGGCGTTTGCTTTCAGTTTGTACGGGTCTGCAAGATTAATTGTCTTCTCATATTTCTCGACCTGGGCTCTCTCTTTCTTTTTGTCGAGACGGAAATTGCGGAGATACCATTTGATGAACGGCCTCACTGCAAAGTACATCGCAGGGTGGATAAGCGGGATTATGGCTCCAATGAATTTCGGAAAGCGGAACTCCTCATTTGGTCCCACGAGTATTGCGCATTCAGGTTTTCGCTTCCCTGATGCAGAGAATTCAAGAATTGCCGATGCACCAAGAGAACTCCCTGCCAGAACAAATTTTTCGTTTTCAGGGATAAGCTTATCAACCAGGTTGTTGATATCCTCCTTTATTCTCTCCATAGTAAAACTTACTTTTACTTTTTCAGGCAGTATAGATGACTGCTTTTCTCTGGACTCTATATAGTATGTTCTGTATTCTGCGGTCAGTTCTTTTAGTACACCCTGCCATCCGTTTATAAGAGAGATCCAGCCGGCAATAAAAATGACTGACGGTTTTTCACTGACAGATTTTCCGGGATTAAAATCGATAATTTTCAGCGAGACTCCATCAGTCATGGGAACCATATACTCGCTGACTTTTGTGTTACCGGATGTATATTCAGAATAATCCATTTTTCGAAATTCTCCGCGGCAAATTTAAACAGGGGCATAGCCTGAATGCTTTATAATTAATATTTTCACGGCTTTGATTTAAGTCAAGCTTTTTAGCGTGGCCTGGAATGGCTGTTTTATCTGTTCAGGAGAGGGATGGATATTTTATATTTATAACAGCAGGTATTTCAATAAAACATAATTGTATTTATACTGTATTTCATTTTACAATTTTGGAAGTATTTTTATAAAAAAATAAAAGAGGTCACTTATCTCATGTAAGAAGCAAGGCAAATTGAGTCTCTCCAACCTGCATCAATATCTAATTGAAAAAGAAAAGATCCGCAAACTATTACATTGATGTTAACTTCCAGCCATTCAACTCTACACCCCGTTTTTTATTCCTGTTCGGCCAATTCTGGCATGCTTAATGCTTATTACAATATCAGTAATCAATTATAGAGGAGATTTACTGATGAGGAAGATAGCGATTTACGGGAAAGGGGGAATCGGCAAGTCCACAACAACACAGAACACCGTGGCTGCACTTGCGGAGATGGGGAAAAAAGTAATGGTTGTTGGATGTGACCCTAAAGCAGATTCAACAAGGCTTCTGCTTGGAGGACTGGTGCAGCAGACTGTGCTTGATACACTCAGGACTGAAGGTGAAGACCTTTTACTTGAGGATGTTGTCAAGCCGGGATTTAAAGAAACAAAATGCGTTGAATCAGGAGGCCCTGAACCGGGTGTGGGATGTGCCGGGAGGGGAATAATCACTTCAATTAATCTTCTTGAGCAGCTTGGCGCCTATTCAGGAGACAATATTCTGGATTATGTTTTCTACGATGTCCTTGGCGACGTTGTATGCGGGGGGTTTGCAATGCCGATCCGTGACGGCAAGGCGGAGGAGATCTACATTGTTGTATCAGGGGAGATGATGGCCATGTATGCGGCAAATAATATCTGCAAAGGCATAGTGAAATTTGCTGAATCAGGGGTAGTGCGTCTTGGCGGGCTTATCTGCAACAGCAGGAATGTTGATTTCGAAAAAGATTTAATTGAGGCTCTTGCGGAGAAACTCGGCACACAGATGATCCATTTTGTTCCGAGAGATAACATGGTCCAGCGTGCGGAGATCAACAGGAAGACTGTTATTGAATTTGATCCGGCAGCTAATCAGGCGGATGAGTACAGAAAGTTGTGCAAATCTATAGATGGTAATTCCAATTTTGTAATTCCCACTCCGCTTACTACTGATGAGCTTGAGGGGCTTTTAATTAAATACGGCATTGGCCAGTAAAACAAATGTGAGGATAACAATATGATAATGATACGGGCGATTATAAGACCTGAAAAAGTTGATGCTGTAATGGAAAAGCTTATGGCTGAGGGGTTTCCTTCTGTGACAAAGATGGGTGTTTCAGGAAGAGGCAAACAGCGCGGGGTAAAGATTGGGGATATTACTTATGACGAGATTCCGAAAGAGATGCTGATGTTTGTGGTGCCGGAGAGTGACAGGGATTTTGTTATTAAAAGTGTAATTTCGGCAGCACGGACCGGAGATAAAGGGGCTTTTGGTGACGGTAAGATTTTTGTATCACCGGTTGAAGAGGTCTACACTGTAAGTTCAGGGGTTAAAGAAACATCAGAGGGAGTTCAGGGAGCGGCATTATGAAAGAGGTAATGGCGATCATCAGAATGAATATGATGAACAAAACGAAGAAGTCTCTCACTGACGCGGGTATTTCATCAATGCATGCAAGGGAGTGCCTGGGACGCGGTAAGGGGCTTGTTGATTTTAAGCTTCTTCGCGGAGCTGAAGAGGGATACGAGGAGGCGATATCACAGCTTGGAAGCAGCCAGCGACTTGTGCCCAAAAGGATGCTTTCTATGATTGTACCTGATGAACTTGTGGGGAGAGTTGTGACAGCAATTATTGATACGAACCGCACAGGTAAGTCAGGTGACGGGAAGATCTTTGTAATGCCAGTGATGGAGTCTTACCGTATCCGCACAGGGGAGGCTGGTAATGAAACTCTTGATGAAATATGATGAAATGAAAGTTGTAAGAGGAGCCTGATATGATCAAAGCGGAATTAAAATCTTTCAGTAATATAAGCGCAGAGAAAGTGAAGGATAGTATACTTAATCGATACCCTGCGAAGGTCGCGCGGAAAAGAGGGAAACAGATTATAATAAACAGAGTGGAGAACGGTGACCAGGTTCCTGAGATCCTTGCGAACAGCCGTACAATCCCCGGTATCCTGACTATGCGCGGATGCGCTTATGCCGGATGCAAGGGGGTTGTTCTGGGGCCCACAAGAGATATACTTCAGATTACTCACGGGCCGATAGGTTGCGGATTTTACAGCTGGCTCACAAGGAGAAACCAGACAAGACCGGAGACTCTCTCTGACGCGAACTATATGACTTATGCGCTGTCAACAGACCTTCAGGAGGATGAGATTATCTTCGGCGGAGAGAAGAAACTGAAGAAGGCCATTGAAGAGGCAATTGCTCTTTTCAATCCGAAGGCCATAGGGATATTCTCCACATGTCCTGTGGGGCTTATTGGTGACGATGTTCATGCAGTTGCGCGTGAAATGGAGGAGAAGTATCCGGAAGTAAATATCTTCGGTTTCTCCTGTGAAGGGTATAAAGGTGTAAGCCAGTCAGCCGGACACCACGTGGCGAATAACAAGGTGTTTACGGATGTTGTGGGGCAGCTGGAGATGCGGAAAGAGGGAAAATATATAGTTAATATTCTGGGCGAGTATAACATAGGCGGGGACGCTTTTGAGATTGAAAGGATTATGGAGCTCTGCGGGTTTACTCTTCATTCAACATTCAGCGGAAACTCGGTATATGAAGAGTTCGCCAGCGCACACAATGCTGATCTCAATGTTGTTATGTGCCATAGATCGATTAACTATATGGCCGAAATGATGGAGAAGAAGTATGGAATTCCATGGTTTAAGGTAAACTTTGTCGGAGCTGAAGCTACGGCTAAATCCCTGAGAAAAATGGCTGTATACTTCGGTGATGCTGAACTGATTGAACGTGTTGAAAGCGTAATCGCTGCTGAAATGGAAAATGTATTAAAAGTACAGGGTGAAATAAGGCCGAGGTGCGAAGGTAAAAAAGCGATGCTCTTCGTGGGGGGATCACGCGCACATCACTACCAGGAGCTTTTTACTGAAATAGGGATGGAGACTCTTTCAGCGGGGTATGAGTTCGCTCACCGGGATGATTACGAGGGTAGAAAGGTAATACCGGGTATCGTTGTAGACGCGGATACCCGTAATATTGAGGAACTCACTGTAACTCCGGATGAGAAGCGCTATAATCCGAGGAAAAAGAATGATGAGATGCAGAAACTCGAATCAGCCGGGTTTACATTCAATGACTACAACGGCATGATGACAGAGATGAAGGATAATTCTCTAATCATAGATGACCTTAATCATTATGAGACGGAGATACTTATTGAGAAGTATAAGCCTGATATCTTCTGTGCAGGGATAAAGGAAAAGTATGTTGTGCAGAAAGGTGGAATCCCGATGAAACAGCTGCACAGCTATGACTATAGCGGTCCATATGCCGGGTTTATCGGTGCGGTAAATTTCTATCGGGAGATAGACAGAATGGTGAATACAAAAATTTTCAGCCTGGTAAAGGCACCGTGGCAGGAGAGTCCGGAGCTCACAGGAAGTTATGTCTGGAATAAATAGGAGGAAGTTATGCTGCTGAGACATACAACAGATAATATAATAGACAGGAAAGCGCTAACAGTAAACCCGGCCAAAACATGCCAGCCAGTGGGGGCAATGTACGCAGCGCTTGGAATCAGGGGCTGCCTCCCTCACAGTCACGGGTCACAGGGGTGCTGTGCATACCACAGGAGTGCCCTTACACGGCACTACAAGGATCCGATCATGGCTACCTCAAGTTCTTTCACCGAGGGGGCATCGGTTTTCGGAGGGCAGGCGAATCTTCTGGAGTCAATACAGAACATCTTTGCCATGTACGATCCTGAGATAATAGCTGTGCATACAACATGTCTTTCGGAAGTTATCGGCGACGACATGAAGCAGATTATCAACAAGGCGAAAACAGAAGGAAAGATTCCTGCCGGTAAAACTGTAATTCACACAAACACACCGAGTTTCAAGGGTTCGCATGTTACAGGTTTTTCAAATATGACCACAGGGATGGTACAGTATTTTTCAGAGAATACAGGGGACAGGGAAAACCGCGTGAATATAATCCCCGGTTTTGTCGAGCCATCCGACATGGCTGAAATTAAGCGTATTGCTGCAGAGATGGGTGTGCAGATAGTTATGTTTCCTGATACATCGGGTGTTGTAAACAGCCCTATGGACGGTAAGTTCCATATGTATCCTAAAGGGGGAGCAACATCTGCAGAGATAAAAAGCTCAGGGGACAGCAGTTTCACCATTGCCCTGGGGAGTCTTGCATCAACGCAGGCTGCCAGGGCTCTTGACTCAAAATGTAAAGTCCCGTTTGAAGTACTAAATCTCCCTATCGGCCTCAGGGCAACTGATGCCTTCGTTGATCTCCTGAGAAAGAAAGGCGGTGTACAGGTGCCTGAAGCGATCATGACAGAGCGGGGGCAGCTCCTTGATGTAATGACAGATATGCATCAGTATTTCTACATGAAAAAAGCGGCGCTCATGGGTGACCCGGATCAGCTTCTTTCAATAGTTGAATTTCTCACAGACCTCGATATGAAGATAAGCTGTGTTGTTACAGGTACTCCGGCAGGGACAAAGTTTGAGAAATCAATAAAAGAGATGGCCGGTGGTGACACTGTTGTCAAAAGCGGAGCAACTGCTGATACCTATTATTTCCATCAGCTTATAAAAAAAGATAAACCTGACATTATCTTCGGCAACACGTACTGCAAGTATATCGCGCGTGATGAGGATATCCCTCTGGTCCGTATATGTTTCCCGATTTATGATCGTGTGGGTCACCAGTATTTTCCTCTAACAGGATATAAGGGTGGATTGAGACTTATGGAGAAGATTCTGAATGAGCTTCTTGATCGCCAGGACAGGGATGCGGCTGAAGAGAGCTTTGAACTTGTGATGTAATGGAGGAATAAGAATGATCACTGTTCTCGATGGAAGGAAAAACCAGGTTCGTGAAAAAGGGAGGGATGACAGACCGGTGGAGTGCGGCAGGATGAGCCTTGCAGGTTCTGTAAGCCAGCGGGCCTGTGTATTCTGCGGGTCACGTGTCGTGCTCTACCCCGTGGCTGATGCGCTTCATCTTGTGCACGGCCCATTGGGGTGCGCGGCTTATACATGGGATATACGCGGCTCTCTTTCGTCTGGGCCTGAGCTGCACAGGATGAGTTTTTCAACAGACCTGCGAGAAGAGGATGTGATTTATGGAGGCGAAAAAAAGCTCAGATTGGCACTTCAGGAATTAATAGAGGCATATAGTCCTAAGGCAGCATTTGTTTACTCAACATGTATTGTGGGGCTTATAGGTGATGATGTTAATGCAGTATGCAGGAGGGTATCCTGTGAAAAGGGGATCCCTGTAATTCCTGTTCATTCAGAGGGATTCAGGGGTACAAAAAAAGACGGTTACTCCGCCGCCTGTACCGCGCTCTCAACTCTCATCGGCACATCAGAGGAGAAGATTGCCGGGGAGTTCTCAATTAACATACTAGGTGATTTCAATATCGCAGGGGAGACCTGGATTATAAGAAAGTACTACGAGGAGATGGGGGTCAGGGTGATCTCCTGTATGACAGGTGACGGACGTGTAGATGATATCAGGCGGGCCCACAATGCGTCATTGAATGTTGTGCAGTGTTCGGGCTCCATGACCGGCCTTGCGAAGATAATGCAGAGGGAGTACGGTATACCCTTTATTCGTGTTTCATACTTCGGGCTTGAAGACATGTCGCAGGCTCTATATGATGTTGCAAAGCTTTCATGTTCCGGTGAAATGATCAAGAAAGCCGGGAATATTGTGAAACGCGAGGTCTCCGAAATTTATCCTGAACTTCAGAATATTAAAAGAGACCTTGAAGGTAAGCGTGCTGCTGTTTATGTCGGAGGATCATTCAAGGCATTTTCTCTTGTTAAGGCGCTCCGTCATATCGGTATGTCTGTTGCAGTGGTGGGTTCACAAACCGGGTCAGAAGAGGACTACGAATATCTCAGAGAGATCTGCGATGAGGGCACAGTGATTGTTGATGATACCAATCCACTTGAACTGTCGAAGTTCATGGATGATAAGGGGGTGGATCTTCTTATTGGCGGTGTCAAGGAACGCCCTATAGCCTATAAAATGGGTGTGGCATTCTGTGATCATAATCATGAAAGGAAGATTCCCCTGGCCGGATTTGAAGGGATGCTGCACTTCGCTAAAGAGGTGCATTCCTCTGTGATGAGCCCTGTATGGAAATTCTCTCCGGCATACCGGTTAAGGAAGGGTATATATGAATAAAATAGATTTTTCGGGAACAAAAAGTTTTACATCGACGAGAAACGCATGCGCTCTCTGCGCTCCTCTTGGCGCTACACTTGCGTTCAGGGGGATTGAGAACTGCATACCACTTGTGCACGGTTCCCAGGGGTGTTCAACATATATCAGGCGTTATATCATAAGTCATTTCAGGGAACCTGTTGACATCGCGTCATCGAATTTCAGCGAGGAATCTGCGGTATTCGGAGGGAGCGAAAATCTGAAGACTGCGCTTGATAATGTTATACGTCAGTACCATCCGTCAATGGTTGGAGTTGCCTCAACTTGCCTCTCTGAAACCATAGGTGATGATGTGCCAATGGCGCTCAGGGAGTATTCAGCATCTGGAAGAGGTGACGGAGTTCCGGTAGTACAGGTTTCCACACCGAGTTACAGAGGAACTCATGCCGAAGGTTTCAGGGGAGCAGTGAGAAGCGCTGTGGAGTCCATTGCAAAAGGAGGGACCTCTGACGGGAGTATAAATTTTTTCCCGCCGATTATCTCTCCTGAGGATCTTCGCCATCTGAAAGATATACTCAAAGATTTCGGTATAAATGGAACTGTTTTACCTGATTATTCCGAGTCAATGGACGGAGGAGCATGGGAGAACTATTATAAACTTCCTGCGGGTGGAACTCCGGTTAAAGCAATACTCAATATGGGGAGAGCTTCGGCATCTATTGATATAGGATTATGCGTGACAGCCCCATTGAGCGCAGGCAGGTTTCTCTCTGAAAAGTTTGGACATGTTTTTTACAGTACAGGGCTTCCTCTCGGTATTGAGGCCTGTGATGCTTTTTTCAGAATTTTAAGTGAGCTTAGCGGGAATCCTGTACCTGAAAAATACCTGAAGGAGAGAGGGAGACTTGCTGATGCGTACATTGATGCACACAAGTATCTTGCCGGGAAGCGTGCTGTGGTATATGGCGAGCCGGATCTCGCTACAGGGATTGCACAATTTATTGAAGAGACAGGAGTTAAAACAGTTTTGTGTGCAACCGGTTCGAGGGGTATGTCGGCAGGATTCAGTTCCTCTCTGCCGCAGATTGATGGTGTAAAATGCGCCCTTGCTGATGATGCTGATTTTACGACAATGCTTGAACTATGCAGGGATTTGAAGCCGGATATGGTTATCGGGAGCAGCAAGGGTTTTTACCTTTCAAAAAATCTCGGGATACCACTTATACGCGCGGGTTTTCCTGTTCACGACAGGTTCGGGGGGCAGCGCCTGATGCACTTCGGGTATCAAGGGACACAGCAGTTTTTTGACCGCATTGTGAATGCGGTTATGGAGTATAATCAGAATTCGAACAGTATCGGATATAGCTATATATAGGAGATTATTATGGGAACCAGGGAACATCCATGTTTCAGTGAAAATGCCAGGCACACAACAGGGCGTATACATCTCCCTGTTGCACCGAAATGCAATATACAGTGTAACTTCTGCGACAGAAAATACGACTGTGTAAATGAATCAAGACCGGGAGTAACTAGTTCCATGCTGAATCCCCGCCAGGCGGCAGATTATCTTGAAAAGGTAATAGAAAAGATACCTGCAATTGCAGTGGCTGGCATTGCGGGCCCGGGCGATCCTCTCGCGAACGGTGATGAAACACTGGAGACATTCCGCCTTGTAAGGGATCGCTTCCCGGATCTTCACCTCTGCATGGCAACAAACGGACTGGAACTTGAAACTTACGCTGATGATATAGCAGCTATAGGCGTCAATCATGTCACTGTTACTGTGAATGCAGTTGAGCCGGAGATTGGCAGCAGAATTTATTCCTGGGTAAGATATAACAAAAGGCCGTACAGGGGTATTGAAGGCGCTTCGGTCCTGCTTGAACGTCAGACAGCAGGTATAAAAAAACTGAAAAGGCATGGGGTTATATTGAAAGTCAATACAGTCATTATCCCCGGAATTAACGACAGGCATATTTCTGATATTGCGGGGGAGATGGCTCTTCTCGGTGCGAATGTTCATAACTGTATTCCTCTTTATCCTGTTGAAGGAACACCTTTTGAACATATCGATCCGGTATCGAGAACTGAATTGGAAAAGATCAGGCTGCATGCTTCACAATATATAAAACAGATGACGCACTGTCAGAGGTGCAGGGCTGACGCAGCGGGGATGCTGGGTGAATCGAATCCTGAAGAGATAACGAAACTTCTAAGTGAGGCATCAGGATGGAAACATGGTTCTGAAAAACCCTATGTAGCTGTTGCCACTATGGAAGGGCTTTTCGTAAACCAGCATCTCGGTGAAGCTGATCAGCTCTGGATATTCTCGTCAGATAACGGGAAGATTGAACTTATCGGGAGGAGAAAGACACCACCTGTGGGTGGTGGTGATGAAAGATGGAACCGGATGGCTGATATGCTTCACGACTGCAGGGCAGTACTTGTGAGCGGTTCAGGACAATCGCCGGTGCAGGTTCTTGAATCCAGGGGGATCAGGGTGGTGACAATGGAGGGACTTGCAGAGGAGGGGATGGGGGCAGTTTTTTCCGGAAGAAATGTTCCTGCAATACTTCTGCGCACAGAAGGGCGATGCAGCGCAGGGAATTCCTGCGGTGGGACAGGGATGGGATGCGGATGAAACCCCTCCCTGACTATCCAAGTATAGTGAATAAATTTTTATGTGGAAGCTTTGCTTCTCCGGAGTGCGGGGGACGGAGAGGGATAGAATAATAAAGGAGATTATTAAAATGAAAAAACCGGAACACCATATATTTGTATGCGGAAGCTTCAGGGTCTCAGGTGAGGCACAGGGGGTATGCAGCAAAAAAGGATCTATGGGCCTGATGCAGTATCTGGAGAATGAAATATCTGACAGGGGGCTTGCGGGAGTATCTGTGTCAAGCACCGGATGTCTCAAAGTTTGTGACAGGGGGCCGGTAATGGTTATATATCCCGGCAACTGGTGGTACGGTAAAGTTGAGAATGAATCGGCAATTGATGATATTCTTGATTCCCTTGAAGCGGGTAAAGCTGCTGAACAGTATCTGATTGAATAACAGGGACTAAACTGATGAATTCAGGAATTGAATGGCTCCCTTTTATAACAAGTCTGAAGCTTGCAACAGTTACAACGATCATACTTCTTTCTATAGGTATTCCTGTGGCGCTGATTCTGGCTTACGCTGATTTCAGGGGGAAGGTGCTGGCTGAAATAGTTGTCACTCTCCCTATGTTCCTGCCTCCCACGGTTATCGGGTTCTATCTGCTGATCCTGTTTTCCCCATCGTCCGGATTAGGAAAAATTGTCAGGGAACTGTTCGGTGTCGAACTTCTTTTTTCGTTTACGGGGCTTGTAACAGCTTCAGTAATACATTCAATGCCTTACATGATTCAGCCGCTCAGGGATGGCCTGGTATCACTGGGGCGATCAATGCTTGAAGCATCATTTACACTGGGTAAGTCCCGTATTTCAACACTCATGCATGTAATGCTGCCGAATATTAAAACTTCGCTGCTGACAGGGGTAATGATGACTTTTGTTCATGTTATGGGGGAGTTTGGAATTGTTCTCATGATAGGCGGTTCTGTACCTGGAGAGACAAGGGTTGCTTCGATTGCTCTCTATGAAAAGGTTGAAATGATGAATTATGCTGAGGCGAATATATATGCAGGGATACTGGTGTCAGTGAGTATGGCAATGCTTCTGATAATTTATATGCTCAGGAACAGTAAAAGAGAGGTACTCTGATGATTGATGTGAAGATTAATAAAAAACTTGTCTCTGCATGCGGGGAGATGGCTTTGAATGTCGGTTTCAGTATTGATAAAGGCTCATTCACCGCGTTAACCGGAGTATCCGGGAGCGGAAAGACTACATTGCTCAGATGTATAGCCGGGCTGTCTGACGCTGATTCCGGTTTCATCAGGTGCGGTGGTGAAGTCTGGCTCGATACATTAAAAAAGAAAAAGCTTCCGGTAAGAAAAAGAGGGATAGGCTTTGTGTTCCAGGATTATGCCCTTTTCCCGAATATGACTCTCAGGCGGAATATTTTTTATGCGTGTAATGATATAAAAAAAACCGATGAGCTCATAGGGATGGCGGAACTCGATGGTGTGGCGGATCTATATCCTGAAAAGCTTTCAAGCGGCCAGAAACAGAGGTGTGCTCTTCTCAGGGCAGTATCAAGAGAGCCGGAACTTCTCCTGCTTGATGAACCCTTCTCGGCTCTTGATGCTGATACAAAGAGGCTGTTTCATGCCGAGCTTGTTAAATGGAGAGAACTTTTTGATTTTACGGTGATGATGGTGTCCCATGATCGTGCGGAGGTTGTGCGCCTCGCAGACAGGGTGCTGAAGCTTGACAGGGGAATTATTGAAAGTGATGTAACGCATAAGAGCGGATGCTACGGAAGAACAGCGGTCATAAATGCGGCTGCAAGGAGAGTTTCATGAAAGAGAGAGTTTTTGAGGCAGTGACAGTGGAAAAACAACTGATTGAAAACCGGTGGGTGGAGTTTTTTACGCAGGGCATGCAGTACAGGAACACAGCCGAAGGATCATTAAAACGTCCGGAGATTTTTAAACCTGATATAATCTATAATGTAGCTGCAATGGCAATTGAAAAGATACTTATGGCTGTGTTTTCAAAGCATGGCCAACTCCCGTATAGCAATACATTGTCCGCAATGGCTGGTGAAGCAAAAGAGATACTGGCATTTGACGAAACCCTGGTCAGTGACATGGAACGAATGGACAGGATGCAGATGATCTGTCATGAAGAGTCTATCTTTTGTGAGGATATGAAGGTGACAGATGTACCGTTTTTTCTCGATGTAATGAAAAGAGTATTTGATAAATCTGAAGCATATATCAATCAGGCCGGGCAGTAGTAAATTGGGAAGAAAAAAAATTATCATTCTCGACACCACTTTGAGGGATGGGGATCAGTCCCCCGGCTATTCACTTAGCGCGGAGCAGAAGCTTGTAATTGCAGGGTATCTTGAAAGAATGGGTGTCGACATTATTGAAGCGGGTTTCCCCGCTTCATCACCCGGTCAGTTCTCAACAGTTCAGCGGATTGCTGAAAGTCTGCAGACAGCTGCAGTATCAGCAATGGCAAGAGCAAAGTTCGACGATATCAAGAAAGCGGGAGACGCAATCAAAAATGCCCGTGTCAGGTATATTCATACATCAATAGCCACTTCACCAATTCACCGGAGAGTCAAACTCCGTAAGAGCAGGAGTGAAATTATAAGAATTGCAGTTGATGCAGTACAGTTCGCATCAGAGTACGCTGATTTTGTTGAAATAGGGGCAGAAGATGCAACACGTACAGAACCGGAATTCCTCGCAGAGTTCTGCGATATGACAACCAGGGCAGGTGCTGATATAGTAAATATCGCTGATACTGTGGGCTATATATATCCTTCCGAGTTCCATTCGCTTATAGATATGCTGCACAGGGAGGTCCGGGCTTTTAAAAATGGTAGTGCCCGTCTCAGTGTCCATTGCCATAATGATCTGGGACTGGCTCTGGCTAATACACTTGCAGGTTTGTCTGCGGGAGCAGCCCAGGCTGAAGTAACACTCCTCGGCATGGGTGAACGCGGGGGCAATACTCCGATGGAGGAATTGGCGGCAGTGCTGTTGTCAAGGCGGGATTATTTCAGCAGTATTGGTACTTCCCTGAAAATGGAACATTTTGCGGAAGTAGTAAGAACAATAAACGCGTTTACCGGTATATCGATATCACCTAACAAACCTGTAGCGGGCAGAAATGCATTTGCGCATACTTCCGGAATACATCAGAATGGAATGCTTGTTTCTTCCTCAACATATTCAGTTCTCTCTCCTGAACAATTCGGCCTCCCCCCTCATCGCCTTGTTCTCTCCCGTCATTCAGGTATCAGCGGATACAATGCGTGCGTAAGAGAACTGACCGGAGATTATTTATACATGGCTGAAGAAACCGGTATACTTGATGAATTAAAAACACTTGCTGATGAGGAGAGGAATGTCCCGGTTACTAATCTTCTTACACAGCTATATGAAGAGGGTTTAACCAATTGTGAATTATGGTATCTACAAAACTGTTGGTATTCAAAATTAAAATCCTCCGATAAAGGTTACGGCATTACTCTTGAGGTTACTTCAATCACTGGATTATATAGAAAGGCCGAAGCCACGGAGAAAACACTGATCGGCGCGGCTATTAGTGTGTTGAAAATTCTTTTCAAAGTGCAGCTTGAAATAATAAGCTACTCCTTTTCCGGAGCAGGGAGTGCTCCCCCCGGTTCTGAATGCATTTACCTGACCGCAGAATATGAAGGGAGGTCTTATTACGATGAAAGCTACGGTAACGATTATACGGTTCTTTTTATAAAAAGCTATCTGAATATAATAAACAGAATATCAGCAAAATTTCTTCTTTCCGGTATATGATAATGATGTGGCGAGGGTATGGATATAATAATTAAAAAAGCGGGTCTCTGTGATATAAAAGCATTGAACAATATGCTGAAAGATCTTTTTTCCATTGAAGATGATTTCACTTCAGATTCGAATAAGCAGAAAACCGGGCTTGAGATGATTATATCCGGGGTTACCGGAGGGGTTATCTTTATTGCTCAATGTGGTCTGAGGCCCGTGGGGATGGTGAATCTTCAGAAAATTATTTCCACTGCTGCCGGGGGTATTTCTATACTTCTGGAGGACCTTTATGTTGAGCCCGATATTCGAGGTCAGGGTGTAGGTTCTATGCTTCTTGAAGAGGCTATTAAGTGGGGAAGAGAGGAGCATGCTGTGAGGATGCAGCTTGGAGCTGACATGCGTAATGCTCCGGCAATCAGTTTTTATCAGTCAAAGGGATTCATGCAGAGTAACCTTGTTTTACATTATAAAAGTATAATATCATCCGGTAATAATGTTTGATAGTAGTGATTATATTAAAACACATTCTTTAATAACATGAATAAATGGAAATTCTTGCTATTCTCAGAACTGTTATTTTACAGGTATGTAACCTGATATGTTAAATATCAGTATTTTAAATTTAAACGCTCCGCATTATTGTCATCAAATAATGTTTTATGGAGGAATTTAAAATGATCCGCGGCAGTTTCCGCATACACCGTCAGCTTTCTGAGCTTTACAGGGACCATGATGTTTACATAACAGATCACCCGGAGCTTTCATTCAATGATTTTGTCTGTATATCACATCACAATGGAAGAAAAAAGAAAAGAATATATGTATGGGTCAGAGCTATTGATGACTACTACAGGATGTTCTACAATACAACATCCGAGTGGCGTTTTAAAGGAGCAACTCAGCATCAGATAACTGAAGGTGATGCAATAGTATTATGCAGGCATTACAGGAGGCTGCTGGAGCTTGATGAAAATTCGCTGGATGGAGTTGAACTTGAGATTAAGAAATCACGGAATCCTTTTAAAAAAATAAGGGCGCTTCTTAATGCGCCTGATTCTCTTGTGCGGACAACAACCTTTATAAGTATAATATCAGTGTTTCTCGGAATGGTGGCACTTATTCTTGGGATAATAAGTCTTCATTGATTTTGTGAGGATAGATTATAGAGGTATTATATTTCAGTGGTCCCATAACAACAGGAGGAACCACTGAATGTCATGAATATAAATTATTATACTTCTACAATTTTTGCATCAGCAGCGTTTTTCTTAACTGACGCAATACCGTTGGTGCATCCTGACTTCGCTGTATACGATTCACCCTGGCCGATAATTTCACCATTAGCGGCCTTCATCCTGAAGCGGAACCCCCCTTTTTTATCTTCATAAGTTTCAAACGCTGTATCTTTCTGTGAATTCTTTTTAATAGATTCAATACCGGATAGGCATGCATCTTTTGAATTATACGCTTCCCCTGTCAATATTATCTGACCATTGCCGGCTTTGAGGCGATATCTGTATTTGCCCCCTTTGTCTTTATACACTTCAAATTTACCTGCCACTTGAGCCCTCCTGCTGTTCGTTTAATTAAGTTTTAATGAAGCATAATGATTACTGTTTGTCAATTTTATTATGAAAAATACTACTTATATTTGTAAATGATACCCGATAACTGAAGTTGAGCTAATTTTTTTCTTATACTTATGTAGTGTGTTATAAGGATATCGTGACACTTCTGACTTTTAAGATGTTTTAGTATCAGATCCATGGAAGCACCTGAAGTTCACTGTTTACTTTTAAACTGATTTACGGCAGTGATAAATAACTGTGTGAAACTGCTGGACTTTTTTAATATCTCTTTTATAATTTGAGGAGATTGTCACTGGAGGAGTTTATGAAACCCGGATGCTTTTATTCTATTATTTATTTAGTTTTATTTTCTGTAGTTATACTCAGCTTCACGGGATGTCCGCGCCCTATCGGCAAATGTACCTACGGGGATAAACCGCCTCAGACAGGTATTGTCACAGTCAGATCCGTTGAAATGATAAATGAGAATAATAAGATTTTTTATCGTGTCAGAGTTGATGGCTTTTTTAAGAGAGATTTAATTTTTGAAGAGAATGAATTTAATAAATGTTTCAAAGCCGCCGGTTATAAAATCGGTTCAGAAATTGAGGGGAGCATACTCTCCGGCGGGCCGTGCCCTCCCATGTATAATCTGAATATATGCACGGGAAAATGAAAGTTTTGACTATATGTTGTCCTGTTCCATTTAACTGAACCGGCCTCGTTGTTACATTGTCAACTGTAACACTTCCTCCTACAAATCATTAAGTGTTTTGCTTATAAGAACATATAATCAAAACACTTAATCGGTATTTAATCTGTTTAATAGCAATAAAAACACCTGTTTTTTATACACTTCGCTACTATTCTTTTATAAATTGGGTTATCATTTGGCAGGTTTTTGATCATTCTTTATTTTTAACTGATTTTTCAGAAGAGTAGGATGCATCAATATTTATTAGTGATGGTCTATGCCGCAATGAGTCCCGGATTATCGGGGTTAATTACGGGATTACTGTCTTGAACGGATTTATAATATAAGCTGTGTAACCAGCGGATCGGTGTTTATGGCATTACTGACATGTAAAAAAAACAGCCATTCAATCCTGGTCTCCTTTGACGGGGACACCACTGTGCGGAGTATATCAAGAATAAAAAACGGGCTGATAAAGCTGCTTCGTGAACCGGTGAACCTCTACAGGTTTGACATTGCCACTGTTTCTGATACTGATTTCACATTCATTCAGCTCCTTATATCTTATCATTTCAAGCTTAAATCAATAAACAGGGAACTGGTGCTTGTCAACTGTTCCGGAGAAACCGCATTCATGAAGACTGCTGCTATTTGCGGTATTAATGTCCGCAGTATCCTGAGTTTTGAAGGAGGGGCAGATGGATGTTGAAGCGTTGAGAGATGTTTTCAGGGAGGAGGCTGCTGAGATCCTGTCCCAGATGGAGATGCCCCTTATTGAACTTGAGAGTAATCCCTCGGATAGTGAACTTATCAATACTGTATTCAGGGCACTGCATACAATCAAGGGTTCAGGGAGCATGTGCGGTTACAGAGACCTTGCAAACTTCACCCATGATCTGGAAAATTTATTTGACTGCATGAGAAAAGGGCGGTTCAGCGCTGACGAGAGGATCATCCGGCTTTCGCTGAAAGCAAAGGACTGCATGAAGTTTCTTCTTGATGGTTCTGATAATGAAGAGCAGAAAGCTCTGCGCGAAAATATTCTTCAGGAGGTCAGGGAAATAACAGGGGATATTTCATGTGATGAAAAAACGCATGAGATAAAGGATGTCCCGGAAGTTATCCCCTCCGCATGTGCAGATGTATCGGGAAGCAACGCAGTCAATGATTCCGTGGAGAGGTACAGGATTGTGTTCATGCCATCCCCGGACATCCTTTCCCGGGGAATTAAGATTGAGCCTATGCTCTCCGAACTCTCGGCACTTGGCGATTTTAAGGTGCGTGTTGATATATCCTCTATTCCTGATTTTGACGAGATAGAGCCTGAACAGTGCTATCTGAGCTGGGTGGTTGACCTTGAAACATCAAAAGATGTTTTCGATATTAAAAATGTATTCATGTTTACAGAGGATTACGCTGAGGTTGTAATAAAATACAGGGACGGGTTTTTTCTCAATAACGCGTTTTTCCGCAACGAAGAGGAGAGAGAGGGGATTGAGAAGAAGGTCTCTCCAATGCTTTCACTTATGGAGGGGAGATCTAAACAGGATGCCCGCCAGGAAAAAATTGCCTTTGACAGAAGGAGGGCAGATACTACTTCGATTCGCGTTAAAAACGAAAAGCTCGACACACTGGTTAACCTTGTTGGTGAACTTGTTACTCTTCAGGCGAGGCTTAACCAGGAATCCGCAGCATCAAGGGTCCCTGAATTTATGTCCATCGCGGAGAGTTTCGGGCGGCTGACAAATGAACTGCGTGATAACACCATGAGTATAAGAATGGTGCCGATATCTGAAACATTCAACAGCTTCCACAGACTTGTGCATGATCTTTCAGGGACTCTCGGTAAAAAAATAAAGCTTATTACTACAGGTGGCGAGACGGAACTGGATAAAAATGTCATTGAGGCTCTTCGGGATCCGCTGATGCACATCATAAGAAATTCATGTGATCATGGAATTGAAACTATTGAAAAGAGAATTGAACTGGGAAAGGATGAAACAGGCCTTATACAGCTTGTTGCTGAACATGCGGGGGCTAATGTAGTCATAAGGATCTCAGATGACGGAGGGGGGCTCAACAGAGAGAAGATTAAAGCACGCGCGATTGAAAGAGATCTGCTCCCGCCCGGAGAGCTGGATGACAGGCAGATAAACAGCATGATCTTTGAGCCGGGATTTTCCACGGCAGAAGTGACTACAGATATATCCGGCCGCGGTGTCGGTATGGATGTGGTAAAAAGAAACATTGAAAAATTAAGAGGCAATATCACTGTCGAGAGCGTGGAGGGGACAGGAACGTCTATAAGTCTCACCATCCCTCTGACTCTCGCGATAATTGACGGATTCATGGTTGAACTGGGAGGGAGTCCCTATATTTTTAATCTTACCAACATCAGGGAATGTCTCGACTTCTCAGCATCAACAGAACGGGATGACGGGAGTAATTTTATGATTAACCTTCGCGGCGATATTGTTCCCTGTATCGATTTGAGAAATATTTTCGGATTTGATGATAAAGAGGCTGCTTATCCGCAGATTGTAATATCTGAGATAGCGGAAGAGAGATACGGCTTTCTCGTGGACAGGGTTATAGGTAAATACCAGACCGTTGTTAAACCGCTGGGGAGGGGGAGCCGTAATATTGATGTGATAGCAGGTGCGACAATACTTGGAGACGGGACAGTGGCGCTCATACTTGACGCTCACTGTATTGTACGTTCAATGAGTGGAGCTGCTAAAGGTAGTGTGCCTGAAAATATGATCAGGCATTAAACAAATATAAGGAGTGTTTTATGAAAATGGGTATAAGAGCAAAACTGCTTTCGACATTTTTTCTGGCAGCGGCAGTGACACTGGTTGTCGGGCTTGTGGGTATTTTCAGCACATCCAGAATAGACGGCATGCTGAATAATCTTTATACTAACAACCTTGAAGGAATAAGGCTTGCTGAAGAGCTCGAAATTAAGGGGCTTTCTCTCCGGGTAAACATCTTAAAGCACATGACTGTCCCCACACAGGAGGAGAAGCTGAAACATGAAAAGGCAATTGACAGTATATATGCATCTTTTATCCAGGATATTGATACATATAAGAATATTGCAAAAAATCAGAAAGAGCGTGACCTCACTGTAGTTCTGCACGAATCTATTGCAAAATATAAAGAAGCTGTTAATGAATTACTCCCGTATTCCAGAAGAGGGGAGATAGCCGAGGTCAATAAAATTGTTGATATTGCGGCTCCTATATTTACAGAGAAAATTTCCCCGGCACTAAAGGAGATAATCAAAATCAATCAGCAGGAGGCCTCTGCCGCATATACAAGCAGCCAGTCTGTTGCCAGGCTCATTTCAATAATAATGATTATCTCGATTATTGCAGCTATTGCGCTTTCCATAACAATTGCTCTTTTTCTTACGCGTTCAATATTGAATGTTGTCAATTCAATTGAGGTATCATCAAGCAATGTAAGCGCCGGGAGTGAACAGATATCCTCTTCATCAGAAGAGCTGTCACAGGGTGCTAATGAACAGGCGGCAAGTGTTGAGGAGATATCATCAGCAGTTGAGGAGATGACTGCCACTATAAGGCAGAATGCGGACAACGCAGGTCAGACTGAACGCATAGCCTCGAAGAGCGCTACAGATGCCAGGGAGAGCGGTGAGGCCGTGCGTCATACAGTGCAGGCTATGAAAAATATAGCAGAGAAGATTTCAATTATACAGGAGATCGCGAGACAGACGAACCTTCTCTCTTTGAATGCATCTATTGAAGCGGCAAGGGCCGGCGATCATGGCCGTGGTTTTGCAGTTGTCGCAAGTGAAGTCCAGAAACTGGCTGAAAGGAGTCAGGTAGCGGCTGCTGAGATAAGCGAGCTTTCAGGCTCAAGCGTAAGTATCGCGGAGAAAGCAGGTGAAATGCTTCAGAAACTTGTTCCTGACATCCAGAAGACCTCGGAGCTTGTAGCTGAGATTAATGCAGCCAGCGGCGAGCAGGCGAATGGCGCGCAGCAGATTAATACTGCTATACAGCAGCTTAACAGCGTGGTGCAGCAGAATGCATCAAGTGCAGAGGAACTTGCTGCCACAGCGGAAGAGCTTTCCGCTCAGACTGTGCATATGCAGGAGGCAATCAACTTTCTTAAGACAGGATTAAAAACACTTGAAACAACTTCTTCCATGAATGCCGGAGCGGCTTTCGCGAGTTACCATAATCCCCATATAATAACACCGCACGTTGATTTGCATCATAAGGATTATTCAGCGCCCTTAGCAAAAGGAAACGGCAATGGAAATGGAAACGGTAATGGCAGGAAAAAAGTTAATGAACAGATTCTGCCTCTCGGAGGGGGAGGAACGGGTAATGAACATAGCGGAGTTGTTCTGAATATGGGTGATTCTGAGGATTCAGAGTTTGAAAGGATAAACTAAAGGGGTGATTATATGACAGGAGATGAAACACGTGAAAGCGCCCAGTACCTCTCATTCATGCTTGATGGGAAGTATTTTGCGTTCGATGTGCTTAAGACAAGGGAGGTCCTTTCATACACAAAGATCACTCCCATACCCTGCACACCGGCTTATATCGCAGGCGTGCTCAATCTGCGGGGGAGCGTTGTTACTGTAATGGACTTCAGACAGAAATTCGGCATGAGCGAATCAGTCATCACAGATGACAGTGCCATTATTATTGTTGAAGCAAATTACGAGGATGGAATGGCTGTTGTGGGTGCACTGGTTGATGCTGTTAAGGGGGTACTCAGGTTTGAGAAGGACCAGATTGAACCGCCGCCCAAGGTGGGGATGAGGCTCAGCGCGGATCTTATTAATGGCATAGGCAAACAGAGTGATGATTTTGTGGTAATCCTTAATGTTGACAGGGTTTTTTCCGAGGATGAACTTTCAATAGCCAGGGAACATTTTGAGGCGGGGGCAGGTGAACTGCTTCAGGGGGAGTCTATGCAGGAGAGCGCTGCAGCTGCGGGATAGCATAATTTATAATAAAAGAGAGGCGGGTATATGGACGCGCTGGAAAATATAAAGATGACCGAGCGGGAAAGGATTGAAATAAGCTCCTTCATCGAGAGCGAGTTCGGAATAAAAATGCCCGCTGTAAAAAAAATTCTTCTAACCAGCAGGCTCTCAAAGCGGTTGAACCTTCTGGGATGTAAAAGCTATGCTGAATACTACAGTTTTATAAGGTCAGCAAAAGGTGCTGATGAATTCCTTATCTTTGCAGATCTTGTATCAACCCACGAAACAAGTTTTTTCAGAGAATCGCAGCATTTTGATTTTTTGTACTCCAGGGCTCTCCCCGAACTCAGCGAGTCAGGGGGAGCGGGCACAAAGCGGGCTCTCCGTGTGCTCAGCGCGGCCTGTTCAACCGGCGAGGAGGCATATACCCTTGCAATAACAATAGAGGAGTTCAGGCGCAGAAAAAATTACAGGTCATTCCTTTACCGCATAACAGGCACAGATATTTCAACCAAGGTGCTCGCCTCTGCCGCCCGTGGAGTTTACGGAGAAGGGAGGGTCGGCAAGCTTCCGGATGAATATATGAAAAAATATTTTATGAGAGGAAAAAACGAAAAGAGGGAACTGGTGAGAATTGTACCGGAACTCCGCGCCAATGCTGAATTTATCCCGATGAACCTTATGGATAAATCATACCCTTTCCGTGAAAAATTTGATATTATATTCTGCAGAAACGCTCTGATCTATTTTGACAGGGAGAACCAGCAAGACATTATCAGAAAGCTTGCGTCAAATCTTTCGAAAAACGGATATCTGTTTATCGGGCATTCAGAAACAATGGCAGGGTATGACCTCCCTTTAAGGTGCGTTGAACCTACAGTGTACAGAAGGATCTGAACATGAGCTTATCGTTGGGACTGAAAAAACATTATTTCCTTCATCCAGGACAGATTATTGTAACCGCGGATGAAAATCCCATTGTAACAGTGCTGGGGTCATGTGTATCTCTCACTGTGTATTCTCCGGAGCGGAGGATCGGAGGAATTTTTCATGCACTGCTCCCCGAGTATATTGAAAAAAACCGGGTGATAAAAAATTCACCTCCGGTCTCACCGGACCCGGATTATGTTGATTATTCATTCTATTATATTAAAAACAGGATGTCTGATCTTGGCATTGATATTACCCGGACGCGGCTAATGCTTTTCGGAGGAGGGGATGTTCTTCAGTCACTCACTTCTGGTACATCCGCATCCGTAGGGAAAAAGAATATTGAAATGATAAAAAGTATTATTGAAAAAGAGAAACTGAAAATTTCTGCCGAGGACACCGGCGGCACAAAGGCAAGAAAAATTATTTTTCACCCGGGAAGCGGTAAGACCTTCCTTGAGTATATTAAATGTGATAATCCGGTAACCGGAGGTTGTGCCGATGGAAAAGAAAATCGGGGTACTCATAGTAGATGATTCCGCTGTTGTGCGACAGACAATAAGCGGGCTGCTTTCTAATGAAAAGGACATTGAAGTTATAGCAACAGCTTCTGACCCGTACTGCGCAGCGGAAAAGATCGCGGAGAAAATCCCTGATGTAATTATTCTTGATATAGAGATGCCCCGTATGGACGGGCTTACATTTCTCCAGAAGATCATGGCTCAGCACCCTATACCTGTTATAATATGTTCAAGTCTTGCTGATGACGGTTCAGACTCCGCAGTTAAAGCCCTTTCAAGCGGAGCTGTTGATATTATAACGAAGCCCAAGATGGGTACCAGACAGTTTCTTGAAGAGTCCCGCATAAGAATTACAGATACAATAAGGGCGGCTTCATCAGCCAGGTTAAAGAAAGTGAATCCCGCTATGGCAATTGAGGCGACACCGAAATATACCGCTGATGTAATCATGCCTAAAGTAAAAAAAAGTGTGCTTACAGAGACTACCGATAAGGTAGTGGTGGTTGGAGCATCAACCGGAGGAACCGAAGCTCTGCGTGAATTTCTCATTGATCTCCCTCTTGATACTGCCGGTGTTATTATTGTACAGCACATGCCAGAAAATTTTACCAGAGCCTTTGCTGAACGGCTTGATTCACTGTGCAGTATAAGTGTAAAGGAGGCCAAAAACGGCGACAGTGTCCTTCGCGGACAGGCGCTCATTGCTCCGGGCAACATGCATACGCTGCTCAAAAGGAGCGGCGCGCAGTATTATGTAGAAGTAAAAGATGGCCCCCTTGTAACAAGGCACAGGCCGTCGGTTGATGTACTCTTTAGATCAACTGCACACTTCGCCGGTAAAAACGCAATCGGTGTAATCATGACCGGAATGGGTGATGACGGTTCAAAGGGGATGCGGGAGATGAAGGAAGCCGGTGCCTACAATATCGCCCAGGATGAGGAGTCCTGTGTTGTTTTCGGTATGCCTAAGGAGGCGATAAAACTTAATGCTGTTGACAAGGTGCTGCCGCTTTCGCAGATAGCAAGGGCAGTGTATACTGCGTCGAAGTTCTGAATCAATCCGCCGTCATTCCCGCGTAGGCGGGAATCTATTAGTAAGGGAACAATTGAGAACTTAAATATTTCAGCAACATGAAAAAAATCCTTTCTTTAAAACAAGCTTCTAATTTTAATCATTCTTAAAGTTCTGGATACCCGCCTACGCGGGTATGACAGAGTAATATTCTTTCTATCTGTAAATCAATGGAGTAAATGTATGTCTAAAATCCAGTGGAAACCCGGTACAATGATTTATCCTCTCCCTGCTGTTATGGTCAGCTGCGGAAGCGAAACCTCTTCATATAATATACTTACAGTGGCATGGACAGGCACTGTGTGCACAGCTCCGGCTATGACATATATTTCCATCAGGAAGGAGAGGCATTCATACAATATAGTTAAAGATACAGGTGAGTTTGTCATCAATCTCACAACAGAGAAACTTGCCTTTGCAACAGATTTCTGCGGTGTCCGTTCCGGCAGAGATGTGGATAAGTTCACTTACCTTGGTCTTACTCCGCAGCCTGGATCTGTTGTCAAAGCACCATTGATAAATGAATCCCCTGTAAACATTGAATGCCGTGTCACACAGATAATTGAACTTGGTTCACACGATATGTTCCTCGCAGAGGTAGTAGCTGTTAATGTTGATGAGCAGTATATAGATGAATCAGGTAAGTTCAGGCTTGAGAGTGCGAAGCCTATATGTTACAGTCACGGGTCATATTACGGACTCACAAAGGAGCTGGGAACATTCGGGTATTCGGTGATGAAGCCTAAAACAAAAAAAAAGCGTGATGCTTTGGTAAAAGAAAAAAATAAAAAACTGTAATACAATGTATATGTCATTCCTGTTAAATTTTATAGTTATAATATCAGCAATTTGATATTTTCTTTACACTACCTTTATTTAAAAAAACACATCATTAATAATAGCATGTCTATTGCAGGGTGGCAGAGTAGAATCGTTTTTGTACGATGAGGATTTGCTCTGAATATTCATGCGCATTATTCAGGGCAGCCGGGGCGTCTCTGGATAAAGAATAAATAATGATCAAATAGAATCATCCCCGGGCATAGAGGAAGCGTATGAAAATAGAAAAAAAAATTATTATCGTTACAGCTGCAAGCTGTCTTGTGTCTCTCCTTCTGTTTCAGATCTATCATGTATGGAGTTCCCTTGTTTTAAAGCGTGAGAGTGTTGCCGAATTCCGGAGTGTGCTCCTGAACAGATACGACCAGGACATAAAGCACCAGGTTGAGAATGTTGTAACAATGCTTGATGGAGTTTACAGACTTCACAAAACGGGTAAGATAACAATTGAGGAAGCTGAGTACCAGGGGAAGGAGATTGTCCGGTATATAAGGTACGGCTCGGATGGATATTTCTGGATTGATACCTATGATGGAACAAATGTCATGCATGCGTACAAACCTGAGATTGAAGGTAAAAACAGGATTAATTCAAAGGATATTAAAGGTAAACTCCTGATTAAGGAGATCATTGAAAACGGGCGTAAGCCCGGAGGTGACTTTACCGACTTCTATTTCACTAAGGGGAATGGCGATGTACCATATCCGAAACGCGGTTACTCGTTGAGTTTTGAGCCTTTTGGATGGGTAATAGGTACAGGAAATTATATTGATCAGATTGAAGATACCGTAAAGAGGGAGGAGGCATACTACAGCAGGGAGATCCGTAAAAGCCTTATGGTCTCTGTTATAGTTTTTCTTCTGGTGGCCTTTATTTCTTTTTTTGTATCAAGATATTATGCGAGGAAACATGTGACTGTTCCGCTCAATGATCTTGTTTCTGCGTTTAAGGAGTTGTCCGGGGGAGATGGTGATCTGTCCCGGAGAATCATACTGAAATCTGAAGATGAACTGGCGGAACTGGCCGGATCATTTAATACTTTCACCGGTAAGATCAGGGATGTAATAGCGGATGTTATACTGATAGCTGATGATCTCGCTAATGTCTCTGCGGAAGTTTCCTCTTCTACTGTAAGCTTTTCAGAAAACAGCCAGAGCCAGGCGTCTTCGGCGGAGGAGGTCTCAGCAAGTACTGAGGAGGTATCGCATGAGGTTGAGTTTATAGCAGAACTTGCTGTCAGGCAGTCGGTAAGCTTATCATCTCTTAAGGAAAAGATAAATGAACTGACACTTGAAATAAAAGAGTTAAGCCTGAAAATAAACCGGTCTCATGATATTACGGCATCAATGGCGCATAACAGTGATGAAGGTATGAAATCTTTATCTGAACTGAATGAAAGCATGCAGCTTATCCGCAGCAGTTCAGGTGAAATGGATAAAATTATTATGATTATCAATGAAATTTCAGACAGGATAAACCTCCTGTCTCTCAATGCGGCCATTGAGTCAGCAAGGGCTGGTGAAGCAGGGAGGGGGTTCGCGGTAGTTGCTGATGAGATATCAAAGCTCGCTGACCAGACTGCAGGGAGCATAAAAGATATTAACACCCTGATAAAGAAGAACTTTGAAGAGATAAACCGCAGCATGCATAGACTTGAAGCTGCCAACAGCAAGATAAACGGTATAATTGATGGAGTGGAATCAATTGACGGTATCATTAACAGCCTTGTTACAGCAACAGAAAAACAGGTAAAAGCAAATGAAACAGTCAATGTTACGGCCATTGAGATGATGGAGATGTCAGAGGGGATAAAGGAACGGACAGGTCAGCAGAAAACAGCAATGGATGAAGTCGTTTCAATTATCTCTACAATCAGTGATCTTATACAGTCAAGTGCAGCCGGCGCTGAACAGATGGCTGAAACAGGTCAGCAGGTAGCCCTTATGGCTGATACACTTAAAGTCAAGGTCGGTTTTTTTAAAGTATAATGAAAGGGATTTAATTTAAGGTTTTATCAATAAAAACCCTGCAGTCAACAGACTGAATTATCTCTCCGTTTCCAATGAGAGGATTCAGATCAATCTCTTTTATCTCCGGAGCTTCCTCAAGGAGTGATGATACCTGTATTATTATCTCCGCGAATTTTTCTTCGCTGACCCCGGCTTTACCCCTGGCTCCTTTCATAATCTCATACCCCCTGAGGCGCCTTATCATATCAAGAGCTTCATTTATCCCCACAGGAACAATCCCCGCAGAAACATCTTTCAGAGTTTCAACAAATATCCCGCCGAGTCCGCAGAGAATAATATGGCCGTACCCCGGCTCGCGTTTTCCTCCGATGAAAAGTTCTGTTCCCTGAATCATCTCCTGTATTACAACACCGGATGCTCCGCTGATCTTCATCAGTGAACTATAAGCTTTTAATGCTTCATCCGCTGATGATATATTAAGTTTCACGCCCCCTGCGTCACTTTTATGCACCGGCCCTGAAACTTTCATTGCAAGGGGGAATCCCAGTGCAGCAGCAGCAAATTTAATTTCATCCGGGCTGCTGACAGAGAGTTCCCTTGTGTGAGGAATTCCCGCAGAGTAGAGCAGCTTCCTTATACACTCCTGCTTCAGAAATCCGTCAGGTGCGGCATCAATAATTTTTTTTATGTTTGCTGTGTCTCCTTTTTTTATTTCCGTATTTAAAGCCGCGGCATCGGGGAAAGGTGCATTGGTGTCTGATACAGCAGCAAGCGATTTTGCCAGCATTACTTCATCAGGGAAGAAAACTCTTCCGAGTTTTGTAAAATGCTCCACTGCATCAGAAGCGAGCATAGTAGAGGGTAATACCGGGAAAACAGGTTTCTGTAATGATTTCATTTTTTCATCAAGAAGATTATATACATGAGTTACATCAAATAATCCCGGAGTCCCGAAGATTACCATGGAACTGTCGATTTCCGGTGCATCATTATCAATAAAGTCCAGTATCTTAACCAACTGTTCTGCGGTTCCTGTTCCGATGAAATCAATAGGGTTGGCAACAGAAGATCCGTTATACAGTTCCTGTTTGAGCCTCACTGATGCCGGGCTCTGAATCACAGGCACATTGATCCCGTTATGTGACAGTGAATCAACAGCCATAACTCCTGGCCCGCCCGCGTGGGTAATTACAGCAAAATTTTTACCGGGAGCCTTCCCGTGCATTAAAACGCCGGCAGTATATATAAACTCCTCCCTGCCGTAACATCTTGTTATCCCGCACTTTCTGAAGAGAGCATCAACAGCAATATCCGGCCCGGCCAGGGCTCCTGTGTGTGACAGGGCAGCACGTGAACCCGCTTCAGTGGCTCCAGCCTTAATGGCTGCAATCCTGCACCCTTTCTCCCTGAGCGAGCGGCAGTGCTTTATCAGCATGTCAGGCTTTTTGATCTGTTCTATATAGAGAAGTTTTACCCTTGATGATGAATCACTGAAGGATTCATCCCAGTGCTGCACAATCTCCTCAACACCGCATTGGGCTGAGTTCCCCACAGCTATTACGCCTGCAAAACGAATCCCCATAGGCAGAGCCCTCTCAAGAGTGAAAACAGCGACAGCACCTGATGCAGAAATAAAATCAGCACCTTCCGGTACAAGCTCCGGAGTGGGGCCTGCGAAGACTGCTGCAAAGCCGGGAAAGAGTAGACCTGTGCAGTTCGGCCCTATGAGTGTGCCGTTCACTGATGTCACAATGCCGGTGAGTCTCTCTTCAAGAGCTTTACCTTCAGCACCGGTTTCACTGAATCCTGCTGAATAAACAATGAATCCTTTCGTGTTTTTCTTCAGAGCAAGGGGCTCGGCATTTTGTAGTACATAAACTGAGGGTACGGCGAATATCGCGCATTCCACATCCGGGAGAGATTCAGCATCGGGACAGGATGTCAAACCCATCACTGATTTTTCTCTTGGATTGATAACGAAAATTTCTCCCCTGTACCCGCCATTAATAATATTACGGAGGGCTGTGCCCCCCGGTTTTGACATATCATTTGATCCCCCGACAACGACTATGCTGCGCGGATTAATAATTTCATCTCTAATCATCTGCTGTTTATTTAAACCTGTATACCTGGATGCGCTTCTTCAAATTCCTTAATAATTTTATATTCATCAATCTTGTTGAAGGCGATAATATTGCGGAGGTGAATATAAGAGTCGATATCCATTTTAGTGAATTTGACAGCAACGCCGTGCTTCTCTCTGCGGATAACTTCGCAGTTCATATTAAGACTCAGTTCCGAAGATGAACCTGAGAGATAAACTGTAACTTCCCCTTCTGTTTTTTCAGGTACAGGGTCTGTTGTATTTATCAGCATTCCGCTAAGGCTGAGATTTTCAACATTGCCATTCACATCACTCCCGTTGAATTCAAGAGAAGCACTTACATGAAATATTACTCTCGGTTGAATCCTATCCTCCATAATATGCCCCCTTATGGCTTAAACTCTTGTGCCAAAAATAAAAAAAATTCGTCTGATTCAGCATGGGGAAAACACATTTTTTGAAACAGCTTTTAATCAATACTTTATTATAATTACTTATAAGGGAAAATGCAAAATAATATTAAATAAATCTTTTGATTTATCTAAAAAGATGAATACTGTTTTAATAATTTCCAGAAGCTTTACATGTTTAAATTATAACCTTTTAAAGTCAAATTAGACATATTAAACAATAGTATTGAAAAAGGAGAAGATTATGATAAAAAAAATAATAATAAGCGGATTGATGATTTTTCTAATGTCTGCGGGTGTTATATCGCAGCATGAAGAACACGGTACAGGTACTTCAGCCAATGTCAAAGAATCCTCTGATCCGAAAGCAAAATCTGTGAAAATGATGGATAAGGATAAAATGTTTATTGAACATATGATACCTCACCATCAGGATGCTGTTGACATGGCCAAACTTGCCCTTGAAAAATCAAAAAGGGACGAGATTAAGAAACTCTCCGGTGAGATAATAAAAGCCCAGAATACCGAAATTGCAGCCATGACAAAATGGTATAAAGACTGGTATAAAACTGATGTCCCGAAGATGGGTATGGGTAAAGAGGGGATGAAGAATAAGGAAGGGCAAAACCAGCACAGGCAGATGATGGAGATGGGCATGATGAACAACAGCGGTGGAATGATGATGAATATGAAGATGGATTTGAATGCCCTTAAGAATTCCCCGGATTTTGATAAATCATTCATAGAAATGATGGTTAAGCACCATGCAATGGCTGTTATGATGTCAGGTATGATAATTGACAGCAAAAAGGGGGAACTGAGAAAACTCGCGCGGGATATTACTTCTTCGCAGTCATCCGAGATTGAGCAGATGATTCAGCTTTACATAAAGTGGTATGGAGCGTGGAAATAAATTGCAAATAATTAAATCCTTTCAAAGATGGTCGCCGGTAAATATTTACCGGCAATCTTTATATTGAAATATTATTCATAATGCTGTAATATAGAATATATTGAATAATCGACATTCGGGCAGCGAGGGGGGAGTATGGCATACCGCAGAGTAATTGCAGTGGGCGCTTCAGAGGACAGGCTTGAGCGGCTTATTGATGAGAGGCTGAAGCCCGGAGCGGACAAGGAGCTTATCGATAAAAGGATTTGGGACCTCTTCGGTGAGGAGTGGTGTGTAATGTTTACCGATCTTTCAGGTTTTTCGCGAGGTGTAGCAAAATTCGGCATAATACATTTTCTTCAGACAATTTATGAGTCAGAAAGGCTTCTTGTCCCGGTCATTGAGGATCATGACGGGATACTTCTTAAAAGCGAAGGCGACAGCCTCCTTGTAATTTTCAGAAATGTTGACAAAGCGATTCAGAGCACCAGAAAGATGCAGCAGGTATTGAAGGAGTACAATATGGATAAGCCCGCTGAAGAAACGATACTTCTGTGTGTGGGGCTCGGCTATGGAAGGATGCTGAGAATCGGCGACCAGGATGTCTTCGGATCAGAGGTCAATGCCGCAAGCAAACTCGGTGAAGATATGGCTGAAGCATGGGAGGTGCTTATTACAAAAGCTGTAAAAGAGAGAGCTGAGAAACTTGAAGGACTTAAGTTCGAACCCCTGGATGAAATCCCTCCGGGAACAGACGCGGCTTACAGAGTAATTTTTCATAAATAAAAAAATGGAGGGGTTTAGTCCCCTCCATTTTCGTTAGATGGTAATGTCAAGATTTTCACCCATGCCCGGATTCATAACCTTTTCAGTAACACCCGCTTTCATGAGCTTCTCTTCAATCCCGAATTTTGCATTAGTGATTGTTTTAAGAAGATCGCCCATCTGTTCAATACTTTTTGCTGTATTAGCTCCTATAGATGCAGCATCCATATAAGCCTCCTGACCGTATTACGCGGTATTTATATTCTCGGCATAAAAGAGTGAAAATATAAGTATTATTAATCATAATATTATAAAAATAAGCGGCTGTACCTTGAGAATTCTCAGGGATGATGCTACTTATTTTTATAACTTTTAGAGGCCCGGGATTATGTGCAGGATTATCCGGGGGAGGTTTTCAGCATTAATGAGTGTGAATAGAGGCTTCTCTGAAGACTTAACGGAGAGGCTTCGGAGGAGCAACGGAGAGCAATTGGAGAATTGAAGGAACTTCTATATATCCCCCCTGCTTTTCTTATGGATTTATTATACATCTCGCTGGTACTGTCAGATTCACAACCACATTCTTTAGTATGAAGCGCCATGTATTCCCTGACATACAGGTTATGTGGATGCATGTTCATATACTCTGTTCTTCTTTTATAGAGATATTTTTCTTCAGTGGTGAGAGATTTCCATGAAGCCATGGCTTCCGTAAAGAGCGACCTGTTATTCTGCTGGGCCTCTGTACGGGGATTTCGCGGGATAACGTAGGTTCTCATATATGTGCGGTTTCTTATGCTGTAAAATACAGCATCACCCATTCTCCCTCCCGGGGTTTTTATGTAAGATGGTGTATTCATTTTTGCCATAGTATTTATCCTTACATGTGATATTGAACTATACGATTTGAGAGTGATTGATTTAAAAAAAAAATTTCAGATTGTGAAGATTTTATCTGCATTTGAAGGGCCTGTTTTGCTATAATCGGTATTCTGTATAGAATACCGATTATAGCAAAACAGTATTGGAGCTGATAAATGGCATAAAAATCTGTTCCCTACCTCAGCGGCGTGAAATTTCCCTCTTCATCAAAAGAACCTATATATTTGAGGCGCGTAAGTTCCTGAATCACCGGTAAATCACCAGCAATAGGTGTATCATCATCCATGGTAACGATCCCGTTACTATAAACTGTTATGTTGGCATTGAAGATTGCTGTTTCATATAGAATCTCGCTTTCAATAATCCAGTGGCTGCTGCCATTATCGCTTACATAACTTTTAATTCGCGGAGGGAGTATTTGGTTTTTAAGGTCAGCAAGGAATGCTGTATCAGGGGGCTCACTCCATTCAATATCGTCTGCGGTTTCAAGCACAAGGAACCTCCCCCCCTCACCGTGGATATTTGTACAGAAAAACTTCATATACAGCAGAACATTACTCTGGTTCAGCTCTATGAATTCATCATTGGTGTTATGAAGTACATCCGATTCCCCGTTTAAAAGATGGCACTTTATATTACTCATTATATAATAAGCGTGATTGTCCGGTGTCGCCTTTGTGTTTTTAATTTCATACCAGTTGTAATCTTTATAAAAGGGGAGCGCGCACCTGCTTATCTGAACAGCCGGGTCTTTTATAAAATCAGGGTTTTTAATTCCTGCAAGTTCAAAGCACTTTTCGCGTTCTTCTACGCTGAGCCTTTCCCAGCAGTTACCCTGTACCGGATTGAATATCCTGTTGGCCAGTATAGACTCCTGCCTGAGGGTTTTTGCCCTTTTCTTTTTTGCCGGTGAACTGGTTTTACGGTAAACAGGGCGGATCTGTGCTATGCGTTCCTCTTCTGTTTTCATGTCCGCGTAATATGGATTATCCCGGTAGAGGCCCTGAAATGGCGGGTCCCAGAGATAATTCGGTTTTGCCGCAATTACCGGCTCATCCCCTGCTATATTGAGTATAAGTTCATCAGCTTCAAGGTCCTTCACTTCGTGCTCTGTGCCGAAGCCCGATACATGAGATATTGCCTGTGCGGCAATACCTGTGGTGGCTCCGAAATACTGCTGTACACGGCAGTTGTTGAGTATTGTTTCCCAGTCATTGGGGTAGAGGTTTCTGAGCTGGCTTATATCCTGCCAGAATGTCCATACCCTGACACCGTATCCCCTGAGCAGGGTGATTGCCTGTCTCAGCTGAGGGAGTGTACCCAATTGAGCAGCTTCATCAATCAGAAGAAGTGTGGGAACAACAGGCTGCTTCCTCCTTCTTGTTATTACTGTTATAATGGTCCCGATCCAGAGTCGAAGCAGGGAAGAGTGACTGTCAAGTTTATCCGGCGGCAAAACAAGGTAGACTGATATTGCTGAGCCGTCATATATTTTATTCAGATCAAGGTCGGATGATGAGAGATGTTCGGTCATCTGGTCACCTTTCAGAAAGTCCAGGTGATTAATGGCGTATGCAATATAACCTCCGAGGGTTTCATCAGCGGGATTCTGAAGTATACCTGTAAGCTGTTTCAGTTCGTAGTTGTCGGATGTCTGCCATTTTTCCGACCGTTCTTTTAGAACACCTATGGGGCTGTTAATGATGTTTCTCACTGCGGGGAGAGTGGCGTTTTCAGAATCGTACATTGTAAGTACATCAATGATTGCGGCGCTCACCAGTGTTCTCCCCATGGTGTTCCAGAAGTAGTCATTCCTTACGGCGTTTTCATTCGGAGCTGCAATTAGGGCCGCAAGTGTGGCCACGTCCTCAACAAAACGCTCTGAAGATGGATCTGTTAAATCAAGCGGATTGAACCTGTGACGCACCTCCTCACCTGTTATGTTAAAGGGATCGAGAAGTATAACCTCCTGCCCCATTTCGCGACGCCGCTCTGCTGTGACAGCGTAGTTCTCACCTTTCGGATCAACTACAACCACTGGCCCTGTGTAACGGATGAGCGCGG
Source organism: Spirochaetia bacterium UBA5763 (assembly GCA_002418835.1). GTDB lineage: Bacteria > Spirochaetota > UBA4802 > UBA4802 > UBA5550 > UBA5550. Next base: position 21,018 of record DIEX01000030.1, on the reverse strand, counting down.
GTATGATGCATCCAGTACCTTTACCTGCTCCGGTAGGCGCAATAGTGACTATGTGCCCCTCACCGGTGTCAAGAATCGGTTCAAGCGAGAGCGCGGGTGAACTGAATTCCGGTCCCGGCTTTCTGAAACCGATTATAGATTTCCGATGTCCAGGTTCAAGGGACCATCCTACAAGTAAGCCTTCCTCAGGGAGTATTTCCGGGATCTTCCGCATCTGCATCCTCTTAATTGCTTTTTGATTATATGCTGATTCCAATTCATGGTCTTCTTTTGTGTCAAGAAAGATTATCTATTAAGCACCAGATATGTTATGTTATTCGTCATCATCACCGAGACTGAGTTCCCCTACAGGGTCGTTTATACTTCACATGTAGAAGTGAGAGAATAATTGATATGCGGTCAATTTTTTATCACAAATAATTGTTCTTCCCCTGTTTTTATTAGAAGAGTCCATCCGGTGGTTGATGTTTTATTTTATTCACGTGAAGATTGTTATGATTTTGTTAATTGTTATTATTACATGTAAAAAAAGATTGAAATAATGTATGATAAATTTCTGCTTAATGAAATGAGTTGTATTCTTTTAAATAAAATTTATCAGACACTTTCAATTAACAGCCGGCCAGTTTTTTACGGAATAGAGTCTGTTATGAAACAGGGAACGCTCCGGCGCAGAACCTCTATTAACGAAATAATTATATTTATATTATACTCAGATGGAGCGATCCCCGCGTGCAGGTGATTATGATATCTGAATTCCGGATAATGGCCTGAAGATTCCGGCATGATATTCACTCAATAGTATGTAAAGTGTGATAATGGAGGACAGTAATAATGGAGATAAAGAAATTTTTTACACACCTGATCGATAATACAGCATACATGATTCCGGTTCTGTGTTTAGCGGCTGCCTCTTCGTTGCATATAGCAGTCAACTGGCAAATCTATATTATTGTAATTCTGCAGATTGTGTTCTTCACATGGGCTGCAGTAATCGCTTACAGAAGGACTCTTGTATTATGGCCTGCTGCAATGTTCGGAATATTATTACTCCTCTTTAATTCCGGTTCTCTGTTATACCGTGAATACACTATTCACCGTGTAACAACTGCTATTGCGGCAGACGACAGTATCAGGGCAAGGGAGCTCCTTGAGTCTGTGGATTCTGAAGAAACGATTAAATCAAATCTGTATATTCAGCTTCAGGGTTTTGTTAATACAAGGATTGAACAACAGACTGTTGAGCTTGTCTCAAAAGCGAAAGCTGAATTAAAAGAGAATAATACGGATGAGGCAAGGAAGACTGTTGCAATGATTCTTGATTATGACAGCAATAATAAAACTGCTGCTGAAATGTCCGGGATCATTACAGCGAGAGAGATCGCAGCAATTGAAAAGCAGCTTTCTCCTGAGACTTTTGCCGGGCTGAAAAAACTAAGAAACAACATAAACATTCTCATTGCAAAGAAAAAATTCGGTGATGCAAAAAATGGTATAGATGATTTTTTAAAATCAAATCCGGCTGTTGATAAAAACAGTGTTATGATTACAGAGATGTCTGATCTCATTGAGGAAAAAGAGAAAGGGGCAGAGCTGGCACAACAGAAACAGATGAATTATAAGAGAATTGACGACGCACTTTCCCTCTACAGGAAAAAGAAATACGGTGAATCTGTTAAACTTCTCCGGGAGGTACTGAGTTATGATAAGAATAACAGCAATGCCAGGAGGCTTCTGCAGAAAGCTGAAGCAAAGCTTCAGAAAGAGAGAGCAGGGCTGTGGAAGAATATCGCCATCGTATGCGCCATACTGGCTGCCATTGCAATTTATATATGGAGAAGACGGTGATCGTGAAATTAGAAGTTAATCCGTATTTTTTGCAGCAAAAAGATTTAAGACAGGGGTGCTGATAATATGAATTTTGATGATAATAAAACGGAAAGTTTTGAATTAAATAAAGAGGATTCCGGTTCCACAGAGAGTATTGAGCTTAACAGCGAGGCCGCGAAACCTACAGCGGGTTTTGATCTTAATGTTCAGAGTACGACAAATAACAGTGCTGCCGGTGAGCATCTGATCGGGGCAATTATCAATGGCTATACTGTAACTTCAATCCTCTCTGTTGCAACAGGTGAAGCAGAGATATTCCTCGGTAAAAAAGGGGAGGATATAGTGGTAATCAAGTATTATCACTCGAACATGAAACCTAAGACGGAAATACTGGAGAAGATCCGCAACCTCAATCATCCTGACATTATTAAGCTGTATGATTTCGGCGAATTCAGAAACAGGTCTTTCGAAATAATGGAATACGCTCCGGGGGGCACTCTTGCTGATATGGGGCCTGACGGTAAATTTAAATACCTCCCTATGTCAGAGGATAAGGTTTTGAAAATTGTAGCAGAGACTGTGAATGCTTTCCATTATTTTCACGAAAAAGGTATAATTCATCGCGACATAAAACCGCTGAATATTTTTTGCAGAAGCATTGATGATATGAATATAATTATCGGTGACTTCGGCATATCCTCTGACCTTGATGTTGAGGGGGGGATGAGCAAGAAGATGACCTCAACCGGTTCAAGGACAACGGGGTATGCCGCCCCGGAACTTTACGGTGTTGCAAGGGATGACAACAAATCAAAGATACTCATCGGCCCGGAGGTGGATTACTACGCCCTTGGTGTAACTGTCTTTGAACTTCTCACCGGGGTTAATATATTTTCCGGCAGGAGTGAACTGCACATAATGCGTGATACAATTCAGGGACGCATCATTGAGGATATCATCACACGCCCTGAAGCTAAACATATCTCTCCGCGTATGAAGAAACTTATTCAGGGGCTCCTTACTGTGCGTCATGATAAACGCTGGGGATTCATGGAGGTGTCCCAGTGGCTTGCAGGGAAGGATGTTCCGGTCTTTGAAAACGCACCTCTCAGGGACTTTGAACCGCTGAAATTCGGAAACAGGACATTAAGCTCAATGGAGGAGGTTGTGACTGCCCTTGATTCAGACAGGGAGACTGCGAAAAAGATCCTCATGCGGGCAGAACTTGAAAAGTGGGCTGCGCGTTCCGGCTTTGACAGGCTCAGTGATGAAATAACTGCAATAAGGGAGTCGGATGTCAGTGATGACCTGAAGGTTTCAACGCTGCTTTATCTCCTTGAACCGCACCTTCCGTGCAGAATAGATGGTAAAACAAAACTGAAAAACATAAATGATTTTATTGATATTTTAAGGAGAGATCCTGAATCAATGGCCACCCTTATACTGGAGGAGAAAAAATCAGACCTCTATCCATGGCTTGACACTATCGATAAGAAGATAACCCCTCTTATAAGGGAACAGGTTTCCAATTATAAAAGGGAGGGGGACCAGTCAAAAAGACTTTCAGTTGTAAGCAATATCTATCTCTCCTTTGCCGATGATAAAATTAAACCCTTTGCGGATAATGATTATGAGATGTCGGGAGTTGATGATTTAATAAACATCCCGAAGGATTTAAGGAGTAAAGCAGTAAGTGAACTTATAAACAGAAATTCAATTCTCTATACATGGCTCAGGAGACAGGAGATCCCGCAAAGTTTTGAAATGGACTGGATATCAATGGATAAGACATGGAATAATCTGACTGAAATCCTGTCCGGAAATATCGAGTATATACGTGAGAGAAAAATAAGGGAGGTCTTAAGGCTCCCGCAGAGACTCCGCAGAGTGGTCATCGCTGCGGGTGCGGCTTCAATTATCAGTTTTGCTGCTGTGCTGTATATCCTTCTCCGGCTTATGTTCACTGTGTACAGCTTTCCGGACTTTTCGCCCTATGCCAGGATTCCTGTTCCGCAGAAATGGTCCTATATTTATGAAACAGAAACACCCTCGCAAAAGAGGACTCTGATTAATGGTACCCTCGTACTGATAGAACCTGCGCTGTCGCAGTCCGGTATCAGTGAGCTGAAAGAACAGGATATGATCCCTGTCAGATTTTATTCAGGGAAAACCGTTAACACAGGCTTTGTCAGAAAAAAAGATCTGGATATAACATACTTCAGTTATGACTATCTTTTCTTCTTTATACCAGCTGTTATGCTCTCCCTGTTCTCCCTTGCCGGTGTATTAACTGTATTTATCAGGAATAAAACTGAAAATTTTTATCATGAAAATAAATCCGCGGTCACAGCAGCAGGGATAATTGGCACTGCCGGGGTTTCATCTCTCTTCATGATACCGCTTTTTGTCTATTATGATAAATGGAGAGCAGAAAAGATCAAAAGTGATAAAGCTGTCTCTTTCATAAAAAGCGGTAAGTTCACTGCCGGTGATGGAGATGTAAAGATGGAGAAATACAGCAATGGAGACAGTTATTTCGGCCAGTTTAAAAGCGGCAAACGTCACGGGCACGGTACCTATAATTTTTCTGATGGGGATAAGTACACGGGTGAATGGAAAGAGAATAACAGGCATGGTCATGGGGTATATACCTACGCAGGTGGAGGGAAGTATGACGGTGAATGGATTAATAATGAAATGGATGGTTACGGTATTTTATACTATGCTGACGGAAGCGTATATAAAGGTGGATGGAAATCCGGTGTGACTCATGGAAGATGTGTTCTTAATTATGCAGGGGGTGACAGGTACGAAGGTGAAGTCAGGGATGGTGCAAAGAACGGCCAGGGGACAATGACCTATGCTGACGGAACCGTGCAAAAGGGTGAATGGGAGAATGGTGAATTTATTGGGTCGGCTTTACGGACCCGGAAATGAAATTTAAAACCTCAACAATTCAGCGTAAAACGTAATCATGGAGTTTGTAAATGAGTGAAGAGAACTACAGGGAACGGAGTGAGACGCAGCAGAAGAGATATAGTGAAACCACAGAGGGAAAGGTATGTCTCTCCTGTTCTCATGTCAATGATGCAGATGCGATATTCTGCGAAGAGTGCGGTACCGGTTTTGATAGTATTGAAAAACCATGCCCTGTATGCGGAGAAATGAACAGTGGTGTATATTGCGCGTTCTGCGGGTCCAACACTGAGGGTGTAATGTGCGGTGTATGTAATACAGTGCAGTATACAGATTTCTGTTCAAACTGCGGAGCCCCGGTTTCCGGCATGGCCCGTGAAATGGAGAGGCCGCATGAAAACCCTTCGGAACTTCAGGTGATGTCGCAGCAGGAGGCTGATGCGATTATTCAGGAGATTAATGGTTCACTTACACCAGACGTACAGAAGGAGTACGAGAAGAAACGTCAGAGGCTGATCCTCCTGAAAGAGAGGGATTTCTTCGATGCAAGGGAGCAGAGAATAGAGGATTACAAGACCTCCGGTACACAGAAAGTAAAGCTCATCTCTGTCGAAGAGATGGTGCAGATTAAAAAGTCTGTGGAGAGGCTGCGCGGATTTGTCACTTCAGAGAGTGAGCGTGTTGATGAAGTTGTGAAGGTCCGGGAGGAGGCAGCCAGAAGGGAAGAGGAGGAGCATCAGCGGCTTGAGCGTGAACGCAGGGAGCGGGAGATATATGACAACAGGATTGCAGGTATATGGATATCAACAGATACCCGTTGGATTGAAACAATGAAACTCACACTTTCCGGGAATTCACTTACAGGGAATAGTCACTGGAAAGCATTCGATGGCGGTGGACGGGAGTGTGTTTATACAGTTTCAGGTAAATGGGACGGTAATAATTTTCAGTTTCGCAGTATAAAGATCAGGAATATTTCAGGGGAATCGGGGCATTTCAGTTTCTGCGGCTCGGTGAATGCATCAGGTACAGTGCTGAACGGTTATTTTGTAGATAATTCAAAAGATGCAAAGCAGCAGATATTTGTTAAACAGTAATGGTGATAATAATGGATACGCAGGGACAGCCGCAAATACAGTCAGTTCAGCAGCATGGAGCATCGGCTCCTGTCTGTCAGTCATGTAAAACGAAAAACCGTTCCATAGCAAAGTACTGCAAAGAGTGCGGTGAAATTCTGAGGCGCGCTGAAAGTTCCGGGAATACTTCACAGGGTAATGCTCAGGAACCTGCCGGGATTGCGGGTCTCGAAAATGTCAGGAAGAACATAAACGAAATTATAAACAGGGTAAAAATAATTAATGAGCGTAAGAGCAGGGGGCTCCCTGTAAATCCTCTTTACCTTCACTCTGTATTCAAGGGTGATACAGGTACAGGTAAAACAATGATTGGTCAGTACTTTGCCTCTGAGTTCAGAAAGATAGGCGCGCTTTCAAAGGGGACAATACTTGAAATAGATAATGAAGCGCTGAAACGGGAAGCGCAGAACCTGCACTCTGCCATAACTAAATGGATTGATAAGGCCCGGGGGGGTGTACTCTTTTTTGATGAGATGCATAAGAGTATTGAGTGCGTATCAGCAATAGTAAAGGCTATGACAACAGCAGGGGATGATATAATAATCATCATGGCAGGGATAAAGGATCCCCTTGAGAAGTACTTTGATGAAAACAGGGAGGACAAACAGAGGATAGGCCTGATACTTGATTTTGATAATTATTCAGAGGATGAACTCCTTCAGATTGCGCTGATTAAACTCCGTTCGTTCAGCTTTACAGTATCAGATGATGCGGTTGAACTTCTCAGGGAGTATATCCGGGTCACAATGTATTCAGGGAAGAGCGAATATAAAAACGGCTGGCTTATTGAAAGGGAAATTATACCTAAAATACTTAACAGGCAGAGCAACAGACTTGCTGAATCAGGGAGCTACAGCAATGATGATCTGGTGCAGATACTCGCAGCTGATATACCCGATGAAGGGATTAAGAAAAAGACCCCTGATGAAGTACTTGCGGCAATGGAAGACCTTGTTGGCATGGACAACATCAAAAGTGAAATAAAGAAACTTGCGCATTCAATAAATATACGCAAAGAGCAGCAGAAGTCAGGGATTGAAGGAGCTGACTTCGGTGTGCATATGGTCTTCACAGGAAATCCCGGAACAGGTAAAACAACAGTTGCCCGCATTGTGGGTGAACTTCTCAAGGCAATCGGGATTCTCCCCTCCGGTCATATTGTTGAAGTGGACAGACGTGACCTTGTGGGGCAGTATATCGGAGAAACCGCCCAGAAGACAGCTGCTGTTGTAAGCTCGGCAATGGGTGGTGTACTCTTTATTGACGAGGCATATTCCCTTACACCTGAGGGGGGAGGGAAGGATTACGGGCAGGAGGCCATTGATACTATCCTGAAGAGCATGGAAGATCACAGGGGGAAGTTCGTTGTAATTGCTGCTGGATATAAAGAAGAGATGGATCGTTTCATCTCATCAAACCCCGGACTTAAAAGCAGGTTTACGAATTTTTTCCAGCTTGATGATTACAAGCCGGATGAGCTTTACAGCATATTCCGCATAATGGTTAAAAAAGCCGGATTTAAACTTTCAGAAGAAGCCGGAGTTAAGGCCTCTGATGCGCTTAAAGAGATATATAATAAGAGAGACAAAAAGTTCGCAAACGGAAGAACGGTGCGGAACCTTTTTGAATCGATGATTAAGGAACAGGCATCACGTCTTTCATCAATAAATCCTGAGGAGAGAACTCCGGATAAGCTTAATGTTATAATGCCTGAGGATATACCTTATACACTTCAGGAACGGCTATCTGTTGATGATATACTTTCACAACTCGATTCAATGGTGGGTATGGATAACATCAAGAAGGAGGTGCGAGAGCTTGTGCTTTTTGCCAATACCCAGATGAAGCGTGAGGAGATAGAGGGGAGAAAATCAAGCATTGTGCCCCACATTATCCTCGCAGGAAATCCCGGAACAGGGAAGACCACTGTGGCCCGTATGATAGGGAAACTTTTCAACAGTATAGGTATGCTCCCGTCAGATTATTTTATAGAGGTGGATAAGTCGGGACTCGTTGCCCAGTATGTGGGACAGACATCACCTAAAGTGAATGGAGTTGTTGACCGTGCTCTTGGTGGTGTGCTATTCATTGATGAAGCATATACACTGACTCCCGCCGGGCAGAGCGATTCATTCAGCCAGGAGGCAATAGATACCCTGATGAAGAGGATGGAGGATGACAGAGGGAAATTTGTTGTCATAGCGGCAGGATATAAAAAGGACATGGATAGGTTCCTTAAATCCAACTCCGGGCTACCCAGCAGGTTTACAAGGAAGTTCCATTTTGAGGATTATAATGCCCATGAGCTTCAGCAGATATTTATGATAATCGCTTCATCCCAGGGGTATAAACTGGCTGAAAGCGCTCTCCCGCTTCTGTCTGCTGCATGCAGGAATATGTATGACAACCGGGATGAGAACTTCGGGAATGGAAGGGATATCAGGAATCTCTTTGACAGGATTCTGATGAATCAGTCTGTGAGACTCTCAGGTGTTAGCGGGCCTCCTGATAATTCTCTATATTCAATTATCGAAGCCGCTGATTTCCCTGTTGAAGAGAAGAAGGAGGATTCCCTCGAAGCAGCACTTGCCCGTCTTGATAAACTCACAGGACTTGCGTCTGTAAAAAAAGAAGTGAGGGAGCTTATCAATTTTCTTAAAGTCGAAAAGCTCAGGAATGATGGAGGGGCATCACCGAAGATTGGAAGCCACTATATATTTACCGGTAATCCGGGTACAGGGAAGACCACAGTGGCAAGGATACTTGCTGATATCTTTAAAAATATGGGGCTCCTGTCGAAGGGACACCTTGTGGAAAAGGATCGCGGTGGGCTTGTGGGACAGTATATAGGTGAAACTGCGCAGAAGACAACTGCTGCTATTGATGAGTCAATGGGGGGAGTGCTCTTTGTTGATGAAGCATACGCGCTTATCCCTGAAGAAGGGGGGAAGGATTTCGGTAAAGAGGCAGTTGACACCCTGTTGAAGAGGATGGAGGATGACAAGGGTAAATTTGTAGTTATTGCAGCGGGATATAAGGGTGAAATGAAGCGTTTCATCAATAGCAATCCCGGACTCCCGTCACGATTTCAGAATACAATAGAGTTTGAGGACTACACTCCTGAAGAACTGATTTCAATATTTAAAGGAATGGCTGCATCGAGGAAAATGGTTATGACACCGGAATTTGAGAGTAAGCTTGTTTCCGGCCTGACAGATATCTATAATAACCGTGATGATAACTTCGCCAATGGGCGTACTGTCCGTAATCTTTTTGAGTCAGTACAGAAAAGGCAGTCCAGCCGTGTGGCCGGGCTCCCGGGAGTCAAACAGGGGGATCCTGTACTGTTTACATTTGAAGCGGAGGACCTTGTATGATCTGCCCGAATAAAAAGTGCCGTATAGAGATAGATGATGATTCAAAATTCTGCGACCAGTGCGGGTCTGAGATATTGATCTGCCCGAAGTGCAATAACTATGGTACCGGAAAGTTTTGTGATAAAGACGGCACACGGCTTGAATCCCGCAGAAACGCTGATGCTCAGAACGCGGCACCTCAGCAGGGATTTCCTTCCGGATCTCAGAATCAGGCTATTAATGATGCAGTACAGTCTCATGAAGTCCAGCAGGGGGGGACTGCGGCATTTGACCTTAACAGCGGAACCGGGAGCGATACTGTAACATTAATCCACTCCGGCGGCCTTGAACTTGTAATTAAAAACAACGATATCCTTGGCAGAGGGGAGGGTGCTCACGCTGAGCAACTTGGCGGCTTTAAATTTCTCTCCCGCAAACATGCGGAATTGATTTTAAAGTCAGGAACCTGGTTTATAAAGGATCTCGGCTCAACAAATAAAAGTAAACTCAATGGTGAGATCCTTGAACCGCAGAGAGAGTATCCTGTTAAAAAAGGGGACCGTATCATGCTTGCTGACCAGGAGTTTACTGCTAAATGAAAATTGAATACTGCTGCATAACAGATAAGGGCACAGTACGGAAAACCAATGAGGATTCCATCCTCTGCAACGGCGAAATCATAAACTTCCGGGATCACTATGAATCACCGGAAGTCTTTTTGAAAGATGTCGGAGATGACGTAATCTGTTTTTCTGTTGCGGACGGTATGGGGGGGCATGAGGCAGGTGAGATTGCAAGCCGCCTCACACTTGAAAAGCTCGCTGAAGAGATAAAGAATAACGGAGTTTCTCTCCTTAATGATGATATGCTGAAAAGCGTTATAGAAAAGATTCATGTTGAGATCACTGAGTACGGAAGTAAAAGCGGGAAAAAAGCTATGGGTACAACCCTTGTGGGGACGCTATTCAATAACAGCAGATTCATTGTGTTCAATGTCGGCGATTCAAGGCTCTATACATTCCGTGACGGATACCTTGCGCAGAAGACCCGTGATCATTCACTTGCAGAGCAGATGGGTGGGAGTGTCCCTAAAAATTATATCACAAGCAGTATCGGCGGAGGGATTAGTAATATTACAATTGATATTTATGATCTCACCGGTAAAACCAGGGGAAATGATCTTGTAATAATATGCAGTGACGGGCTGACTGATATTGATATGGAGAGATCCTACGATGAAATTGAATCATTAATGCAGAGTAATATCGAAGACCTGAAAAAGCTCAACTCTGAATTGCTGAACTTTTCGCTCTCAAACGGTTCGTCTGATAATGTCTCTCTTATTACAGTAAAAATATGCTGATAATTTTTTTTATTGAAAAACTTTAAGTTCAGTTTAAGTTTTTATACGGTATTTATTAAAAAGAGGTAACCTGTCCCCATGATGAAACTATGCAGCATAGCAAGCAGCAGCAGCGGGAACTGCATTTATGTAGGGACTGACCGTACTCATATCCTGGTAGATACCGGAATAAGCTGCAAAAGAGTGAAGTCGGGACTTGAGTCAATCGATGTTGATCCCGGAAGCATTGATGCAGTCCTTATAACTCACGAACACTCCGATCACATCAGGGGGCTTGGTGTACTATCAAGAAGATATAATATCCCTATTTACACAACTGAGCTGACATGGCGCGCTGCTCTCTCATCGGGAACAGTTGGTGAGATTGATAAAAATCTTTTCCGGAAAATAACTCCTGACAAAGATTTTGCGATCAATGAACTGGTAATCCACCCGTTCAGGACGCCTCATGATGCTGCTGACCCTGTGTGTTACACTTTTACAAAGAATAAAAAGAAGATCAGTGTAGCCACAGACCTTGGATGCTACAACAGCTACATCGCTGAAAAACTCAAAAGATCAAACGTGCTGTTTATTGAAGCAAACCACGATATAGAAATGCTGAAGAATGGCAGTTACCCTTTCTATCTGAAGAAGAGAATTTTAAGCGATACAGGACACCTCTCAAATGAAGTATCAGGGAGGCTCCTTTCCGAACTGCTTCATGATAATCTTCAGTATGTTATACTGGGCCATTTAAGTAAAGAGAACAACCGGCCTGATGTAGCAGATCAGACAGTCAGATCATATCTTGAATTATCAGGATGTATATCAGACTCAAATCTGAAACTCATTGTATCTGAAAAAGAGAGCATTTCTCCCCTTATCATAATTTAGTTCTGTATTAATGTTTCAACAATCTGAAGGAAAATTTTAAGATTTTCCAGTAATTCCTTTACTTCGTTTTCAGAATAATTAACGAAATCATCATAATCACTTTTAGATCGCATTTCAAATGCCCGTGTCAGATACTTGCCTGAATTGATATCAGCTTTACCTGTTTTAACATATTCCCTGTTAAACCAGCCTATAAGCTGAAGGTGTTTTGAAGTTGTGAAGCTATCCTTCAATGCGAGGGCAGATACTGCATGATACATTGCGTAGTAAATTCTATTGACAGATGTATTGTAAAGTCCGGAATCAAAAAGAAACGCAGCTTCCTTCTGAAGCAAGTTGGATTTTTCTATACGGTGTTTTATCAGTTGAGCTCTTTCATCTCCGGTTAATGTCATAGAGTTATACCGCTACTTAAAGCTTCCTGAATATACGGTTGTCTCCCCCTGATAGTGTTTAAATCAGAAGAAGAAATTATTTTTATGTCAATCAGGATATCATTTTCAAGTGAGATATCAAAACATAAATCATAAATTTTCCATTCAAGCTGCCAGTCAATTTCTGTATTAAGTATAATCAGAATATCATAATCAGAATATGTATCGGAAGATCCATGTGCACGTGAACCAAAGAGGATTATTCTTTCAACGATATCCCCTAATTCTCCTGCAAGAGTGTTATTAATTTCAATTAGAGTTTTGTCTTCCATTTTAATATCTTTTTTCATTATTATAGCTCTTAACGATTGGATTAGAACGAATCTGTCATTTCGAAGAAGCGGCAGCGACTGAGAAATCTTTTTTTTACGATCATTTTTAGATTAGCTTCCAGCTCTACTTCGGTCGTCTCACATGCGTTCGAAATGACATGGTTTGAATAATTCGTTAACTGCTATAATTGATACAAGGATAATAATTATTTGTCAAGGATATAGCTGAACTTTCAATTCCGGTTTATTTTGATAAATGTAATAATTTTATTGACAGTTTAACTGTAATATTTTTATTTACATTTATCACGTGATTAGTTTTTCTAAAGTTTCAGAATTCTGCTTATATTATAAACATGAGGTATAATTATGATAAAATTTGAAAAAACCGGACTTAACAAAATTGACGAAAATCCTTTTAAACTGATTGGATCGGACTGGATGCTTATAACAGCCGGTGATAAAGATTCGTTTAACACAATGACAGCTTCATGGGGCGGGTTAGGAGTCCTCTGGAATAAGCCGGTCTCCTATATTTTTGTCAGGCCTTCACGGTATACTTATGAATTCCTTGAGAGAAATAAATCCTACTCCCTTTCATTTTTTGATGAGAAGTACAGGAAAGCTCTATCCATCTGCGGAGCAAAATCGGGACGTGATACAGATAAAGTGAAGGAGGCAGGGCTTACCCCGGTTGTATCAGGGAATGGTCCAGTCCATTTTGACGAAGCTAAACTTGTGCTGGAATGCACAAAACTTTATTTTCAGGATATTGAACCTGCCAACTTTCTTGATCCGGCAATTACAGGCTTTTATAACAATGATTATCACAGGCTGTACATAGGGGAGATAACTGAAATCATAAAAAAATCTGATTCAGCATCATATCCGCAGGATCATATATAACAATTTGAACCATTTTTTTTATGTAACAAAAAAGGTGCAGTTATTACAGAAATATCTTGTAATTTGCCTTATTTCAGGTTGAATTGCACTTCAAATTGCACCCATTAAATTATTTAACTTTTTAATATGGATACCCGCTGCAGCGGGTATGACATGATGAATTATTTTTTATTATACAGGAGGCTGTTCTTCAATGATAACTGTTGATGGTCTTTCGAAATCTTACGGGGATTTTAAGGCCGTGGATGACATTTCATTTATAATCAGGGACGGGGAGATTACAGGTCTTCTCGGCCCTAATGGTGCTGGAAAAACCACCACACTGCGTATGCTGAGCTGTTACCTCACACCTGACAGCGGTTCAATAACAGTTGATGAAAAAAAGAGTGCGGAAAACACGCTTGATATCAAAAAGATGATCGGTTATCTGCCGGAATCCGCTCCTCTCTATGGAGAGATGATGGTTTATGACTACCTGAAGTATGTGGCGGAAATACGCGGCATAAATGATGATGGGAGAATCTCCGAAGTCGCTGGTATCTGCCGCATCACTGATGTAATGCATAAGAACATTAATGAGCTTTCAAAAGGGTATAAGCAGAGGGTGGGGCTTGCCCATGCGATGATCCACGACCCGCAGATCCTTATACTGGATGAACCGACTTCCGGACTTGACCCCATTGAAATTGTGGAGATAAGAAATCTCATAAAAGAACTTGGGAAGAGCAAAACGGTTATTCTTTCAACTCACATCCTCTCCGAAGTTGAAGCAACATGTGACAGGGTAATTATCATAAACCGTGGAAGTATTGTTGCTGATGACAGTACAGAGAACCTCCAGTCAGCAGTGAAAGGTGACAAGGATATCATATTCAGGGTGTCCGGCACAGATTTTATTACCCTTAAATCAGCAGTTTCAGGCATAGGCGGTGTTAAAAACGTGGCAAGCATTGACGGGGAGGAGTTCACCTCAGCAGTACTTACTGTTGGCCACCAGTCTGAGGTGAGGCCGGAGCTCTTCAGGCTTGCAGTGCAGAATAACTGGGTGATATACGAGATGAAGCAGGAACACCTGAGCCTCGAAAATGTATTCAGGGAGCTTACAACCGGAGGTGAAGATGAAAAGGTTAAATGAATCCCTCATTATAATGAGGAAGGAGCTTAAAGGGTACTTCAACAGTCCCATTGCATATATAGTTATTACAGTATTCCTGGCGTTTACAGGATTCTTCTTTTTCAAGGATTTCTTTTATTATAATCAGGCGGAGATGAGGGGGCTATTCCAGACTCTTCCGCTTATGCTCTCATTCGTTGTGCCTGCTGTAACAATGAAGCTCTTTGCCGAGGAGAGGCAGTCAGGCTCTTTCGAGATACTTATGACTCTGCCGGTTTCGGCATGGGATGCGGTACTGGGGAAGTTTTTTGCCGGGGTTGCTTTCTCTGCAATAATGCTCTCACCAACACTGATATATCTTGTAACCGTGTTTCTTGTGGGTTCACCTGACCCCGGTCCGGTAATTGGCGGTTATATCGGGGCGCTTCTTCTTGCGGCGGCTTATACATCAATCGGTCTGCTCGCGTCATCATTTACTAGAAACCAGATCATTTCATTTATCACTGCATGGGCAGCCTGTTTCCTTCTCTGGATTCTCGATAAAGTTATTATATTCCTCCCGGCACCATTCGGTTTTATTTCATACTTCGGAACAGATTTCCATTTCCAGAATATAGCAAGAGGAATTATCGATACACGGGATGTTATATATTTTATATCTGTCTGCGCTCTTTCCCTTATGTTCACTGTAAAGAATGTTGAGGAGAGGAGGTAGATTATGGCTTTCAAACAAAAATTAGCTGAATTCAAAAACGATTTTGTAAATAAAATGAAGATCGGAGAGAAGAACTTCCAGTTCTTTATAAATATCGCGATAATAATACTGATTAATATAGCAGCAGCAACATTCACACTCCGTTTTGATCTTACCAGGAGTGATACATATTCTCTCTCAGACAGAAGCAAAGAAATTGTGTCAGAGCTTGACGAGAAACTGAAGATAAAGGTTTTTTTCTCACACGATCTCCCTGCTGAACACGCGGCTGTCTCCCGCTACCTTAAAGACCTCCTTGAGGAGTACGACTTTTATGGCAACAGGAACTTTTCGTATGAAATTGTTGATGCGGATAAGCTTGAATCCAAGGCAACAGAGTACGGCATTAACCCTGTGCAGAGCAGGGAATTCGCCAATGACCAGGTAAAAGTCCGCAACGTGTACATGGGCGTTGTGATACAGCATGCGGATCTTGTCGAAAAGATTGATGCCCTCGCCACAACAGTGGGCCTTGAGTACGAGATAACCTCCCGTATCGCGAAGATGACAGGGAAGATTGACGCTCTCCTTAAAATGAAGGAGCCCATAACGCTTACTCTTTACCTCGATTCACGCCTCAAGGATCTCCCTATAGACGGGATTAACAAGCTTGAGGAGATTGTAAAGAATGCTGCGGCAAAAAGTAATCTCCATAATTACGGGAAGATTTCATTCCGTGTAATTGATCCCTCAACAACTGACAAACCTGAAGCCCTTGCGGCTCAATACGGGATCGCCCGTCTCCAGTGGGGTGCTGCAAAAACAAGGAGCGGCAAATCTGTTGCGGCTGGAGAAGCTGTATTCGGTATTGTACTGGAAGGTAAAGGCAAATTCAGGAAGCTTGACCTTGATGTGGTTCCGACACTCTTCGGCACAAATGTAATTACCGGTATAGACAAACTTGAAGACCGGATAAATGGAGCCATAAGCGGTCTCCTGAGCGTAAATCCGCGAATCGGCTATGTCCGTGGGCATGGCATACCTGAACTGAACGACAAGAGAAATGCCGAGGGAGCCGGGCTCTTCAATGATATCATCACGGACATGTATGAGGTTGCAGAGGTTGATCTCCTTACTCAGGAGATCCCGGATGATCTCAATGTGCTTATAATAAACGGCCCCACTGAAGCATTCACTGATGCTGAAAAGTTCAAGGTGGACCAGTTCCTCATGCAGGGGAAATCTGTTCTCCTGTTTGTTAATTCATTCCTTGAAATAAACAACCAGCAGATGCAGTTTATGGGCGGGGAGCCGATGATAGTTCCGGTAAACAACGGGCTTGACGATATGCTGGCCTCTTACGGGATAAAAGTTAATAAAAATGTGGTGCTTGATAAAAGTTCAACAAAGGTGAACCTGGGCTCAATGATTAGCGATTATCCGCTTATGCCGATGATTGAGAAGAAGGGACTTAATAAAAAAAGTATAATCACAAAACATGTAAACAGCGCGCTTTTCTTTAAAAGCTCATCAATTGATCTTGATGAAAAGTTTAAGGAGAAAGGCATAATATCCGAAGTGCTTGTAGCCACTTCACCGGAAAGCTGGTTAATGGAGGGGAGAATGAACTTCAATCCTATGTTCATGAATCCCCCTTCAGGAAAGGAGCTTAACAGCTACAATGTTGCGGTGCTTGCTTCAGGTAAGTTTGAGAGTTTCTACAAAGATAAAGACGCCCCTGCTGCAAAAGATGCCAAGGTAAAGAATTCGCTCACCGCGCAGAAAAAGCTCGATTCTACTATTGAATCAGGAAAAAGTGAGATTATCGTGGTGGGAACATCTGACATTACATCATCAGGATTCATCAATCATTCACGAAGGATTCTTGCAGGCACTGGTGGCGGAGAGGCTTTCTCCAATGATATACTCCTTCATTCAATGGTTGATTACCTTGCAGGGAACCTCTATGTTCCGGAAATGAAAAGTAAAAGTCTGGATTACAATCCCCTGGTTAAAACATCGGATAATACACGTTTTATGCTAAAAGTTATAAATATAGGGCTTGTGCCGGTATTCGTAATACTCACGGGATTTGTTGTCTGGAGAAGAAGGATCTCGAGAAGAAAAAAGATCGAAATAAAATTCGGAGGAGCTGAAAAAGCATGAACAGAAAACTCCTTGTAAGTCTTGGAATAGCTGCGGTACTTGTGGCTGTAATTGTAATCCAGAAAGCGGATTTCAGAGGCGGAGTATCTGAACCGGGTAAACTTCAGTCACCGTCAGATCTTATAACAGTAAAAGCTGACGGGTATTCTCTGAAACTGTTAAAAAGCGGAGATAAATGGTTAATAAATGAGCAGGGGTATCCAGCTGACCGGGATCAGGTTGCTGATATTGAAAAAAAGATAAGTGAAATTAAACTCCTTGATTTAGTGTCAGAAAAAGGTTATTTTGATAAATATGACCTCACTGAAAATAAGGGTGTAGAAGTTACAGCATCCGCAGGAGGGAAACAGCTCCGTAAGCTTATGATCGGCAAGCAGGGACTCACGGGTAACCAGGTGTATGTGAGGCTCGATGATGCTAAGGAGGTTTATCTCGCGTCAGGGATTACTCCTGCGGAGTTCAAACCTGAAGCTGATATGCTGCGTGATAAAAAGATTTTTGATGTTAAGGGTGATGAACTCCTCTCATTCATTGTAAAATATTCAGGCAAGGAGTACATATTCACCAAAGCTGAAGATAAAAAAGAGGAACCGAAAGAGAAAGCCGATGACGGGAAAGCGCCTGCTACAAAGCAGATTCTCTGGGTATGCAAAGGGTATGAGTCCATGGAACTGAATACATCAATGATTAACAACATCGTGCATTCTTTCAGCCCTCTGCGCGCATCAACATTTGCGGAGAAACCTGACAAGGGTAACGTTGTCTGCACGGTTAAGCTTAAAACAGCAGGTGGTGATTATGAGCTTAACATTTACAGTAAAAAGGACAAGGAGATGTATTACGCATCTTCACCATCCAATCCGTATATCTTCACGTTAGGCGGGTGGCAGACTGAAAAGTATTTTATTAAAAATATCAAGGATTTAGAGAAGAAGAAAGGTTGAAAACTGATACAGTGCAATATCAGATCCGGTTGTTGAAGCAATATCATATTATGAAATGATTAAAGCGTTGTCATTCCGGCTGGAGTGATAACGAAACGCCGGAATCTTAAGGTAAACAATAATTATCCTTTTTCAGGAATAAATTTCTGTCATTAAGATTCCGGTATTGCCTGATAGACAAACCGGAATGACAAATTACTTACTAATTCAATCTTAAAGTGCTGTAATATAACAAAATAGATTCATTCCAAAACGGGGGTTGCAGTATGGCAGATGAAATGACAAACCTTGAAAACCAGATAATACTGGCCCAGGAATTCAGGCCGGATAGTATGACTATAATACCGATATCCCAGAGGCCCATATTCCCTGGAATGATGATACCTCTGATCCTCACAGGGGACATTATGATCGAAAGCGCCCAGGAGATAATTGACTCACCGAATAAAATCGGGGGAGTCGTGCTTATAAAAAATCAGCATGACGGCATGGCAAAAACTGAAGATCTATACACTGTGGGTGTTGCTGTAAAAATAATCAAGATTACACCTGTTGATGAAAGGACAGTTCAGGTAATGCTTAATGCTCTTGGTAGGTTTACATACAAGAGAATTATTCAGAATGGCCCTGTTATCAGGTGGGATGTGGATAATTTCTACGAGGATGAATTCAAACCTACTGACGAGATGAAAGCCTATTCTATGGCAATCATAAGCTCTGTGAAGGATCTCATAAAAACAAACTCGCTCTTCCAGGAGGAGCTTAAGCTTTTTCTTAACAGGTTCAGTGTTGAAGATCCCGGAAAACTTGCAGATTTTGTCGCCTCCATGACCACTGCTGAGTCTGGAGAGATACAGGATGTACTTGAAACTTTTGACGTGCGTCAGCGCGTGAAAAAGGTCCTTATTCTGCTGAAGAAGGAGATTGAGCTTAATAAACTCCAGAAGAAGATAACACAGCAGATCGAGGAGAGAATCTCCAAACAGCAGAAGGAGTTCTTCCTTAAAGAACAGCTCAAAGAGATTAAGAAGGAACTCGGCCTTGAAAAAGATGAAAAATCTTCAGAGATCGAAAAGTTTGAAGAGAGAATCGCGAAACTTAAACTCAGTGAAGAGGCTGCTAAGAAGATAGATGAGGAGATGAACAAGATGCGGCTCCTTGAACCTCACTCAGCTGAGTACGGTGTAAGCCGCAACTATCTCGACTGGCTCACATCTCTCCCCTGGGGAATATTCTCCGAGGATAACTACGACATAGAGAAGGCCAGGCAGATACTAAACCGTGACCATTACGGGCTCGATGATATCAAGGAGAGGATTCTTGAATTCATCGCAACAGGGAAGATGAAGGGGAATATCTCCGGTTCTATCATCTGTTTCATAGGGCCTCCCGGTGTAGGTAAAACATCAATCGGAAAGTCGGTGGCAGAGGCTCTCAACCGGAAGTTTTTCCGTTTTTCACTTGGCGGGATGCGCGACGAGGCTGAAATAAAAGGGCACAGGAGAACCTATATCGGTGCCATGCCTGGTAAACTCATACAGAGCCTTAAAACTGTTGGAGTTGCAAATCCTGTAATCATGCTGGATGAGATAGATAAAATCGGAGCGAGCTTTCAGGGTGATCCCGCATCGGCTCTCCTTGAAGTTCTTGATCCGGAGCAGAATAACAATTTTCTTGACCATTATATGGATGTAAGGTTCGACCTGTCGAACATCCTCTTTATAGCAACAGCAAATACAATGGACACGATTCCAGCTCCGCTCTTTGACAGGATGGAGATAATGAAGCTCTCGGGATATATAATGGAAGAGAAGCTCCAGATTGCCCGGAAGTATCTTGTGAGCAAGCAGCTTAAGGAGCACGGCCTGAAGAAGGGGATGGTTTCCATTGATAATAACGCAATAAAAGGGATGGTGGATGGTTACGCCCGTGAAGCAGGAGTCCGCTCTCTTGAGAACAATATCAAGAAGGTGATGCGCAAGGCTGCACGCAAGTTTGCTGAAGGGAGCACGGAGTCCATAGCGGTAACTGATAAAAATCTTGAGGAGTTTCTCGGCAAGCCCAGATTCACGGATGAGTCTCTTTATGACAAAAGCATCCCCGGTGTTGTTATGGGGCTTGCGTGGACCAGTATGGGGGGCACAACTCTGTATATAGAATCAACAGCTATTCATACAAAAGTGAAGGGATTCAAGCAGACAGGGCAACTGAAGGATGTTATGCGTGAATCCTCCGAGATCGCATATACATACATTCAGTCCAGGGCGGAAGATTATGGGATCGCTGCGGATTACTTCGCCGATCATTTTATACATCTTCATGTTCCTGCTGGTGCGACTCCAAAGGATGGCCCTTCAGCAGGTATAACAATGGCCACTTCATTATATTCTCTGGCAAAGAACAAACCTATCAAAAAGAATATTGCCATGACAGGTGAGCTGACTGTAACAGGAAAAGTGCTCCCTATTGGCGGAGTTAAGGAGAAGACCATTGCCGCAAAGAAAGCAAAGGTTAAAACTATAATTTATCCCTATGAAAACAAAAAGGATTTCGATGAACTCCCGGATTACATAAAGAAGGGACTTGATGCGTACTTTGTGAATTACTTTGATGAGGTGCTGAAAATAGTATATTAAAAAAGGACTATCTCGCGGAGACGCAGAGGCGCTTTAATCTGTGTTAAATTTTAAGCTATGTGTCTTCGCGGGAGACTCTTGAAAAAATTAATGCCAACAGAAAAAATTTTTTAATTATTGTTGACATAAGATCCGGCCGAATGTATTTAGTCTTACGTAAGTTATTGCTACTAATGCCCAGGTGGTGGAATTGGTAGACACGCATGGTTGAGGGCCATGTGAGATTACTCGTGTGGGTTCAAGTCCCGCTCTGGGCAATAACAAAAAAGCTGGTTAAATCTATTTAACCAGCTTTTTTTATTGATTTAAATAAGAAAATGTTTTTCAGTTTAAATCGGAATTTATGATTTTGTCATTTCGAACCCATTTCAATTC
>DIEX01000015.1:69237-205467 GCA_002418835.1 Spirochaetia bacterium UBA5763 | reverse complement strand
TTATTTTTGTCATGTAATCGTTATACGTCATTTTTTTAAATTTTTTCTTGACAAGTTGACAAATAATATTATCATAGAACTATGAAAACATTACAAGTTGGTGAATTTAAAAGTCATTTCTCTGAAGTAATTGAGAATATAAAAAAGGGAGAAGAAGTCGCAATTTCCTTTGGAAAAAAGAAGGAAAAAATTGCTGTACTTGTCCCATACTCAAAATATATGAAGAAGGTGAGTAGAAAAATTGGATTATTAGAAAAGAAAGCTTCTTTTACATTATCTTCAGATTTTAAAGTTTCAGATGAAACTTTCTTTAATTTATGAAATATATATTAGATACTCACACATTTCTATGGTCATTGTTTGACACTACTAAATTGCCAAGACCTGTCATCGATATACTTTTAAATGAAACAAATGATATCTATGTAAGTACAATAACTTTTTGGGAAATATCATTAAAGTATAGTATCGGTAAGTTAAGTTTAAATAATGTCTTACCAGATGACCTTCCAGCCTATTCAAAAAAGTCAGGTTTTGAAGTAATTAGTTTTGATGAAAAAATTGCTAGTTCATTTTATAAACTTCCTCGAGTAGAACATTTTGATCCTTTTGATAGATTGTTGATATGGCAAGCAATCAATAATGATATGATTATCATAACCAAGGATGAAAAATTTAAAGAATATATTCAACATGGATTGAGACTATTCTGGAAATAAAAAAACGACGTATAACAAAGCTTATGCGCTGCGCTCGGAGTACCTCGCTTGGGCTTCGCCAAATCGCGGCGGTAAGGCTGCCGCGACTTCGCATAAGCAAAGCGTTATCGGTAAGATTTTGAAAAGAAGTGATAGGAGAACAAAACCCTATGAATATAAATTTGCTTTCAGACACGAGCATAATATGAAAAGATTTAAATACTCTAGATATCAGAACCCATCCAAATATCGCGTATTGTTTTGTATAGGAATTCTATTATAATGAGTATAAAGAGTGTTATATTAAAATTATTTGATGATAATCGGAATTATAAAACACCAAATCAAGCTGTAAATCAAGCAAGCTCACTGGATTCCTTGTCTCGGGATCTTTATACCGATTCAAAACGGTTTATCTACGAATTACTTCAAAATGCTGACGATTCTTCAATCTCTAATTCTGAAGTAAAGGTTTGGATAAAGATTTTTGGAGACAAGTTAGTGATTGCTCATTCCGGTAAAGCATTCTCTGCTCGAGATCTTCAAGGTCTTTGTAATGTAAATAATGGAACGAAAAGATCTGACTCAACAAAGACCGGTTATAAAGGAATTGGTTTCAAATCTGTCTTTGGTCAATCTGAGAATGTTACAATATATACAGATGGCGAATATTTTAGGTTTGATTCATCGTACCAGTTTTCTTGGGAATGGGATAATTCTCAGCAAGTTTGGGAACAGGAAAATGATCGAAAATTTCAATTTCCTTGGCAGATTATTCCAATTTATACTGAAACAGAAGAGGTTTCTGATTGTATTGTGGAATATATAGAATCCATAAGTTGCAATGTCTCTACCATAATCAAATTAAGTCATCTGGATGCAACGAGGGCGGCCGTTGAAGACCTTTCACAGAACATCAATATGTTTCTGTTTTTGAAGAATATATCAGAAATCATTTTTGACATTTCGACTCAGACTTGTATCACAATAAATCGAGATGAGTCAAATAGAATTAACTTAAGTCAGAATAGTGCATTAAAAGCAAACTGGTTGATCCATTCACTCCGTATGGCTGTCCCCCGGGTGAATTAAAAACAGCTTTACAAGATGAACGAAATATCCCTGAAAAATTACTGAATTCTGATTCCATAGAATTAGTGTTAGCCGCAAAAATTGGTTCAGATGGTATCGAGAAGTTAGGTTCACAAGAGAAACTTTTGTACTCTTACCTACCAACAGATGAAAGGAAATACTCACTTCCGGTACTTGTAAATACAAGTTTCCTTACTACGGCTAACAGAGAGTCGTTACATAGTGATTCGAAGTGGAACCAATGGATATTTAAAAATATCGCTATTGAGATTTTCAAATGGATATCTCAGTTAGTAGAGTCGGAATATCATTACCAAGCATATAGTTTGATACCCAACAAAACAAGTGTGAATGATGAACTTGGAAGAGAGTTTAACAATGGTATTGAAGAGGCGATTAATACGGTGCCATTTATTATTGCTAAAGATAATTCACTAGTAAAAGTTAAAGATGCAATTGTTGACTTTACATTCTTGTCTGATAAATCATTTGTTGGTGAAATCCCTATAATGCATTACATTGATGAATATGAAATTACTGGCGTTATGAGTTCCAAAAAATTTGTCAAAAACACAGGTTTCGGCCCAGTTTTCAAAAGCCTAAAAGCTTCATGTTTTGAATGGAAAGATCTGCAAAAAATTCTTGGTAGTTCAAGCTTCATTACATCATTTACAATACCACAAAATATTGAGCTTATAAAACACTTGAAATATCAGTATGAATCAGGAGCCGCAAAAGATGTCACACAAGAATTTCTCAGAAAAACACCATTTATTTGGGATCACAAAAATTCATTAAACTATCCACCAAATGTATGTTTTCCTACGCCTGATGACCAAAACTGGAATAACCCCGCAAGCGAGCTCTCCTTTTTACACTTAGAACTTCAAAATTGGTTGCAACAGGATGTTTCCACAAGGAGTTGGCTGGAAAGTTTAGGTGTTGTAGAAAAAACGGATATCACTTACATAACTCAAATTATCCTTCCACAAATTGAGAACTACATTACGCTTGATAATGCAGTTAAAACCATTCAAGATTTATTTAAGCTGTATCGAAAAGGTGATCTCAAGGAGGAATTGTTAAAGCAGTTATCAAAAATCAAACTTCTCACAAAAAATGATACTCTTAAATCTGCTCATGATTGCTATCTCTCCAATTCATATTCACCGCGTCTTGAAATTGAAGGCATATTGAATTTAGATATTTTTATCAGTGATAACTATTTAACCAGTAGAGCAGATGCTGATGAGTGGAAAAGATTCTTCAAGATGCTTGGTGTTCGAGAATGCATTGATTTAATACAAGTCAACACAAAGCATACAAAAAAAGAGTTTGTAGACGCAGGATTCAAGCCAGAATATTTTGATGCAAACGATAAAACTTTTTCTCCTTATATGTCCACTTTTTGTGCTGACTCATTTAAGGATATTGTTTTATTAAACTTTATTAACCATACGGAACTCTCATATGAATTTTCAAAGATGTTTTGGGGAGATGTTATTTCAAATATTGCCCCGAGTAATATTGCTTTGCCTTCAATTGCATACTGGGGTAGAATGGGAATGGCTGGTCAAATATCAGGCGATCAAGTGGAGAATTATTTACCATGGTTTATCAAAAATGTAGCCTCCATTCCAACTGTAACCCAAGAATGTATGCCCATATCCAATGTCTTACTTAACACACTAGACATTCAAGCTCTTGCGGGAAACTACTTGCCAATTTTTGATGGACCGGTCTTGCCAGCAGACTGGAAAGCTTTCTTCAATTTTAGAACAACTCTTCAATTATCAGATTATCTGGAACTTTTGAGCAAAATATCGGCAGATACAAATGAAAATGGTCGTATAAAAAAGGAGAACCTTGATAGAATTAATGCCATATACAAAATCCTGTTAGAGGAATGCCAAAACTGGGGTACTTCTGAATTAGGTACTGTATCAGAATGGGCACTGACAGGAAAAATACTTTGCTCCAACCGAACTTTTGTAGATTGCTGTTCCCTTTATTTTTACTTGTACGGAAATGAATCTATCTTTCAAGATCAATTTCAATTTTGTTACATGAATCCAGAAAATAAAAATCATGCTAATCTTGAATATCTCTTGGGATGTTTTAATATCAAGTTGTTGAAACATAGTGATTTCAAGTTGGATGCGACGGAAAGTGAAATATGCTCGAAACTTAAAAATCGTTTAATTAGCGTTTCTCCTTATTTTAAAAATTGGGTAACCCATGAATTTTCAGATGAAAAAACATTAGACAAAGTATCTAAGCTAGACTACAAAATTTCAGAATTAGAAATTACTCAATCAGAGTCTCTCAAAATCCGATATGAGGGCATTGAATTTGTAAAGACTGTTGATATTCACTATGATACGCAGAATCTTTTTGTTACTAAGCCTTGGAATTCCAATAGTGTTTTGATAAAGCTCTCTGAGGTGATTTGTCGATATCTTGGTTTGATTGGGCATGATAAAAAATTAGACTTTCTATTAAGAGCAGATAATGATGAAATACGTAAGCATTTCTTGCAAGAAGGAATTTCGATTCCTGATAATCCGATAGAAAGCTCTGCTGAAAACGGTAATGTACCCACAGCCCAACCGCAGAGCGTTGAGATTGCTGGTCAGAAATTTAGATCTTTTGCTGAACTTGATAGTGCCGTTACAGAAGGTCGGATTTCTCCTGACTTCTTCCATTCTTCGATTCCTGAGTACGAAAGGCTTAAATATGCAGAGAGATTAGTTTCAAGAGCAGTTGCTAATGTGTCTGCACATCTTAAGAAACTTCCTGAATATGACTGTTCAAATCAATACCAATTAGCACCAAGTATTATCGGCGGGATAACAAAAAATGGAAACGATATAGTAGTTGTTGCAAGACCTTCTGATAATGAGGAAGTACTTCTTTATTATTTTTCAGAGTTTGATGTTCTTGATCATGTTGATTCTGAATTTTGGTGCGAAGATGGGCTGACTCCACCCCAAAAAGTTACTTTAGGACATATCTTAAAGAAGACTGGGATAAATAGAATACCATTGAATAAAGTTATACTTTCAGAAACAGATTACGAGAATCTTCTTACTGCTTCAAAAAGTGATAATTTAGACTTCCATGCAGTACCTTATGTCCCTCAGAAAATTGCAAAAATCATATCTTCATTTGCCAATACTAACGGCGGTTTGTTGATTTTTGGGGTTAAAGAAAATACCTCATCATCCAATGAAATCGTAGGTCTAAGTAGTGATTTCAGAATGGACGACATTGTACGAAATGCCGTTTCATTACTTACACCAATTCCACTCGTAACCTATAATTGGGTCAATCGAGGTCCTAATTCGATTTTTGCCATAAAGATTGAGAGGTCTGAAACTGATATAATGATTGGTAATCATAAATACATTCGAAATGGATCAATTTCAGAAACAGCCACAAACACATCTGCACAAATTCGAAAATTAAACAATCCCCATTTTGTAAAAACAATTGCAATCGTAATTGGAATTGAAAAATATACACCCATGAATGGGATTACACCTGTTAAATATGCAGAAAAAGATGTCAAGAAATTCAAGGATTTGCTCGTTGGTAACCTTAATGTTACAGAAGAAAATATTCATGAGTTTGTTAACGAAAATGCGTGTAAGAGTAGTTTAGAGTACAACTTAAAAAGTCTATTTTACTCGCTGACAGAAGAGGATCGCTTAATATTTTATTATGTAGGTCATGGTTTTCATAATGGCACCACAAACTTCTTGTCCACATATGATTTGCATAGCTTAAACATTTCCGAAACAGCAGTATCTTTGCGGAAAATCCTTCTCGATCCTCTCCAAAAATCAAAATGTAAAAATGCATTAATCTTTATTGATGCATGTGCCCAAAGCTTTCAAGATGAAAATGAGAGAAGTCATATTTCAGGGATTAATGACGAAGACTTTATTCTAATTACCCGAGAATTCCCATATTATGCAACATTTTTATCTTGCCAAACAGGTCAGAGCTCATATTCAAGTGATGTTTTACAAAATGGAATTTGGACCCATCACCTTGTTCAAGCGGTACGTGGTGAAATTCCTGAAACGATTCGGGAATGCGGTTACATAACGGATAGATTATTGAGTGATTATCTATCAACAAAAGTAGCAGAATATGTGCGAGATGAGCTGCAAAAAGAGCAAAATCCGAAAGCGACACTTGATTCGACCTATGAAAATGTGGTTGTAAAATATGATTAATCAAAAAAACTGGTTAGGTCGTCAAAATCCTACCGATAACAGCGGCTATACGCCATTGAAACGGCACATAGCCGCGGAACGTTGTATGCAAAAAGCGCATGAGTGCCATCCGTGGCGGTAAAAAAAACACTTGTGAAGAAATATTTATGATTTTATCAGAAAACAAATCAAAATATAAGATTATCATCAACGGCTTATACTTTGGAACGATTCTACAATTAGCGGTTGGCCCAGTATGCCTGTACATTTTTCAAAGTGGAAATCAAAGAGGATTTGAATATGCGCTACTGATTGTATTAGCAGTAGCGTTAATCGACGCATTATATATTACATTAGCGATACTTGGAGTTTCAATGATACTTCAGGGACAGAAGACAAAATTATTTTTAAAATTCTTTGGTGCTTTCATAATACTCATTTTTGGAATGAATATTATTACATCAGAATTTTTAACGATGGAAATTATTCCGAAAATAAATCTTTTTGAAAACATCATGCTTGATAAACCTTTCTATAATGGTTTAATTATTACTGCTTCAAACCCGCTTACAATCCTTTTTTGGTCAGGAGTATTTTCTTCCAAAGTATCAAATGATCAATTGTCTAAAAGGAATATTATTTATTTTTCGGTCGGATGTATATTTGCAACATTGATATTTTTAACAGCCATCGCATATATTTCAAGTTTAATTAAATCTTTCTTGCCAATAACAATTATAAAATATTTAAATATTACAGTTGGAATAGTTCTAATCTATTTTTCAGTAATGATGGTTGTAAAAAAGAATGATTAAAAAATTATGTTTAATGTTTTTAGTAGATAAACTGCCTACGTCGTCCTTGACTTCGGCAGACTTTTACTAAAATCGCAGTACGGCGTACAACAAAGGCTATAACGCTGCGCCGGAGTATCGGCTTGGGCTACCCCACATCGCGCAAAAGACCGCGCTACGTCGTATAGCCAAAGCGTTATCTGCCATTGCATCTAAAATTATACTTGCAAACATACTTGACTTTTAACAATCCGTTTATTATCGTTATCATAGGAGGTTTCCTATGCCACAAATATCATTATATATAGACAAAGATACCTTGGCCAAGATTGAAAAAGCCGCAGCTAAAGAACGTATTTCAATCTCAAAATGGGTAGGCAAAAATATAAAAAAAGTAATAAAAGAAGATTACCCTCAGGGATATTTTGATTTATTTGGTTCATTATCAGATAAATCATTTGAAATTAAGAAATTATCATTTGAGCAAGATTCAAAAAGAAAAAATTTATGATTTATTATCTCGATTCAAATATATGCGTGTATTTTCTTAAGGGCATATATCCTTCTATAATGGAAAATATACAAGACATAAACCCGAATAATATTAAAATTCCTTCAATTGTAAAAGCAGAGCTTCTTTATGGTGCTGAAAAAAGTCAGAATAAAGCAAAAAATTTAGTTAATATCAATCGATTTTTTGAACCTTATGAAATAATACCATTTGATGATGAATGTTCAATAGTCTATTCCAAAATTCGATCAGCAATGGAGTTGAAAAGAACTATTATCGGACCAAATGATTATATAATTGCTGCGACAGTTTTAGCAAAAAATGGAATCCTTGTTACGAATAATACAAAAGAATTTGAAAGAGTGAAAAATTTAAAAATAGAAAACTGGATTGTGAAATAAGTGCAACAGCCGATAACAATTATGCGCTTCACTCGCTGTGATCGTTCGGGCTACGCAACATCGCGCAAAAAGCCGCGCGATTTCGCATAAACAAAACGTTATAAGTCAGTGCGACATGAAGTCTGCAAACGGGCTGTCTAAGTTGATGGTAACATCGACTTTTGGACTGCTCCATCTATCTGGAGTAACTCTGCTTCGACATGCGCTTCCGGTAACAGAAGTGTGTGAAGCTCGAAGGACAACTCGGTAATTCTGGAAGCCTTAAACCGGATGCACAGGGAAAGGGAGCGCAAGCTCCCTGACCTACCAGACTTGAACCCCCTTGAATTCTTCACTAAAAATTGTTCTCCGTATAAATATTCCGTTTGAGTATCTTTGTTGAAATTTAGTCTTTTTCAGAAAATTCAAGTTGCAATTTATTCAATTTATTATTACTTTGTAATTACCTAAAAAGAGGTGTTTTTATGATTGCAAAAGTAATTCAAATAGGAAACTCAAAAGGAATACGAATTCCAAATCAAATATTAAAAGAAATGAATATTGAAAATCAGTTAGAACTTATTATCAATGATAAAAAAGATGAAATAATCCTTAAACCGGTTCATAAAATTCGTGAAGGGTGGAATGAATCTTTTAAAAAAATGAAAAATTCTTCAGACGATAAACTTATTATTGAAGATTTATTAGATTTAAATGATTGGGAATGGTAAGAAATGGAGATCTTACAATATAGCATATATCTTGTGAATTTAGATCCAACAATAGGTCATGAAATTAAAAAAACTCGTCCGTGTATTGTTATATCTCCAGATGAAATGAATCATAATATACAAACAGTTATAATTGCTCCAATGACTACTAAATCTCACAAGTATCCAACCAGTGTTCAAGTAACTGTTCAGAATAAAAAAGGTTGGATTGTATTAGATCTAATAAGAACGATTGATAATCAACGACTTATAAAAAAAATCGGTAAAATTAATAGTGAAACAATAAAAGAAGTAAAAAGTGTTATTAAAGAAATGCTTGTTGATTAACTTTTTGAAATAAAAGGCATTTCCTGGATAGAAAATATCAGAGGAAAAATATTATATGAAAAGATATATTGCCTTGTTGAGGGGAATTAATGTAAGTGGAAAAAACAAGATACCCATGTCTGAATTAAAGACGGGGTTTTCAGAACATGGTTTTACGGAGGTTGTTACATATCTTAATAGCGGTAATGTTATCTTTTCATGTGTTATTGATAATGAAGCCATTCTTTCAAACGATATAAAGTTAATGATAAAAGAAAGATTCGATTTAGACATACCGGTTTTTGTTGTCTTACAAAAAAAATTAGAAGAACTATTAAATCATGCTCCCGATTGGTGGGGAGATGCCAACAAAGAAATATATGATAATCTTATTTTTATGATGTCTCCATTATCTTATAAGGAGTTTTATGATGTAATCGGCAATCCTAAAGCGGAATATGAAAAAGTGCATAATTACAGCAATGCTATTTTCTGGTCATTTATACGGAAAGATTATCAAAAGACAAATTGGTGGTCAGGAACTGCCAGATCAAACATAAGTGACAAGATCACAATTCGTACTGCAAATACAGTAAGAAAGATAGTGAGTATGTGATATATAGTAGTGTTGCTACGTCGCACAACAAAGAATTCTGTCGTAAAAGTCATTCTTAGAATATAATCCAATTCACATACATCCCAAACTGATTTTGAAAGACAAAATACAAGTAAAATAATGATATAGTATATTTATAGAAAATTTTTACTTCTTATAGAAAGGGAGAGCATGAATAAAAAATATAACCAGCTTATAGTTTATTATTTTTCGGGAACCGGAAATGCAAGACATTGTGCTGCATGGATTTGTGAAACAGCAGATAAAGCCAGAATCAAATCAACTATGATTGATATCAGCAAAGCAGAGGTTAAAAGTATAGATCCTCCGTCTACCGGGACACTTGTAGGTTTCTGCTCCCCTACACATGGATTTCATTTTCCGCAAATAACACGAAATTTCATTCACGGATTCCCTTCAACGGTTGGTGCTGATGCTTTTGTTCTAAATACACGCGCAGGTGTGAGGATTTTCAAAACTGTTATACCTGGACTGAGCGGTGCGCTTCATTATATCTCTTCATTGTTACTGATATTAAAAGGATACAGGGTAGTAGGTCTTTTTCCTGTTGATCTGCCGTCAAACTGGATATCTCTTCATCCTGCAATAGAAAAAACGGGTACAGAGATTATCTATACAAAACAGAAGAACAGAGTAACCGGTTTTGCAGAAAAACTGCTATCCGGCAGGCGGGTTTATCGTGCCCTATATGACATAGTACAAGATGTCATAATATCACCTGTGACGATTGGATATCTACTGATCGGCAGATTTTTTTTATCGAAGTCTTTTTTTGCCTCAAGGGAATGTAATAAATGCATGCATTGTCTTAAAGAATGCCCTGTAGGCGCTATCAGTGTGGTTGATGGAAGAATGTTCTGGGCTTCGAAATGCGAAAGCTGCATGCACTGTATGAATATCTGCCCTACAAACGCAATTGAGACTCCACATGGATTTATAACTGCTTTTTTTCACCTTTTTTCAATTTCAATGGCTTTATTAATATCCCATTATCTTACAGGCCCGTCTTTTTCGTTAATAAATAATGAACTGTTCAGATTAATCATATTATCTGCTATAGCCGTCCCTTTTTATTTTGCTTCATACCGAATCATGCATTTTTTAATGCGATTTAGTATTATAGAAAGAATCATGACATTAACTTCATTAACTCATCTAAAATACTGGGGGAGATATAAAGCTCCGACAAACTTCTGAGATCTTTAAGATTTACCAATTATAGAAAAGTTTTAATTTTTAAATAAGAACATCATTATCCGAACTACAGTGAAAACACAGTGTAGCTCATGTTTTAACACCCGCAAGAATGCCGGAGACATCGGTAACACATTGGCTTCAATAAACCGTAAGTCTATCATACTAATATAAATCAAAACTAAATGGGATACTGCATTTTAATCGTAAACACTCTTTTGCGCATGCTCAAGATAACGTCTTGTCAAATAATGTGTTATGGTTGAACGTGTAATTATACCGACTACTTTACTGCACAGAAGGGGGACCGACAATTGGTCTAACAAAAAAATTTAATTATACTGAGTGGCTGCCAAAGTCCGGTTATACACTATATAATGATGTTATTGGTGATTTTGAATATCATGATGAGCGCAGCCTGGCTAAAAAACCGATGATTGAATTATACCCGTTTTCATAAATACAGTTTAACTTTCCATTAAATTAAGTTATAATAGCACCTTCTTTCCTTTTATCAGGGTTGTCACGACTTCACTATAAGCAAAGCCCTGCGTGAATAAATAGTTGACACCTTGAATATTATTGAATATTCATTATATATAGAAGAGGTAACCCAATGAAAACAATAACAGTTCGGGTTGATGATAATGTTTATAATATTTTAAAAAAAGCTGCTGATGGAGAACGGCGTACCATATCAAATTTTATAGAGAATGCTTCCCTGTCATATCTCACTAACGAGATCTACGTTTCTGATTATGAAATGGCTGAAATAATGAAAGATGCCAAACTTGTTTCAGGGATTAAAAAAGGATTAGATGATGTAAAAAAGGGGAAATATAAAATTGTTGAATAAATTCAGAATTGCAGAAACTGATAATTTTTCTTCAAAGCTCTCTGATACAAAGTATAATAAGATTTACAATAAGATTTCAGATTTTGTTTATCCGCAACTTCGTGAAAATTCCTTCTTCGGGAGTAATATTAAAAAACTCAAAGGTGAATTCGAAGGCCTTTACAGATATAGAATTGGAAAGTATAGATTATTCTATAAAATCGAGAATGATAAAATTTTAGTCCTCATACTTGATTTTGACGATAGAAAAGATGCATATAAATAATACCCGGGCCTTCAACAAATCTTATGTGCTCCACTCGCTGTCGTTCGTTCTGGCAGCGCCAAATCATGGCAAAAAGACTTCCGCAACTTCGCATAAATAAAATCTATTCATAAGAGTATATAATGGAAATTAAAATAATTAATGAAAATAAAGAAGACTTTATGGATTTATTACTTTTAGGTGATGAACAGGAAAACATGGTCAAAAAATATCTCAACAGAGGAGAATTATATACTTTATATGATAATGATTTAAAAACTGTATGCGTTGTGACAGAAGAATCTGAAAACATTTATGAAATAAAAAATATTGCCACCTGTGAAAAATACCGGGGGAAAGGTTACGGCAGTTATATGATAAAATATATAATTGAAAAATATAAAGGAAAATGTAATCAATTACTGGTAGGTACCGGGGAAGATGATAAAATATTATCATTTTATAAAAATTTCGGATTTATATATTCTCATACAGTTAAAGATTTTTTTATAAATAATTATGATCATGAAATATTTGAAAATGGAAAACAATTAAGGGATATGATATGTTTAAAAATAGACTTTGTTAATGAATAAAGAATTTTCCGGTTTATTAAATATTGATAAATCTGAACCAGAAATTGAATCTGGAAATGGTCGAACCCCCGGCTTCATGTAAGTAAAGTGTTGAACATCACTGCCAAAGAATAGGAGAAGAATTACCATGTCCTCAAAACAGGATTTTGTAGATTTTATTATAGACCAGATTAAAAATGCAGGTTTAATAACATTCAAAAAGATGTTTGGTGAATACGCAATTTATTGTGATGGCAAGGTAGTCGCTCTTATATGTGACAATAAACTGTTTATTAAACAGACGGAAGGCGGAAAATCATTTATTGGAAACGCCATCGAAGCTCCCCCCTACCCTGGCGCAAAGTTAAGTTTCCTTATTGAAGATAATATTGAAGATGGTGAATGGTTAAGTGAATTAGTAATGATTACAACAAAAGAACTTCCCGAACCTAAACCAAAAAAGAAAAAAATCAAAGGTGAATCAAAATGAATTCGCGAATAGTTAAATGTACTTATCCGTGTCCAGATACAAATCACGATTTTATTCATCCTAAGTTCAATGGAAATCCTGATAACATTTCAATAGTTATTATTTCTGAATCACCTCCGGTTGAACGCAAAAATTATTATTACGAAAGTGATAAAGGTTCGTTTTTTTTAACAACTCAAATAGCTTTTGATGATGCCGGAGTGCATATAGATTCATATAATGATTTAACTGAATCAGGTATTTATCTTACTACTGCAATTAAGTGTTCAAAAATTAATTATCTTGTATCATCAAAAAGCATAAAAGAATGCGCTTTCAGGTATCTCGAAAAAGAGATAATTTGCTTCAATAATTTAAAAGTTATTATGTGTATGGGAGATTTCGCAATAAAAGCGGTTAACTATATTTTTAAAAACAAGTATAATATTTATCCGATCAAACAAGGATCAACTTACAAAATCCGGAAAGAACAACATACTTATAATAACATTAGATTTTTACCATCATATACTCAAACAGGTGATAGCTTCAATCTTGAACAGTCTAAAAGAAAAATGATTGCTGAAGATATAAAAGTTGCATTGGAAATAGTCAGAAGCTTTCAGGATCGGACTTGTCAGTGAAGTAATAAACACTGATATCCCGAACTCTCGGTAATTCATGCAATAAATTTTAACAGCTGTCTACATATTAAATTCGTGCAAGTTCCACTTTCATTTAAATCATAGATCAATAAGTTTTATAATAATCTGCTTTAAAAAATATCTTGAATTCTGAAACATTCAGGTTTAGCTAAATAAGTCTTTTAAAAAAAATTTTATTTGTTCAGGGGCACACTCATAATGTTGAAAAAAGATATTTCAATAATGGCATTTTCAATGGTTCTGGTAATTGTAATATTGTTTATTAATAACAGTCTTAAAGCTGCAGAGAGCGACAATGTTATATGGGTTGTTAAACCTAAATATAATTGGGCAAAGGACTATTCCGGAGGTATGGCTCAAATTGAAATAGATAACAAATGGGGTTACCTGAATAAAGAGGGTAAAGTTGTTGTTGAACCACAGTTTAAGTATGTTGAAAATTATTCTTATGGCATGGGGAGAGTTCAAAAGGATATATTAAGTAATTATGGTTTTGTAAATTCAGAAGGTAAAATTGTAGTTAAACCTGAACTTGATGGTGCAGAGGATTTTTTTGAAGATACTGCTATAGTATATCATAATGGCGGTTATGGTCTTATAGACAGGGAAGGTTCATTTTTAATTAAACCCGATTTTTATGAAATAAAACGTTTTTCAGAAGGGATTTTAAAGTTTAAAATAAAAAGTTTTAGTTCTGGTTACGGACTTATGAACATAAAGGGTGAAGTAATACTTGAACCCCGGTTTGAAAACGTTGATGATATTTCAAATGGTATGGCAAGAGTAAAAACAGCGTATTACCTTTATGGCTTTATAAGCAGCGATGGCAGAACCGTGATTGATCCCCAGTTTGATCAGGCTTCAAATTATTCAGAAGATATTGCAGCCGTTAAAAAAGACGGCAAGTGGGGATTTATCAATAAAGAAGGTAAATTTATTATTGAACCACAATTTGATGATACCGCAGATTCTTTTTCAGATGGAATGGCAGGGATTAAGATAGAGAAAAAGTGGGGATTTATAAATGTAAAAGGGAAAGAAGTAATCAAATGTCAATTCGATGGAGTTCAAAATTTTTCTGAAGGGGTTGCACAGATCAGGAAAAATAACAAATGGGGATTTATAAATAAAAATGGTAAAATCGTAACCAAACCTCAGTTTGATAGAATATATAAATTTTATGAAGGTATTGCGCAGGTAGAGAATTTCGGGAAGTATGGATCAGCAGATAGTAAATATGGATTTGTAAACAACAGGGGTAAAGTAATTGCGAATCCTCAGTTTGAGAGAGTAAATAATTTTTCCGGGGGACTCGCCAGGGTTTATAAAGATTATAAATCCGGTTATATAAATAAAGAGGGAAAAGTTGTAATACCGCTACAGTTTGAGGGAGCTCACGATTTTACTGAAGGTCTGGCAATGGTTAAAAAAAATGGCAAGTGGGGATTTATAGATAAAGAAGGAAAATTTGCTATTGAACCACAATTTGACGATCCTGGAGAATCAAGTCTTTACAAACCATTGTATGGATTTTCAGAGGGTCTTTCAGTTGTGAAGCAGGGACTGTATGGTGTTATCAAAAATCCGTTATCTTCAGTGGTACAGGAAAAATCTCTGGAAGAAACCGGAAAGCTCATCGGCAGTATAAAATCAATTTCCGGTTATGAAATAATTGTTGGTGGTAATAATATTGCCGAGTCTGTTTATATAGGTGACAAACTTTGCATTTATTCAGGTGATAATATAATTATACTCACTTCCACCTTCCCTATGCAGACTGTTACCAGATGCAGAGTAACAAGCGGTGATAAGGGTAAGATCAAACCGGGAATGAAAGTATATAAATACAAAAGAGAAAAAAAAGTGGAAAAAGAAGAAGATAAAAGTAAATAAAAGATTTTCATTTGTAATGAAAAATTCTGTTCTACTCTGCATGAAGAGGTCTATATGGATTATAATTCTATTAAGCTTGAAATTGTTGAAGATAAAATTGCAATAATCACATTAAACCGTCCGGAAAAAAAGAATGCACTTTCAATTCAGATGCGGACTGAAATATCTCATTGCTTAAAGGAACTGGATTCATCTCCGGAAGTTGGTGCTGCAATAATTACCGGTGCAGGTTCAACTTTTTCTGCAGGATTTGATTTAAAAGAATTCAGCAAGCCTGAACTGTTTGAAAGTATATACCTCTCCTCTTCCCAATATCACAGAGATCTCTGGAATTTCAGCAAGCCGGTTATTGCTGCCATAGAAAACCAGGCATTAGGGGGCGGCTTTGACCTTGCGACACTCTGTGATATCAGGATCTGTACTGAAAATGCAGTTTTCGGCCATCCTGAAATTAAATTCGGCGGCCCCCCTTTATTTACACCTTTGCAATGGATCATCGGATACGGGTTAGCGCGGGATTTGTGCTTAACAGGAAGAATAATAAATTCATCAGAAGCTTTCAGGAGCGGACTTGTCAGTGAAGTAATAAACACTAATATACTCGAACGCGCGATACAAATCGGAAAAACCATTATAGAAGCACCGATGTCTACTTTGAAGACAGTAAAGAATTACATGAATAATAATGCAAACTTAAGCTTTGAAGAAGCCTTTGTTATTGAGCATGATAATCAGT
Organism: Spirochaetia bacterium UBA5763; assembly: GCA_002418835.1. Classification (GTDB taxonomy): domain Bacteria; phylum Spirochaetota; class UBA4802; order UBA4802; family UBA5550; genus UBA5550. The sequence continues at coordinate 189,463 of DIEX01000015.1, read as the reverse complement.
TTGTTGCAGGAATTAATAAAATGAAGAACAAACGGGGCAATTAAATGAACATAAATAATATTTTTAAAATAATTATACTGTCACTGATTATAACTGTATCTATTCCTGCAAATTCAACTGAGTTAAACAGTTTCCCTCAAATTCTGAAAGAACACAGCATGATCTTTACCATGCCGAAAGAGTTTAAGCAGATACCGGTAAAAGAGAATGATGATGTCTTATATCAACACGCGATAAAAAGTAAAAAAAATAAATTAGAAATAAGATACTCTGTTTTCTCATTAAAACAGCGGATAAAAGAATATGAAGAATGGAAAAACAGTAAAAACAGAAACGGTGTTATGACTGACCCTAACATTGGATATACTGTTTTTACACGGGTGGTTGTGGAAAATATTGCCGGCAGTGAAAACTTTAAGGAAACATTATTTAATCAGAAAAATGTAAAGGATGAGTTTAATGCTGATTGGGGCGGAACATACCTGGTTGAACCCAAGTCCGGTTATGGAGAAGGATATAAGTATGCTTTAATAACGGCCCTGCATAAAGATAATATTGCGGATGCATACATAGTTTATCTATTTGATGATTACAGGACTGTACAAAGTGAAATTCTGAAAGAATTTTACAGCATGAGATTCATGTCTGATTATTTTAACAAGAAGTCTGTTTTATTTTCAGCAACCTTTGTACTATCTGTTATCAATAAAGAATCAATCTCTCCGCTTGAAATCGGTAAAAATGTAAATTTTAATGAATCAGATAAACTCAGTATAGATGATTATCTGGTTAAGATCGCTGAATATTATTCTCTCAAGATTAATAAAATTGATCTTAGCCGGATTAAGGATATTATTAAGCTGTTAAACGACGGATATCCTGTAGTAATAATTTATGTTGATAAAAAACTCAGCCATTCTGCTGTCATAAAAGGTTATAAAGTTGAAAACGAAAAGGTGCTTATCAGGGTATATGATTCAGGGTTGGAGACTGAAGACTTTATTGATGCAGGATCACTGATAAGTGATTACCGGAAAATGAAACCTGTTCGGGGATATTATTTCACCAAATGATTAAAATTTTTGCAGTTAAATGAACTGTGCAGCATACAATTACTTTTGATCCAGATAAATAACTGTATGCTGTCAAAGAAAAGTCTCTACTTACATTTACATTTGTTATTAAGAGTCGATTTTGCGTAACAGGTAATAACCATCTCCCGGTATGTCCTGAAGGGACGAACAGTTTCTTTTTTGATATCCCACTCCGCATCATCTTCTGTCTGAACATATATTTTCTCTTTTTTATCTATATGAGGATATGATTTTCCGCAGGCATCAGCAAGCTGTGATTCTGATATTCCCGACTTTTTCATTGAAGATGATAGCTTTGTAGCGCCTACCCAATCCTCACACGTCACAAAGCGATACGAATTTTCAGCATAGCCCGGCCTTGGCACGTATTGAGGTGCAGACCATTTATCACCGCCTAAACTTATCTGCTGAACAATCAGTTTTCTATCCAGGCATCCATCCTGAACTGATTTGGAACCACCCTCCTCATTCTTTTTTTCGATATTTTTCTGAAGCTTATCTTTCCAGCTCTGTGATGAGCCTTTTTCAATTAATGTGCCCCCGACTAAAGCCGTGATACACAGGATTGAAAATATAACCTTTTTGCGCATAAAAAATTCCTCCCTGGAAATAAAATTATAAAATGATTATAATCAAAACCGGGATCAAAAAAAATAAAAAATTAGAAAACATGCATTTATCGTTTCAAAAAGATTTTGCTGTTTTTAAAAAAATAAATCATTCCTAAAATAAAATCAGAATTGCATTTATCCGTTAGATAAATTATACAGCAGTAATGTGTAACATAACGGCGGAGTTGAACACGCCCGGAACATTGCATGAAACCGGATTAAAGCATGAAAAAAACAATTATTCTTATACACGAAGTTTACGGAATCACTGTGAGTCTGTTAATGATTCAGAATGATCTCATAAAGAAACAGTTTAACGTTTTGCTTCCATCTTTATACGAAGACAATTTCTGCGGAAAAAATGAGAAGGAATTTTATAATAAGTTCTGCCACGACACGGTAATTGAAAAAGGTGTAAAAAATATTGATTGTTTTATTAAACTGGAAACATCTCCGCCAATAGTATATTTGAGGTTCGGGCTGTTTTCAACACTCCCGCTGCAAACAGCCCTGCAAAATAAAAGTTAACCTCACCGCCCGGTAAATTTATTTATCACCCTCTTCAGGTACAATACAGATAAAAGAGAACTCTTCAGAACCTTTATTTCTGAACTGATGTTCCTCTCCACCTTTAATATAGGCTGTGTCGCCAGGTTTTACAGGCTGCTCTTTACCGTCAACAAGGAGAGACCCCTCCCCGCTGATTATATAATTAATATGAGGCCAGTCATGTATGTGCTTAGGTGTGTAGCCGTCTTTACCTAAAGTAAAAATCCTCATTGACCAGCCCTCCCAGCCTTCCCTGCCGGTTATTCCGGTCTGCTTAAACAGATTTTTTGCTGTTTCCAATTTGACTTCCATAACAGGCATATCTTCTTTTTTCAGAATTGACAAAGGTTTTCCTCCTGAATGATTTATAAAAAATAAAAATCTTTAATACAGCATTGAAAAAGTGAAAATTTTCGTCCATAAATTTTTATCTCTCTTTCTGTTAATACTGAATTGTACTGCGGGTGCCGGTTCTTATACGGAATCTTTTCTGCCGGGATAAAGTTTATTGCTTGTAAGAGCAATCCTCTCATTTTTTACTGATCATTAATTATAGCCGTTTACGATTGTATTAGAAAGTAATCTGTCATTCCGGTATTACGTTATCACTCCAGCCGGATGACATTATCCTAATCATTTCGTAATTTGCAATAGTATTCTGAAAGCTTAATGATCAGCAAAGCTGACTGAGAACGTATCATGGAATATTTTTTATAAGGACTTCGATATGGCAAAAGTATTACATCTACCTAAAAAAGACTGGTATCAGCTGAAAATCAGTTTAAACAATATTAAACCTCCAATCTGGCGGAGATTCCTTATACAATCAGACATTAAACTCCCGGATCTGCATAAAGCTATTCAGACTGTCATGGGATGGACAAATTCACATTTGCATCAGTTTATAATAGATGGTAAATTCTATTCTGAACCTGATGATGAATCATTTGCAGAGACCATTGATTACAGAAAAATCAGATTAAACAAGGTACTTACAAAAGAGAAACAGACAATAAATTATGAATACGATTTTGGTGACGGTTGGGAACATACAATCACACTGGAAAAAATTTTAACCGACAGTGTTCAGAAATACCCTGCCTGCCTTGAGGGGAAAAGAAGCTGCCCCCCTGAAGACTGCGGCGGCCCATATGGCTATGAAGATTTGTTAAAAGTTATTTCAAACCCGGAAGATGAAGAGTATAATGAAATGATTGAATGGTTAGGCGCAGGATTTGACCCTGAGTTTTTTGATATAGAAGAGATAAATGATTTATTAAAAGAAAGAGATTATGGATGCATAACATTTGACTGAAACGAACAACTATCTTTTCTGCGGCAGCACATCTCTGTACTGCCGCAAAGTAATTAATCAAGCCAGTATTTTTTTGCCTCAAACGCCAGTTTGTCACGGAAATCGGGGTGAGCAATACTGATAAGCGCCTTGACCCTCTGCGCTACGCTTTTGTATCTCAGGTTTACTACACCATACTCGGTGATAACATACTCGGTCTCAGAGCGCGGTGTTGTTACAATAGTTCCCGGAGGCATAAAGGGTACAATGGCCGAACGGAGTTTCCCCTCCTTATCTTTCCAGGATGAGTTCATGGCTATGATGCTCTTCCCGTTCTTTGCAAGTGATGCTCCCTGCACAAAATTCATCTGCCCCCCTGTGCCGCTGTACTGCTTATGGCGTATCGATTCAGCTCCTATCTGCCCTGTTAAATCTATTGCCAGGGCATTGTTGACCGAAACCAGGTTTTCATTCTGCGCGATGTTATACGGATCATTGTTGAATTCAACTTCAGTGAAGAGCACCTTTTTATTGTGATCCACAAATTTCCACAATTCCTTGTCACCCACGCAGAATGTGGCTGTAGTTATTCCTGGGTAAAATGTCTTTTTCGAGTTGTTCACCACCCCTAAATTTATAAGTTCCATGAATGACTTCTGCAGAACTTCGGTGTGAACACCAAGATCTTTTTTATCCCGTAGAAAATAACCGATTGCGTTTGCGAGTCCCCCCAGCCCCAGCTGCACTGTTGAGCCGTCAGGGATCATGTCAGCAATATAATGCGCTATCTCCCTTTCCACATCTGTAATCGGAATATCCGGGATCTCTGTCAGCGCGCAGTCTGATTCGCAGAAATAGTCGATTTCTGACACATGCATCTTGAAAGCATCACCCTCCAGCCATGGAGTTGCCGGATTCACCTCTGCTATTACAAGGTTGGTCTGCGCTATTGTCCGCTGCGGCATAAGCCCTCCGAAACAGGACCGGTTCACATACCCCTTTTCATCGGGTGGTGTTACCACAAAGCAGGAGATGTCGGGCTTCTTATGATCCATCCATGCCGCGATTTTATTCAGGTGAAGAGGGATATAGCTTGCTGTCCCCCACTCCAGACAAATCCTCTCCATTGGGCCCACAAAGGGTGTCTCTATCCGGATGTGTTCCTTGTATTGAGGCTTCATGAATTCATAGAGCTTCAGTGCAAGCCCAAGACATATTGTGACATTCTTCACCTCGGAGACCCTGTTAGCAAGAGCTATATTAAACTCGTGAGGTATACTTGTGCCCCCCGGCATCATAACAACATCATTGTCCTTAACCATTGCTGCAAGGAATTCAGGGGTACGCATCTTCTCCTTATACTCCTCCTGCCATGATCCGTATTTTACTTTCTGTTCACGTTTACGCGGTTGTGCATTAGACATTGATAATATCCTCCTGGTTTTATTCCGGGGAAATACCTGTTTTTCACAGCATGAACAGTTTCAATTTACCGCATCATGGAAACTGGTATGATGTAGAAAACCTGTTTGTCCGGTTAAATATATAATACACAGCAGCCAAAAAAAGGGAATAGCGGAGTATATAAAAAGAATGTAACTGAAAGAGTATTTTTATGATTGTTTTTTTTATTTTTATAAGTGGTAATAAACAACACGAACTTTAAAGGATGTAAAGAATTACTAACCTCTTTTTATAATGGTTATACGGCAGAGATTTCAGACTTTTACCAGTGTTATTTTAAGTATTTTATTCAGAGTGGATTATTCCGGGTTATGAATCTGACGGGCCTGCCCTTGAAATTTTTGAATATCAGCAGAATCTCTCAAATACTGACAGGAGAATTAAGCTCAAAGGTTTTGGACATATAGCATTCTCAGTGGAAAATGTTGAAGAAAAGCGTAAACAGTTAATCGAATACGGCGGTTCAACTGTGGATCAATTGGTAGATGCGGATATTTCCGGCATGATGCTAAAAAAAAGTGAATTTCATACCGGAACATCCTCAATCTGACTATTTACCCGGCCTTAAAATAATACATGTAGATGTGGCATGAGCGTATAAATTCCCTCCGCTGTCCCTTACATCCGCATAAGTGGTGGCAATTTTACCTCCAAGATGAAGGACTCTCCCTATACAGGTCAGCACGCCGGTGTTTTTATTCGCTGATTTTATATATGTAACCTGAAGATCAACAGTGGAATACCCTGTTCCTGCGGGAAGTTTTGTCTGTACAGCGCACCCCATTGCCGAATCCATCAGCGTCGCCATGAGCCCGCCGTGCACCATCCCTATGGGATTATAATGATACTCTTCAGGTGTAACTTCAAAAATTGTTTCACCCGGATTAGCGGATACACCTTTGATATTCATAAGATTTGATATAGGGGGGAGCGGGATCTCCTCATCAACAATTGACCTGAGGTAATCCAGTCCGTCCATTGTCATTGCCTTTTTTGCGCCGATCATCGGGTCTTCCCAGGTGAAGGTTCTGGTTCTGCTTTGAATACTATGTGTGGTATTTTGTTTTAACTCATTCATTTTTTTCCTCTTTATTTTTTATTAATGGTTCATGTCTTCTTCCTTTTTCATAAACTCATCTCAAGCACCTTGCGGACAACATCCGGAGTAACTGTCCCCTTTTCTCCGAGTTTCTTCATCCCGTGCGATTCAAGACTTGCGATAATTTTATCGATCACTTCTGCACCCATGCTGTGTTCTTTAAACCCTGTTTTAATACCCATTGTTCTGAAGAATCCCCTGGTTTTTTCTATGGTAAGTGATACACTCTTATCTTCAGGGAGCGAGCTGTCTATATTCCATACTCTCCGGCCATACTGTAGGAGCTTTTCCCGCTTATCCTCTTTCATGACCTCAAGCATTGAGGGGAATATAATTGCAAGTGTCTCAGCATGGTCCAGCCCGTAAAGCGCTGTAATCTCATGTCCAATCATGTGTGTTGACCAGTCCTGCGGAACACCGCTTGCTATAAGTCCGTTGTAAGCCATTGTCGCTGCCCACATAATGTTGGCGCGGACATCATAGTTTTCTTTATCCTTCAGCGCTTCAGGCCCCTCCTCAATCAGAGTAGAAAGTAGCCCTTCTGAAAAGCGGTCCTGAACTTTCGCGTTTACAGGAAAGGTCATATACTGTTCCATTATATGGATGAAGGAGTCGATAACTCCGTTCACTATCTGTTTGTCAGGGAGAGTGTATGTATAAACAGGATCAAGTATTGAAAATTTCGGGAAGAGTGCCGGACCGAAAAACGGGAGTTTGGTCAAAATAGATTTCCGTGTTATTACCGCGCCTCCGTTCATTTCAGAACCGCTTGCGGGGAGTGTTAAAACTACACCGAAGGGCAACGCATTTTTTACAGCTTTATTATCTGTCACCAGTTTCCACGGATCATCCTGTGTATGCAGTACAGCCGCAGCGATAAACTTTGTTCCATCTATTACCGAGCCTCCGCCTACAGCGAGAAGGTAATCATAGTTTTCTTTTCTTATAAAATCAACTCCCTGCATCAGTGTTTCGTATGTGGGATTCGGTTCTATACCTCCGAACTCGCCTGTTGTATAATCTTTCAGCTCCTCTTTTATTTCATCAAGAAGTCCTGTCTTTTTTATTGTTCCGCCTCCATAGATGATCAGCACCTTTTTGCCTGCCGGTATCTCCTTTGAAAGCCTTTTGATCTCACCTTTGCCGAAGATAATTTTTGTCGGATTCACAAACTGAAAGTTGTTCATATCTTTACACCTCTTTAATTTTAAAAACTCTTTATTCATTCTTATAAATAAACCGATCGGTTTATTTATATTTAAAAAATTTTATGCTTTCATTCTTTCCACAAGAGATACAAGGAAATCAGATGCGTCATCAATATATTTCCTGTCATTCATTACCTTTGAAAGCATTATACCACCTTCTATCAGTGAAATAAATATACTGGAAAATTTAGTCACCTCAGGGGAGGATTTCAGCTCACCTTTCTGAATCCCCTCTTTTATAATTTTATCAATAGAATTCTGCCACATAAGAATGAATTTCGTGACCCTCTTCCTGGCATCAGAATGCCCGTCATCATAATCCACAGCGGCATTAATAACCGGGCACCCCCCTGCGCTGCTTATTATTTCAAAAAAGAGGCTGTAAGACTTCGAGAAACCTATGAGTTTTTCATAAGTATTCGCCCGGTCTTTAACATTTGAGAAGATTATTTTCGAAGCAAGCCTGAGATTGTGATCAAGAGCTGCAAGGGCAAGCTCATCCTTGTTCTGAAAATGACCGTATATTGCCCCCTTGGAAAGGCCTGTATTTTCAATAATATCTGAAAAAGATGTGCCTTCGTAACCCTTCTTATTGAAGATCGGGGCTGCGGTTTCCACGATATAGTTTCTTGTACGTTCCGCTTTATCCATAAAGACAAAATAAATCAATTGGTTTATTTTGTCAAATAGTATTACTTTAAAGCAGGTGCCGAAGATGATTATTTTATGATTATTTCAACCGGAAACTATTCTGTTCAGACATACTTTCTTGAGATAGTGTAGTCCATCTCCATCTTCTCTACATCAAGTCGCTTCAGCTTGTTTCTGAAATTCGTTGTCTCATCTTCTATAATATCGCTGAGATAATTCATCTGATTTTGTATAGCGGTCATGTAGAGATTGTCATCGATATTGTGCCGCAGCCTGAAATGATAAAGGGCATACTGGTAACTCCCCGTAAGCAGGCCATCCAGTCTTTCAAGGGTTGTTTCATAAAAAGCCAGTGTATTCCTGAGAATATCATAGGTTGTATTGAATCCTTCAATCTCAGCCTCACGGAATTCATAATATAAAAAAAGAAGCTTTTCCAGGTATGCCCTGTCTGACATCTGGCCAAGAAGATCCGCAGTTCCAAGAATGGCGCCTGCCTCGAGGAGCTCACCTTTAAGCCCCCTGTTACTGTCAGCTTTAAGACCTGTGCATTGTATAAGGCATGATATCGTTTTTACATCAGCCGGTGACAGGTGGAAATTGGAGGCATTCTTTTCAACAAAGGCTGAACTTCTCTCCACATGATTTTTCGTATATTTAGCACCTGTACCCTCATGGTCCCAATCCTCCTGGATATAGCCTGTATCATGAAGAAGAGCTGCAAGGTGGAGATTAACTGCCAGCTTGATATTAAATTTATCTTTTAAAGAGGTTCTGCCGTCCATAAGCCTGGAAGTTGCAAGCAGCGCATCAAGTGTATGCGTAAGGTTATGATACTCGGTATTACATTTTCTGTATCCGGGGAACATCCCGTCAAAAAGCGAACAAATTATCGCAAATGCATTTTCCACCTGACGGAATGATTCATAGTCATAATGCATCAGAAATATTCTTCTGACCTCGTCAAGAACAGCAGTTCTATCCTCTGTATTCATGAGCATTGAAAGCTGAACTTTACCGTTGTTTTTCATACACTCCGCCCCTTTAAAAAAGCAATAACGAGCAATATATCAATATAACTCTTTTATAGGAGAATGGCAAGTAATTAATCCTTTTTTTATAAACATATTGCGTGATCTTTTGTTGTATGGAATATGTCAGTTAAAAAATTCTACCCCGGGAACCTCCTTAATGCATCAAGGAGAAAATCAACATCATACTCCGTATGGTCGCCGTTTACCTGAAAACGTATCTCCTCACTACCCCTTGGAACTACCGGATAGAATATCCCTGTTGCAAGTATCCCCTCCCCTTTAAGGAACTCAACCATTCTCCTTGTAACTTCTGTATCACCTGTTACAAGCGGTACTACCGGGTGTGGTCCCTCTATTGTTTTAAACCCGAGCCCGGTTATCCCCTTTTCAAGCCTTGAGGTGAGCATTCTGATTTTTTTAATCAGCGTTTCACCTTCAGGGCTTTCAAGTATATCCAGGACTTTTAATGCTGATGCCGCTTCCGCAGCTGTTATCGGATTTGAATAAATATACATAGGGGATATCTCCCGGAGATAGTGCACTACCTCCATCCCTGAGGCAACATAGCCGCCGTTCACACCGAATGCTTTACCCAGTGTACCGATAAGTATATCAGCAGTGCCTCCGCTCTCCTCCTCTGTACCTCTGCCGCTGCTCCCCAATATACCGGTACCGTGAGAATCATCAACGATTGTAACTATACCCTCATCAAAAGTGTCATCAAAACGCGCGCATAATGTTTTTATCTCACCAAGTGGAGCGTAGTCCCCGCGCATGGAGAACACCCCATCAGTTATTACAAGGCATCTTCTACCTGCGCCGGCAGCCTGTTCAAGCTTCTCCTCAAGGTCTTTTAAATTATTATGTTTATAAATAAACCTGGCAGCGGGGCGTGAGAGTTTCATCGCATTTATGATGCAGTTGTGATTCAGTTCATCACTGATAATCACAGTGCCCTCAGTGGTAAGTGATGTGACTACCCCCAGGGTTGTCATGTACGCGGAGGAGAAGAGTATACACGCTCCCTTTTTATGAAACCGCGCAAGCCTTGCCTCCAGTTCCCTGTGTAGAAAGTATGTGCCGCAGATAAAGCGCACTCCGCCCGGGCCTGTGCCGAAAGACTTTGACGCCTCCTCACCGGCATTTATTACATCATCGCGCAAAGACATCCCCAGGTATGAGTTGGAGTTCATCCGCAGAAACTCAACTTTTCCTGCGCCCTGTATTGTGTACCTTGTACCTTTTTCACCGGTCGGTTTTATTACAGATGTTACTATATTTTCCACGCTTTTGGCTGTGCCCATCTTTTCTATATCATACACTTCAAAAGCGAGGACACTTTTAAGTTTTTCAAGCGACATAGGGATCTCCTTTCAGATTTTTATATTAAGCTTCTCAGACAGACGGTGCAGCATTGTGGAGACCATTTCGGTTAATCCGCATAACGGCCTCCACCCCCACTCCACGCGCGCGGCAGAATCATCCATACTGTCAGGCCATGAATCAGCTATGGCCTGACGGATCGGATCAGGATCATAGGTAATCTCGAAACCGGAGAGATGTCTCCTTATCTCCGCAGCCAGCATCGAAGGTGTAAAGCTCATTGCTGTTACATTAAAGGCGTTCCTGTGGAGAAGCCTCTCAGGTGATGCCTCCATGAGCATTACAGCAGCATTGATGCAGTCAGGCATGAACATCATGTCAAGCATGGTATCAGGTTTGAGAAAGCATTTATACTTCCTGTGCTGAAGAGCATGATAAAATATCTCCACCGCGTAATCCGTTGTCCCGCCGCCGGGAGGGGCCTCGCTTGATATAATTCCGGGATACCTGACACCCCTTGCATCAACACCGTACTTATAATGGTAATAATCACATAGAAGTTCACCTGTAACCTTGGTAATGCCGTACATTGTGGCAGGGCGTTGAATCGTATCCTGCGGAGTCATCCTCTTTGGAGTGGAAAGCCCGAATGCCCCGATTGAACTGGGTGTAAAAAGCGCGCACCCCTCAACCCTTGCGACCTCAAGGGAAGCCATGAGGCTCCCCATATTCACATCCCATGCCGTAATCGGATTCGCCTCGGCTGATGCTGAGAGTATGGCTGAAAGATTGAATATTGTATCCGCGTGACATTTCTTTACAGCAGCACTGAGGTCAGGGAGTGATGTGGCGTCAAGGAGCATAAAAGGTCCCCCTTCCATTGCAGGGTTCCCCGGAACTTTTCTGATGTCAGAGGATGTAACACTGTCTATACCGTACCTTCTTCGTAATTCAGGTACAAGTTCACTCCCTATCTGCCCCAGGGCCCCTGTTACCAGTATGTTTTTCATAACACCTCCAGCCTGAGTCTCTATTCAGATTCTTCTCTGCGGAAAATACTGACAATCATGGATTAAGTCAATTTTTCAGGCGGGATTTGAATTCCGGTTATCAGCAGTGTAGTGAGGATTAGAATTTTTATCCTGGAGATAAATAATGTATCCAGCACCCGGTCTTTTAATTGAGCTTTTATATTTGACTTTCACCTTTAAAAATATTAAGATTAATTAATATCATAAATAACTTTCCGGAGGAAATTAATTTTGAAAAATCTCTTAAAAGTAACATTCTCATCTTTATTAATAATACTGATGTTCAGTGTTTCTCTGTTTGCAGGGGAGGAAGGTGACGGAGAGGGTGTTAACAGTACGAATATGGGTCTCTCTATCTATGGCGCTGCCGGTTACGGCCAGAGCCTTTTCGGTATAATAGAAAATTCCGATGACAAGGGAGATCTTGGTGTAGGCCCCGGCGGTTCTTTCGGATTCGGTGCTCTGTTCAATTTCAGCGTACTTGCTGTTGGTGTGAACTATACACAGGCTTATTACAATGATACCGAGTTCAAGGAAGGGGGACAGACTGTTAAGACAGATGGAGAGGGTTATTTCAGAACAGTTGAAATTATTGCAGGTTTTAAGCTCTTTACAGAAGAGGATGACATGGGTTACACTCTCTTCTACGGCGGATATAAACAATGGAAAGTAGACCGTTCCGTAGACAGCGCAACTGTTGACGGTGTTACAGCGCCGATATATAAAACTGATTATGTGGTTGAAGGTGACGGATGGATTGCAGGTTACCGGGACTTCAGTACATTTGATGTATCAGCATTCTCCATCGCATTTCAAACAGGGCTCTGGTACCAGTATCTGCCTGTATCTTCAATAAAATCTGACGGAGTTAAGATCCCATCAAAAGAGGATAAATCAGCAGGTTTAGGTTTCGAGATCGGGCTTGGTGCTGCTTTTGAAGATCTGGGCCTCTCTGTTATGCTCAGTATGGAAGTTGATATAACTGCTTCAATTCTTAAAAACTCAGGCAGTGAAGACGACATTGCAGGTGCAGGCTACGCACAGTACTTTTTAACTGTTACCAAAGATTTCTCTATCTGATTAACTTCAGGCATGGTGTAAAAGCCATGCCTCTAATCCTGCTTACATTTTTTTACTGAATATACTCAAACCTCCGGCAGTTATCAAATGCATATCCCGCACTGATAAGGTACCTGATTACATCATCCAGGGCGAATACAAAATCTTTACCATCCTTTCTGAAAGAGCCCGCGTGCATAAGCATAATTGTGCCATGATAATCAGGCCTGGGTGTATAATAACTCCAGTAGTTCCAGCTGTTGATTATTGCATGCCTGCCGGACTTCATGTTCAGATGTGATTTGAAGAGCTCCAGGAATTTTTCATTGCTCATATATTGGGGGTTCCCCGGTTCAACCCAGTCAACAGCCCCGAGGTTTACATCAATATGCCTGTAACCCAGGGTTTCAGCCTCTGTTATTACCCAGGGATTGTAGATATGCTGAAGTCCCGGCGCGCGCCAGATCCTTGTCATTTCTCTTCCTGTAATTTTTTCAAAGAGGAGTTCTGTTGCATATAGTTCATTAAGGAGAATATCACCATTAGGGTAATTCATGTTATGCGTATAGGTGTGGTTCCCCACAACATGCCCCTCCCTCACTATACGCTTTATCCCATCAGGGTACTTTTCCATGAACTCACCGGTGGTAAAAAATGTAGCCACGATTCTGTATTTTTTCAGTGTTGTGAGTATATAATCAAGGTTGGTATCATCGCTGCCGGTATCAAAGGTGAGAAAAAAGTTAAGCCTCTCCTCCGGATGCCTTATAATATTCTTTTTCAACCCTCTACCAGAAGTTTCCATTGCAGCAGGTGACTGGTAATTTGTGCAGGCGCCATGTTTTACAAGAAGGTCAACAATCTCCCTTTTATTCAGTGCTGCCGCACACCGGAGAGGAGTCAGACCGTAGTTATTTGATACATTTACATCAGCGCCTGATTTAATGAGATTTCTGACACCCTTTACATCCCCCGAAAAAACAGCATAATGGAGAATAGTATTCCCTGCCGTATCCCGGAGAGTCACATCATAGGATGTGCAGGAAACAATCACAGTTAACAGAATAACAGGAATAAACCTGCTCAGGCCTGAGGTAAAACGATATATCATCAATTTATTCATCCGGTAAAAAAATACTTTCCTCAATAGCAATAGTTCCGGAATATGTAAAGAAATTCAACATGGAAAAAAATAAAAAATGAACTTTAAAGCAGTAATTTTTGACCTTGACGGCACCTTACTTGACACACTTGAAGACCTGGCAGACTCCATGAACTCGGTACTTGAGAGTATGTCTTTACCTGTTCATCCCCTTGGTAATTATAAGATCCTGGTGGGGAGAGGGATGAGAAACCTTGTAACATCCGCACTTCCACCTGAACTGAGGAATGAAGAAAAAATAGAGCAATGCTTCACAGCCATGTTTGAGGAGTACGGCCGGAGATGGGACAAAAAGACCCGGCCATATGAAGGTATTGATATTCTGCTTGATGCTCTGAGCCGTAAACAGATAAAGGCCGCGATTCTTTCAAACAAGGTGGATCAGCTTACACAGCTTGTGGTAAAAAAATACCTCGGCAGATGGAGGTTCGAGGCTGTATTTGGTGAACGCGACGGCGTGCCGCGAAAACCTGATCCTGCGGGGCTCTTTGAAATATCGCAAATTATGAATATCACCCCTGGGGATATACTCTGTCTCGGAGATTCAGGCTCGGACATGACTGCAGCAATAAGCGCGGGGATGTACCCTGCAGGGGCACTATGGGGATTCAGAGATGGGGAGGAGCTTATATCCCACGGTGCCCTGAAGGTATTCGAAAATCCTGTTGATCTCCTGGAGATGTTCTGAAGGATCTCAACGTCATTTTATGCTACCGGATTTTTTTAACTACCTTACCGTATCTTCCGGTTTGTTTTCTCCCTGTGTTTTGCCAGATGTTTACACCTGTGTTTTGCCGCTTCAGCAAGATGTGTTATCTGCGATTCCAGGTCTGTTCCGTTTAAAAGTTCCCTGAATTCAGGGATGGAGTTTAATCTGTCACTGTAATGCACCCCTTTTGGAGAATCAATATCAAGAGTAATATCATCCATTCTCAGATCCGCATCATTGCTGATGCTTTTCCGCACAATTTCAAGTGCAGCAATTGAAAAGTGGTTCATAAGATCCACCCTGTCTTCAGAAAGGTTTATCTGCTTCCTGAAAGAGTGCGCAACATCTCTTGCTTCTGATGACAATGACCTTGTAATACCCATACCGAACCTCCTTACCCGGCAGTATCTGATATTAATATATCTGTACACAGGGGAGGAATCAAGTTAATCTGATTATGGAGAATATTCACCCCTCTTATTGACAGCCCGATACAGAATTGTGCCGCATCCTTAAATAATTTTATGCAGGTTACATCCCTGCGGCATGATATTCCTTGACACGATGAAATCTCTTTTGTATTATTATACATGTTGAAAAAATTCATCTCACATTAAAAAGAGATAGATGTCTTTTTGAATTTTAGCAGGTCTTCTATATAAAGAATAAGCATTAATGTTAAACTTATAAATACACATTTAGAAACACTTTGTTTAATTATAGCGGTTAACGTTTGAAATAGTTCACTTTTCGTCATTCCCGCGAAGGCGGGAATCTCATAGTACCAGTTTTATGAGATTCCGGCACTTCGTTATCACTACGGCCGGAATGACAGAAGGCTAATTATTTCGTGAAATGCTATAAATAACTCGATTTCAATTTTTTACCCCGGGGGAAATTAATTATGAATGAACGTATAGACATTCCTGAAGGTGAAGATAAAGCCCTTTATGCTGAAAGATTCCGTACAATAGCGAAGGTTTACAAACGTAAGGGGTGGTTATTTGTTCTTGGTGATCTTATAGTTGGAATATTAATCATTGGATCCTATGCCAGCGGCAGATCACAGAAAATTGATCTTACAATAACAATAGCAATAATGTCAGTTCTCACCTTCCCTTTTATCTTCTCAGCTTTTAATAAAGGATCTCAGCTTATTTCAGATATTGAATCTGAACGGGTTCAGATAGTTACAGGTATCGTGACAAAAATTAAAACTGAAAAGAAAAGAGGTCTTACGCTTAAAGAGCTTCACCTTGATCGCGCGAAGATCCATATTGACGTAAAATTCTGCAATGAATTTCAGGAGAATGACCGTGTACGCATTATACGGGGAGTCTCTTCAAGAATTGCTGTTTTTGCCGAAAAAGATCCTGAAGCATAAACGCTTCAGGATAGGGAACAAACCGATCCTCACCCGCTTTAAACACATCCGTTTTTAAAACGCAATTCTGTATTGCCGAAAGGTAATAAATTGACTATCTTAGTATTTGTATTTTTATAAAAAAATCCGGGGGATAATGTGAATATAGCCGGTTTAATGAGCAGCTTTTTCCTGAAAAAATATGAAAACTCATCCTTCATGCTTCAGCAGCGGGCCGCAGTTTTCATGTGGATGCAGTCAATTTTCATCGGGCTTATTCTGATTTCGATGGCCAGTACAAACATCTTCTCTCCACATGCCGCCACCCTGTTTTATAATGCAAGTATGACAGTAATTATATCAGGATTCGTCCTGTCGCTTATAATACTTAAACTTGGAGCTTACACGGCAGCAACATATCTGGGGATACTCCTCCCGCTGGTGCTTGTTGCAGCACAGGCATATCTTGTCAGCACACTTACAGGGAAGTTCATCTACATGCTTTACCTGTTAATTTTTATAGTAATGGCATCTCTCTATGGCAACAGGCTGACTATTATACTGATAACAGCGGCTGTAATAGCAGCAGGCATTGCTGTTGTTCTGACATCAGGCGCCATTATACCTGCGGATAAGCAAGCGACAACAATTATTCATTTTTCAATTGTCTCCTTCTATATTTCAGTTCTGTGTATACTGATATTCAGAATTGTACGGACAACACTGAATGAAACAGAGAAAAAAAACGCGGAGCTGCAGATATACCTGGATGAGATTAAAGACATAGTAAAGACATGCACAGATGTGGCAACAATTCTCGGAGCTACAACATCCGCTCTTTCTTCTAACGCGGCATCATTTTCGGACAATGCACAATCTCAGGCTGCAAGCGTTGAGGAGATCACATCAACCCTTGAGGAGATTGCGGCTTCATCAGACGGCGCTGCTGACATGACAGTAAAACAGACCGACAAAATTGTCATACTGATAGATCATCTCAAAAAGATGTTTGAACTTGTATCAACCGGCAGGGAGAACATGGGGCGGGCCCTGGGACTTAAAGATGACCTCCACAAACTTATCAACGGGGCTATCGAAGCAGTACAGAAATGCCGCATGGCAATGGACAACGCCATGGTGAGCACCCGCAAAGTGAGTGAAGCCACAACCCTGATAAATGAAATATCAGACCAGATAAACCTCCTCTCTCTCAATGCCTCTATTGAAGCAGCGAGAGCCGGTGATCACGGAAAGGGGTTTGCTGTTGTCGCGGACGAAGTGGGGAAACTTGCGGAGAAGACCCAGATAAATGCCAAAGAGATCACTGCCCTTGTAACTACTACCGAAAAAGAGATGCAGATGACAAATAACACCCTTGCACAGGTAAACGAATCATCAGAGGAGGTTCTTAAAGTTGCCTCA
Organism: Spirochaetia bacterium UBA5763; assembly: GCA_002418835.1. Taxonomy (GTDB): domain Bacteria; phylum Spirochaetota; class UBA4802; order UBA4802; family UBA5550; genus UBA5550. The sequence goes on along the minus strand of DIEX01000015.1, from coordinate 172,390 downwards.
ACTTTCGGTGATATTGTGACTGAAGTAAACAGAATTTCAGAGATGGACCTCACCATGAACGGGGAACTGCAGGAGAACGCGTCCGTTGTTCTTAAAGGTTCGGAGGAGATAAAAAGTTCCATGCAGGAACTGAAATTCGCCATGGAGGAGATTACCAAATCCATATCTGTAATCAATGAATCCACACAGTCACTTGCAGCAGGAGCTGAGGAGATCAATGTACTGGCCATAGACCTCTCAGATTCAGCGGTTGACCTGAATGAGGTTCTGAAAAGGAATAAGTAGCATCCCTGCGGGGGGAATATGTTTTTTAGTGCAATATGCAAAAATCAAGTTACACGGATGTCATTCCGGCTGGAGTGATAACGGAATGCCGGAATCTTGATGATACAAAAAATATCGTTTTGACTTTAATTTTATTAAATCCAATATACGATGACAAAACATAAATATTAATCCGGGCCTGGTTTTCTCCTGCTGACTATTGAAATAAGCTCTCTCTTTTAGTATAATACTAACAGGGAGCAGAGACCGCGATGAAAATTGTAATCGACACCAGCACTTTTGTTAACCCCCTTACACAATCCGATTTCGGCGACAATATTGAAACTGCCGTTGACAATTTTATAACTATTGCAAAGGAGCACGGAATAAATGTATATATTCCATCTTCAATATTCAGGGAACTTTCACACTTTGCACCTGAAGGCGCGCAGCTTAAACTGAGGAAAATTGCAGTAATCAGGGGCCCCGACCTTTACAGCATGCAGTTCCCTGCTGCAATATTTCATACATTCATATCAGATATCCGGGTAAGGATAAACAAGGGGCTCCGTATAGCTGAAGAGGCAATCGAAAGTTCAAAGACAGCGGATAATATCAGACGGATACGGAATGAATACCGCGCTGCAATGCGTTCAGGGATAATTGACAGCGTTGAGGATCTTGATGTGGTGCTCCTTGCAAAGGAGATCAGCGGGACAATACTCTCTGCTGATGAAGGGATACTTAACATGGCTGATTCGCTGGGTATTGAAGTCTTCTCCTCAAAGGATTTTATAATTAAATTCGGCGCGCCGGAGGGTCCATGAAAACAGATCCCCTTGAATACCTTGAGTATGAGGATATCCGTTACGCCAGGTACAGGGACAAAGAGGGTGAGATCTCACGGGGCACTGCAATACTCTTCGATGACAGAAACAACAGGCGTATGGTTAACGACTACCCTCACATATTCAGGGTGTACAGACTGAAGGAGGGGATAAAAAGATTTTTCGGAAACGACTGGTTCTATGCCGAGGAGAAACTTGACGGTTACAATGTAAGGATACTGAAACACCACAGCAGGATCATTGCGGTCACACGGGGAGGGATAATCTGCCCCTTCTCCACTGAATGGGTACACCACTGGATGGGGAGGTACCGGATTGATGACTTTTTCGAAATGTACCCTGACAGGATTCTCTGCGCCGAATTCCTCGGCGATAACCCCTACAACTCCAAGCGTGACCCTGCACTACCTGCCGGAATGTCTTTCTTCTGCTTTGACATCATGATGCCCAGCGGAAAACTGATGCACCCGGAAGAGCGGTACAGCATACTGAGCGATCTTAAACTGCCGCAGGTTCACTCCTTCGGAAAATTCAGAGTTAAGGATTTCGGCAGGATAAAAGACATTGTTCTGAATCTGAACAGCAGCAGACGGGAGGGTATCATATTCAAAAGAACAAACGGAGACAAAGCGATCAAATTTGTCACTGCGGAATCGGACCTCATTGATGTTGAGCAGTTTATCCCCTATTTCTACGATATTGAGCCGGGATTCTACTCCAACAGACTTATGCGTATATCTCTTTTCACAAGGGAGTTCGGCCTCGACGAAGAGGAGTACAGCAGTAAAATCGGGAAAGCCATTCTTACCGGATACTCCCCCCTTGAAAAATATGAAGGCTCATTCGAAAACTTCACCATATACATGCACTCCCTTGATAACTGGAAGATGCTTAAAAAACTTATAATGACGCACATAGACATTATTCACGATGATATTGAGGAGACAGAGCTTGCAGGAGTCAGGCTTTACAGAATAAGGTTCTCCCGCAAACATAAAAAAAGTACACAGCGCTACAGGGAAATTATCAGCGGCCACGAGGAGTAAAATCGGCCTGCTATTATTTGACCGGACAATAAAAATCACCTTGACTTAAGGGTAAGCAAACGGTAAACTCTATTAAACAGCCATAAATACCCGGATGCAGCTATGAAAATTATCGACCTGTCACATCCCCTGGATAACACGACACCTGTCTACCCCGGTGATGAACCCCCTGTGATCACACAGGAGTCCACAATGGAAAAGCAGGGCTACAATGAAAAGCATCTCTCTTTCTGCTCTCACGCAGGGACCCATCTGGATGTCCCTGCTCACATGATACATGGCGGTAAGACTATCGATTCCTTTGATATTTCCAGCTTCACAGGTAGAGCCTGCTGTATTGATATTTCGCGACTGAGTTACGATACAGTGGATATAAATACACTCTTACCTTATAAAGAATTTATTGAAAGGTCAGATTTCGTGATACTCCATTCAGGGTGGCACAGGTACAGTTGGAGCGACAGCTACTTCACCGGATACCCTGTGCTCTCACATGACGCTGCTGAATGGCTGACCGGGTTCAGCCTTAAAGGTATAGGTATCGACATGATCTCCATAGATTCTGTTGGTACACCTGATTACAGGAACCACAATATTTTTTTTACTAAGAACATGATTATAATTGAAAACCTGAAAGATACAGATCTCCTTATAGGGGAAGAGTTCACCTTCCATGCATTCCCGCTTAATATTACCGGGGGCGACGGTTCACCTGTTCGGGCAGTGGCTGTTATCGGTTGAAGAGAGCTGATACTCCTCCGGGGATCTTCGGCTCCTCCACACGGATGAATCCTTTGTCCTGTGCTATATCAACTGTTGCTGCAAACCCTTTTGTTGTTACATGACCGGATGGTTCCGAAATCAGCATCCTTCCACCAGGCTTTAAAGCTCTGTAAACTTCACTGAAAAGTTCTCCCTGGTCAGGCACTTCATGTACAACAGCAAAGAGCAGGACAAAATCTATACTGCCATATATATCGCTGATATTGAGAGATTGCGCAGCGGCAAGCCTTGTTTCAACAATACTCCCTACCCCTGCCTTTTTTCCCCTCTTCGCAAGAACAGAGAGCATCTTCGGCTGAACATCCACACAGTAGACTTTACCCTTCTCCCCTGTCATGGCCGCCATGGGGATTGAAAAAAAACCCATACCAGGACCTATTTCAAGTATCTTATCACCTTTGTTTATATAAGGCGCCAGGATTTTTTCAGGACTCTGGAACAGGCGTCTGACAGGATTGGCAAGAAGATACCCCATCCACCATGGACAAACCATTTTACTAACCATTAAAACTTCCTCACTTTATTTATTAATAGAAAGAACTATAATCATACTGCAAATAAAAAATGGAAGGAGTACAACTCTTTTTCAGCAAAAGGAGATAAAGAAAATGTAAAATGATTTAACCGGCTAAACAAACCTTTTATCAATTATTTGAGCGCCCGGTGACTGAAGGGATATACAGGGAGAGGAGAGAACACCCCTCCCCTGTTTTTTAAAATGTTTTCAGAACTTCTCAAAACCATCCTGTTCAAATATTGATTCATCAGCAGTATTCTTTATATTCTCTTTTTTTGCCGGAGTTGCAGCGGGTTTGTTAGCAACAGTCTGTTTCTGCTTCTGAACAGTTTTCACAGAGACATCTTTACCATGTGTATAAGCAGGTTTACGCACTGTAACCTGTTTATCATCACTGATTTTAAATCTGTGCATCATCTGAAGGAGTTCCTGCGCCTGTCCCGACATCTCCTCACTGGCTGATGCAGTCTCTTCAACAAGCGCCGCGTTCTGCTGTGTCATTGTGTCAAGCTCCATAACTGCCGTGTTTATCTGGCCTATCCCCTGCTTCTGCTCCTCTGTGGCGGCAGTAACCTCGGAGATGATTGTGCTTACCTCTTTGACAGAAGCAATTATCTCCTTCAGGGCTTCACCGCTCCGGTTCGCAAAATCAGCACCCTGGCCGATTCTCTCCTGTGAATCCTTGATAAGTGTTTCAATCTCCTTGGCTGAATTCCCTGCTCTCTGCGCGAGATTTCTCACTTCACCTGCCACAACAGCAAAGCCCCGTCCCTGCTCCCCTGCCCTGGCAGCTTCAACCGCTGCATTAAGCGCAAGGAGGTTCGTCTGGAATGCGATTTCGTTTATAACTACAATTATCTCTCCAATCTTTTTACCTGACTCGCTTATCTGATGAATTGACGTAACTGTGTTCTCAACAATCTTTCCGCCATCCACAGCGAGCTTTGATGAATTGTCTGCAATTTTATTTGCTTCAACAGCATTGTCGGAGTTCATCCTTATGGATGCCGTTGCCTCTTCCAGTGTTGAGGCTATCTCTTCAAGTGATGATGCCTGCTCGGATGTCCGCTGCGAGAGGTTCTGGTTCCCTGTTGATATATCATTAACAGCGTAGGTAAGGTTCTGTACAGATTCCCCCACCTCTGATACAAGTTTTTCGAGATTGTCAGCAGCCGCATTCAGAGCTTTCGCGAGCATCCCCAGTTCATCATTCTGATTAAGCTCTATCCTGTCTGTAAGATCACCGTCAGCCATTTTCTGGGCGAATTCAAGTCCCTTCTTCACCGGACCGGAAACAGATCGCGAAAGAAGAACTGTGATTACTCCGCCGGACAGCAATGAAAAAACAAGGAGCACGAGCATATACAGCATCACTCTGTCCATATCAGCATATTCAGCATTAATATTATCAGCGCCGTTTTTGCGTGTAAGCTCATGAAGCTGCGCCATGTAATCCCTGACGACCCTGTAATTTTCCAGCCACCTGGACATATAGAGTTCCATATCAGCTTTATTCCCCGATTTTAAGGCTTCATTAAAACCGTTCATACTCTTACCAAGTTCCATATAAACCGGAATATATTTTTCAGTAATCGCATTTTCTTCAGAAGTTTTAGACCGCTGTTTTACATGTTCCAGGAGTTTAAGGTTTTCCTCTCTCAGTTTTGCGGTATCTTCGACACGGATTTTCACTTCATTCATATCCCCCTTTTCTGCGGCAACAGTGGCGGCAAACATATTTACCCTGGCCTGAAGGAGATTCTTCGAAATACCATCCATTGTTATTACTGAGAGGACACTGTTATTTCTGTAATCCTGAACCGTATCCTTAGTCTCCTTCATGGAACTGACAGAAAAGAATACTATAATTACTGAAAGTGAAATTAGAAGCAGACAGCACAACAGAACTTTATAGGCTACTTTGATATTATTAAACCACTTCATAAACTCTCCGATAATCTGATATTTTTTTATTTATAGCGGTTAACGATTTAATTAGTCCATTCTCTGTCATTGCGGGAAACCGCCTTAACTCACTGACGTTCGTCCGCAATGTACATGTTTTAAATAATTCCTTAACTACTATTATAGCGGTTTCCGAAATGATTAGTGCCGTGTCATTTCGAACGTATGTGAGACGACCGCAGTAGAGCTGGAAGCTAATCTAAAAATTATTGTTAAAAGATAGATTTCTCAGTCGCTGACGCTTCTTCGAAATGACAATTTGATGTTCTAATTCAATCGCAAAAGCTACACGCTAACAAATAATCACTGGCTTAATAATAGTGATAATCCATGAATGGTTCAACAAATGTGTGAAAAATTTTTTTTATCGATAAAATAATTCAAAAAAAGCCGCTTATTATTCAAGCGGCTCATTGAGCATATTAAGATTTATGTGACAGTACCCCCCCGGATTCTTCAGAAGATACTCCTGGTGATACTCCTCGGCCTTATAAAATACTTTTAAAGAGGAAACATCCGTTACGATCTTTTTATACTTCCCGGCATCAAGCATCCTCTTAATCTCCGTTTCAATGGCTCTCTTCTGCTCATCATTATGATAGAAGGCCGCTGACCTGTATTGCGTACCCACATCATTACCCTGTCTGTTCAGTGAATCGGGATGATGAATTCTAAAAAAATGCTTAAGGAGAGTTTCAAACTTTATCACTGCGGGATCAAAATACACAAGAACAACCTCCGCGTGGCCTGTTTTTCCTGTGACCATCTCCTCATATGAAGGGTAAGGTAGAGAGCCGCCGGAATACCCTGAAATCACCTCCTTCACACCTTTAACTCCGGAGAAGTATGCCTCTGCTCCCCAGAAACATCCCGCTCCGAAAACAATGTAATCCCAGCCGCGCTTTGAAGCATAAACTTCAGGGAAGAGGTACATAAGTTCTTTGTACCCTTTACTTTCCATCTCCTCCGCAGGGATAAACTTTAAAGAGGCTGAATTGATGCAGTACCGAAGTCCCGTTGGTCGCGGCCCGTCCTCAAAAAGATGCCCCAGGTGAGAATCAGCACTGCTGCTCCTCACCTCAGTCCTCACCATTCCGTATGCTGTATCTTTTATATGCCTCATCTTTGTACGGGTGACCGGAATTGTGAAACTGGGCCACCCTGTCCCTGAATCAAACTTCTCTGTTGAGCTGAAAAGCGGTTCACCTGAAACTATATCAGCATATATACCCGGTTTTTTGTTATTCCAGTACTCATTTTTAAAAGCTGCCTCAGTGCCGTTTTCACGGACTATCCTGTACTGTTCAGGGGTGAGCTTTTTTCTGAGATCTTCATCTGAATAACTTACAGGGCAGCTGTCTTCACATTTTGCTGTCATTATATCCTCCACTGCCCTCCGTTCACCACAGGAGAGCAGAATTACAATCAGTATTAATGGGAGAAAAATTTTCATAACGGTCTCCATAGAAACCATGACAGAGCTGTGAATTATTTGTTACAGAGGGGGTTTTGATATAGCTGTGGAAGCAAACCTTTTTTCTTCCGGATTTAATAATTAAAAATAATCCGAATCCAAAAACAGATTTCTCAGTCGCTATCACTTTTTCGAAATGACATAGATTATTTCTCTGTCATTTCGAACCCACTTCAATTTTTCGGGTGAGAAATCTTTCAGATTCGTTTTTCATTGAATTAGTCTCTTCCCGTCATTCCCGCGCAGGCGGGAATCCCATAGTACTATTATATGAGATTCCGGCACTTCGTTGTCACTACGGCCGGAATGACGAGGCCCTAATTATTTCGTGAAATGCTATAAGTTGATTTCAATGCAAATTCAGTCGAGTTCAATATAATTTCAGTTGAGTTCAATGCAATTTCAGTCGATTTCAATTTAATTTCAGTCGATTTCAATGCAATTTCAATTGAATTCAATGCAATTTCAATTGATTTCAATACAATTTCAATTGAATTCAATGTAATTTCAGTTGATTTCAATACAATTTCAGTTGATTTCAATACAATTTCAGTTGATTTCAATACAATTTCAGTTGATTTCAATACGATTTCAGTTGATTTTAATACGATTTCAGTTGATTTTAATATAATTTCAGTCAATGCTGATACTGAATGCCCTCACCCCGGCGCTGCGCGCCACCCCTCTCCCTGAAATTGAAGAACTAAAGGGGAGAGGGGGATTAATTGTGACAGTAGTTTTCAGTTATAGCAAAAGTCACCTTTCACAGAAACCCTCTCCCTTGTCAATTCGTCAAAATGGGAGAGGGTGCGCAGTAGCGCGGGTGAGGGCATTAAGTGGGATCACGCTTGAATTTTTTCTCACAAATGATTATTTTTTAAGAACCGTAATCTCCTCCCCTCTGTCTATATGGCAGAAAACTTTTTAACGGAGAACAGCTATGAAATTCAGGAAAGAGCATAACTTTAAAAACTTCATCATTTTTATAAGCGGAATAACTTTCGCCTTTTCAATCTTTATGTTCACAGGGTGCGGGACACCGAGGCATCCCCGCTCAGCGGAATATGAAAGCGCGATAGTGGCCCCGATGTACAAGGAGCGGGCGAAGATGGATATGGCAGGTGCAGCGGGTTTTACCAATGACATGGATGACGGCCCTGTTATAACCCATAACACCGAGGAGTATGACATCATCCGCGAGAATGAATTCAAGGATGTAAAGGAGAACCCGCTGTCTACTCTCTCCATTGATGTGGATACAGCATCATACTCCAATGTAAGGAGATATATAAACTACAACCAAGTTCCGCCGAAAGACGCGGTGCGTATTGAGGAGATGATAAACTACTTCAGGTATGAGTACCCGCAGCCTAAAGGTGAGCATCCATTCTCAATTACAACCGAGATATCTGAAGCACCCTGGAATAAAAGCAACAGGCTGGTTCTTGTGGGTATACAGGGCAAATCCCTTGACACGGAAAATCTGAAGCCAAGCAACCTGGTGTTTCTCCTTGATACTTCAGGTTCAATGAATGATCCGAACAAGCTCCCTCTGCTGAAGAAATCTCTGGCAATACTTCTTGATGAGCTGAGCAGCAAAGACAGGATCGCTATTGTTGCCTATGCAGGCTCAGCGGGCCTTGTGCTCCCCTCAACTCCTGCGACAAAGAAAGACACAATTCTCGAAGCATTCAACAGCCTCAGCGCCGGGGGTTCAACAGCCGGAGGCGAAGGGATTGAACTGGCATACAAAATCGCAAAGCAGAACCTTATCAAAGACGGAAACAACCGTGTGATACTCTGCACTGATGGAGATTTCAACGTCGGCTCGTCATCAACTTCTGAACTGGTGAGGATGATCGAAGAGAAGAGGAAGGATGACATCTATCTAACAATCTGCGGCTTCGGCATGGGGAATTATAAAGACGGCCGCATGGAGCAGATAAGCAACGCCGGTAACGGTAACTACTTCTACGTGGACAACATCAAAGAAGCGCAGAAGATCTTCGGACGCGAGATGCGCGCGAACATGTTCACCATAGCTAAGGATGTGAAGATTCAGATCGAATTCAACCCGCTGAAGGTGAAGGGATACAGGCTCATCGGCTATGAGAACAGGGTAATGGCGAAAGAGGACTTTGATGACGATAAAAAAGATGCAGGCGAACTTGGTGCGGGACACACTGTAACAGCACTCTATGAAATTATACCCGCAGGTTCAACGCAGGATACAAAGACTTCAGGGGATCTTAAATATCAGGAGACCAAAGTGAAGCCTGATGCTGCGGGGAAAAATGAAATCATGACACTGAAGATGAGGTATAAACCGGTTAAAGAGAATACAAGCAAACTCATTGAACAGGCTGTCATTGACACAAACATATCATTTGTGAAGGCTTCTGAAAACTTCAGGTTTGCCTCATCTGTTGCGGGTTTCGGGATGCTGCTCCGCGATTCTAAATTTAAAAATGACCTCACCGCTAAAGAGGTTATGCGTATAGCAAAGGGCGCGAAGGGTAAGGATGAAGAGGGTTACAGAGCTGAATTTATTACCCTTGTTGAGAAATACGAGCTTCTTTCGAAATAAATTCCGGAGCTGGACTTCTTTGTCATACCGGCTGTGGTGATAACCGAATGCCGGTATCTCATACGCCTTATTCATAAGCTCCCACCATGAGATGCCGGTATTACCTTACTTCGACAGGCTCAGTACAAGTCGGTAAACCGGCGTGACATAAAAAATAAAATCTGACTTTTTATACAGCCCTATTCCCCTTTTTTCTTGCCTCCCTTTTTAATAATGTTTATCTTATATCAAAGCCCATTCATATCCCATGATTCCCGGAGAATGAAATGAAAAAATTCAGAATTATGCATTATATAATCATAGCAGCTGCAATACTTCTATGGCCGGTGGAGAAAGCCTTCGCATCTGACCCCGTCACACTTGAGGAGACGAAGTTCCATGCCACTATACTTCAGGATGGAAAAATTGAAGTGCTCTACACAATCACATTCACTGAACATCAGAACAGGGACAGGATACGGGCTATCGGGCAATTTATTGAACCTATGACAATAATTGAATCATGGGGAGTTTACAGCGGGAAGAAATTTGAAGTAACAATGAATAATAACGGCGGAGGATACTATGCCGCTGTGTTTGAACTTCGCACAGAACCTGAAAAAAAGTACATCATTAACATACGCTACAGAGTAGATAAACCTGTGGTATCAGGGACTAAATACGACGGCAAAGATTACACCGCTTTCTGGTGGCCCCCTATTCAGTGGGATCTCCCCATTAAAAAACAGGTGGTTCAGATAATCACACCAGTGGAGATACCTGCGAAATACAAAAAAGCTGAACAGATAAAGGATGATCTCGTGGGGAGCACAGGCTTAATCGCCAATACAGACACAGTGAAGAAAAATGACAGATGGATATATTACCCTTCACCCTGGAAAGGAAAAAACTATCTCTCCCTTCATGTTGAAAAAAAGGATCTCTCACGAAAGTATAAGCAGGATGTAAGCTTCTTCTACCCCGCGAAATACACCGCAACAGGAGCGCAGGGTGGAACTTATTCAATAGACAGCTTCAGTGCAGGGGATATCATCGAAGAGGGTGACTACATAATCGATTCAGGGTCAGCCTTTATAAACATTATTCCGGAGATGGATGACGCCAGAAATATAGACAGTGATACAACATACTTCATTGTCATATTAGAAGGTGGAAAAAGAAATATCTACAGAGAGATTATTAAATCATACAAAACCCTGACAAACACAATGGTTAAGGTCTATGACGGAATAACATATAAAGATCCGCAGAAAAAAATAAACGCAAAACTGAGATACTCGATAAATGAATCCGGCGAAACATTGTATGACCGGTTTGATCTCGTCACATCACGCCCCGTTGAAAAAGGTGAATACCTCGCTTTCATGCTCCCTGTAAAAGGGGAATACCCGCAGGAGTGTGATTTTGAAAAAAGGCTATATGACAACAGGTTCAGGATAAACTATTTTCACGAAGGTATTGAATTCGGAAAGCCATTCAAAAAACTTATACTGATGATAAACCAGCCGTTTAAAGGCGCTAAAGGTGACGAACATTTCTCTGACTACAATAAGTCAAGGCCATTCACAGTTAAAACTGCTGACGTCAATCTCTTCAGAGTGTGCCAGTACGATGAGATTATCACTGATTCAAAAGCCGGGGAGATCGACAGAACTGTATCATTCAAAGGGCAATCTGAAACATGGAACAGCAGCCGCATACCGGACCTTGCAATCGAATTATACGCACCATACAGGTCTGTGGACATCAACCCCGTTGAATCAATAGCCACTCTCTTCAATGATGCTTCTGCGGGGAGGCTCACTTATGCTCATACTGATATTCTCTACAATCTGCTGGGGATAATTATAGGATTTATCATTATCGCGTATCTCTTCAATTTCTTCTTTCTCATCACGGAGATCGCCTTTGCCGGCCTCTTTGTTTACATCGCGGGATTGATTATGAAGGTTGATCTCTTCGCGAAAGTTTTCTTCCCCGGAGGGAGAAAGAAGATAAGCCTCAATTCAGGATGGATACTGAGTTTCAATTCAGTAATCGTTCCATTCAGGATCGCCTTTTACGCAGGTTCAGGATTGCTTGCACTTCTCATGATTGTGCTGAAGTTTCACCCGGCCATTAAGAAAAAGTTCGAAAAGAAGCCTGACTATATCTCTCCTGAGATTCAGATTGAAACTTTCCGCACAGGTGAGACCATCGAAAACCTCAACCCTGTTGAAACAGCAGTATTCCTGAATAAGCCGTCAAAGGCGATACAGCTCATTGTGATGGATCTTTTCAGTAAAGGATATATTGATTTAATTAACAGAAACCCGCTTCAGGTTAAAATTCTTAAAAAGAAGGATGAGACCCTCGCACTGTATGAAGCCGCTTTTCTCGACTCCATTGCTGATGACGGCACCCTTGCTAAAAACAGCATACCTGTTGTACTTAAATCTGTAACAGCAAGCCTTCAGTCCAAAGTCTGGAAGGCTGACATCAGTAAAACTGCCGATGTTTACATGAAGAAAGTGGACAGCCACTGGAAGGACTTCACCAGCTACACACCGGATAGGCGGCGCGGCTACTTCGAGGAGAACCACCCCTGGATTATACTGAACGACAACTTCAGCAGGGAGCCTGAAACATGGATGAAAGATATCGTCACTGATGCCGGCGTGGGTAAATCAAAGACCGTCGAATTCTTTGAAAAAATATCTGGGGGAGAACAGGGCGCCTCTTTCAAGGAGAGCATCACCGATTTTTCTGAAGGGATAGTTGAGAAAGTGGAAAACTTCTCATCAAAAGTTGTGGAGAATGTTGAGAACCTCTTCAAGGTCACTGATGTTAAGGCTGCGGAGATTGCAGCAGTTAATCTGCCTGAGAAGATCTCCTCATTCAGTTATGACGCCTGCCATTCAGCATGTCACTCTGCATGCCATTCAGCGTGTGTGCATGATGCCTGTCATTCGGCATGCCACTCTGCATGTGTGCATGATGCCTGTCATTCGGCATGTCACTCTGCATGTGTTTCTAACTTTTAGGGGAAATTATGGAACAGAATATATTCAGCAGCATAGACAGTTTTGTTAACGCCACACGGGATGTTCTCTATCTCAGGAAGGAGGATCTCCTCCTTATAATTCGGCCCAACAGAATACAGCACGTCAATGATACAGCTTTTGACATGCTCCACTCGTTATATGCCGCAGGGATGGATGCAGAATCCGTAACATCCTCTGTCTCGAAAAAATATGGAGTGGAAAGAAACCTTGTGCTCCGGGACCTCTCTGAAACAATCAACTCTGTGAACGCCCTGATGAAAGAGGATTACAGGTCAGCATCAATCACAACCATCATCGATTATGATCCTGCATTGATAAAATTTCCCATACTCTCCGAAATTGCCCTTACATACAGGTGCCAGAACCGCTGCGAATTCTGCTACGCATCAAGCCCCTACAGGGGGAAAGAGATGAGGGAGATGAGTACATCTGAAGTCTATACTGTGATAGACAGGATCTGTGATGAGGCAAAGGTCCCCACAATCTCATTCACGGGTGGAGAGCCCACACTGCGTGAGGATCTCCCTTTACTGATTAAATATGCCGCAGATAAAGGGATGAGAACAAACCTCATTACAAACGGTATTAAAAGCTCTGACATGGACTTTGTTAAAGCTCTTGCTGATTCAGGTCTTGATTCCGCGCAGGTAAGCCTTGAATCAGATGACCCGGAGATTCACAACAGGATTACAGGGAACAGCAATGCACATGAACATGTTGTTAAAGGTATCCACAATCTCAAAAAAAGCGGAATCCACACTCACACCAACACAACAATCTGCACAGGTAACAGGGAACATCTAAAGCCCCTTGTAAAATTCGTGAAGGATGAATACAACGCCCCATATCTCTCAATGAACATGATCATCCCCACAGGCATAGCAAAAGATAATGACAACATCAATATAGGCTACTCAACCATAGGTGATATTATAAGGCCTGTTATAAGATACTGCGATGATATCGGTATCAAATTCGTCTGGTACTCCCCCACTCCATACTGCATATTCAATCCTGTTGATCACAACCTGGGGTCAAAGTCATGCGCATGCGTGTCGGGACTCCTCTCTGTAAATCCGGCAGGAGAGGTGATCCCCTGTTCGAGCTACAATAAAGGTATCGGCAACCTGCTTAAACATTCATTCACCCATGTATGGAACAGCGACCAGGCCCTTTACTTCAGGGAGAAACGGTACATCCCCCCAGTATGTAAAAGTTGTGATATAATGAAACTCTGTGCAGGCGCCTGCCCTTTATACTGGGAGAATGCCGGGAGTTTCAGTGAAATAGAAAATGTAAGGAATATAAAACCGGCCTTCAGAAACTTTATCTGGACAATGGAAAACAGGATAAGGCTCCGGACGCGCGGAGTTGACGGCATAAGGGGGTAGATATGGGATCACTGAAAGATATGATCAATTTTCTCGAAAAGACTGAGGGCTGCATAGGTTCAATTACGGAAAAGCTTGAGAAGCTACAGGAGCACTTCAACAGGAACTACAACAATGTTATTGCAGTGCGGAACTCTGAAATTCAATTTCTCCAGAAAGAGTTTTTCACCAGGCCTGAATCTTTTCCTGCGGAGATAAGGGAACTTTACAGCAGAAATCTTAAAACGCAGGAGAAAATTTTCAGCGAGGACCTCTCCGCCATAATAAAAAAACGGGATGACCTTAAAAGCAGCATAGATCAGATAAACAATGATCGTATAGCCTTCTCTGAAAAGCTTAAAAAATCGAATACCACTCTTGACGCAAAAGAGGAGGCGCTGAAAAAAAAGGTGGAGGACCTTGAAGCTCAGACATCGGCCTACAATAAAACAATTGATGAACTGAATACCGGGTTCGGATTTATCACAAACTTTTTCAAAATGAGAAAAATTCAGGAAGAGAAAGATGAGATACTAAAAAAACGGGATGAACTTGTAGCCCAGGTGGAAAACATCAGGAACAAATGGGTTGAAGCTGAAAAAACTATCGGCGAGCAGGATTTAAAGATACAGGAAAACTGGAACTATCTTCAGACAGAATATTCCATTACAACTGAAAAGGTAAAAACTCTTGAAGAGAACAGAGATGATTTAATCAGAAAAGGTGCATTCAGCGAAGCTCTGGCGGAACTTCAGGGGAGCGAAAAATTCCTCTCAGCACGATCCGGAGCAAGGGCTCCTGAAAAATGCAGAAAGTGCAGTTCTGCCAACAGCGCAAATCTTTTCTTCTGTGATTTCTGCGGTGAGCCCTTTGCTGAAAACCGTGGTGATATTGAAGGTAGTTTAGTTGAAACAGGTGAACTTAACAGAATATACACAGCTCTCACTGAAGGGGTAAAAGAAGCAGTATCGAACATTGCTCTTATGCGGGGAGTAAGGGCTGGAGTGAAAACCTTTACTGAAAGCATAAAAAAAGTCAAGAGTACAGAAGACACCTACTCCCAGCTCCCTAAACTGAAAATCGATGTACCGGAGTTTACAGCAGAGATGTCAGAAAAAATATCTGAGATCGAGAAAGGGATTGATGTGAAGTTCTTCAACCTCCATCCTCTGGATTTCTCGAAAAAGATTAAGACTGACACAGAAAAGACTCTGACTAAAGATAACATTGAAAAGTTCTTTACACTGATGGGTGATGAACTGAATAAAACAACAAAGGCGCAGTGGTGATGATACAGATAATAGCAGGTGCATTGTTTTTAATTGCAGGATCAGGGGGCGCATTCTTAGGATTGATGTTTCTGATTGTTTCATCCGGAAGCGGGTCAAGGCTTATCACTGGTATTATGCTTTCTGCCATTGGCGCTGCTTTGCTGGCATCAGGAATATTCCTGTTCAGAAAAGGGATGAGGGAGAGGCCCGGTTCAGTGCATGACAGAATACTTGGAGCAGCAGCCAAACATAATGGTGTGATAGCTGCGGAGGTCCTTGCTGCTGAAACCGGCGGCGGAGACTCGGTTGAGTTTGCACTTGCCGCGATGGTACGGAAAGGACGGGCAATTGCCGTTGACAGGGAGGGGAGAAAAATCTATACATTCCCGGAACTTCAGTTTAAACTGAAATTCAAAAAATGCCCCTACTGCGGCAGCGATTACCCTGTGAAGGAGAATATAGAACGATGCCCCTCATGCGGTGGTGATCTGAAAATTGTTTCTGAGAGCAGTGACGGAGGAGGAGATAAATTTTCTATGGATATTTAGAAAATCCTCGGTGAATATTTATGATTATACAAGTAACTTTTTTTCTTGAAATATATATTCATTCGCAGGATATGCCCCTTAAAGAACTAAGGCTTTTTTTTATATAAGGATTAATTATGATTTCTGATGGTCTGGATTTTAACTATCTTCTGGGAACAGGATACCCGGCGTGCAGGGTTAATAAAAATTTTAGAGTTATAGAAATTAATTTCTCTTTCACAGAATTCTGCGGATTGTCTGAAAATGAATTGAAGGGTAAAAATCTATGGAAGATACTAAAGCCGGATAAAACATTAAAGGAATCACTGCAAAAATCAAAACCGGAAATCCCGTTTGGAAGATTGTGGTTTAAAATTACTGATGTAAAATTCGGGAACAGGGCATTATCAGCAATATTGATTCATGATCGAATCTCCAAACACTATTTCGTTGCACTCTCAGATATCTCAAGCCAGTTTAACCTTAAAAATCTACTAAGAAACGGTGAAATGTTTCTTAATTCCCTGTTTGAAAATATAAATATCTGCATCGGATTCTTTGACCGTAAAGGTATCATCAGATACATCAACAGTTATTTCATTGAGTCTGCAGGGCTGAAGCAGAATGCTATTACAGGCAGGAATATCAGTGATTTCACTGTGAACAGGGAAGACTCAGAGTGGCTCGAAAAGCTTGGCGCAAAAAAAGACCCTCAGATAAAACTCATCGAACTCTGTTTCTACTCCGGGAAAAAAGAAAAACACTTCATGACAACCCCGCATATCCTTGTTGATGATAAAGGGGATATACCAGGTGCAATATTTATTCTTACAGATATCACCGAACTTAAAGTGCGCGAAAAAAATCTCCATATATCTGACGAAAAATTCTCGAAAGCCTTTCATGCAAGCCCGGCTCCGAGCACTGTATCTACACTGGAAGAAGGACAGTATATAGACGTAAATGAAAGCTTCTCCAGACTTGTAGGTTATAAAGCTTCGGAACTTATCGGTCACTACGTGTGGGAGGTCGGCCTTTTCCTGAAATGGGATGACAGAAAAAAAATGATTACAAAACTTAAAAAGGACGGAAAACTGAGAGATTATGAGATTCTACTGAATTCAAAAACTAACGGTATAAGAAATTTCTCAGTTTCGGCAGAAATTATAGAACTCCAGGGCACTAAATGCATGGTATGGGTTGGATACGATATCACGGAAAAAATAAAGTTTGAAAAAGAGATGCTCAGTATCACCGAAAGAGAAAGATACCGTGTTGGCCAGTACCTTCATGATGATCTCGGACAGTTCCTTGTTGGAATAGACGCCATGTGCTCCCTTCTTGAGAAGAAATTAAAAAAAGAAAAAAATATATACCTCCCCCTTGTTACTGAAATGCACCAGTATATCCGGGAGGCCACTAATAATGCAAGACGTACTGCACGCGGCTTATGCCCTGTCAATTTTGATGAGAACGGTCTCCGTTCTGCCATTAAAGATATGCTCACCAAAACATCCCGGATGTTTAATATCAAATACAGGTTTCTTGACAGAGCTGATATAGTCATCTATAACAGCAACATGGCAATTAATATGTATCATATAGTTCAGGAAGCTGTTAATAATGCTATAAAGCACGGGAAAGCCCGTCTCATTGAAGTGGTTTACAAGACTGATGATGAAAACATTTTCCTGAGTATTTCAGATGACGGAACCGGTTTCTGTTTAAACCAGAAACCCAACACAGGCATCGGTCTTGACCTGATGAAATACAGGGCAAGGGCAATCGGAGGAACGCTTTCTGTTTCAAGCGAATCGGGAAAAGGTACTGAAATAACATTGACAATACCTAAGACTAATAACAGAAAAACCGAATGGGACTGGAAAAAAAACAGCATTTACGAGTAATAAACAATGAAAAATGATCATAGAAAAAAAACAAAGATACTGCTTGTTGATGACCATCCAATATTCAGGAAGGGTCTGATTCATCTAATAAATGATGAAGAGGATATGTATGTCTGCGGAGAATCCGAAGATGTATTCAGCGCAGTTCAGGAGATAAAAAAGAATAAACCCGACATGATCATAGTTGATATTACCCTCAAAGATACCAGCGGGCTTGAACTCATAAAATATATCAGTGAGCATTACAGAAAACTCCCCATACTTGTTATATCCATGCACGAGGAAACCTTATATGCAGAGAGAGCGATAAAAGCCGGGGCTCTGGGATATATAATGAAGCAGGAGATGGCCGATAATGTGGGTCATGCGATAAGACAGGTTATGAGCGGCAATATCTACCTCAGCGAAAAAATGAACAACAAAATGCTTGCCAGTGTGTTTACAAAGAAAAAAACTAAAAAATCAGAAGATTCTGATATTCAGGATCCATCCACTTTTTTGACAGACAGGGAACTGGAAATATTTACATTGATCGGAAAAGGGTTTAAAAGAAAACAGATATCAGAAAAACTTAATCTCAATGTTAATACTGTGGGAACATACAGGGAAAAAATAAAAGAGAAACTTAACCTTGAAACATCATCTGAAATGACAGCTCTCGCAATCCAATGGGTTCAGGGTATGAAAAATAATTAATAATTGCATATAACAAAACTATACCGTTAATAATCTTTTTAATAATCATCTCCAAATAGCTTTATCGACCATCACCAATTACTTCAACCAATCATAGAACTAAATCCGGATTCATATTACAACTAACTCAATAAGTTGATGTATTTCCATGATCTGTCGCGACATCAGGGAATACTTGAGTTGAAGCTTTTATAAAGAATTGTATTTCACGCAGGAGGCAGAGATGAAGAATAAGATCATATCTGTTGAATCAATCACGGATTATGTAAAAGACGGCATGACCGTCATGATCGGCGGTTTTCTTGGAGTCGGTAATCCAAACAGGATAATTGATGAACTTGTCAGAAAAAACATCAGGGACCTTACCATTATCGCTAACGATACATCTTTCCCTGACAAAGGTTTGGGAAGGCTTATTGTCAATAAACAGGCAAAAAAAATAATAGCATCACATATCGGCACAAATAAAGAAACCGGAAACCAGTTAACCAGCGGTGAAACCGAAGTCATTCTGGTCCCACAGGGGACTCTTGCTGAACAGGTAAGGGCCGGTGGTAATGGCACCGGCGGATTTCTTACCCCTGTGGGCATTGGAACAATTGCCGAAGAGGGTAAACAGAAAATCGAAGTAAACGGAAAAGAGTTTCTTCTCGAGCTGCCGCTCAGGGCAGACATTGCCCTTATATACGGAGCAAGAGCAGATAAAAAAGGTAATGTTGAATATTATGCTTCGGCAAGGAATTTCAACCCATTGATGGCAACTGCCGCTGATTGTGTAATTGTCGAAGTAGGAGAGATTGTGGAGGTAGGTGAGATCAATCCTGATCATGTTGGAACTCCTCATATATTTATAGATTACATAGTTGAAGGAGAAAAATAATGGACCCAAAAGAATATATAGCACGAAGAGTTGCGAGAGAACTTAAAGATGGAGATATAGTAAATCTCGGGATAGGGCTCCCTACCCTGGTTGCAAACTATATACCTGAAGAGATAGAAGTAACATTCCAGTCCGAAAACGGATTTGTCGGTCTCGGCCCTGCCCCGGAACCCGGGAAAGAGGATAAATACATTACCAACGCCGGTGCTCAGCCCGCGACGATTAAAACGGGCGGTGCATTTTTCGACAGTGCTGACTCTTTCTCCATCATCAGAGGGGGACACGTTGATGTTACAGTTCTTGGGGCCCTTCAGGTAGATCAGAATGGTGACCTTGCAAGCTGGATGGTGCCCGGCAAGATGGTACCAGGCATGGGTGGAGCCATGGATCTTGTTGTTGGGGCAAAAAAAGTCATAATAGCCATGACGCACATGGCAAAAGATGAAAAGAAAATACTAAAAAAATGCACACTCCCTCTCACCGCTGTTAAGCAGGTCAATCTTATTGTAACCGAACTTGCTGTAATGGAGGTCTCAGACAAAGGGGTCGTGCTTAAAGAACTGGCACCGGGTGTAACAGTTGAGGATGTAATAAATGCCACAGAGGCTGAACTGATTATACCTGAGTCACCAACAGTACATTAAAACCAGACGGTTTTGATTATATAATTTTACTGTGCATCCGGTACAGTATATAATAAAATTATGATTTCCGGAGGAAGTTATGTTTAAAAAATTTACAAACGCATGCGTTGCTCTAGTACAGAGGTACCTGCCCGATCCTCTTCTTTTCGCAGTAATTCTCACACTTTTTGTTTTCATCTTCGGGATGCTTGCAACAAGTCAGGGTCCTATGCAGATGGTTGTGCACTGGAGTAACGGTTTCTGGAATCTTCTGGCATTTTCGATGCAGATGTGTCTTGTACTACTCACTGGTCATACCCTCGCAAATGCCCCGGCATTTAAAAACGGGCTTAATTCAATAGCTAAGCTGACAAAAACTCCTACACAGGCAATTCTTGCTGTTACATTTGTTTCAATTATTGCCTGTTGGATCAACTGGGGTTTCGGCCTTGTTATTGGAGCCCTATATGCAATGGCAATCGCGAAAAGAGTAAAAAATGTTGACTACAGACTCCTGATTGCCTCTGCTTATTCCGGCTTTCTGGTCTGGCATGCAGGTCTTTCGGGATCTATTCCGCTTCAGATAGCAACAGCAGGTCCGGATCTCGCGAAAATAACAAATGGTGTAGTGACAACTCCAATCCCCACATCAATGACAATTTTCGCACCCTTCAACATGATTATAGCACTTGCTCTCATTATCGTTCTTCCCCTTATAAATAAAGCAATGCACCCTGATGCAGATAATACTGTAACAGTTGATCCTGAGCTTATTAAAGAAGAAGAAACAGTATTATTGAACAGAGAAAATATGACTCCTGCCGACAAACTGGAAAACAGCATGTTCCTCTCCATGATTATCGGGCTCATGGGATTTGTTTACATTGTTCACTACTTCGCAACAAAGGGATTCGCGCTTAACCTTAATATTGTAAACTTCATGTTCCTCTTCGCAGGAATAATAATGCATAAAACACCTAAAGGTTTTATTGTAGCAGTGAATCATGCAGTCAAAGGAACAGCGGGAATCATGGTACAGTTTCCCTTCTACGCAGGTATTATGGGGATGATGATGGGGGCCACTCCCGAGGGTCAATCCTTTGCAGGTGTCATCTCACAATTTTTTGTTAATATCTCAAACGAAATTACATTCCCGCTATTTACATTCTGGAGCGCAGGTATTGTAAATCTTTTTGTTCCATCAGGCGGCGGACAGTGGGCTGTTCAGGCTCCCATCATGATGCCGGCAGGAGCAGCACTTGGAGTACCGGCAGCTAAAACTGCAATGGCAATTGCATGGGGAGATGCATGGACAAATATGATTCAGCCTTTCTGGGCACTTCCGGCTCTCGGTATCGCCGGCCTTGGCGCGAGAGATATTATGGGATTCTGTATAATAGACCTTATTGTATCAGGTACTATTATATCGCTTGGATTGATGTTCCTATAGTTTAAATATAATATACGCCAACCGGTGGAGGATGCGATATAGTCTCATCCTCCACTTTTTTTAATAGCTCTTAAATTCTACAGTCTGCAAAAGAGCCCTACAAAACAGCTATTACTATACTCCCCGCAACACCCGCAATAACTGCTGCCCATGGCGGAACTTTCCAGAACACAAGCATCCCGAAAAGCATAACAGCGAGTCCCAGATCTGAAGTCGATTTAACCGCTGATGTAATTACCGGATTGTAAAGAGCAGCAAGAAGTATACCCACAACTCCTGCATTGACCCCTGTAAGGACACCCTTAATCTTTCCGTTACCCCTGAGCCTGTTCCAGAAAGGTAGTGCACCGATTACAATGAGAAATCCCGGAAGGAAAACAGCAGTAAGAGCAATCACCGCTCCGGGCAGACCACTTATCATTGTGCCGATATAAGCCGCAAATGTAAAGAGAGGCCCGGGAACAGCCTGTGCTGCGCCGTATCCCGCAAGGAAATCATCTTTTGTTATCCAGCCTGCGGGCACAACCTCAAACTCAAGGAGAGGGAGAACCACATGCCCGCCCCCGAATACAAGTGCACCGGGTCTGTAAAAACTGTCCGCAAGAGCTATGGTGCTGTTGCCTGTAACCTGACGCATAACCGGCAGGAGGAGAAGAAGGCCGAAAAAAAGAATAAGCGCAATCACCCCTGTCCTGTAACTGACAGTTGCAGCTGATTCAGTATTGTCGGCAGCAACGCTGTTTCTGTAAATCAGGAGACCTGTAAGGCCGGATGCAGCAATAATTGCTATCTGGCTCGCAGCAGACTGTTGGAAAAGAAGAAAAACCATTGCTGCAAGAGCTATTGTTGCAAGTTTATTATCAGTAATCAGCTTCTGCCACATAGTGAGCACTGCCTGCGCGACAATGGCCACTGCAACGATCTTCAGCCCGTGAATCCAGACTGCATCACCGAAACCGTATCCCTTAAGAAGAACTGCGAAGATTACCATGGCAATTGCTGATGGTGCTGTAAAACCGAGCCAGGACAGGAAACCTCCGTAGAGCCCAGCTCTCATTGTGCCTATACCTATGCTCATCTGGCTGCTCGCAGGTCCCGGCAGGAACTGGCATAGCGCCAGGAGATCAGCAAAAGTCTTTTCATCAAGCCACTTTCTCTTTGCAACATATTCGTTGTGATAGTAGCCTATATGAGCGATGGGGCCCCCGAAGGAGGTTAAACCAAGTTTCAGGGAAACTGTAAAAACTTCTGAATATCTTTTCAGTCTCAATGATTTCTCCGTCATTCAATCTGCCAGAATTTAAAACTGTTATATCTATTAATAACAACAGCAAAAACCTTTTCAATCAGTTTTGGCAGAATAAATATTAATTTTCTGTTAAATCTCGCATCCGGACGTTACTATTCACACTGCTTACAATTCTTAATTTTAAAATCCCGGGGTATAAAAGTCAGATATAAATATTTTATTTGACCGGAGTGTTTTATTAGGTTTATTTAATACAGCTTGCAGTTTATTTAAGGAACACCGGAGCGGTTGATATGTTAAAAAAGAATCTAAAGCCTGAAGATCTGTGTGCTTCCCTGGAATTTCATCTATGAGAAAAAGAAACATCAATAAATATTCTGGACAGGCTCTATGTTCTTTACCATGGCAGAGATTACAAAATGAGAGATTTTATCGCATCACTTTTCCCCGGTAAACCTTATGGTAAAGATAAACCGATCAAGGGGATTGATATTTTAAAACAGATAGACATCCATATTAGAAAACTTTATAAACCTTACTATGACCATATTGAAAAAAATCTTAAAATAACAGGGGAACTTGAAGCAAACAGATGGATGGCAACCCTGATAACTTTTATCGTTAATTATTTTTCCGAAAAGGATTCAACTATGGACGTGGACTTTAATATGGGTGTTATTTCCTTTGTCCCTGCGCACCCCCTGCCGTTCAAAACTGATGTTTTCATTAATCCTTTCGCTGAAACAGTCAAAAAATAATTACATGCGTGTCAAAAACTCAATCCGCAGAAGCGGGCAGGGAACGCCATAATAATGACATCCCCTGCTTTCTTCATGCAGGTTCACACCTTAAAAAATTCCATCTGATGCATAAGACTCCCGGACTGCGAGCTTATATTCTCCGCACTTGAGGCGATCTCCTCCGCAGCTGCTGCAGTATTCTGCGTAAGCTGGTTTATCTGTTCAACAGTATTCGACATCTCCTGGTTTGTAAGCATCTGCTCATTTGTTGATGATGATATTGAATCGGACATCCTTACGACTTTTTTGGTATATTCAAGGACTCCAGTGCTCGATTCGACCTGCCGTGCTGCGGATTCAGTAATCTTTTTAACCAGTTCCTCGGTCTGAGCAATATAATCAATTATACTCTCAAGGGCCCGGCCTGTTGCATCAACAAATTCACGACCTTTGCCAACTTCATTTAAGCCTGAATTAACAAAATCAGTAATACTTTTCGCGCTTGAGGCTGTCTGATCAGCGAGCTTCGAAATCTCCTCCGCAACAACAGCAAAGCCCCTGCCGTGTTCCCCTGCTCTTGCAGCTTCAATAGAAGCATTAAGCGCAAGGAGATTAACCTGATCTGAAACGTCGCTTATGAGCCTTACTGTTTCTGCGATCTTCATTGTGCTTTCGTTGATGCTGTTCATCCCTTCAATTGTGCTCTGCATCAGACTCTGCCCGGTATTAGCCTGAATTGTAGTGTTCTTTGCGGCATCGAGAGCTTTCCCCGCGTAACTGCTTACAACCTCGTTGTCATTCTTCAGCTTATCCATAAGTTTAAGAGTTGTGCCTGCCAGATCAGTCTGTTCTGCCGCATTTTTATTGATAAGTTCAATGGAAGCGGATATCTCTTCGAGTGAAGCTGAGGCCTCTTCCACTGAGGCAGCTTGGGTCTGCGCTGAATCTGACATCCTGCCGCTTGTCTGCGCAAGCTCTTCGGCAGAACCTGAAAGCTGTATAGCTGCGTTACGGGCATCGGAAATTACTTTATTCAGACTTTCACAGGCGGAGTTCAGCTTTTCAGAGAGAGTACCGGTTTCATCTTTGTTCAGCAGGTGGCGTTCATGTATCCTGGCAGTGAGATCACCGGCGGCAAGACTGTCCGCGAATTTGGCGATATCATTTATCGGTGCCAGTATATTCGTTGAAATCCAGACTATCATCAATGTAATCGCAATAGAAACAATAAAAGCTATCCCTGCTATCCGGAGAAGAAGCTTCGTGACCGGTGCATAGAACTCATCCTCATCCACCACAATTACAAGGTGCCATCCGCTTACCGGGACCTTTGAGCAAAACGCGAGTTTATCCTCCCCTTTATATTTATACTCGTAGATACCTGAATCCTCTGCGAAGATCCGTTTCCCAAGATCTCTGAGATTGGAATCTTCCGATTCATGTATTGTTTTCTGAAGTATCTGGCTCTTATCAGGATACTCAATGTATCTTCCATCTTTGTCGAGGCAGACACCATACCCGGTTTTACCCAGCTTCAGTTTGCTCACAACATCCTGTACATAGTTGAGCAGAATTCCCGCTCCGATTAATCCCTGTGGTTTACCGTCACTACCGATTATAGGAGCAACCATAAAAACAGTGGGCAGCCCAGTAGTACGTGAAATAAGAGGAGCAGTCAGCTGTGCCGGGCCGCCGGACATTATGGACTCATAATAATCCCGTCCTTTTAGTGTACCCTTAAAAATTGAAATAACTCCATCATTCATCCGTATTGTATGATAATCATAATTCGCGTTAGCGGAATAGATATCCGCGAACTCCTGCGGATATTTTTTAGTGAGATACAGGAACCTGTCTATATTCATCCTGTCTGTTTCTGCAAAATTTGTATTAACATTCTTCGCAGCAGGAGTACTGGCTATACTTTCAACTTCAAGGAGTCTCCCCTTCAGCCAGGTATTGATATTCGTTGATGATTCAATGATTGTTTTAAGTACCTGTTCACTGTACTCCTTTTTGATAATACTGCTTGTTGAATAATATGCAATAAAAGTTATGACGGCTATTCCGGCAATTACAACCGGCAGCAGTTTAGCAATGAGCTTAATTTTTAAAGAATTCCTCATATTCATTATGCGCCTCTTGATTTTTTTATTTTATATTTTAATAATGGAAAAAACTATATCATTATATAAAGATGCAGATTTCATGCCATATAATCATGCTTTCGATTAATTCCTCTTTTATTACAGTTTTTAATGGTAAAACAAGCCTGAATCAATAAAAATATCTAATAATAATTATAATCTGATATAAACGATGATGCAAACTTTTGTATTAAATCGATGTAAATTTTTTTTCATAAAGTCCAGCCGGATTACCCTGTCAACATGATTCAATAATGAAACAATATAAATTTTAAAATAGTCTGTTGTTAAAATTAAATATGAATTCTGTGGCTGCATGTTTAAAAAATCATAAAATACGCTTTTCAAAGAGTCAAAATCAGATATAATGAACTGAAAGAACAAATTATTCTTTCTATTATTAAAGTTTCATTTATGAAACATCAGTTTCAAAAATGAAACAGAGACTCAGACTTTGAAAAATTCCATGCGTGCACTCAGAATTTCAGCCTGCGCGCTGATCTCATCAGCGCTCGAAGCTATCTCCTCTGCCGCAGCTGCCGCAGACTGTGTACTCTGGTTGATCTGTTCAACAGTTTTAGACATCTCCTGGTTTGTCATCATCTGTTCATTAGTTGACATTGAAATTGAATCGGACATCTCGTTAACCCGTTTTGTACTCTCAAGCACCACTCTGCTCGACTCAGCCTGACGCGATGCGGATTCAGTAATTTTCCGTACAAGCTCCTCTGTCTGAGCTATATATTCAATAATCATGTTAAAGGCTCTGCCTGTCTCATCAACGTAACTCCTCCCCTTTTCAACCTCCTTCAGGCCGGCATTAACGAAATCAGTTATACCTTTAGCGCCTGAAGCTGTCTGGTCCGCGAGTTTTGATATCTCTTCAGCAACCACAGCAAAGCCCCGTCCATGTTCACCTGCACGAGCTGCCTCAATAGAGGCGTTAAGAGCAAGGAGGTTTACCTGATCGGATATGTCACTGATAAGACGGACAGTATCCGCGATCTTTTTTGTGCTCTCGTCAATATTATTCATCCCTTCAATTGTATTCTGCATAAGCTGCTGCCCGTTGCCCGCCTGCTCTGTAGTTCCGCGAGCCGCTTCAAGGGCTTTCTCAGCGTAACCGGCAACAGTAACATTATCACTTCTCAACTGCTCCATGGCACTGAGAGTAGCTTTCGCGAGATTTGCCTGCTCCTGCGCGTTAATATTGATAAGCTCGATGGAACCTGACACCTCCTCAAGAGACGCTGACGCCTCCTCCACTGAGGCGGCCTGCGTCTGCGCGCTGTCTGACATTTTACTGCTTGTGATGGCAAGTTCATGCGCTGAACTTGAAAGCTGTATGGCAGCTTTAAGAGCGGTAGATATTGTGCCGCGGAGTTTTCTCTGAAACTGCTTAAAGTTCCGTATCATCTCGCCGAATTCATCAGCAAGAAAATCAGTACTTTCAGCAGTTAAATCACCTGCTGCAAGAAGTTCAAGAACTCCTATGGTATTCTGAATTGGCAGCGAAAATCTCTTTGCAATATATCTTATCATAAAATAAAGCATCAGGCCAAGACCGGTAAGCGCTGCAAGCAGCTCAATTATTATATAACGGAGCTTTTCAACAAAATCATCCCTGTCCATTGTAAAAACAAGCATCTGCCGTACAAGAGGAATCGAGGTTTTATATGAGAGCACCCCCTTCCCGCCGAAAGTATAGCTGAAAAATCTGTTCTCGCTTTCTGTTATCAGCCTGGAAATATTCTTTATACTTTTCCCGTCATCGGATACATCCTTTCCAATAACTTTTCCGATGTTAGTCCGTTCAGGGTGAAAAATAATTTTACCTTCAGATGAGAGTATCATAAATCTGCCTGAATCTATAATTTTCTCGTCAGTAAGAACTCCCTCCACCCTGTCCATAAGAATAGTTGCACCAATCATACCCACTGTCTTCCCTGCGGTATTTTTAACAGGTACCGCTGCAACCATTATCATCCGGCCTGTCAGCTTATTCATAACCGGATCTGAGTAGACCTCCACCCCCATACCTGTTACTTTTTTAAAATAATCCCTGTCGCCTACATTTCTGGTTTCACCCAGACTGTTTGGGGCATCGCCCTGAAGATTCGCAGCGAAATACATCTCTATATCTCCGCCGCGCCCTTCATGAACCATTTTCAGGAAATCAGACACCTCACGGAGATTCATGTTTCTAATTTCTGATGTTTTAGCGTATGCGCGCAGCTGGATGGCAGTCTTCTCAAAAAGAGATCCGATGAATATAGTATTCTTCTGAACTTTGGCCGAAATATTGGCGGAGTACATTTCATAAGTCTGGTTATAACTTATTCTGTAAATACCCACTGAGGCAAAAATAAGGAGGATCATAATTCCTGAAAGAATTGGAATAACCATCTTCTGAAAAAGGGTAAGGGGCCTGAAATTTATTTTCAGCTCACTGTTATATATTAACACATAGAGACGTATCTTAACATGATAATAGAAAAGAGCACCGGCAATTAAAGCCTGTATAAATCCGATAAAAAAGAAAAACAGAGATTGCTCAAATGAAAGGAATAAACTCTGGTTATACCCTATTATTACTGTAAGGAAAGGCCCGCCGGAGCACCCTGCTGCAAGTAAAATCATACCCTTAAAAGATATACCGTTAATCTCAGTAGCAATTACTTCAGTATTATCATTACCTTTATCAATCTCCCTTTGAGCTCTTAACGCGAGATAGTAGAAAAGAGCCGTAAAAAGAGTTATTATCGGAGGAGCGAGAATAATAATAACCTTTAAAACACCTGTAAGGTTCATAAATCCAAGAGCTATTATAAGAGAAACAAAATACAATGCCGGATGCACCAGATAATATATAATGAATAGCCTGAGAAGCTCTCTTCTGATCTGCATCTGGCTGTCTACATTCATAAAAATAATCCTCTATCTTTCATTATATGTTTTAGCATATTTAACAGCGCCCGGGTTTCTCATTACGCCTTAGCCTGTTATTCAGCAAAACCGCTATAATATAAAATAATTCATCAGCATATAATATTCAATAGTCGATGTAATTAATATTCATATATAAACCTGTTTAAACGTTAACCGGTCGGGAAATTTTTTAAATCCTCAGAAGCTTCATAAAAAAATATAAAATCACTCTATTTTAGGAATTATTCAGCATACATTACTATATTTCAATAAACCAGTAATGACATGGGAGGATAGCAGATGAAAAAATATACTCTCTTTGCTGCAATTTTAATTTTTATATCATGTTGCGGAAATGATGTTAAAACTGTTATCAAGGCTTTTTCAGGATCAATACAGATAAACGGCTCCACTATCCCCGGAGTAGGACTTATTAAATTAAAGAAAGGCGATATCATTGAAACATCAGAGAATTCATTTTGCGATATAATGATTGATGATAAAAAAATTATCCGTATCAGGGAGAATTCCCGGATTGTATTCAATCTGACATCCGGAGTAAGCTCATTACAGATTGATAAAGGCCTCATTACAGTTGTTACAAAAGAGAAATTTGCCTCTGAAGGGAGATACAGAATAACAACACCTGAATTTACCGCAGCAATAAAAGGGAAATCCTTCTGTGTAAAAATTGAAAATGATAAAAGTACATATCTCTGTCTCTGTAATGGGAAAATTAGTCTGTCGGGGGAGGATTTTGCGACAGAGAATCATAAATCCTGGAGACTCATTCGTGCTGATGACGGAAGCATTATAACTGAGCCCGACCCCGGAATGCTTTATCATAATGATTTCGGCATGGAGCAGCTTGCACGCATTATAAAGTAATTAACAAATGGAAACTTGCCATACAGCAAAAGTTCAATATATTTAACTATAGCAATTAACAATTGAAATATAACGCTTCTGTCTAAATAATTCGTTAACTGCTTTAATAAACGATTAAATTCAACCGGAGTATATTTATGAAAAAAATCACTATTCTTGCCGTATTTGTATTTTTTATTTCATGCGGAAAAACCCCTGAGATTAAAACAATTCTCACAGCGTTTTCCGGCCCGGTAAAACTCAACAGTATAACAGTTAATAATACCGGGGTTTCAATTAAGCCCGGCGATAGTATTGAAACAGGTGAGAAATCATTCTGTGATATTATAATAAATGAAAAAAATTTACTGAGGATCAGTGAAAACTCAAAGATAGTTTTCCATATTACATCAAAAGATTGTTTTATAAAAATTGAGAAGGGGTGGCTTGCAGGAATTACAAGAGCAAAGTTTACAGATGAAGGGAGGTATAAAATCAATACTCCAACAGTGGCAGCAGCAGTAAGAGGAACATCCTTCTGTGTAAAAGTTGAAGATGAGAAGAATACCTATTTCTGCGTATGCAATGGCACAATAAATCTTGCTGAAGCCGGGAAAGTTTCTGGCGAAGATGTAACAGCGTCTCATCATGCGGCTAAAAGATTTACAAAGGAGAGCGATGGGAGTATTAAAACAGACAGCAATCCCGGGCTTCTTTACCATACCGATAAAGGTCTGGAGGAGATGGCTGCTGTTATAAATGAAAAAATAGACTGGTCGCATCCTGAATAAAATAACTTGACTGCAATGGCATGAATGTTTTCATACTTTTATAAAGGATTATACTATTGCATTTTGAAATTTTAACAGGACAGTGTACTGATGGATAATTTTCTTAACCTCAACCCGCTAATAGACATGGCGCTGAAGGAGGATCTTTTCGATACAGGTGATGTCACATCTGAAGCTGTATTCACTGATGAAACATACTCCTATAAACTTGTAGCCAAGGAGAGCGGCATTCTCTGCGGTATCGATATTTTTGCGGAAGTAATGCTCAGGATTGATAACCGTATACAGATCAATAAGCACTTCAAAGACCGTGACCGCATTGCAAAAGGGGATATTATAGCTGACATATCAGGCCCGGTAGTTTCAATACTCAAAGGAGAGAGAACCGCACTCAACTTTCTTTCACACCTCTCTGCAATAGCGACAAAAACTGATCTCTATGTCAAAGAAGCTGACGGTAAAGTTAAAATTCTCGACACAAGAAAAACACTCCCCGGTTACAGGGAGCTTCAGAAATATGCTGTCAGCTGCGGCGGCGGGGAGAACCACCGCATGGGGCTCCACGACATGGTGATGATCAAGGACAACCACTCAGACGCGGCAGGGGGTATCACTAAAGCTGTAGAAGGTGTTCGTAAAAAATGGGGTGACAGATTCCGCGTTGAAATTGAAGCACGCAACCTTGATGAAGTGGAAGAGGCCCTCAATGCCGGAGCTGATAGAATCATGCTGGACAACATGAGCAATGATGAGATGGAAAAAGCAGTTGAATATATAGCAGGTAGAGCTGAGACTGAAGCTTCAGGGAATATGACCCTTGAGAGAATAAAAAGTGTCGCTGAAACCGGCGTGGATTATATCTCATTCGGCGAGCTTACAAATTCAGTGAAGGCATTTGATTTCAGTTTAAAGGAAATGAAGTAATCCTCTGCACTTTGCCCCGCACCGCAAGGTACAGATTCATAGAAAAAATCTCATTCCATTATTAATACATAAGCGCATGCTTAAACTGTAAGCCCCCGCACCCCCGGAGGGGGCAAAGCATAATCCCTGCCCCCTCCGGGGGTGCGGGGGCTGAGGGATTCCGGGGTTAATACTATTCCGGGAGCGGCATAATGAATCTTACAAACTGCACAGAGAACCAGCTCATCGATTACATAAAGGACGCGAAGAGGAGACTGGGGAACAGACTGATAATTCCGGCTCACCACTATATAAGGCGGGAGCTTGTTGAACTTGCGGACTTCACAGGGGACTCATACAAACTTGCTGTTGATGTCAGCCGCACTGAGGCGGAGTTCATTGTCTTCTGCGGAGTCCGTTTCATGGCCGAGAGCGCGTCTATCCTCGCGAAGCCGGGGCAGCACATTCTACTCCCTGACCTTGACGCGGGCTGCCCCATGGCTGACATGATTGATGAAAATACTGCTGAAGCTGCGGTGAATAAAATCAGTGAAGTATGCTCCCGCGAAATTGCCCCCCTTGTATACATGAACTCCTACGCTGATTCAAAAAGCTTCTGCGGACGCAGAGGCGGAGCGGTATGCACAAGCTCCAATGCGGAGAAGCTCGTCAGGTACTATCTCGAAAGAAATAAATCGATATTCTTCTTCCCGGACTACCATCTTGGAAGGAATGTGGCTGAAAAACTCGGCATAGATAAAAGCCTTATAGTGAGGGTAGGCCGTGACCTTTCACTGGAAGAAGATAAAAACATCAGGGAGGCAAAGATGTTTCTATGGGACGGCTACTGCCCCGTTCATCAGGAATTCAATACTGACGATGTTAAATCAGCACGGGAGAAATATCCTGACGCAAAGATCATCGTACACCCCGAATCAAAGCATGAAGTTGTTGAACTTATAGACATGTCCGGTTCAACTCAATATATATATGATACAATAAAAAAAGAAACTGAAGATTCATCATGGATTATAGGCACTGAGGTTACCTTTGTAAACCGTATAGCAGAGGAATTCAGCAGCATGGTTATTGCTCCGCTTAAACCATCCCCCTGTCACGACATGCTTAAGATATCCCTGCTTAACACGGCGAAGATAATTCTTTCAATTGATTCTTACCTCAAAGGGGAGATGAATCTGATTAATGAAATAACTGTTGATGATAAGCTTAAAGAAAATGCGCGCATTGCTCTTAACAGGATGATCGATATAGTTGAGGGGAGAGAGATTTAATCCCGGTTTTCATTTTTCTAAAACAGACTTTATCTTAAGAGCAATATCCTTCATTGAAAAGGGCTTCTGGATAAAGCTGATACCCTCTTCAATAATTCCCTGGCGCGCGATAACATCTGCGGTATACCCGGACATAAAGAGAACCTTAATCCCCGGCCTTGCAGCAGATATCTCAGCTGCAAGGTCACGCCCGTTCATCTCAGGCATAATTATATCAGTTACGAGAAGATTTATCTCCCCCTCATAACTGCGGCTGGTAATTATCGCCTCAGCAGGTGAAACAGCAGTAATAACTGTGTAATTGAGCTCCACAAGTATCGACTTCGTTATCTCGACAATTGCCGGTTCATCTTCCACAAGAAGTATAGTCTCGCCGCTTCCCCCGGGGAGCATCTCCGCATTCTCAGCTTCATTACGTATAGTCTCACCGCACAGGCCGGGGAAAAATATTATAAAGGATGAACCAATGCCGGGCTCACTGTATACATTGATATATCCTTTATTCTGCTTAACTATTCCATATACTGTGGCAAGCCCGAGCCCGGTACCATGCCCCAGTTCTTTAGTAGTAAAGAAAGGCTCAAAAATTCTCTCTTTTGTAGTCTGGTCCATTCCGGCGCCTGTGTCACTCACAATCAGTACAGCATATTTCCCCTGAGAGGGATTCTCTGAAGAGTTAGAACAGCTTTCATCAATTTCACGATTCATTGTTTCAATTGAAATGAATCCCGAATTTCCAATTGCGTCACGGCCGTTTATGGCGAGGTTCGCCAGTATCTGGTCCATCTGCGCGGGGTCAACACTTACAGGCCAAAGTCCCGGATACGGTTTCCACTCAAGAGTGATGTTTTCACCGATAAGTCGTCTCAGCATTACCAGCATATTTTCAACAGTATTGTTAAGGCTTATTATTTTAGGTTCAATAACCTGCTTCCTCGCGAATGCGAGAAGCTGCCTTGTAAGGTCTGCGGATCTTCCCGCTGTTTTAAGAATCTCTTCAAGGTAACGGCGCATAGGGTTATCAGCATCAACTTTCCGGAGTGCAAGTTCAGAATATCCGGTAATAGCACCGAGCATATTATTAAAATCGTGGGCTATTCCGCCGGCAAGCCTCCCGACAGACTCCATCTTCTGTGCCTGTATAAGCTGTGTCTCCAGACGGACCCTTTCATCTTCACTCTCTTTGCTTTCTGTAATATCCCGCACAATAGCAAGGGCTTCTTCACTGCTCTTCAGCACCATTCTTGATTCATAGTATCTCACTGAATCACCCTGTTGCAGACTATACTGGTAAACCTTCATCTTTCCTGTCGAGAAAACTGAATCAATAATCTCACCGGTTATACGAATAAGATCAGGAGGGAGAACTTCAGATATATGCTTCCCTATAAGCAGTTCGGGTGATAACAGTAGTTTTTCTGTTTCTGATGCTCTGAAGTCAGTGAAAACATAGTCCCTGTTAAATACAAAGATCATGTCAGGGAGAGCATTCAGAATAGCTCTGTTTCTCTCCTCGCTTTCACGGAGAGCATCTTCGGAATTTTTAAGAGTAGTTATGTCCTCCATCATCCCCACCTGGCAATACACCTTGCCTGTATTGTCCGGGAGAAAGAAACCTCTGTCTCTTATCCATACATACTGTCCGTCTTTATGCCGCATTCTGTACCGCTCATCCCAGAAGCTGCATGATGTTTCAGCCTCAGAAAGCGATCTCATAATTCCCGGAAGATCATCAGTGTGCAGAAGCTCCATCCATTGCTCCAGCCCCCCTGATATTTCCTCCGGCTGGTAGCCAAGTATAGTTTTAATACTTCTCCCCCAGGTAATTTCACCGGTTGAAACAATATACTCATACACCACCTGCCCTGATGCTTCGACTATGAGGTCATACTTGTATATCAGCTCTTTAAGTGCAGTTTCACTACGCGAGATAAGCTTCTCTTTTTCAAGAGCATCCTGTGTAAGTTTTTTCTGACGCTTAAAAAGTCTGAAGAGCCACGCAATAAGAATACCTTCAAAGATTATAAGAAGAGCACCACCGGCGAAATACCGGAAGTACTTTAATATGAGATTCTCCTTCCGGTTAATTATACGGCTCCCCTCCGGGAGCTTTGACACAGGTAAATCGTACTTCTTCAGTTTAATATAATTGAATACCGGAAGAGATCTCTCCGGTGCCGGGGGTATATCGTCCGCTTTAATACCATTAAGTATGCGAATACCTGTTTCAGCCGCCTGGCGCCCCTGTGCATCACCGCTGTTCATCATTCCGCCTGTGACCCCGTAATCCATGTACATTTCCACATGACTGAAAACAGGCACAGTCGATTTTACCGTCAGTTCTTTCAGAAAATTGCCAAGGTCTATATACTTACCTGAACGGGTAAGATTAAAATCGAGGAAGAAAATCACTTCATCCGATGCGAATTTTTCTGCTTTTGAAATAACTTCGAGAGGTTCCAGCCCGCTCCCGTTGTCAAAAAAAGAAAACTCCACCTCACCTTTATAAGCTCCGGAAATCTGTTCAACACTCCGCCTGTTAGCAATACCTGTGGCAGTCCTGTCATGAATAAACCAGATACGCTGCACACCAGGAATTACCTTCATAATCAGTTTTACTGTTTTCCCGTAATCAGTACCTGAAATAATACCGGTGGTATTCTTCTCTATGGTACCGGGATCTTCTATACCGCAGAAAACAACGGGCAGATCCGGAAAGATGCTCTTCCGGAATCTCTTCAGCATATTATAGGCATCCTGATCTGATACCATGATAAGATCAAATCTGTTATTCCGGTATTTACGTTTCCATACCACAGCTATATCATCACCTAATTTCTCCTCAAGCTGCTTTGAATCCCTCTTGCCGTCGAGGTACTCCACATTCAGATCAATCTGCATATCTGCCTGTTCATTAAGTGTATCCATAATCCCGGCCTGTACCTGATCAGACCAGCGATAACCGGGATGGTAGGAGTTTATGTAGAGAACGCTCTTTGTATTATATCGTTTATCATCAGAAGCGTAAGCAATGCCGTCTATGCAGTATTGATTTACGGAGTGATTTTTTACTATAGCATGGAAAAGCAGAAGATATGCGAAGATAAATAACGCAGTAATTAAATTAACAGCAGTTATCCTGTTCCGGCTGTCATCAGAATGATTCACTCTTTCACCTGGCAATTCCCCGTTTTTATTGTTCCCGTATTATAACAATAATACCATTTGAAGAATTTGTAAAGAAATCTTTCTCTTGACGTAAAACAATCCCCCGTGTCAGATAATACCCCTAATCCATCATACCCGGAGTTAATCAATTTTGAAAGTCTGCATCGCTGAAAAGCCCAGTGTAGCAAGAGAGATTGCGCAGATATTAGGCGCCACTGCCAAAAAAGACGGCTACCTTGAAGGAAACGGATACAGGGTAACCTGGACTTTCGGCCATCTCTGCACACTGAAGGAGCCGGATGAATACACCGCCGAATGGAAGAAATGGAACATCTCCACGCTCCCCATGCTCCCCGAAAAATTTGACATAAAACTCATATCAAATCCCGGAGTGGGTAAACAGTTTAAGGTCATAAAATCCCTTGTTGATGACTGTGACGAGGTGATTAACTGCGGTGACGCAGGAATTGAAGGTGAGCTTATACAGCGCTGGGTGCTCCGCAAGGCGGGTTGCAGAAAGCCGGTAAAAAGGCTCTGGATTTCATCCCTCACTGAAGAGGCAATAAAAGAAGGTTTCACTAAACTTAAAGAGAGCAGAGATTATGATCTCCTTTATGAAGCCGGGAACTCCCGCGCCATAGGGGACTGGCTCCTGGGAATGAATGCAACAAGGCTCTACACCCTGAAGTACGCGGAGGGGAAAGGTGTACTCTCAATCGGCAGAGTACAGACACCTACCCTGGCTCTCATTGTCAAACGCCACTACGAGATTGCGGACTTCAAACCTGAGAAATACTGGGAACTAAAAACGATTTACCGTGACGTGCTCTTCTCCGCAATTGACGGAAAGTTCAGCAGCGCTGATGAAGCAGATAAAATTATAGAGAAGATAAAAGAGACAGACTTCACAGTAACATCATTCACAAAGAAGAAGGGGAACGAAACACCTCCCCCGCTATTTGACCTGACATCGCTTCAGGTGGAGTGCAATAAACGATTCGGATTCAGCGCTGATAACACACTGAAGATTGTGCAGAACCTGTATGAGAAGAAGTTCGTAACATACCCGCGTGTTGACACAAGGTTTCTCCCCTCTGATATTTATCCCAAGGTCCCCGGAATACTGAAGGGATTGAAACGCTATCAGCAGGAGACTGAACCTGTACTTGCCGCGCCCATAAAGAAAAGCAAAAAGGTATTTGATGACGCGAAAGTAACTGACCACCACGCCATCATCCCCACAGGAGTTAATCCGAATAACCTTCAGCCCAATGACGAAAAGGTTTTCGATACAATTGCCCGGCGTTTCATCGCTGCATTCTACCCTGACTGTATTGTAATGAACACAACCGTGCTTGGAGAAGTGGAAGATGTAAAGTTCAAGGCAACGGGTAAACAGATCCTTGAGGAGGGGTGGCGCGCCCTGTACCCCAGACAGGAGAAGCAGGAAAAGAAGGATGACGAGGATGAACCGCAGATTCTTCCTGAATTTGTACAGGGTGAATCGGGGCCCCACACTCCGCAGATTTTTGAAAAGGAGACCAAACCTCCGAAGCCCTACACAGAGGCAACGCTCCTCCGCGCAATGGAGACAGCGGGTAAATGGTCAGATGACGATGAAATCCGCGACGCCATGAAGGAGAACGGCATAGGGCGGCCCTCAACGCGTGCCGGTATCATCGAAACCCTCTTTAAGCGGAGCTACATCAGGCGTGAGAAGAAAAATTTAATAGCAACACCCACAGGTATTCAGCTTATTGACACCATTGAAAACGATCTCCTTAAATCAGTGGAGCTCACAGGCTTATGGGAGGGGAAGCTCCGCCGCATAGAAAAGGGTGAGTTCATGGCCGCACAGTTTCTTGAAGAGATGAAGGCCATGGTGGCACAGCTTGTCTCTGACGTTAAGCAGGAGAGCGGGAAAAAGATACAGCTCGCGGTTAAGAAGGCTGCGGTGAAGGGGAGAGCCAGTGTAAAGACGTATCATGATACGTCTCCACAGCATGATACATCTCAAAAGCATGATACATCTCCACAGCATGATACATCTCCAAAGCATGATACGACTCCACAAAAAGAGCCATCTCCGCGGACTAAAACATCCGCTGAAGATAAAGCCTCAACTCCCCCCCTCTGCCCTGTATGTAAAAAAGGGAGGATCATCAAAGGTAAAGCCGCTTACGGATGCAGCGAATATAAAGCAGGCTGCACATTCCGTATCAGCTTTGAGATTGAAGGGAAAAAACTCACTGAGAAACAGATCTTCACTCTTATTGATAAAGGTAAAACCGGAGAGATAAGCGGCTTCTCTGCGAATGGAGAGAAAGTCAAAGGGAGCATTCACTTAGACAGCAATCACAAGCCTCTGCTGAAGATCAACCGGGATGAACCGGCTCCTGAAAAAAAAGAGACTAAGGTATCCGCACAAACGGAACAGGGGAACCCTCTGACATGCAGAGCCTGCGGCAAAGGTGTCATGATAAAAGGTAAAGCCGCCTGGGGGTGCAGCAGGTACAAGGAGGGGTGCAGGTTTATAATCCCCTTTGAACGGCTGCTGAGAGAATTTAACACCACGGAACTTACAGGGGATATACTGGAGAGGATACAGCTCTGAATCTGATGCTGTTTCAATATAAAAACAATTGAAATCGATATAAATCATATTGATTTCAATGTAAATTTGGTTGAATTCAATGCAAATCCGGTTGATTTCAATGCAAATTCAGTCGAATTCAATGTAAATCCGGTTGATTTCAATGCAAATTCAGTTGAATTCAATATAAATCCGGTTGAATTCAATATAAATCGTATTGAAATCAATATAAATCGTATTGAAATCAATATAAATCGTATTGAAATCAATGCAAATTATATTGAAACTGATTAAAATTCAGTCAACGCCGATACTTAACAGCCCCCGCACCCCCGGAGGGGGCAAAGATTAAGTTTTAGTATTACAAACACTGATTTAAATACACAGATTTCATGCCTTGCCCCCTCCGGGGGTGCGGGGGCCGGGAAGATTCCGGTGGGAAATCATTATGGGTTACTGCAAAAGATGTGAGTAGTTGTGGGCCCCCAGATGTGCGGGGGCTGTTGAAATTTGGTCAGAATGAACGTTAATGCCTGATGCACAGCAGGCCGGGGTAAGTCACATTAAGTTTCAGTGAAGAATAAGCTCCCCCCTACTCCTTCTTCCCTATTGCAAAACTCAGCACCGGGCGGCTGGAGAGATTGATTACCTTCTCCCCCACATTATTGTGAAGCATCTTTGCAATCCCTGTGTGTCCCTGGTTACCGATAATAATCAGGTCAACATTAAGTCGTTCAGCCTCATCAAGTATTGCTTCGTAAGGTTCACCCACTGCCACCAGAGGCTCCACATCCTTGAACTCCTTTGAAAGTTTTTCGATGTAGACATTCATCTGCTTGAGCGTCTCTTTCATAGCCTTGTCCCTGAACTCCTCCCACAGCTGATAGACATCGTAGTAGAAGGAGAGGTGAGGCATATCATGAAGAACGTGGAGCAGATAGATCCTTGCGTCATATCTGCTTGCAACTCTCATGGCCCTCTCCATCAGTTCATCAGCGCTTTCAATAAGTTTCAAGGCAACCAGTATCTTCATCTTCTCTTTCATATCACCCCTCCTCTACCTGATCTTAAATTCCCTGATTACCTTGTGAATAATCTCATTATCCTCTTCAGAGAGTTCCCTGAATGCGAACCCGCTTGTGTAAAACTCTTTATCCACTTCATCATGTTTAGACCAGCGGCAGTCCCCTTTGAAATGGATCTCCCTGTCTTCAACTTTTTTACCTTTCCACTCAAATGTCGGAGGGAGCTTCATCCTGAGTTTATACTCCCGGTTCTCCTCAAGAGGCTTTTCAGACATCACCATAAGTCCGTCCTTTGATATATCTATCAGGAACCCGAGAAACCTGTCCCCTTCAAATATTCTGAGGTAAAAAGTGAGATAAACTCTCTGGTGTTCTCTCGGCGCATGTTTCATAAGGTGCCTCCTTTTATCGCGGATTAAATACATCCGTATCTATATTAATAGTACAGGTAATAGAATACAGGGTCAAAAATTTTCTTCTTTTTTTACGATCATTTTTTAGATTTCTCACATGCGTTCGAAATGACTTTTTCTTAATCATTTCGTAATCAGCTATAAATAAAACTATTCATACGGCATGATACCGGGAGCGCCGGGATATGCCGATGCATGAGATCTTGGCGCCCTGACAATATCCTTTATCCGCATAAGCCGTACCAGGGTATTCCTCTCAGTCTCCTCTATCTTCATTGAGATAAACTTTATCTTTTCAGTTATGCCGGGAATAAGTATATACTCAAGGGCATTGACCCTGCGCCTGGTTTTCTCAATCTCATCAGCAACCATCCGTATCTCCTTCTCCTTTGCTGCCAATTCCAGTAGCATCTTCAGGGCAGAATTAAAAACTTCAATGGATTCATCAAGAGCAGCGGATGTCTGTGCAGCACCCGGCAGCCGTTGAACCTCATTGTTTTTTTTAAACTCAACATGCGGTATCCTCAGGTTGAGAAGAGGTGTCATCATCATAATAATTTCAAGAGGTGTGTCAGCAGAGTACATAGCTGCTGATACCGATTCAGGGAATGATACTCCACCTGCAAAATTCATAAGCCTCACTGACTTCAGGAGCTCCGTGTCAGATCTCACCCGGAGTTCACCCACTTCCCTGACAAGGAGAATCATGATCCGCACAAGCTCATCAAGCTTATCCTTCAGGAGCTTGTGCCCCCTCTTCGCTATTACGAGCTTCTTACGGAGTTTAAGAAGCTCCATCCTTGTGGGGCTTACATCAGTGAGCATCTTTTTTTACCCCTAAGTATTTTTCAATATATTCAAGCCTTATCCTCTTCAGCTCAGACACAGGGAATATTTTCAGCAGCTCCCACCCCAGGTCAAGAGTGGTCTCCACTGACCGGTCTTCGTCATAAGCCTGGGACACGTACTTCTCCTCAAACTGTTCAGCGAACATATAATAGATCCTGTCAGTGCCGGAGAGTGCGGACTCACCAAGTATCACGGCAAGTTCCTGCATCTCCTTACCGCGGGCGTAAGCGGCAAAGAGCTGGTTTGATAGATCAGCGTGGTCCTCACGGGTCTTCTTATCTCCAATCCCCTTATCCTTTAACCGGGAGAGAGACGGGAGCACGTCCACCGGCGGATATATCTTACTTCTGTAGAGTGACCTCGAAAGAATAATCTGCCCCTCTGTGATATAACCGGTGAGGTCAGGTATTGGATGCGTCTTATCGTCCTCTGGCATTGTCAGTATCGGGATGAGTGTGATTGAACCTGCACGCTCCTTAATCCTGCATGACCGTTCATATATGGTGGAGAGGTCTGTGTATAGATAACCTGGATAACCCCGTCTCCCGGGGACCTCCTTCCGGGCTGATGATATCTCACGGAGTGATTCGCAGTAGTTTGTTATATCAGTGAGTATCACAAGCACATGCATATCTTTTTCAAAGGC
Organism: Spirochaetia bacterium UBA5763; assembly: GCA_002418835.1. Taxonomy (GTDB): domain Bacteria; phylum Spirochaetota; class UBA4802; order UBA4802; family UBA5550; genus UBA5550. The sequence goes on along the minus strand of DIEX01000015.1, from coordinate 131,527 downwards.
AAGGTATTCCGCAGCAGTGAGAGCAACACGGGGCGTTGCTATCCTCTCGATAGTGGGGTCATTGGCAAGATTAAGAAAGAGAACCCCGCGTTCAATTGCTCCGGATGAGGTGAACTCTCTTATAAAGAACTCAGCCTCCTCGTAGGTGATACCCATTGCTCCGAATACAACAGAGAACTTCTCCTCTTTCCCGAGAACCTTCGCCTGGCGAGCAATCTGCGCAGCAAGCCTGTTGTGCGGAAGGCCGGACCCTGAAAATACCGGGAGCTTCTGACCCCGCACAATGGGATTCATCCCGTCCACAGAGGATATCCCTGTCTGTATAAATTCATTCGGGTAGTCCCTGGCATAAGGATTAACAGGGAGCCCGTTTATATCCATCCTCTTTTCAGGTATCACGCCGGGCCCTCCATCAATGGGCCTCCCCAAACCATTGAAAACACGGCCAAGCATATCCTCAGACACAGGGAGCTGCACGCCTTTCCCTGTAAAGGAGACACTTGTGCGCGGTACATCAATCCCTGCTGTCCCTTCAAATACCTGTACCAGTGCCGTGTCATTCTCCAGTTCAATTACCTTCCCCCTCCTCCTTTCGCCCGAAGGGAGAGAAATCTCCACAAGCTCATCGTTCCTTGCGCCTGTTATATTTTCAACAAGGAGGAGCGGGCCCACTACATTCTGTATTGTACGGTACTCCCTCCTCATGATACACCTCCGCCGGATGACTCCCGTTTTGCTGAAATCTCTTTATTGATCTTTTCTTTTATATCGTCAGCCTTTTCCGCCAGCCCCTCCCTGACATACTTAATCCTTGCGATATCATCCTCCACCTCAAGGCGTTCAATGTCAGTGATCCGCACACCGGACTGGATCGCCTTTTCAAGTTCCCTGTGAAGAAAGAGTATACATTCAAGCATAATATACTGGTTCCTGATGCCGGTATAGGCATCTGTATCATGGAAGGCATTCTGATGGAGAAAGTCCTGCCTGATAATTCTTGCTGTTTTCATCACAAGCCTGTCAGGTGGGGAGAGCGACTCGATCCCCACAAGGCGCACAATCTCCTCAAGCTCGGATTCTTTGCCAAGGAGCATAAGCGCGTCCCGTTTAAGTACCGGAAATTCAGGGGCAACCTCCCTCTCCATGAAGAGATCCATCTCATGTTCATAGAGGGAGTATGACCTGAGCCAGTTTATCGCAGGGAAGTGTCTCTGAAATGCAAGCTTATCCTCAAGGCTCCAGAAGACCTTTACAACACGGAGAGTCGCCTGCACCACAGGGTCTGACAGGTCACCACCTGCCGGTGACACTGCGCCTATTACAGAGAGGTCACCCTCCCTCTCATCACTGCCGAGACAGCGCACACGTCCGCCCCGTTCGTAAAATGCCGCCACACGGGATGCGAGGTACGCGGGGTAACCCTCCTCTCCGGGCATCTCTTCCAATCGTCCGGAGATCTCCCTCATGGCCTCTGCCCACCGCGATGTTGAGTCAGCCATGAGAGCAACGCTGTACCCCATATCGCGGAAGTATTCCGCGATGGTTATACCTGTGTACACCGACGCCTCCCTTGCCGCGACAGGCATGTTTGATGTATTTGCTATGAGCACTGTTCTTTTCATAAGGGGCTCACCGGTCTTCGGGTCTTTAAGTTCAGGGAACTCCTGGAGTACATCTGTCATCTCGTTACCCCTTTCACCGCATCCCACGTAAACAACAATGTCTGCGTTAGACCACTTGGCCAGCTGGTGCTGCACAACAGTCTTCCCTGATCCGAATGGCCCCGGTATACACGCTGTGCCCCCTCGTGCGACAGGGAAGAGTGTATCAATTACACGCTGCCCTGTGATGAGCATATCAACAGGGGGGAGCTTCATCACATTGGGCCGCGGCATACGTACAGGCCACACCTGAAGCATTGTTATATCAGAGTTCTTCGCGCCATCTTTCACAGAGCAGAGAGTCTCTGTTATGGTGAACTCACCACTCTTTATCCCTTCAACTTTTCCTGAGACACCCGGGGGCACCATGATCTTATGTTTAACAAGTGTTGTCTCCTGTACACAGCCTAAGATATCTCCGCTCCTGACCTCAGCCGCTTCAGATACTTCCGGCACGAAGCTCCACTTTCTGTTTCTGTCCAGTGAAGGCAGCTCAATCCCTCCAGGTATATAGTCGCCGGCCATATCCCGGATCTTATCAAGGGGACGCTGTATACCGTCAAAGATCGACTCAATAAGTCCGGGCCCCAGTTCCACAGAGAGGGGGAGCCCTGTAATAATAATATCCTCACCTGTGCTTAAACCTGCTGTATCCTCATAGACCTGTATTGACGCTTTGTCACCTTTAAGTTCTATGATTTCACCCACAAGCCTGCCTGTTCCCACACGCACAACGTCATACATCCTTGCTCCAGACATGTTCTCAGCTGCAACAAGGGGGCCTGAGACTTTTGTTATTATACCTTTATTCATCATTCAGTCACACCTGCTATATCTATACCAACAGCTTTTCTAACAAGGTCTTTAATGATCCTTTGTGAATTTGCCGTTCCGGAGTCTCTCCCGGGGAAGCCTGTAATTAAAGGCCAGGGTTCTGCCGAATAATGCGACAGGATCTCCTTCATCCCTTCAAGGAGTTCATCCGACACAAACACAACCAAGCAGCCGCTCCTTACAAGCTCTGTAACAGCCTTCACTCCCTCATCAACAGTGGATGAATACTTCACCATGACACCGGCAGCCCTGAACTGAAGCATAAGCTCCGATGATCCCACAGCGCCTATCCTGCCTCCGGTTTCCCCGGTACCCATCATTCACCTCCGCGCAGAAGCATTGTTTCAGCTATACTGCTGTCAAATTCAGGAAACTTTGAAGAGAGTATCATACCTATATTCTTAAGTTCATTATCAGCCCTGCATCCGTAGGCGAAGAGAGGCTCAATTCCTGTAATCATAAAGTCCGCCGCTTCAAGCTCACGCATCATCATTGCGCGGCATTCACGCTCAACTGCGTAGATCACATTTCTCTTTTCACTGAGAGCGGCGCTTATACCGTGAAGATCATGCTTCGCTGCGATTTCTGATAATCTCTTCACAGGCTCTTTAACACCAGCACGGAAAATTCCGGCGTCAATAACCCCCCCCTCAACAAAGAGATAGTCCGCATATTCATCTGCCGCGCTCCTCCCGTTTATCCGCAGGAGTGCCATGATATTTGCAGCGTCAATCCTTACGCGTATATAATTTCTAATGAGCGCACTTTTTTCAGAGGCTCCTGAAGATAGAAGATCAGCAAATAGAAACCTGTCAAAAAGCGGGTTAATGATAAAAATTTTCTTCATCCCGAAGTATCCCTCAATGGCGGCAGAGACAGCTTCACGCATAAAAACCGGAAGGCTGGCATAATCCTCATGCTCAAAGATCTCTGTCATTGATTCAATGCTTATAGTCCCGGAATCAGAGAGGATATCCCCTGCTCCATCACTGAATATTTTTCTCCTGAGAAGTATTTTCATATTGTGGTAATCGTAATCGAGTCTGAATATATATCCGGCGCCCGTGTCCAGGGAATACCTGTCAATAAAGTCAAAGAGTTCACCCCTGACTTTTTTTATCAGGATCTCCGCGCTGAAGGGCTCCATGTTTAAAACCGGGAGAGATGAATAACTCGTCCCCTTTAATATATTTACAACATCATCACCTGTCTCAAACCTCAGCATGGCTTCAAAATTACCCCTGCCCAGCAGCCTGTTCTCCAGGGCCCGCACCATCCCTGTTATAAATAGAAAATAACTGTCTGCTGAACCGCGCATCAGTTACCACCTCCGAAGAGCATAACCGCAAGCTCAGGCTCAAACTCATCAGCCGCTGAATCAACAGTAACGTTAAGGGCTGCATTGAAATTCTCTCTTCCGCTCATAAGCATCAGCCCGCCGTCAATCTCAGCTTCATCACCGGAAAGTCTGAGAGAGCATTCCCTGCCGATCTTTTCAGCAGTCTTCTGATTAAGATGCTGCATAAACTCATCAGTGAAGATACCCCTGTCACTCTGTGATACAGCAATCTCCTCTGTGCCTGTCTTCACCCCTCTGCAAACTGCGTTCTCTATAAACTGCTTATAGAGAACGGGATCTCTCCGGACTCTCTCCTTCACTGATAGAGCCAACTGACGGAGTATCTCTCTCTTCGCGGAGAGAAGTTTTTTACGGAGTTCGAGCCTGCGTATTCCGAGCAGACTCTTCACTTCACTTTCATAGAGCAATGTGAGCTTCCTGCTGTTATCAACTTCGCTGTTTTTCAGGCCCTCGTCATATACGGCCCGCATACTCTCCTCTTTCAGAAGATACTCCTCCTGAATCTGCTTAACCTTCTCAGCAGCATCACTCAGTATTTTATCCTTAACTTTACCCATGGTTCTCCGCTTACCCCTGGAGCTTTATCCCGTTTAAAAGAAAGAATGTAACAAGTAGCCCGAGCACCGCGTAAGTCTCAACCATTGCAGCGTAGATTACACCCTTCATTGCGTGATCCGGGTGTTTCGCCACAAGGTGAACCCCGGCAGTGCAGACTCTCCCCTGATGTATTGCAGAGACAAGTCCCGCGAATGCAACAGGTAGGCATGAAAGAAATATCTGCCACCCCTCCCATATACCCGGTTTTACTACATCCGCACCCAGAAGACCTAACTTCAGTATAACAAGAAATGCCGCGATAAATCCGTAGAAACCCTGTGTACCGGGCAGCACAACAAGGAGGAAGAGGTTCCCGAATTTTTCCGGGTCCTCCCTCAGAACCCCTGCCGCTGCCTGCCCCGGGAGGCCGATCCCTATTGCTGAACCGATACCGGCAACAAGTGCTGCCATTGCCGCTCCGGAGATTGCTATTGCCAGACCTATCTGACCTTCCATATTGTTCACCCCTTAATCTATAATTTTAACATATCTGCTGTTTAACGAAAGAGGCTCAAACGGCACACCGCCCCCTGTAAAAAACTTTGAATAAAACTCCACATACTGGAGCCTCAGTGTGTGGACAAATGCTCCGAGAATATTAATTGCCATATTGAACGTATGCCCCGCTGCAAGCACAACAGCGGTGAGCAGATACCCTGCAACAGGAATATCGCTCATCATAAAGGCGATTGTATTAATTGCAGTGGCAATGCCAGCTGTAACCATGCCAAGTGCCATGAGCCTGATGTATGAAAGGATATCCCCGAGGTAAGAGAAAACTCCGCTAAGCACAACAAGTTTAAGGAAACCTATAAAGAACCTGAAGAACACCGAATCCTGGTCTCTCCCTCCGAAAAGAACAACAAGGAGACCCGCAGCAGATGCAGTTACCGCTGCCGGAAAAATCACGCTGCTGACAAGCAGAGGTTCACGCGCATTAACAAGTGCCATCCTTACGGAAAGCTCAGAGGCAAAGAGTATTGCAAGGAGCGACACCATAATCGCGAGCCATGTTATATTGTCGAACAGTGCGTCTGCGAATCGTCCCTGCCGTAACTTTGACAGAGCGCCGATAATAAGCCCGGTGATTACATGTATCACACCCAGAAGAAGTACAAGCCTGAAAAAAGTCATAGGCTCAATCATCGGATCAAACCAGATAAAGAAATCTCTTATATCATGAAGTAACGGAAGATTAACGAATGGAGCCTCTCTCCTGAAAAGATCACCGAAAATCCCGCCTGTGAGTAGTCCCGCCGCAATGGTAAACACCCCGCCCCAGAAAGCAATCCAGAGTATATCACTCCTCCACCCGGTTTTCCGCAGCCCCCATAAAGCAAAGAGCGCCAGGATCAATCCGTATCCGGCATCAGTGAGACAGATACTGAAGAATATCGCGAAGAATACTGAAGTAACTGCGCTCGGATCATACGTTCCGTAAGCAGGATAGCTGTAAAGCCTGGTGAGGAGCTGAAACGGCGCGAAGAGTGTGCGGTTCTCAAGTGCAACCGGCGGTTTCTCATGTTTATCCGGCTCCACAATGTCAAACTCAACAGCAGTGAACATCCCGCAGATTTGTCTGAACTTTTGAATGCCGCTCTTCATGATCCACCCTGCGGCAATGAATGAATACGGTGTTTCATCCCAGTACCTGAAAGCACGCCCCAGGCTCTCCATGTTCCCCAGGTGCTCAACTGTTAGAACAAGATTATCATACTGTTCCAGGAGTTTCAGGCCATCAGCGCGTGCTCCATCCAGTTCACTCTCAATTTCTTCAAGCCTCGCTTTACCGGAATAATATGCCTGCTGCGGCGAGGCCTCAATTTCTGATACATCAATTTTTTCAAAGCTGATGTTCTGCATCAGTTCATCAAGGCGGTCTCTGTCAGATTTATGGCAGGCAAGAATAAGCGCGGTCTTCTTTTCATACTGTTTCAGTATCTGGCAGTCGATGCCGGGGATTTCAGAGATAAAGATTATTTTTTCTGAAGCTGCAAATCCTGCAGCGCTGAAGGATTCACCGGACTCACCGGCATCACTAAGTGGAACAGTTATATCTTTCCACGATTCAAGTCTGCTGTTAATTCCGGTGAGAGTTTTTTTCTCTTCATTCAGCAGTTCTATTCTGCTTCTGAGAGCATCAGCTTTACGGATCAGTTCATCTGCATCAAAGGAGTTTACTGCGGAGTAGAATTTATCCCGTTTAATTATTTTCAGCGGAGAGAAGAGTTTAGTCCACATACTCTCCTTCTCCCGGAAGGAGTCGAGGAATTCTTTCAGATCAATAAGCGCGCTGTATCCCGCTGTGCTGAACCGCCCGGTGTTCTCTCCGGCAATGTAATCCGGCGCAGTTTCACTTTTTTTCACAAGTGCTGTGACATGAAAAACCGCCGCATGCTGAAGCTCCAGCATAAAGGTGTCCAGTTCAGTTGAACTCCCTGCAACAACCACCTTTATCATCGTGCTCAGAGCCATGGTACCCTACTCCAGAATCTTCCGTATCAGAAAATCCGATGCACCATGAATGCTTTTTTCAGCATCCAGCTTTAAGCGGGATATATCTCTTTCATTCTCTTCAGATATACGGAGAGATTCTCTTCCGGCATCTCTCTGCGCTCTTTCAATTGTCATAATCCGGGAGGACTGAAACTCTTTCTCAGCGAGAAGTGTCTTCTCTCTATACTCTTCACGAATCTTTTCGATGACAGCCTCACCTTCAGCCCGTGCCGCAGCGATCATCTCTTCAGCTTTTCTCTCCGCCTCCCTGATTTCACTAATAAGATTTATCTCATCACCCATGATTTTCTCTTCAATAATCATTTTTAATTATTATTTAATCCGCTGATAATACTATAATGAGATTTCAGGGAAGAATCAAATCTACGTGATTTTTTTAATACTGATATAATAAAGTTTTTTATAAGAGTTGCGACGAAGATATATAAGAAGAAAAATTTATAAAATCAATAGTTTACAATGATAATACTGTTTTTATAAATTCAAGCAATCGTCCAACCTGGGATATCATAGGTCGAACGAGGTTTTCATCAGCCAGAAAGAAATCTTCATAATCGCTTTCATGTCTGAGATTGAATAGTTCATTATAGATTTCTGAAATATCAACAGGAATTATTCCGGTTTTTACGAAATCCTTATTAAAAATAGATTTCACTCCTGTATGTTTTGCTGAGGAAAGATTGTGTTTTATCAGGAGAGCATTGACTGAATAAAAACAGGTATAATAAAGCCTGTTTATACAGGTATTCCAATGCCCTGATTCAGCCATAATCTGTGCTTCTATCAGACTCTCAGAGGCTCTTGAAATCCTATACTCTATCAGGTCAGAGAGGTAAGATTCTTTCATATAACAATACTTTCTCTTCCGACATTCTGATAAAAGGGTGTTACTGCATTCTGTGGTCTGCACCAGTAATCTTTGCTATGTATGATTATTGAGATCACTTCACCGGTTTCCAATTCAAGAGCATGAATCGCATTTCTAATATTACGTTTTGCAGAGTATTCAAGTTCCAATTCAGTAAGGACAAGAAAATCCCAGTCAGAATCCTGTGACGCAGAGCCCCTTGCCCTGGATCCATAAAGCAGAATTTCCGAGTCTGCATAAATAGAAAGAATCGTATCCTTCACTCTCTTTAATATATATTCTTTTTCAGCCATAAGTATCACCTGTTTTATTTTTTAAAATAACCTGACAATACTGTCAATACAAATCTCAAAACAACGTTATGACAGGAAAACCTGGAAATAGCCGGTTCTTTATTCAGGAAAAATCATTTGACTTTATCAGCCTTCAGATTTTTCATTATATGTCCGGCATTATTATATTAAAACAGTGAAGGTAATATGAGACACTACTACGATGCTGTTGTTGTGGGTTCCGGAATCGCAGGGCTTACATGCGCAATCCACCTGAAACAGTCCGGTTTTGATGTCATCGTTATGACAAAAAACAGCAGAATCAGCGAATCAAACACCTTCTATGCCCAGGGAGGAATCATTGCCGCGCGGGAGGGGGATTCACCGTCGCTGCTCCGCAATGATGTGCTTCAGGCAGGATGTTCATATAACCGGAGTGATGCAGTAAATTATTTCGCCGCATACGGGCCACCGCTTGTTTTCGACTTTCTTGTAAGTATGGTGGGTATAGACTTCAGCACATCAGAGGACGGAAAAATCGATTACACTGAAGAGGCCGCACACAGCGTACGACGGATTGTGCACTTTGAGGATCACACTGGTGATAAAATTGAAGAGTCTCTTATAGAATACGCAAAAAAAACCGGTGTAAAGTTCTTCGTTGACTACACTGCAATTGACCTTATAACTAATAATCACCACTCCCGCAACACGCAGGAGCTTTACAAGGAACGGGAGGTAATGGGTATCTACGCCCTTAATAACAAGGCCGGCGAGGCCGAAACATTCTTCGCTGACAATGTTATCCTGGCAACCGGCGGTATAGGAAACCTTTACTATCACACAACAAATCCGGTATCAGCAACAGGTGACGGCATGAGCATGGCTTACAGGGCCGGTGCAGACATCATCAACGCGGAGTTTGTCCAGTTCCACCCTACATCACTGTTTCATAAAGATATAAAGCGATTCCTTATCTCAGAGTCTCTTCGCGGTGAAGGGGCGCGAGTCAAGGATCATTCCGGACATGAATTCATGTATGATTACTCGGAGATGGGCCACCTTGCCCCCCGTGATGTTGTTGCCCGGGGGATATATGACAGGATGTCAAAGGACGGCAAGGAGTACATGCTCCTCGACATCGCAAACTACTACGAAGGGCATATCCCCCTGGAAAAAAGATTCTCCAAAATATACTCAACGTGTCTCCAGGGCGGCATTGATATTACGAAAGAACCGATCCCCATTGTACCGGCAGCTCACTACTTCTGCGGAGGGATTAAGAGCGACCTGAAAGGTAAAACCTCACTGAAAAATCTCTATGCAGTGGGAGAAGTGGCATGCACCGGCCTTCATGGAGCAAACCGTCTTGCTTCAACATCACTCCTTGAAGGCCTGCTCTGGGGAAAATCAGCAGCCGAAGATATTATACAGAAAAAATACAGGATTAACCGTGGGAGAATTAAAAGCATCCCTGACTGGGAGAAACCTGAATATAACGAGGAGTTCGACCCTCTCCTCATTGACCAGGACATGAAAGCCATTCAGCTCACCATGTGGAACTATGCAGGGATTATCCGCACAGAGAAAGGCCTTAAGCGCGCCGAGGCGGACCTTGATTACTACTCACACAGAATCATGCGTTTCTACAAAAGTGCGAGCCTCCACAAGGATATTATCGAGCTCCGTAACGCGGTGGTCAGTTCTCTTCTGATCGTTACATCTGCTCTGAGAAATACAAAATCTGTTGGATGCCATTATATAAAAAAATGACAGATAAAAAAAGTCTATTCTGCTGCCCTGTATGCAAAGAGGCGCTTCAGCAACAGGAGAAAACGCTGCTCTGCTGCAATGGGCACTCATATGACATCGCTCGCGAAGGATATGTGAATCTTCTCCTCTCTAATCAGAAAGCAAGCAAAGAGCCTGGTGATTCACCGGAGATGCTCCGCGCCCGCCGTAATTTTTTAAATTCAGGCTACTACAGACGGCTTGCTGAAAATGTTTCAGAAAGAATCATCAGTTATATCGAAGAGACAGGGATAGATGCAGTAATGCTCGACGCCGGATGCGGAGAGGGATACTACTCCGATCACATAAGCCGGGTCCCGGCAATTATCAGCCGGTGCTCAATCTGCGGAATAGATGTATCCAGGGAGGGTGTAAAACTCTCAGCGAAAAGAAAGAACAATGTCCACTGGGGAGTTGCAAGCGTTCACTCCATCCCTCTCCCTGAAAAATCAGTTAACATAGTACTCAATATTTTCGCTCCCCACGATGACTATGAATTCAGCAGGATAACAGCAGATAACGGAATACTGATCACGGTCACCCCGGGTCCCGAACATCTGAAGGGGCTGAAGGAGGAACTTTACGATACCGTAACCGAGCACAGTAATAAGCATCCTGAAATTAAAGGATTTAATATACAGGAGACCGACTCCCTTAAATATGAATTCACTGTAATCTGGCCTCAGATTAAAAACGATCTTCTGAAGATGACACCCTACTACTGGAGGACAAAACCCGGGAGAATAAACGCCCTTGAAAAATCCCCTGCCCCGCTTACAACATTTGCTGATTTCAGTATAACAGTATACCGGAAACGTTAAAACCTGACGCTGAATTCCAAGCCGGAGAAAAGACGCCTGTAATTCCTGACTTCCCGGATCGACTTCCGCATCAAAAACCCTTTATTACCAATTGCAGTTAAACAGCCTTAACACTCTCTAAAAGCGTCAATATTTATTAATGCAGAATTTTTTTATTGACATCATATGCATATATTCGCTTTTAGTATGTTAAAAAAACATAGATTATTTAATTGGAATAGAGCAGGGTATATGATTTCGAAAAAAGCCGATCTCATTCAACCTGCCAAAAAAACTCTTAGTAAAGATTATACTGAATAATGCTTGGAATCATCAGAAATATTTTTTCGCGGTTTTAAGCGTGATATAATCAGAATTTTAATCAGCTCGTTATCTGAAGTACCAGGCTAAATATCAAATACTGGTTTTAATATGGAAGTATTGCATTATATTCCACATAAACCGGTCTTTTTTATCTGGAACTGTCAGTTAAAAATACGTCAAATTAATTTACACCAATAAAGAGGATGCTCTTTATTCAAAAAAACTAAGGAGTTACGAACAATGAGTGAAATGTTGTTCTATGTTGCACCAATAGGTGCATTCATTGCTCTGGTTTTCGCTTTCGTATTCTATAAATCAATGATGAAAGCTAATCCCGGGAATGAATTAATGATTGAGATTGCAGGTCACGTAAGAGAGGGAGCTTATGCTTATCTCTACCGCCAGTACAAAGTCGTCGGTTTGGTATTTTTCATACTGGTTGTAATCCTGACAATACTTGCATTTAAGGGTATTCAGAATCCTTTTGTACCTGTTGCTTTCCTCACAGGTGGTTTTTTCTCAGGGCTTTGCGGATATCTCGGTATGAAGACTGCTACAAACGCATCTTCCAGAACAGCACAGGGTGCATCCGTATCTCTTAACCAGGGATTAAAAGTTGCCTTCCGTTCAGGTGCGGTTATGGGCCTTGTAGTTGTAGGTTTCGGCCTTCTTGACATATCTCTATGGTATCTTTTCCTTGATAAAATGATATTTACAGTTGAAAATATGGCTAACGGATTAAACTTCCTCGGCCTTAAAATCGTTTCAGCTGGCACAGACAACCACCACAAGTACATGGAAATAACAACAACCATGATTACTTTCGGTATGGGTGCATCAACACAGGCTCTCTTTGCACGTGTGGGCGGCGGTATCTATACAAAAGCTGCTGACGTAGGAGCTGACCTTGTAGGTAAAGTTGAAGCGGGAATTCCTGAAGATGATCCGAGAAACCCTGCCACAATCGCGGACAACGTTGGTGACAACGTAGGTGACGTTGCAGGTATGGGCGCTGACCTTTATGAATCATACTGCGGCTCAATCCTCGCTACAGCATGTCTCGGTGCAGCTCTTCCATGGGCTGAATTCGGAGCTGCTGAATTCGGCGGACTTCGCGCGATAATGGCACCAATGATCGTTGCCGGCCTCGGAATCTTTTTCTCTATAGTCGGTATTTTCGTTGTCAGGACAAAAGAAAAAGCCACAATGAAAAACCTTCTCCTCTCCCTCAACATGGGAGTATGGGTGAGTTCAGCTCTTATACTTGCGGCTATAGCTTACCTCGCAAGCATCGGCTTCATAACATGGGGTATATTCGGTGCTGTTGTTGCAGGTCTCCTCTCAGGTCTTATCATAGGCCAGGCAACAGAGTACTATACATCTGATGAATACAAACCTACAAAAGGTATAGCTGAGCAGTCACAGATGGGGCACGCAACTGTTATCATCGAAGGTATGGGTGTTGGTATGTACTCAGTAGGTATCCCTGTTATTACAATCATAATTGGTATACTCTGCGCTTACGGCTTCTCAGGCGGATTTGTCAGCATGAATCAGGGACTCTACGGTATAGGTTTTGCTGCTGTAGGTATGCTCTCCACTCTCGGTATCACACTTGCTACAGATGCTTACGGTCCGATAGCTGATAATGCAGGCGGAAACGCTGAAATGGCAAAACTTGACCCCATCGTTCGCGAAAGAACAGATGCTCTTGATATGCTCGGTAATACTACTGCTGCTACAGGTAAAGGTTTCGCAATAGGTTCCGCAGCTCTTACAGCAATGGCTCTTCTCGCTTCATACATTGAAGAGATAAGAATATGGCTCACAAAGCTTGCTGACAGCAACGGACTTATCCAGGTTGGAAGCTATCTCTTTTCAACACAGCCTGTTGAAATGGTAACAGAGCAGATGCGTACAGCTGCCAACGCAAAACATTCAATAGAAATAACAAACGTTGTTCAGTTATCAACTGCAAAAATAGCTGATTTCACTGCTGCTTATGATCTTACACTTATGAACCCGTACATCATCGGCGGACTTTTCCTCGGTGGAGCTATGGCATTCGTATTCTGCGCTATGTCAATGAAAGCTGTTGGCCGTGCGGCAGGCCGTATGGTTGATGAAGTTAGACGTCAGTTCAGGGAAATCCCCGGAATTATGGAAGGTACAGGCAAGCCTGATTATGCAAGCTGCGTTTCCATATCAACAGCAGGCGCGCAGAGAGAAATGATCGTACCTTCTCTTATGGCGATTGTTGTACCTATTATAACAGGCCTCACAATGGGAGTTGCCGGTGTTATGGGTCTCCTCGTCGGCGGCCTTACAACAGGTTTTGCCCTTGCATGTATGCTTAACAACGCAGGTGGAGCATGGGACAATGCCAAAAAGCATATCGAAAAAGGGAATTATGGCGGCAAAAAATCAGACTCACACAAAGCTGCTGTTACAGGGGACACAGTGGGCGATCCTTTCAAGGATACAGCCGGCCCTGCTCTTAATATTCTGATTAAGCTTATGACAATGGTATCTGTTGTATTCGCAGGTGTAATTGTCTGGTCAAATTCAATTATGTAATACAGTTACTCAGCGGTTTAACCGCAGGGTTATATTCAGGAAAGGTTCTCCGCAAGGAGGACCTTTCTTTTTACTGGAGTTTAATTCTTTTTAAAACTTTTTTATCAGAAGATATCTATTGAATAGAATAACACCTCTATACACCGCCCCCTCTTTACAAATTGCTCACATTTGTTAAAATTCCTTGCAATTAATTCTTTAGTATTAAAACTGTCTGTTTAAATAAAAAGCCGGAGGAACTGCTTAAAAGTGGAGTTCATTAAATATCTTATCAACCTGTACATGGATAATATAAACTACCCCATGATAATTTTCCTCATGACCCTGGAAAGCACATTTCTACCTGTACCATCTGAACTTGTTGTACCACCTGCCGCATGGAAGGCTGCCCAGGGTGAATTGAATGTTTTTCTTGTAGTTCTCTTTTCAACAATCGGATGTGTCCTTGGCGCCCTGATTAACTATTTTCTGGCGAAAACTCTCGGAAGAAAAATTATCTACTCCCTTGTTGATACAAGAATTGCCCACATGCTTTTTATAAACCGCGAATCAATGGAAAAATCTGAAAACTTTTTTATAAAATACGGCAAAAGCTCAACATTTATAGGGAGGCTTGTTCCAGGAGTAAGGCACCTGATCTCAATACCGGCAGGTGTGGCACAGATGAATCTCCGGGACTTTGTATTTTACACATTTATCGGTTCAGCATTCTGGAACGGAATACTGGCTGCCATGGGATATTTCCTTTACACACAGCAGGAACTGCTCAGAAAGTATTACAGAGATCTCACAATAGCAGCTCTTCTGATTTTTGCTATATTCCTTATTTATATTATCTATAAAGTTGTCAAAAGCAGAAAAAAATAAAACAATGGGAAGAGGCATTTACAGCCTCTTTTTTTATGCAGAGAAATGGACATCCGGATTAAGATTATCAGCAGAATTAAAGGATAAATAATCAGCTCCTGCATATAGATATTACAGTTTAACAATAATCCTATGTTTTCTGGCTTCTGCACACGAAATACTGTATTTTTAACTTAAATTCATCTTTGAAAATAATTATTGAAAATATATTGTATTTTAAAGGCCATATATTCCCATGGACATACAAATACACAGGAAGGATTAATGAATCTAGAAAAATTTAAAGAACTCGGCTTATCCGAGTCAATTCTGAAGGAACTCCAGAAAAAGGGATTTGAGGAACCTACAGAAATCCAGTCAAAAATTATACCTATACTACTTTCAGAAAATGTCGATATAATTGGCCAGGCCCAGACAGGCACAGGAAAAACAGCCGCATTCGGTATTCCAATAATTGAACAGTTAGATAAAAGCACAAAAAATACACAGGCGCTTATATTAGTTCCCACAAGAGAGCTTGCAATACAGGTTTCGGAAGAGCTTAACTCATTTAAAGGAAAGAAAAAATTGCAGATACTCCCGGTTTATGGGGGACAGTCAATTACAGATCAGATAAGACGTCTCCAGAACGGAGTTGATATTGTTGTCGGAACACCGGGAAGAATACTGGATCACATGAGAAGAAAAAGTATTTCTCTTGGGGAAACAAAATATGTGGTTCTCGATGAAGCTGACGAAATGCTCAACATGGGGTTCATCGACGAGGTTGAGACAATTCTGAAAGGGACAAACCCGCAAAGACGAACTTTGCTCTTCTCTGCGACAATGCCATCCAGTATTATGGGCATTGCTAAAAAGCACATGAAGGATTACAAGCTTATTGCTACAAAGAGCATCCAGCTCACAGCTGAGCTTACTGACCAGATTTATTTCGAGGTTAATGATGCTGACAGATTTGAAGCACTAAGCAGAATCATAGATATGGAAGCGGATTTCTACGGTCTGATTTTCTGCCGGACAAAAGTTGCTGTTGATGAACTTGCCAACAGACTCATAGACAGAGGTTATGACGCGGAAGGTATTCATGGGGATCTTTCACAGTACCAGAGAGAGAGAACATTGGAGAAGTTCAAGAAAAAGAGAAGCAATATTCTTGTTGCAACAGATGTTGCAGCACGCGGAATAGATGTAATGAATCTCTCTCATGTAATAAACTACTCCCTCCCCCAGGAACCTGAGGCATATGTTCACCGCATAGGGAGAACCGGCCGCGCAGGGAAGAAAGGGATTGCTATTACATTCATAAGCCCTTCAGAATACAGAAAACTGATGTTTATACAGAAAATAGCAAAAACAACAATCCGCAAGGAGAAGCTCCCCCGTGTTGCTGATATTGTTAATATTAAAAAATTAAGAATTCAGTCAGAGATCGAACGTATAATGGATGAAAAATCCCATACAGGTTATCTGAAAGCAGCCAAGGATATGCTCAAAGACGGGAATCCTGAAGAGATACTTGCCGCAATCATAAAATATTCTTTTGACAGGGAATTCGATGAAACCAGGTACCGTGAAATCGGCGATGTCTCAGTTGACCGTAAAGGGACTACAAGACTCTTTGTCTCTCTCGGCAAGAAAGACGGGATGATGCCGAGAAAACTTGTAAAGATGATCAACAACGAAACTAATATCCCTGCGGGGAGAATTAATGATGTCAAGATACTCGACAGTTTTTCATTTCTAACAGTTTCCTTTGAGGATGCAGAAATAATCCTCAAAAGCTTCAACAGCGGTAAAGGTAAAAAACAGGCGGTCGTGCAGAAAGCAAATGACTCCAAAGAACCTGAAAAAGATAATAATAAAAGAAGAAGAAGGAAATAACAGCAGCAGCAGCAAAAACAGGATCAGTCATTTACTCCCTGCATAATTGCCGCTTTAATCACTTCAACAAGCTGACTTTTCCTGACAGGTTTAGTCAGCATATCATAAGGTTTAATACCACGGGCGGCCTTAAGTGTAGCAGCATCAGAATTACCCGTGAGAAATATTACGGGAACACTTATCTCCCCGGTAATTATTTTTGCTGCTTCAACTCCATCTATTTCATCCTCAAGTACAATATCCATTATGACAAGATCAGGACGTTCATTCAGGGCAAACCTTATTGCATCCTTGCCTGACGCAACACACCCGCATAAAGCATACCCCTCATCTCTAATGATCTTTTTCAGCATGGTTGAAATTATTCTTTCATCCTCTACTATAAGTATCTTTTTTGCATCAGGCTCTTCACCGGGACAGGAACGGTTTAAAACCTCATTCCTCTCCGGGCCAAAAACGATCCTGAACTCCGTTCCATCCCCCCTTGTAAGTATTATTTTACCGTGCAGCTGATTTGTGAGTTCACGCAGAAGAACCATCCCCATTGAATCGGATTTCAGTATATCAAAACCTTCCGGAAGCCCTGTGCCGCTATCTTTAACTGAAAGGGAAAAAACGCCATATTCATCTTTTTTAAATCCCACATCAATCAGGCAGTTATTCTGATTTCCGAAAGCATGCTTAAAAGCATTCATCACAAGTTCATTAAGAATAAGCCCGCATGGTATTGCGCGCTCGATTGAAAGATATTCATTATCAAGATCAACATTGAAAACTACGCTTCTGCCGGTTTCTCCATCGGTAAATGTTTTCTGTATTTCAACAATGAGCTCTTTTATATATTCTCTGAAATTAATTTTCGAAAAGTGCTTATAATGATATAGTTTTTCGTGCACAAGAGACATGGAAAATATCCGGCTCTGCAGAGTCCGGAAAACACTCTCAAGCTCATAATTACCGCTGCTGTCAGCTTTCAGAGATAGAAGGCTGCTTACAAGCTGCATATTATTCTTCACCCTGTGATGTATCTCACGTAACAGTGTCTCCTTCTCATGCAGGGATTCCCGTATGCGGATATCAGACTCCTTTCTCTCTGTAATATTCTCAGCCACAGTAAGTATCCTCAGCACCTCTCCTGAGGAGTTTATCAGAGGAACTGTTTTGTAATACTGATACTGATTATTAAAATAAAGCTCAAAAGATGATTCACTGCCGGAAAAGGCTTTATTAAAATACTCCTTTACTACATCCGTTTTATCTTTAAAGACTTTTTCAATGGGAAGTCCGATTAGCCGCCAGGGATCAATTCCTATTTTTTTAAACTCATGCCCTGAAGCAAATCCGATTGTATAATCCTTTTCAATAATCGCCAGATAGGAGTTCGGTATGTTAAGGGCAATTGTCAGAAGAAGTGTCTCATTCTCCTGCAGGTCTTCCAGAATATTTTTGTACTCTTCAACTGTTTCTACCAGCAGGCTGTTCATTCGCGTAAGTTCAACAGTCCGATCATTAACGATTTCCTCCAGCCGCCTCTTCATCCTGCTCAATGTAACGTGGTTTTTTACCTTTGCAAGAACCTCTTCAATTCTGAAAGGCTTAAGAATATAATCCACGCCTCCCGCATTAAAAGCATCACTTATATTATCAGTGTTATCCGCAGAACTGACAAATATCACAGGTATATCCGTGAGTACAGATTCACTCTTTATCCTGCCACACAAATTCAGCCCGTTTTTACCGGTGAGAGTTATATCAAGAATTATACAGTCCGGTATATCATCAGATAATTCATCAATTGATACATCATTATCACAAACAGTCTTTACAGTGTATCCGTTTTCAGTTAAAAGCGTATAAAGGATCTGAAGGTTCTCCCGGTTATCATCCGCAATAAAAATATTTCCGTTTCCGGTTTCCATTAAATCACCTGGCATAGAATCATCAGTAAACAGTTAAACTCTCTGGACTCTATAATAAAAATATAGAACCCCGGAGGAATAATCCAAAAAAGATTATGTTTTTTGCACGCGCCCTTACTCGTGCAAAAAAATAAAACACACAGATGTACAATCTGACAAATTTTTTAATATAACATCATGACTATAAAAAAATGATTATGTAAATCCTGTTTCTGCCGATAGAATAGATGTGACATAACTTCACCATATAAATAAAACAAATGAATTAATGCAGGAGAATAGAATGAAGAGTAAAAAGTTTCGTGAACTACTTGAAAAATATCTTGAGATAAAGGGCCTTGATATAATTGTTATACTTAATGACGGCTCAGAGGTTGAGCTCTATAAAAACAGACAGATAATCGATGATATGATAATTACTATTGATAATTGTGACAATAGCCAGAAGATACCCATTGCACAGATTAAATCAGTTGATATGTTTGCCGCATAGCAGACCTGACTGGATCAGGTCTGCTATTTTGAATCAGCAGGCCTGATTTTAATTGTCCGCACCAGTTCCCTTATCGCTTCATTAGCAGCATCATTAAATGTATAGGACGCCCTTGTTAGAGACCCGGACCACACAACCTCCCCTGTTTTACAGGAAATAAGCCTTGCAGTAATTCCAACTGATGAAGTTATTTCAAGCCAGGAAAAAAGATAAAGAAAGGATGTTGATGACTGATATGTCCTATAGTCATGTACTGAACCATACAGCATATAATCAGCACCGATTACTGAACCTGTTTCTGTAATCCATTTAGAAGGAAATTCATTCTTCTCAAGGAAATCAAAATCCACCACTACTGCTGTTTTTTCAATTTCTATTACATTAAAACCTTTTCGCAGAAGGGTAGACTCAAAGATATTCCGGGCAAGTTCACCTGAATTATTCCCTTCATTATGATTATAATCTTTAAAAGGGAGCACCGCAATCTTATCAATTTTTCTATCAACGCTCCCCCTGTTAAAGAAAGAAGTCTCGCTTACACAGGAAAGATTCATTATAAAAAATAATAGTATTAACGATGCTGTTCCCTTTGCAATTGCTTTCATAACGACCCCATGCTAAAATGTTCTTCCAACCCCGAGTTTAAAAAATATTACTATACCGCTGCTGGTGAAATCCTTCCCTGTGGGTATATTCACCTGCACCGTCTCATCATCTGAACTGAGGAGCCTCGCACCAATACCCCACATCAATTCAGGACAAAAAAAAGTATCCTCTGCAATTTCGTAATCAAATCCCACAGATAATACCGCATGAATTATATATGAATTTATATCGTTAAGTGTGGAAAACTGCATAAATGGTCCGGCACCGAACCATGGATTAATCGGCTGAAGATTAAAATGCCGGAGAATTGAGAATCCCATTTCATGCAAAGGTATCTCTCCCACCCTCGCCTTCATATCATCGGGACTGCTGTTAATTACTGCCGGATAAAAAAACCAGTTACTTCTAAAAGAGATATACGGATTAATAAGGTAATCAAAAAACCACCCTGTGGCAGAGGCATAAGTCCATGACGCGTCATTTTCAACTTTGACAGAAGCTGAATCAATAGCAAGATATGACGATGCCCATGACATGGTAAAATTCGGCCCCAGCATTCTTCTCTTGGCGGCATACAGATCATTTTTTCCAGCCAGCACAATAAGAAAAAGCAGCAGTAAAATCGAGATCCTGATTCTCATTAATCCCTTTCTATGATAAAATATCAGTATTTCTTACGCTCACGGTTGTGATTCAGCCGGTTCATTATGTATAGAGCAAGAAACGCTCCGATAAAACCTGCAATGATATTCACACCCGCGCCCCTTGAAAGGAAATCGAGAACTACAACGAATATATCATAAAAGAGTCTATCAAGCATAAGCCCCCCGATCAGAGCGCCTATTACACCGACAACGAGACCGCCTATATATCCTCCAAAGAGGTCACGCTTTCTTATATTATAAAAAAAGAAGGCTACAATAGCGCCGAGGCTGATGTATATTACGATAGCTTTGATAACAATTAAAAAACTTCTTAAACCTTCAGACATTCCTGTTACCTCTTTTATTTAATTACACCCTCTCTATTCGAGTCAGATCATAATAAAAAAATCAGGCCTTATGTAAAGAATATTTCTCCTTTACCTTCGCGGATTACCTCAATTTCATCCTCTGACAGATCAACCACTGTTGATGGTTCAGCCGGCTTAGGCCCGGCATCAATTACAAGATCAACCTCATTCCTGAAAACTTTTTCAAGCTCCCTGGGATCCATAAGATATTCACCAGACATATTAAAAACGCTTGTGGCCAGGATAGGTCTCCCCAATGCCCTGACTATATCAAGAGCTATATTATTATCCGGTATTCTCACACCTATTGTTTTCTGGTTAGTTACAACAATTTTAGGGACAAGCCTGGAAGCCTGAAAAATAAAAGTGTACGGGCCGGGGAACGCTTTTTTCATTATTTTAAAGGCCTCATCCGATACATTGCGGACATATTCAGATATTTCTGAAATATCTGTGAAAATGAAACTCAGGGGCTTTTTCTTATCCATTTTTTTGAGCCTGTAAATCCTCTCTATGGCTCTTTTATCTTTTATATCGCATCCATAAGCATAGACTGTATCTGTGGGGAAAATAATGACTCCACCCTCTTCAAGGATATCCCTGGTTTTGCTTATAAGCCTCGTCTGAGGATTTTTTTCATTAATAACAAAAATCATATCAATAATCCCTGTCACTCTCTATAAATATACAGAGCATACATTTCAACTTAACGCAATAACAAAATAATAAATAAAGAATATACCCTTAAATAAGAAAGGCTTTTGCGGACAGCGCGTTCCGCAAAAGCCTTTAACCTGGTAAAATTACATGTAGGAGTGTAATTTATTATCAATCATTAGTATTATCGGTAGATTGATTATTCCCTTTAGTATTTTTTTAAAATTTTTTATGCCAGAATTTTTATTTCTTTTTATCTTTAAAAAAAATTAAACAATACTAACCTTTCCGGGAACTAATTGCACTTAAATTATCATCATAATAAAATATTTGACTATAATTGATATATTGAAATATTTAGCTTCTTTATCAAACTGAAACCGGTAGAATAATGAAAACTAAAATTTTTTCAGCACTCACAATCCTTCTGTTTTTCGCTTTCAGTTCATGCGATGCAAAACCTGTTGCCTTTTTTAAGGATACAACTCATGATTTCGGAAAGGTAAAAACAAGCTCCACCGTTACGCATACTTTTACTTTTACCAACAGAGGGACATCAACCCTCATAATAGAAAGAGTTAAAGCCGGGTGAGGCTGCACAGGAACTCTCCTTTCGGAGAGGGAGATCCCTGCCGGAGGCAGCGGTGAGATTGTAGTTGAACTCCATACAGATGAACGGGAAGGTCCATTAAACAAATCAATAAGTGTTTACACTAATGATCCCGAAAGAAATATTATAAGGCTTATATTAAAGTCTTTTGTAGTAAAATAAACTCGCAATTCCTCGTAAAATATATTATTTATAAAATATAAAAGTACCGCTGATATCAGGATAAACAGCTTTATCCTGATATATCATTTTCTAACCGGGTAAAGTTTAAAGGATTTTATTACCAGACTGTTAATAAAAAGATATGAATAAATTTGAAAATTTAAAAACCGCTCCCGGCCTCCCCAATCCACTTGGAGCGAATATTATTAACAATGGGATACAGTTTTCAATTTTTACAAGAAACGCCACTGGAGTAACTCTTGTTCTTTTCCATTCTGCGGAAAACAGTTCAGATTTTACTGAAATACCGATGGATCCATTCCTCAATAAAACAGGTGACGTATGGCATATCTGGATTGCCGGGCTCATGGAGGGTCAGGTTTACGGTTACAGAATTTCAGGCGAGTATGATCCATCCTGCGGTCACAGGTTTAATGATAACAAACTCCTCCTTGATCCTTACTCGCGGGCTATCACAGGGAACTTCAAGTGGGATCTTACAAGAGCGCGAGGTGTAATCCTCGGCTCTGAATATGAAGAGGAATCCTTTTCAATGATCGACAGTGCGCCATACGTCCCTAAAAGCATTGTACTGAACGGCCGGAACGAACTTGTAAAAAATCCCATAAGAATACCGGAAAATGATCTTATAATATACGAGCTCCATGTTAAGGGATTCACTGCCCATGAATCATCAGGTGTTACAGCTCCAGGTACGTTTAAAGGGCTCACTGAAAAGATACCATATCTGAAAAAACTTGGTGTAAACGCTGTAGAGCTCCTCCCTATTCAGGAATTTGATGAATTTGAAAACATCAATATCAACCCTGTTACAGGCGAAAAACTAAAGAACTACTGGGGATATAGCACCATAGCCTTTTTCGCGCCTAAAGGGAGCTACTCCGCATCGGGATCACTGGGGAGCCAGGTGAAGGAGTTCAGGGACATGGTAAAGCAGTTTAACGAAGCCGGAATTGAAGTTATTCTTGATGTGGTATTCAATCATACACATGAAGGTGACCACAGGGGGCCAACTCTATCATTCAGAGGGATTGATAACACGATTTATTATATGCTGGATGAGGATAAAAAATACTACAAAAACTTCTCAGGATGCGGTAATACTGTGAACTGCAACCACCCTCTTGTGCGGCAGTTTATACTGGACTGCCTCCGCTACTGGTTTATTGAGATGGATGTCGACGGTTTCCGCTTTGACCTTGCATCTATACTTGGGAGAGATCAGAAGGGGGAGATGCTCTCCAACCCTCCGCTTATCGAATGGATTGAAGAGGACCCGATACTCAGGAATGTAAAAATTATAGCTGAAGCATGGGACGCCGGCGGTGCATACCAGGTGGGTAAATTTCCGGGTAGATGGGCGGAGTGGAACGGAAGGTATAGAGATGACATAAGAAGATTCTGGAGGGGAGAACAGGGTTTCAAAGGGCTATTTGCCACAAGACTTACCGGGAGTTCAGACCTTTATAATACATCCGCACCATGCAGGAGTATAAACTTTATAACCTGCCATGACGGATTCACACTTAATGATCTCGTGAGCTACAACAGTAAACACAATATAGAGAACGGCGAAAACAACAGGGATGGAGAGAATCACAACTTCAGCTGCAACTGGGGAATCGAAGGTTTAGGCGCCCCTCCGGAGATTGAACGGCTCAGAATCATGATGATAAAAAATTTCACTGCCACACTTTTCCTGTCCCTTGGTATACCTATGATGCTCGCAGGTGATGAATTAAGGAGATCCCAGAAAGGGAACAATAACTCATACTGTCAGGATAATGAAATATCATGGATAAACTGGTCTCTTGCAGAAAAAAACAGTGAAATATATGAATTTACAAGAAAGATGATTGAATTCCGCAAAAATCACCCGATCCTCAGATCTATGAGATTCTACTCCGGCCAGAAGAAAAAGGGGTTCACAACTGAAGATATTCTATGGATGACTCCTGAGAATAAAAAACCGGATTGGAGTGACGAGGATTTATGCATTGCAGCAATAATTAACGGAGCTTATGCTGAAGAGCTTTTTCTGCTCCCCGATTCAGACTTTTACATGATGTTCAATCCCTCGGGAGAAGACAGATTATTTAAAATACCTGAAACACCGTCCGGCCGGAGCTGGAAAATATCAATTAATACTTCTGCTGTTGAGGGGGAGGATATCTTCCTTCAAGGGAATGAGCCTTTTTTAAAAGGGAATGAGGTTATTCTTCTCCCCCATTCCCTGATAATACTTACTGCATGATCCTTATTTGATTCCAGCCTTCTGGTTCAGCTCAACAATAAGCTTATCCACCATGCCGTCATCCATGCCATGGGCTTTCATCCCCTGCTCTATAGTTTCAGAAACACTGAGCCTGCACCCTATGCAGTGAAGTCCGTAACTGCCAAGCACCGGAGCAGCTTCCGGATACGCGCGAAGAAGTTCACCGAAGGTCATGTTCCTGTTTATTTTTTCTGTCATAATCTAACCTCTGACTTTTTGAATTTTCTGAAAGTCATTTCAGCATCTATTCCCTAAAATGCATTCCATTTTATCTTTACAAAAAAAATATGAGGTGAAAAGTGTCTATAATTTTTCTGAAAATATGCGATTATTGACATAAATTTCGCTGAGTATTTCAGCTGCTGATGCCGATAATATGATAACCGGAATAATTTCCAGATATTTATATGAGTATAATTCTTGTAATAGCATTAGTGATAATCCTGCTGCTCCTTGCCTGGGCCCTATTCGGCTCAAAGGGAGCACCTGCGGATATATCTGAAAAAAAAGCCCCTGCTGAAAATGATGAAGCGGAAAGAATCCTTCGAAGAAGGGCTTCCGACAGGGCAATAGAGAAAGAGTTCCCTGAAGAAAGGATACCTGAACAGGCAGGTAGGGAAACTCTTCCTGATATTCAGGAACCTTCCGGCGCTCTGCAGCTCCCCTTCTCCGCAAACGAAATAATACCTGATAATTCGCGGTTCAAACTCTACAAAAGAACACTTATCAACTCAGAAGTATATGCCCGCAAAGGGGATATTGAAACAGCCATTTCTCTTTTCAGAGGTGTGCGGGATAGAATTCTCGACAGCTCTGTAAGGGAAAAAATTGACGGCAACATCGAATATCTGAACCATTTCCGGCAGAGACGTGATGAGGATATAAAGAAAAAAATAGAAACAAGGATCTCTGAACAGCAGCAGCCTGGAGGAGAACTGAGGCTTAAAATCGACGGGCCCGTGCCATCAACAATAAATATCGGGCTCCCGGAAAAGAGCATAGATTCCGAAGAGATAATCAGTAAAATTTCAGAACAGATCGCAAAAGAGCTTAACACGATCCGTGATGAAGTTGACAGGCTCAGGTCAAAGCCCGAGGAGAAATTCGATCTCGATGATTATGCTGAATTTGCAAGCCTTCAGCATGAACTGAAGACTCTTAAAGATAAATTCTCAGAGATAAACGGAGACAGAGACAAGGCGCTCAATGAACTGAGCAGGCTCAGGGAGCTTAAAGAGCAGGAAGCAGCGCGTGACATAGAGCGGGATAAGAGTGATCTTCTGAACCAGATCAGAAATGAGATGGAGAAGCTCAACACTCTTAAAAATTCGCTCGATAAAATCCATGATCGTTTTGACGATATGGCTAAAATACCTGAAGCCAGCCGTGCTCCTGCAATTATTGAAGCCCGTTATGAAGCTCCGATACCGATCCATTTTGATCCGAAACCGGTACTTGAAATACTTGAAAAGCTCAGCGAGAGAAAAAGCGAACCTGTAAAAGAAGAGCCCGCGCCGGAACCGCCGAAGCACGAGGCTCCCACTGAAGAGGAGCTCTTCACATCTGAAGAGCTTGAACAGTTTACTGAACCGGAGGCTCCTGACGAGCCTGAATCCATCCCGGAATTCAGCGAAACAGAACCTCATGATGAACTGACACTTGATGAAATCGAAGGATTTGAAGAGGAACTCCCCGCAGAGGAGGAACTGCGCCGTGAAGAGGAACTCTTTCCGGAACCGGAACTTTTCCCTGAACCTGAAGTATTCCCCGATTTCGGAACAGAGCCTCATGACGAAACTGCTGAAGCTATAGAGGAGATTCCTGAGATTACAGAACAGGAAGCTCAAGAGATTATTGATGAATACAGACCTGAAGATGCTGATGCGACAGATACTGAAACCATAGCAGAGATGCTGCCTGATGAACCTGAATCTATCCCGGAATTCCGCGAAGAGGAACTGCAGGATGAACTGACGCTTGATGAAATTGAAGGTTTCGAAGAGGATATCTCAACAGAAGAAGAACAATTAAATGCTATTACTCCGGAACCTGAAGTGCCGCTCCCTGCGGAAGAGACTGCTGCTGAAGCTCTCCCGGAAGTTCCGGAGAGTGCTGAACTCCCGCTTGACGCTGAACCGGTTGAAGAAAAACCGGAAGAAACTCCAGATGAACCACTGATACCTGAAGAGATATTAAAAAGCGAAAAAGAGAGAGAGATTGAGAAGCATACAGAAGCTGAAGAAGACGCCAATGACTTTGATCTGATCAGTGAATACGGGAAACCGAAAGATGACAGCACACTTACTGATGAAGATATATTTGAAAAGATCCTGAAAGAGGACAAAAAGAAAACTGATGATTCACAGTTCGAAATTTTAGGAGAACAGCAGAAAGATGAGCAGGAATACAGCTTTGATGATTCCCGCTTTGATGAAAAGAAAAAAAATGACCTGGATTTCTATAAAAAATTTATTAAACCTGACAGGATAAAGAAAAGAGAACTCCCGATCCTGAAGGTGAGCTTCGATTTTAAAAAACTTCCCGATGAATTCAGCCTGTCCCGTGAAAAGAATATTCTTGAGTATTCTTTCTACAAATATAAACCGATGCTTCAGAAGGCAGATGAATTTATTAAGCACAGACAGGTAAGGGACGCGATAAACTACTACAAAGTTGTTGCAGATCAGAATATACCTGTTGAATTTAAAGCTATGATAAGAAGAAATATAAGGGACCTGACAGAATACCTCGAAAAATACTTAAGTTCCGAGTAACAGCTCTCCCTAATTCTCCCTAATTCTCCCGCGCTCTGCCCCCGGATGATTTAAATCTGTAGACATTCATCCCTTTTTCAAGTTTATTGAAATACTTTTTATATTCCCCTTTAAGCTGACATATTGAAGAAGTCATCATAGGATATGATGCTGACATTAAAACCTTTTTTCCGTCAGTTTCAATACATAATATCTCTCCTATTTTCAGCGTGCGGTTTGTAGACACAAGTATCTCCCGCTTACCTGCATCAAGGCTATTGATAATACCTATCTGAATTAATTCAGAATCGGGCTTTATATCAGTAACAGCTGCATTACTGCCAGTGTCATTTTCAGATTCTGCAAATTTTATTATTTCAATTATTTGAGTATTCCCTTTTTGATGAGCAAGCTGCACCGGAGTTAAGTTATTATCATAATCAGGTACATTTATATTGGCGCCCCTCTCGACTAATAATTTAACAGTTTCAGGATCATTATTTTTTATTGCCCAATGCAGCGCAGTATTACCTTTCATATCCTGTGCATTAAGATAAGCGCCTTTATTGATTAAAAGTTTTACAACCTCGGTTCTTTTGTGTGAAACTGCACGCATCAATGGTGTAACACTGCTTATTGATGATTCATTTACATCCGTACCTGCATTTAGAAGTTCATTAACTCTGTCAACATCCCCTTTTGACGCGGCTCTATTGAGTGTCGATGCACAACTTAAAAGTGAGAAAAAAACCGCCAATATTAAAATATAACAGCAGAACTTTTGCATAACTATTCCCCTAATATTTCTTCTTTAAAATAATGTCCCGATTGAATGATTTCTAATCATATAAAGTTTTAGTACTATAAAAATAAACCATTATCAGTTTACAATTATTGTCAATATTTTGTAACAAGTTACGCTGTATTTTTTTCTCATTTATAAAATTGGTCTTGTATATAATCAGACTTTTGTACAGTTTGGCACAATCATAGCACAAAGATTGAATCTTTCACAGGATTAGAGGAGCGAAAGAGATTCACGTATTATGTCATACAACAATATTGCACTATATTTTGCTCTCTATTCATTTATCGGTTGGATAATTGAACTGATATACCGCTCATTAAATAACAGGAGACTGGTTAACCCGGGTTTCCTTTATGGCCCCTTTGTACCTATTTACGGCATCGGAGGAGTTTTTGTTTCACTTCTCCATCAGCAGATCAATACATACCCGGTTCCTTTCCAGTTTTTTATATTCGCATTAATACTTACAGTAATAGAATACTTAACCGGTGAATTTTTTGAAAAACTCTTCCAGCTTAAGCTGTGGGATTATTCCGGCAACAGGTTTAACCTCAATGGTAAAGTGAGCCTGCTCTTCTCAACCGGATGGGGGCTTCTGGCACTGGTTGTTACGAACTACATACATCCGGTGATCTCTTATCAGGTGAATAAAATCAGCGGCAGGGACTCTTTTATTATGAGCAGCCTGATTCTGGCATATTTCATAACAGATGCGGCCTATTCAACTGCCTCACTCAATAGATTCAGAAAGGATATTATCTATCTCTACGAAAAATATTCTCTGCTCAGCAACACTGAAGTGCAGAAAATTATAAATTCTTTCAGGAGGATACTCGGGGCTTTCCCTGATTTAAATGAGTATCTCAATTCAAAACTCAACATCAAACTCAAAGACAAGGCTGAAAACATGATGAACAGACTTACAGAAAACATTGAAACAATAATTAAGGACAGAAAACCTGCTGAGGATGAATATAACACTATCGTTGCAGATATACTGGATAACAGGGAATTTCTCAAGCTCCGGGATTATTTTCATCACAACTCATCAATCTATGAGCACGCGAAAATTGTCTCCTACCTGACATACAGGTTATGCAAGTACCTTAATCTTGATTATAAATCCGCTGCCCGCGGCGCGCTTCTGCATGACTTTTTCCTTTATGACTGGAGAAACCACGATCTGCCGGATCTCGCAAAAGAAAAATATCATGGAGTTGCCCATCCGAAAATTGCGCTTAATAACGCACTGAAACATTTCAATCTTAATGAACTGGAAAAAGATATAATAGTAAAACATATGTGGCCCCTCACACTGATCCCGCCAAAATACCAGGAATCATATATTGTAACATTTACTGATAAATACGTGGCATCCAGAGAATTTATTGACGAATTCCGCAGAAGGAAATTCAGGTTCAGAAAGAGCCGCCCCCTGAACTGATTAACTTTAATCATCACCTGAAAATTCCCGGGTATAATTTTTTGCTCTCAATGCTTGACAAAAAGATAATGCTCAGGAATATATAATTAATACTTCATATAAACTGATTCAGGGAACCAACCATGAAAAAACCGGGTTTTGATAACGAACTTTACCTTAAAGAGCAGAGTGAAGCGATTCTCGGACGTATAAAGAATTCCGGTTTTTCCAAGCTCTACCTTGAATTCGGCGGTAAAATTCTTTTTGATTATCACGCTGCAAGAGTACTCCCCGGCTTTGATCCGAACGTGAAGATGAAACTCCTTTCAGGAATGAAAGACTCTGTTGAAGTAATCATGTGCGTTTGCGCAATTGACATCGAGAAAAAAAAGATACGGGCAGACTTCGGAATAACCTATGATACTGACGCGATGAAAACAATTGACGACTTCAATGAATGGGGGATAAAAGTCCGCGCGGTGGTTATTACACGATATGAAGAGCAGCCCGGAGCCCAGTCTTTTTTTAATAAACTCGAAAGACGAGGTGTAAAAGTTTACACCCACAGGTTTACAAAGGGTTACCCCACAGATATTGATCTTATTGTAAGTGAAGAGGGTTATGGCGCCAATAACTACATTGAAACAGAGAGGCCGATTGTTGTTGTAACAGGCCCCGGTCCAGGGAGCGGTAAGCTTGCCACATGCCTTTCACAACTCTATCACGAGCATAAAAGAGGAATAAAAGCCGCATACGCGAAATTCGAGACTTTTCCTATATGGAATCTTCCTCTTAAACATCCTGTAAATGTCGCTTATGAAGCGGCAACTGCTGAACTCCGCGATGTAAATATGCTCGACCATTTTCATCTCGACGCCTATAATGAAAAAGCAGTGAACTACAACCGGGATATTGACGCGTTCCCTCTTCTTCAGCGTATTATCGAAAGAATTACTGAGGCCCCGTCGTTTTATAAATCACCAACAGACATGGGGGTAAACCGTGCAGGTTTTGCAATAATTGATGATAAAGCTGTAAAATCCGCCTCAGGACAGGAGATTATAAGACGATTCTTCAGATACTCCTGTGAGTATGCAATGGGTCTCTGTGACAGAGAGACTGTTCAGCGCGTAGAGCTTCTCATGAAGGATATGGGGCTTAAGGATACAGATAGAGAAGTTGTTAATCACGCCAGAAATGCGGCCGAAACCGCAAAAAATAAAGAGAAAGGGAATAAGGGAATTTTCAGCGGAGCGGCAATAGAGCTTCATGATGGCACCATAGTTACAGGATATAACTCCCCTCTTCTCCATGCGACATCGAGCGTTGTACTTAACGCAGCAAAAACTCTTGCAGGGATTCCGGCAAACATTGACCTCCTCCCCTCTTATATACTTACTTCATTAATGAATTTCAAAACAGAGATTCTACAGGGAGCTCCTGTAAGCCTTGACCTTGAGGAGACTCTAATCGCGCTTGCTATAAGCGCCACTGCAAACCCGGGCGCTGAGGCTGCAATGCATAAGCTTAGAGAGCTTGCCGGATGCGAAGTACACCTGACACATATGCCAACTCCCGGTGATTCTGCCGGCCTGCGCAAACTGGGCCTTAATACCACAAGTGATCCCGATTTTGCCTCAAAAGCGCTTTTTATCGGTTAATCAGGTAACATTAAACTTAACTTTTACGGTTTACTGCGCTCCCCCTCTTAAGAGATGTTTTTTATTTCTCTTAATATAGTGCTTAATTAATTGATATATTTCTGGACCACCTTTATATAGTAAAAATTACTATAATTATAAAAATATTTACCCATATATTATATACCTTAATTACTATTGTATTATTTTAGAGATAATAGTAACTATAATAAGTTGTATTTTTTTATATAAATACAAAATAAAAACGCTCAATATTTTATTATCCCTAATAATAACATAAGCATTTTATAAACATAAAAGTAAAGCCGGTTCAGAATCTTTTTCCTTATTGTTTAAATCATCATATTTCTGAATAATAAAAAGCCAGAAATATGAATAAAAATCTTAGCATCATTCTTAGAATGATATCGAACCTTATAAGTTATATAGAAATTCATAAAAATACAAACTTATTCTAAAAAATATAAAAAAAATTATTTACTTAATTAACTAACACCTGTATAACAAAACGGCTGGACGGAATTTTTTTGATGTACAAATTATAATACTTACCATAACTTATTTGAAGGAGGAAGTAATGGGAAAATTCAGTTACAACAAAGAGGTTCTCGCTAACCTCAGGCTTGAAGAAAAAGATATCCCATTTCTCGACAGGCTGATAGATTATGAATCAGCCCTTGAGGCGCATGAAAAAAAGAGTCATGCGGCAGTTGATAAACGTATTTCACTTAAAGAAGCTATTTCCGAGTACGTTAAGGATGGAGACATTCTTACTGATACCGGTTTCAGCTATGTAAGAACACCGATTACCGCTTACCTTGAAATTATGCGGCAGGGGATTAAAAACCTCACTATGATCGGTTCTCCGGCAACAAACCAGAGTTATATGATAAACCACGGAACAGTCACCAGATCACACTGGTCATATTGCGGAGCTGAAATGAGGGGCACTGACCGAAACATGTCACGAAACGTACTTCAGGGAAGAACTAAAATTCTCGCCGAGTGGAGTCATGGTGCTATGGCTCTCGGATTTAAAGCTGCGCAGCTTGGTCTTCCAGGTTTATATTCAAAACAACTTCTTGGTTCAGATATAATTAAATACAATCCTTTTGTTAAGGTTATGGATCATCCAATGAAAAGCGAAAAAGACCCATGCGCTTTCATCCCTGCTCTTTATCCGGATGTAACAATTATCCATGTTCACCAGGCGGATAAATTCGGTAACGCTAAAATCTACGGACCGATTATAAACGATGCCGCAATAGCTGCAGCCGCAAGAAAAGTAATCATAACAGCAGAAGAAATTGTGCCTCCATCAGCAATGAGAAATGATAATAAAGGTGTTGTTATTCCATTTGTATATGCGGATGCAGTTGTTGAAATGCCTTATGGAGCTCTTTTCGGATCAATGCCCGGTCTATATTACTGGCCAAGAAGATTCTGGGAAAAAACCCTCAGGTACTGGGCGCACAAAGAAGGAGCCCTTGACGAATTCTACGATCTTCTTTTACATCAATGCAAAGATCAATTCGATATAATCGACAAACTGCTGGGCGGTTCTAAATGGATGGTTAACGCCAGAAGACTCACAAAGGCAGAAGAAGGCGATTACGAAGAGGATGGAGTTGATTTCCATTATAAAGAATGGACTATGAACGATCCTGATTTTAATGACGTTACAGACCAATTTAAATAACAGTAATAGTGGAGGAAAAAATGATTGAACCAAGACCAGCAAATCCGCTTGAAATGATAGCATATGTTCTTGCTCAGCAGATCGAAGACGGAGAAGTAGTATATATCGGAACAGGACTCCCCATGGTTGCGGGGACTCTGGCAAAGAAGACTCATGCTCCAAACATTACTCTTGTATTTGAATCAGGAGCGCAAAATCCGGTACCGGGTGATATGCCATGGTCTGTTGGCGGGCCGAATACATGGAAAAAATCCCCGATGATTCTTGAAATGTCATATTCGTTCGGTCAGCTTTACAACGGTTATGTTGACAAAGCTTTCCTTGGATACGCGCAGATAGACATGTATGGAAACGTTAACACTCACATGATTGGCGGAGATTTTCATAACTACAAAAACAGGCTTACAGGATCAGGGGGAAATAATGACCTGTCATCATTATCCAGAAATCTGGTTCTCGTTGGATTACAGAATCCTCAGAAATTCGTCAAACATGTTGATTTCATGACATCAGTAGGCTGGCTGAATGGTGGAACCAGCCGTAAAGAAGCAGGCCTTGTGGGAGCCGGTCCGATGACCGTTATAACTTCTGCGGGTGTTTACGATTTCGAACCTGAATCAAAAAGGATGAGGATAAAGACTCTGCATCCCGGTGTATCACCTGAGCTTGCACAGCTTGCAACAGGATTTGAACTTATCAGGCCTGCAGGTGAGATTCCTGTAACTCCTGTTCCAACAAAAGAGATAATCGAAATTCTCAGAAGAGAAGTTGACCCGAGAGGCGTTTTTACTTCAATGCCGAGTTAATCAGCTCACGTAATGAGTATCTGTCTAAAAAAAGAAGCCCGGAAACCGGGCTTCTTTTTTTTATCTATCGTTCATCAATTCCTTTATATTCCAGGATCTCCTGGTTCGGAGGTATATAAGCAGGCCTTATAATCTTCCCCTGTATTATCTGTTCAAGCCTGTGTGCAGACCATCCGGCAGTCCTGGCCATTGCGAAAATAGGAGTGTAAAGAGCTTCTGGTATTCCAAGCAGTTTATAAACAAGTCCTGAATAAAAATCCACATTAACACAGACCTGGTTCCCTTTCCTCTCCATTACAAGTTCAGGCCCGATCTTTTCAACCATTTCAAAGAGATTAAAAATATCCATCTTGTTATATTTCTGAGATAAAGTCTTTGCGTATTTTTTCAGAATCTTTGTCCTGGGATCAGAAATTGTATACACAGCATGGCCCAGACCGTAAATCTTGCCGCTGCCATCCGCAGCTTTCTTATCAAGTACTTTCTCAAGATACTTTCTTATCTGTTTTTCATTGCTCCAGTCCTTAATATCCTTCTGGCACTGTTTCATCATAGACATAACTGATTCATTGGCTCCGCCGTGAAACTGGCCGCTAAGAGAGGCAACCCCTGCGGCAAGAGCCATGTATGTATTAGCTCCACTTGAAGAAACAGTTCTGACTGTAAAAGTTGAGTTATTACCGCCACCATGTTCAGCGTGCATAACCATACAGGAATCGAGCATCAGAGCCTCTTCCCTGTCCGGCATCTCCCCCGTAAGCATATAAAGAAAATTCTCAGCCATTGATAGATGTTCCCTGGACCTGGCAAGACGCAAATCGTCACCTTTACGGTATTTATAAACACTATAGTTATTCGCCACAATAACCGGAGCTTTGGCTATTACATTAATACACTGTTCAGTGATACTTGAAAAATCATTTGTGTCAGGATCATTATCACACCTGCTCAGGTGCGATATGACACTGTGCAGGGCATACATCTGGTTGAAATTTTCAACTTCTTCAATTATTATACGTCTCTCCATATTGGAAAGTTTTGATCTTCTATGAAGTTCACCTGTAAATTTAATAAAATCGGACTTATCAGGGAGAACACTGGTGAGCAGTAGGTACACCACCTCTTCAAATCCAAATCTTTTATTCTTTTCATTATTTTCGATTATATCATTAACATCATATCCGCAATAATATAGTTTTCCATCAACAGGTACAACTCTGGTTTTCGACGGATCTTTATCATCCTGTATCTTTTCGTAACCTATTACTCTACCTTTTGTAGTGATACCGACAACAACACCTGAGCCATCAGGATTTCTCAGCCCCAGTTTTATATCCTTCTCACGGACAACGTCAGGCGGAATTTGATCATGCTGGAGGGTCAGTCTCTTTATTTTTTCTAATATCTTCTCCATAAAACCCCCTTGTATAAAAAATGTTTGTAAATATAGTCAGACCACCAGATGCATGGGATTTACATCCCGGGAGACAAAAATAACAAATTGATTAGACTAATGGTTATTTCAGGAATAAATAAAATTCAAATATAGGTGGGTCCTGTCAAGTAAATATTTACCGGGAAGAATTATATTAAACCGGCAGTTTAATTTTTTTATTCTAACGGAGGGAGATCTATAAGGACTGCAGTCATGTCATCCTTCTGATGTTCATGACTCCCTATGAAATCATAAACTGAATCAAAAAGACTGTTAATAACAAGCTGCGGAGGGAGATCGCACATCTCAATCAGTTTCTGTTCAAGCCTGTTGTCGCCATACTGTGAATTATCAGCTCTGCAGTCAAAAGCTTCTGTTATACCATCAGTATAAAAAAGAATCATATCACCCTGGTATAAATCAAAACAGCATTCAGGAGTATTAAAATAAGAATCTTCATGTATCAGACTTTTTATATCACTGCCAAGTAAATAACCTTTTTCAGGTTTCCAGTACCCGTTACAGGAATTGAGATTAATAATCCTCGCACCTTGAGGCTCCCTCCTCACTACGATAGGGAACAGCATACTCCTGTTAAAAAATCTCAGTTTGATGCATTTGTCCCCCTCTTCAATGAAAACGAAATTTGCTGAGGCAAAATCATTTGATGTGGAGAGATCCATAATATCAGTAAATTTTGCCGATATGTTTTTTATAATACGGGAACAATCAACAATCCCGGAATCCGCATATTCAGCTTCAGCATCTTTAACTGCAAGGATCACCGCAGATCTTAATCTTATAAGAGTCGTATATGCCGGTAGACCATGCCCGCTTATATCAGAGAATACAAAGAGAAACTTGTTATCAGGGAGGCGAAGCAGATCAAAATAATCCCCTGAAAGTATCGAGCCGTATGCTCTCTGAAACCCTATACCCACCATGAGGTAGCTGTTGCTGAAACTTTTAAACAGCTCACGAATAAGCCTTTTGTCTTTTTCGCGGACCTGGTTAGCCTCCTGACTGAACATCTCGTATTTCTGAATCTTTTCGATATATTCATTCCCGAGTCCCTCAGGGAACTCCTGCTGCTGATTAACCCTGTTATTCACTCTTTCTGCTCCGGTAATAATTAATCAGGTTTATCGTTGATGAATCGTGTAGAGGTGAAATTTCACCGGAGGCAAACTCCTTCTGAATTCTGCCTGCAAGGACTTTTCCAAGCTCAACTCCCCACTGGTCAAAAGAATAGATATTCCAGATAATCCCCTGCACAAAAATTTTATGTTCATACATAGCTATCAATCTTCCAAGAGATTCCGGAGTCAGCTTTTCTATAAGGATAGAGTTAACCGGCCTGTTTCCATCGAAGGTTTTGAAGGGGACAAGATTATCCGGTACACCGTCAGATTTTACCTCTTCAGAGGTTTTGCCAAAGGCAAAAGCTTCAGCCTGGGCAATCATGTTCGAAAGAAGGATATCATGATGGTCTGTATCACTGTTAAGGGCTTTAATATATCCGATAAGATCAGCAGGTATCAGTTGAGTCCCCTGGTGTATAAGCTGATAGAAAGCATGCTGGCCGTTTGTTCCAGGCTCACCCCATATAACAGGGCCTGTGTTATAAGTTATTTTTTTTCCGTCCCTTGTGGCAGATTTGCCGTTAGATTCCATATCCCCCTGCTGCAGGTATGCGGCAAACCTGTGCAGATACTGTTCATACGGGAGTATAGCGTAAGTCACTGCATTAAAGAAATTATTATACCAGATACCCAGCAGGGCCATCATAACAGGTATATTTTCCCGGAAAGTTTTTGTCCTGAAATGAACATCCATTGAATGGAAGCCATCAAGCAGCTTAATGAAATTATCATATCCGATTGATATCATTATTGAGAGGCCGATTGCCGAGGTGAGAGAATATCTCCCCCCTACCCAGTCCCAGAACTCAAACATATTATCAATGTCAATACCGAATTTCTCCACCTCGCTCCTGTTAGTTGAAAGGGCAAGGAAATGTTTTGCAACAGCTTTTTCATCTCCCGCTTTATCAACGAGCCACTTGCGTGCGGTTTTAGCATTGGTCATTGTCTCCTGCGTGGTAAAAGTCTTAGACGCTACTATGAAAAGTGTTTCTTCCGCGTTAACACCTTTGAGAGTCTCAATCATATGAGAACCGTCAACATTGGAAACAAACTTTACGTTTATATCACGCTGCGAATAATACTTCAGCGCCTCACACACCATGACAGGCCCAAGGTCTGAACCGCCAATCCCTATGTTTATTATATTTTTTACCGGTTTTCCGGAATAGCCTATCCAGTTAAATCCTCTTATCCTCTCTGATGTAATTCTCATTTTTTCAAGCACACGCTCAACATCAGGCATTACATCTTTTCCGTCAGCATAAACAGGTTTCCCGCTTCTATTCCTCAAAGCTGTATGCAGTACAGCCCGGTTTTCTGTTTCATTAATCTTTTCACCTGTAAACATCGCTTCAATCTCTTCCCCGAGCCCGCACTTTTCAGCAAGATCAATAAGAAGATCAACCGTATCATTGGTAATCCTGTTTTTGGAGTAATCGAACAGAATATCCGCATCAGAAATAATCATTTTCTTTCCGCGCTCCGGATCATTGCCGAAAAGTTCACGGAGATGTATATCCTTAACTTTCTGATAATTATCAGAAAGCCTCTTCCACTCATCCATTTCTGTAAGATATATACGGTTTTTCATAAAAGAACTCCAGATAATTTGATTAGATTTACTGCATAATGTTAAAAAGATTTCAAGCATTAAACAGTAAAATTAAAATATATCCCTGTTTTAATAAAAAATCAATATCAGCATTATAAGTAATGATAACAAAATACACAAAGGTAACGGTCAGTTAAAACTTTTGAACGAAGGGCATATACTCCCCAGACAGCAGGAACTGCATAAAGGTTTGCTTTTACATACATCCTTGCCATGCACAACTATAAGCGCATGGTATTCATTATACTTTGCAACACCGCCGGAAGTCCCTTTCTGAAAATAATCCCGGACAACCTCATAACTGTCATTTATATTTACAACACCAAGACGGGAATATATTCTCTTTGTATAAGCATCAACAACAAATATTTTCCGTCGAAGACCGTAAAGAAGAATGGAATCAGCTGTTTCAGGTCCGATTCCATTAATATCAAGCAGTTCCCTGCGAAGAGCCGCTGTTTTAACAGACATTACCGGTTCGAAGGAAAATCCGTAATTATTAAACCACGATAAAAAATTCTTAATCTTTTTGGTCTTCTGGTTATAATAACCTGAGGGGACTATGCATTGAGCAATATCATCATGCTTCGCTTTATACATTTTCGAAGGATCAAGGAGCCTCTTTTTCTTAAGAGAGAGGAGTGCCTTTTCGACATTCACCCATGCTACATTCTGCGTAAGAATTGCTCCTATAGCTATTTCAAATATATCCGATTCATTTCTCGGGGCGTTAATCCCGTATTCGCTCTTTCCGGCAGAAAGATCGGCTATGGGCCACCACCCCTGCTTCCCGTAAGCTTTCCGCAATAATTTATAGATACTGTTAAGATCTTCTGCCATGAATTATTCAGATCATTTCTTTATATATCAGACTCATAGGGTGCTTTCTGCCAGCCGTAAAAAAAGCGACTAACTTCTGTTATAATTTTTACTTATCATTGTTGAATCGAGAAAACCTGTAGCTATGTCTTCAATAGTCAGGTCGTATCCTGACTCTTCATTCAGTTTAGGAATTCTGACACTTTTGATATAACTTCTGCATTTATCGCAGTAATAAACCCTGTAATCCGGGTTATCCTCGTATTCAAAGAAGCCCAGGGTATCCTGCTCACTGTTTTCACATGCATGACATTTAAGTCTGGGGAATTCCCATTCCTCCTCGCAGAGAGAGCAGTGCAGCTTACGCAGATTATCTTTAGATTCAACAATTTTGCTGAAATCAGGCATATACCCGCAGAACGGACATTCCTTCTTAAGCCAGTCTTCTTTATTTACCGAAACGCCGGAACTTACTCTGGCTTTAATCAGAAGAGGCTTAAAAACATTGTGTATTATAAATATCAGCTCGGAAATATCGAGCCGGTACTCAGAAGCTTTCTCCTCGAAATAATCAAAATCATGCTCAAGGAATTTAATCAGCGATTCTTCCGCAACACCTCTGAATGATTCGGCTATACTTTTAAAATTCATCCCGGGGTTTGCACTATTCACTATTTCAGCAATATCATTTACAAGCAGCGAGAGAGTTGAAATAATCTCCCCGCTAAGTCTGATGCTTTCTATTTTGAGGAATGGCGGGTTATCACTATTCAAAGGGAAACAATCTTCCATTATTTCAGGAAGTCCGTCATAAGCTTTCTCCTGCGCGATATAAAGCTTTGTATAGAAGTTAATCATCTCTTCTGACAGAGATTTATGCTTCATTATAAAATCTCTCTTTTTTTCAATCCCCAGACTATGCTTTTTCATTATAATCAGTCTTTATCCTTATTTTTATTTGTCGCCCATTACAGCGAAGGAATTTTAAACCGGAATCACTTACCGTATTAAAACTATTGTTTTAATCAAATAAAAGATAATCCCACAGGCCTTATAACTTATCTGTTATTATAAATGGCGTGTCAATTATTCTATGCCGGCAGAGGGAAAAATATATTGCGACTGATAAGAAAATCCTTGATATAGCTTAAATGTTTAAAAGGGTACCCGTTATTAAACTCCATGTTACGTAATCAGATTATAAAGCGGAGATAAATCTCACACTTTTATCTTCAGGATCCTCGTAAAGCTTCACATTATCAAGAGGTGTTTCAATCTTTCTGACACTTTTTTTAATATTAACAATACTGCCGGGGAACAATCTCCCGCGAACCACAACAGCAGGCTCACGTTCAAGTTTAAGCCTCGCTTCAACCTCCCAGGATTCCTCAAGAAGCTTCTGCAGGGCTGCATTTGCTTTCCCCAGATCATTAAGTAAGACAAGACATGTCTGTTTTTTCAGAGAAGGGAGTATCTTTATATATTCTTTTGGGTTTTTAAATAATTCTTCACCGAACTGCATCTTGATAGATGTTGTAATTTCATC
Organism: Spirochaetia bacterium UBA5763; assembly: GCA_002418835.1. Taxonomy (GTDB): domain Bacteria; phylum Spirochaetota; class UBA4802; order UBA4802; family UBA5550; genus UBA5550. The sequence continues at coordinate 91,716 of DIEX01000015.1, read as the reverse complement.
AATTCGATCCCGCGCTATCTTTATTTCTCCCCGTTTTTTATTGAGTTCCTCTTCAACTGCAAAATTTCTTCCGACAGTGAGACTTGTCGCGGTTTCTGTCTGAGTCCCCACTATAGGGGATTTAATTTCATAGAGTGCAACAAGTTTCCCGCCGATTATCTTGCCGTTTTTACCTGTCACTTCAATTTTATCATAAGATAGTATATCACAGTTTATTATGGAGTCACTGACAATTACATTTTTACCAGCTTCAACCTTAGCATTCTGTATAAACTTTGCGGATATATCACCTTTAGCGATAAGCCTTGTACCGTCTTTACCAACAACACCCATCTTCACAGTAATATCTCCACCGGAAATAAGCTGGGCATTATCAACATCGCCTTCAACAATAATATCATTGTCAGCCTGAACCTTAAACCCGGATTTGACAGAACCTGTGATTCTCACTGTTCCATTGAATTGAATATTACCGGAATCGAGATCAACGTCACCCTTAATTACAGCTACGGGCATCACGCTGACCTTGTTATTTGAAATATTAAGGCACCCGTCAATCCCTGAAAGAAATATCGACTCATCGAAACCGGACTGAACTATATTCTCTCCACGCTTAAGACCGGCTTTCTCTTCCCGCTCCGCAGATACAACTTCACCAAAAACATCATAACCGTCTTCAGGTTTCACTTCGGGAATCCTCTGAAGTATCTCCTGATTCTTCTGCACCTGTATAATGGAATCCTGCTCTTTGTAGTCTATCCTTCCATCAGCAAGAACTTTACCCACTTTTTTCTCAAGACTGAGCAGGGGCTCGTAGTATTCATCGTAACCGTTTACCGGAGCTTTACCTTCAGCAACTATAACCCGCGCAAGTTGAGGATGCTCTTTGTTTACAGCATTAATCTGTTTTTCGAATCTGTCCCTCGCTACAGGATACACAATTTTCTCAACATGGAGGATATCATGCACCTCCCTGTATGAAGGATAAACACCGGATTTTGTCGGATATATATAATAAAAAGCATTAATCTTATCTTTTGAATAAGCCAGAGGAGAAAGGAGCTGTATTTTACCATCTTTTATAATAACAAAGCCGTAATAAGAAGAGACATATGCTTTTACAGTATCATCAAATCTTATACCCCTGCCTGTCGATATGGAACTGTAATCCTGCACATTATAATATTCATACCCTGCATCAATGACAGAGGGGATATCAGCATCATCCTTAACGTCAACAACTCTTGCAACAATTTCATTCTCTGAAACGAAATTATATTTTGACGAAAGCACAGTCTTAACCTCACCCGCCGCATTTTTCTTTTTAGCGAGGATACCCTGGACAGATGAATCGAAATAAAAAATAATTTTTTTCATAAAAGACCTGCATTATTACATTAATATATATAACTTCGGCCATTAACACAAATATATTAAGGATTAAAAAGGCCTTAATATATAGTGACAAAATTGTACCTATTGTTAAAATAAAAAACACCCTCCAAAGAGGCCGTTTAAAACCGGAATAACCTCTCAGAGGGTGTTATAATGCTGAATTAATTCAGCCGGATTATGTCATAAGCTGATTACACAAGTCCCTTCTCTATGAGGAGTTCGGCAATCTGAATTGTGTTTAAAGCTGCTCCTTTCCTGATATTATCTGAAACAACCCAGATATTGATCCCGTTGTCCATTGATTCATCTTCACGGATTCTGCCTACAAAAACATCGTCCTTACCTGCCGCGTTTACCGGCATTGGATATTCATTATTCGACGGATTATCTACTACTGTTATTCCCGGCTTCCCTGTGAGGAGCTTCCTGACATCAGCAGCGGATAGCTTCTTCTCTGTCTCAATGTTTATTGATTCAGAGTGACCGTAAATTACAGGGATCCTAACCGTTGTTGCAGTGAGTCTGATTGAGTCATCACCCATGATCTTTTTAGTCTCGTTCACCATCTTCATCTCCTCCTTGGTGTATCCGTTATCGAGGAAAACATCAATATGGGGGAGAGCGTTAAAGGCAATCTGGTGCGGATAGACACTGACTGTTGAAACAGGTTTACCCTGAGCAGCTTCCGCAGCCTGGTTACGGCACTCTTCAATTGCCCTTATCCCTGTGCCTGATACAGCCTGATATGTGCTCACTACAACGCGCCTGATTTTTGCTGCGTCATGTATATGCTTCAGTGGGAGGAGCATCTGGATTGTTGAACAGTTCGGGTTTGCAATAATCCCTTTGTGCCATTTAACATCATCAGGATTAACTTCCGGAACAACAAGCGGAACTTCAGGGTCCATCCTCCATGCGGAGCTGTTATCTATGACTATGCAGCCGTCAGCAGCAGCTTTTTTTGCAATCTCAAGGCTTACATCTCCCCCTGCGGAGAAGAGAGCTATATCGTAACCTTTAAATGTGTCGTCTGAAGGGGCTTCAACAATGACTTTCATGTCACCGAACTGTACTTCTGTGCCCACATCTGTGAGATCAACAAACTTTATCTTATCTATCGGAAACTTTCTCTGAAGCAGTATTTTTCTGAACTCATTGCCCACTGCTCCCAGCGCGCCCACAATTACTACGTTGTACTTTTTCATTTTTTATATCTCCTGAAATCTGACATGGAATTAAATAATCCTGTAAAGTTTACGAGGACTTATTTTCAAAAAAAATTTATTAAAGCATACGGAACCGGAATTGTTTTAACTCTAACTGACATCTTATTGTGCGGGTATGGCACACCACCATATATTGAAATGAAAAAAAATCAATTACCCGGTCGAATCCTCTGACTCTTTTCAAGCTCAGGGTTCTCTCTGAAGATAATCGCGATATTGCCGATCATTCCCACAAGAACTGATCCGGTTTTATCGACCACCTCTTCAGCAAGATCATGCTTTTCGTCTTTGAAATCGACAAATTTAACTTTAATCAGTTCATGATCGCTCAGCGCTTTGTCTACAGCTTTAATAAGGGCTTCGGTAAGCCCCTTCTGCCCTATCTGGACAACCGGATTGAGGTGATGGGCAAGGGATTTTAGCTTTCTCCTCTGACGCCCGTTTATATCAGTCATAAAATCTCCAAATGCAAAATTAATCCAATTATGCGGAGGGTTAAATGTGATCAAGTGTTTTTTAAGAATAGTTGGAGATTATAGCCGGAGCTAATTTTTATAGTTTATTAACTAACTATCAGTAACACCCTTTCTATAATGTCTGAAGAAAAATTGATGTATCGTTTCACATCCTGCAAGGCAGGTTTTCCGTAAGGGGTCTGGCCGATCATTGAAGGGTAACGTGAATCAATATATATTCTGCTTAAGTCATCCAAAATATCCTCATCTGGAAAAAAATCCAATTCAAGTTTTACATCACTGTATAATTTTATCAGATCATGGATTTTCGGAACAGGTTTTTCACAATGTTCGATTAACGCCTTAAATGCTTTTTCACAACACTGGTGAGCATGAAACGCAGCAGATGTTGTCAGGTTATCATCATCTGCAAGCTTAATAGCAGAAAGTAGATCAATTCTGGCAAAATCTATCCATTCCTGGACATGTTCTCTCAAGCAATAGCCTTCCCTTTTTCAACAACAATACGTGAAAAATAACTGCCGGTTTTAACAAAAGATTCCCATTCATCTATAGTAAAAACAATAATATCAAGAGCAACTTCCTGGTTAATATCACGTAGAAGCTTACGCACAAGACGATGATTATTCATTTTTTCATTATAATCCGCGGGAAAACCATTTTTGTTCAGTACAACAACAATATCTATATCACTGCTGGCCTCAGGTTTACCATAAGCAGCAGAACCGAACAGAATCGCTTTATATGGTTTAAGCGAATTAAGCCGAACAGAAATCAGATTTAGCAGTTCCTGATAATTCATACATTTATACCATAAATATAGAAACCATTTTATTACTTTTTGTCAAGCAGGAAGTTTACATTATATTACCTGTATTTCTCCGGCCAGAGCCGGGCAAGCCTGTCACGGATTGCTTTTTCTCCGCCGTTTTCTGTAGGATTGTAGAACCGGGAACTTTTTATCTCTTCAGGGAGGTACTCCTCTTTTACAAAATTCTCCTCATAATCATGAGGATACCTGTACCCCTTATGGTACCCCATACTTTTCATAAGACTGGTGGGCGCATTCCTTATATGCATTGGCACTTCGTAATCACCGGACTGAGCCGCAGCTTTGGCCTGGTTTATCGCCATATATGATGCATTGCTTTTAGGAGCTGACGCGAGGAAAACAGCACATTGCGACAGGATAATCTCCGACTCAGGCATGCCGATATTTTTAACAGCCATCAATGTTGACACTGCAAGATTAAGCGCGGCAGGTGACGCGTTCCCTATATCCTCTGAGGCCATAATCACCATTCTGCGCGCCATAAACTCCGGGTCCTCACCTGCAAGAATCATCTTTGCCAGATAGTACACTGCTGCATCGGGGTCAGAGCCGCGCAAAGATTTAATAAACGCAGAGATCGTATCGTAATGCCTGTCCCCCTTCCTGTCGTAATAAATCATGGTATTCTCGAAGGCCTCTTTCACACGTTCCGCTGTGATAAGTCCGTCGCCTGAAAGCATGAATGAGACTTCCAGAACATTGAGCATTCTGCGGGCGTCTCCATTGCCCAGCTTAACCAGGTTTTCCCTGACTCCATCCTCAAAACGGATATCCCCATCTTTCAATATCCTGTCGTTTTTAATCGCGTTTTCGAGAATCCGCGAGAGATCCTCATCGCCAAGCTTTTTCAGTTTAATCACACGGGCACGTGAAAGTAGCGGAGAGATTACGCTGAATGACGGATTCTCTGTAGTTGCTCCTATAAGCACCATATCACCGGACTCCACAGCACCAAGCACTGCGTCCTGCTGAGCCTTATTAAACCTGTGAATCTCATCGAGGAACAGGAGAGTCTGTCTCCCAGCGCGTCTGTTCCTCTCCCCTTCTGCTATTACTTTCCTTACATCCGCAACACCGGAAGAGACAGCGCTGAGATAATGCCACTCCATTCCGCAGGCCTCTGCTATAATCCCGGCAAGTGTAGTCTTACCTGTGCCGGGGTCACCCCAGAGTATCATGGAGAAAGCTTTACGGGAGTCAATGGCGCTCCGGATGATCTTCCCTTTACCTGTTATATGCTCCTGCCCGATATATTCATCAATTGACGAAGGCCTGCACCTCTCGGCAAGAGGGGTGATAGACTCACCCTGGCTGAACAGCGACGGTTCCCTGCCTACCATTTATTCTCCCAGTCTATTGCGGCAGTTCTCTTCATCAGGAATACGAATGCCACGATGCTTGCAATAGTGATTATGAAACCGGTATGTTCCGGTATAAAAAATGCGACAGAGAAAACCCACTGAAATAAAATTGATGAATAGAGGGTAATACGTACAAGCTCACCCCCCTTCTTAATCAGGTGCGCGTAGTAAACAACAATACCTGTTGAAATCGAAAGTGATACTGCCACAGCAGCAATAATCGGTATGTAACTCACCATGTATGATCCGAGAAGGTAGAAGATAAAATAACCGGTAATCATAAAAAGGTAATGCATGGGGTGAAGTGCAATCCCCCCTGCTGTGCAGAATATAAGTATAAATCCTGTAAAAAGGAAAATCGCAATAGGAGCATAGTAGAACAGTCTCGAAACAAGCTCTCCGTAGTTACCGGGAATTGTAAATTTCAGTGAGATGTTCTGTCCTGTTACAAGGTTTGATGCCTTCCATGTATACTTTGTCATCTCATTATCCCCCCCCTGCGTTGTGGGGATCATTGCACCGTTCGGGATATCACATTCCGTGAAGTCTGTTATAATTTCAACTTCGAGATTTTTAATCTCGGCCTTCTGGTTACCCATTGCGTAGTCGAACACTCCGGTACCCTGTGCGTTATAACTCACCTCAAATGTCCCAGTTTCACCATTCCGGAGAGAGCCCTTCCACTGGATACCATCAGAGAAATCGGGGTCAGCAGTGTACTCTTTACCTTCGAAGAGAACTTTCAGATCTGTTATATTCCCTGCACCTTCAGGGAGACGAAATTTGAAGGTAAGGGTTTCATTTATTTTATTAAGGTTCTTTATTATATATCTGCCGTTAAATGATAAACTGTAGCCGGGATATTTAAGCAGCCCTTTCTGTCTTATATTGGATTTTATTTTAACGGAGACTTTCTGATCAGCAATTCCCATATTCCTGTCAATATCAGCAGGTACTTTTTCAATTTCACCTGTCTTCCTGTTTTCATATTCTGTAAATCCCCGGACTTTATAATTCAGCTCCGGAAGATGTTGGGTGATATTTCCGCCCCATATCTCCTGCACAGATTTCAGGTTAGCCGAATAACTCCTGCTGTGCCTGTCATCTATACGGAATCCGATTGTTGCTGCTATTATACTGAATACAATTGCGAAGATAAAAATCAGAGCGTACTTCAATACTTTCTTCACAAAGTCCGGGCGGACCTGAAGTATTCTCACAGACACAAGAATAAATGAAGCTGCAATTAATGCAAAACCAAGAAATATAAGCGCACCTGCTGTCATAAAGCCTCCCTGATTATCAGGATAATGATAATTAAACATAGGGCTTTTTAGCAAGATTTTTTCTTAAACCGGAGATAACACTAAACAAAAATAAAGCGAAATAAAAAAGGCTGTCCTTTTCAGAACAGCCTTTCTGTGACAAGTGCAGGTTTAAACCTACTCCTTTGCAGCGCCACGGCCGCCAGTTTTTCTGGAACGAGAACTCTGAACCTGCATACGCCTCATCTTCTTGATTCTGCGTCTTTCAGCTTCTTCTTTCTTGCGTTTCTTCTCTTCACTTGGTTTTTCGTAGTATCTTCTTCTTTTAAGCTCTTTGAAGATACCCTCGAAAGCCATCTTTTTCTTCAGATTCTTAAACGCTTTCTCGATATCGCCGTTTACTTCCACTTCAAGAGGACTTGTCATTCGAACATCACATCCTTTGTTTTTAATTTATCTAACACTTGCTGTGTGACTTTATTTGTCAATAAAAAAGCGGGTTATTGTTATATATAGATATCATAATTTTATAAAAAATCAATATGAAAGTATCTAATTCTGTATGGTCTGTTTTTTTAAAGTAAAAAAACTTGTAACCTCTCCCTGTTGTTGTTATCATCTATTAATACATATCAATTATTTTTATTCATAAATACAATGATTTAATACATTTTGTATAATTAAAGTCATCAATGATAATAGTTACATACCCTGATTAATTATAATATTTCAGGGGATGAAGCTTTATTTCCATTTTTTCCCATCCTGCTGATGATTATTTTTTTCTGTCATATTACTTTATGTCAGTAAGTTTTTTAAAAACAGGTAAGTGAGAATTACACCATATTAAGGAGTTAATCTATGAAAACTGAATTCACACCGCAACTGTTTCTTTCCATTTCTGAAGAATGGAATAACATACTCAAATCAGGAAAGGATTTTGAAGAGAAAAGAATTGATCTGCTGCATCATATAAATCACAGGCAGTTTTTTACATATTCAGAAAAAGACCCCTCAATGCATGATCTGGATCTTGTAATAATCCGTGATTGTGCAAGAGCCTGGAGAGGAATACTCCATCCGCGCAGTGAGCATCTTGCCGGATTCAGTGTTCTGAAGGAACTTATAAATGCCGCAAACGGTAAACCTGACCCGGAACTTTCAGAAGATTTCTGGGGGGAGATATGCCATCTGGTAAAAGGTATTGAAGGGAGATTCAGGCAGCATGAAAACACTGAATTTACATTTGCCGATACAAGTGAACTTAAAGGACGCGACGCGGCGCAGGTACGTTCAGATGAACTGGACATGATTCATGGTTATCTTGAAGAAAAGATGTCTAAATTCAAATCAGGCCTTGATGAGGATGTAAAAGAGAAAAGGAAAAGCAATGTAAAAAAAATTCTCAATTTCACCGGTTCTGATGAATCAAAGTGGAATGACTGGCACTGGCAGCTTCAGCATATTGCCAGGGATGAAAAGACTCTGAGCGGATATGCCAATCTTTCAACGGAAGAGATGGAACACATTAAAAAAGTTAACGAGGCGGGAATTCCCTTCGGTGTTACACCTTACTACGCATCTCTTTTTTTTGAACCGGGTTATGGTGAGGACAGGTCTGTAAGGGCGCAGGTGCTATTCCCTGAAAGCTATATCAATTCATTCCATGGAAGCGGTCGTGATGATTACGTTAACGACTTCATGCTGGAACACGACACCTCACCTGTTAACCTGATCACACGACGTTACCCAGGTATAGTAATTCTTAAACCATACAATTCATGTCCGCAGATATGCGTATACTGCCAGAGAAACTGGGAGATCAAGGGTCCCCTTGAAGACGGCGCCATGGCTGATGAAAAAGATCTCAGTGCGGCAATAGAATGGATAAAAAAACATTACTCCATAACTGAAGTTCTTATAACCGGCGGTGACCCTTTTGTAATGTCTGATGAGCGCATTAATGATATACTGGAAAAGCTGTCGAAGATAGATCACATTGAAAGAATCCGTATAGGTTCACGGACACCGGTGACTCTCCCCATGAGATTCACTGACACTCTTTGTGATATTCTCGCATCATACAGGTCCCCGGGCAGAAGGGAGATCTCTCTTATGACACACATACAGCACCCTTATGAAGTAACTCCGGATTTTGTGAAAGCTATTGAAAAGATAAAAAACCGCGGAATATCGGTGTATAATCAGATGGTTTTCACCTTTTTTATTTCACGCAGATTTGAAGCTGCCCGGTTACGCAGTCTCATAAGGCTCTGCGGAGTTGACCCGTATTATTCATTCTACCCCAAAGGGAAACTCGAAACTGCCGATTACAGGGTGCCTATCGCGAGGCTCCTGCAGGAACAGAAAGAGGAATCAAGACTGATGCCCGGACTTTCAAGAACAGATGAGCCTGTGTACAATGTTCCGGGATTGGGTAAAAATAATCTTAATGCATGGCAGCACAGGGACTTTATCTCAATAAAAAAAGACGGCTCCCGCATATATGAATTTCATCCATGGGAAAAAAAGATTGCCGATCAGAAAACATACGTAGGTACGGATGTACCCATCCTTGACTATCTGAAAAGACTTGAATCCATCGGAGAAACAAAAGCGGCCTACGAAAGTATATGGTATTATTTTTAAGATAACGGAATTCACCCGGTTAATGAAAAACTGAAAATTCAGATTCAGAAGAATCATGAAAACCGGTTGACTTTATGTCTGAAGAATCTTATAAACTACAGCAAACCTGAACGGAGTACAGATATGATATCAATATCGTGGAGTGATAAATTTTCAATCGGCGTAGAAATAATAGATGAGCAGCATAAAAAACTCTTTCAGCTTATCAATGAACTGAACTCTAATATCACGGGTAACTCCTCTAAACAGATTCTTTCTTCTTCTCTTGATGCACTGATATCATATACCGAATACCATTTCAGAGAGGAGGAGGATTATATGTTTAATGTCTCTTACCCGAGATTTGAACAGCATAAAGCTGTTCACGATAATCTTAAAGAGCAGGTGATCAATTTTAAAAGAAAAATCCAGGAAGGGGAAGATGATCCGAAGCAGTTCCTTGACTTTCTCTATGACTGGCTCACTAAACATATAATGGAACAGGACAAAAAGATCGGCAAGTTTATGGATTTGGCAGTACTCAGGCCGATAATGTGAGAATAGCTCTTATGTAATCCCCTTCACATGAGAGCTTTTTTTAACTGATTTATCCTTCATCATTATTCCTGAAGAGCCTGTAGTCTATACCGTATTTAGACATTTTATAACCGAGAATTCTCTTTGTCGTACCAAGCTCCTTTGCTGAACGGGAGATATTCCCTTTCGATGCTTTCATACTGTCTATTATAATCTCCCTCTCGAACTGTTCAGTCCGCTCTTCGAGAGTTCCACCGCTCCCTGCGCTTCCTGCTTTCTGAAGTGACGGCGGCAGATGGAAGCTGCGTATTGTATCCTCGGTGCAGAGTATAACGCTCCTCTCAACGCAGTTTTCCAGTTCCCTCACATTTCCCGGCCAGTGATAGCTTACAAGAAGATCAATCGCATCTGTGCTGATCCTCTTTATGCTTTTATCCATTTTCGAAGAATAGAATTCAAGAAAATGATCTGCCAGGAGCATAATATCAGCTTTTCTATCACGCAATGGGGGAGACAGAAGCGGAAAAACATTGAGTCTGTAGAAGAGGTCGCTCCTGAATGTACCCTCGGAAACCTTTTTCTCAAGGTCATGATGAGTTGCAGCTATAACTCTTACATCAACAGGAATAGTCTCACTCCCCCCGATCCTTTCAACTGTCCTGTTCTGAAGCACACGAAGGAGATGAACCTGAAGATGAAGATCGAGGTCACCTATTTCATCGATAAAAATAGTACCCCCTTCAGCCATTTCAAAACGCCCTTTACGGGTTTTATCAGCACCGGTAAAGGCCCCCTTCTCATAACCGAAAAGTTCCGATTCGATTAATGTCTTGGGTAGTGAGGCAATATTAACTTTAATATATGGTTTCCCGGTTCTCCTGCTGTTTTCATAAATTGCATCTGCTATAAGCTCCTTTCCTGTACCACTCTCTCCTGAAATCAGAACAGTTGAGTCTGTTCCCGCAACAAGAAGAATATTTTCGTAAAGATCGCGTATCTCACGTGATTTACCAATTATTTTAACAGGAAGGGTGCTTGCTTCAATTTTCCGGCGAAGTTCATCATTCTCAAGGTTCAGCCGTTTCTCTCTGGCAAGAATCTCCATTCTGCTGTTAACAGCCTGAGCTATCATTATAGATATAGTAGTAAGCATGTGAAACTCCTCAGCTACGTCACGCCCGGAGTTATTGATTATATCAACGGATATTGCACCTATTACATTATTATCAATAATTATCGGAATACAAATGAAAGATATCCTGTGGGTAAAGATATTGCGGTTAGCACCAGTGCGGTTGAGGAAGCGGGGTTCATTCCTTATATCCGGTATAACTATGGGAGATCCGGTCTGCACTACAGTTCCGATTATACCTTCACCGGGCCGGTAGACGCCGCGTTCGACCTCCTCGCCGGTGTATCCGTAGTGGATATCAACTGATATTTCACCGGCATCCTTGTGATAAATGCTTATCATACCGCGTTCAATACTGTAATACGAAACTATAATATTGAAAACATTATTGAGCAGCACATTTATATCCTTATTACCGGTGACAAACTCTTTGCCTATGGCTTCGAGTAATCCGCTTTCTCTGTTTCCGCCGAAATCCATTAAAATTTCCTCTTTCTTAAAGGTAATGAACGATTTTGCAGATTTTATACCTAATATTTTTTTTAAAGAAGGCTTACTTTAACAATAATTTAACATTTTTGTAATTTTACTGGAGGAATTACACCTCTTGCCGTATGTAATTTTCCTTTTCTCAATATATAGAAAGTTGTTATAACAGATGGTTAGCTGCTGGTATAAATAAAATAAAATTTTCAGGGAACAAAAAGATAACCCATAAAAGATCCCCGCCACATTGCGTGACGGGGATCAGCGGGACATATCAGCCTATGGCTACTTCGCCATTTTCACCTGTCCTGACACGAATGCACTCCTCAAGAGGAACAACAAAAATTTTACCGTCGCCAATGTTTCCTGACCTTGCAGCTTTAATTATTGCTTCTATGGTAGGTTTAACGAAATCATCATTGACTGCTATCTCGAACCTAACTTTATCAAGCAGGTTAATTTCCGTTTCAAATCCCCGGTAACTTTCAGTATAACCGCCCTGGGCACCGCATCCGATGACGCTTGAAACAGTCATCTTTCCGATTTTTGCTTCAGTGAGGGCCTGCTTTACATCTGTTAATTTTTCAGGTTGAACAATTGCTATAATAAGTTTCATACTGATTTCTCCTTAAATTATTATTATCCTGTATTCCATTGTTATTTGGTAATGAATCCCTGGAAATCAGGATAAGCTTTCATCCCATGTTCACCTATATCAAGCCCCTGGATTTCTTCTTCACGGGATACTTTCATACCCATCACGAGCTTTATAATATACCACACAGCAAATGCCGTTGTGAATGTAAACGCTCCTACTGCTACAACTCCTATGGCCTGGCTTGTTAAAAGCTTCATCCCCCCCCCGAAGAAAAGACCATTACCTGTAGCAGCACCTGTAATTTTATCCTGTGCAAAAAGACCCACAGCAAGCGTACCAAATACGCCATTGACAAGATGAACTGAAAGAGCACCAACCGGATCATCAAGTTTAAATTTATCAAACATCATAACCGCTAGCACTACGAGGACTCCTGCTATAAGGCCTATAAGTGCTGAAGAACTGACACTTACAAAAGCACATGGAGCAGTTATGGCTACAAGCCCAGCAAGTGCACCGTTAATGATCATGGAAAGGTCCGGCTTTTTCTGAATCAGCCATGACGTTACAGTTGAACTGAGAATAGCCATCGCTGCTGCTGTATTAGTAGTAACAGCTATATGAGCTATAGCGCTACCGTCGCCAACCGCCATTGTTGATCCCGGATTGAATCCGAACCATCCGAACCAGAGCACAAGCCCCCCCAGTGTTACCAGAGACATATTGTGGCCGAATATAGGGTTTACCGAACCATCAGCACGGTATTTACCAAAACGTGAGCCGAGAAGTATTACACCTGCAAGCGCTGACCATCCACCCACAGAATGTACAACCGTTGATCCTGCGAAATCCCACATACCGAGAGACTGCAGCCATCCCCCTCCCCATATCCAGTGTCCTGTAACCGGATAGAGAAAACCCACAAGAATAAAAGAGAAAATAATGAATGAATGGAATTTAATACGCTCAGCAACTGCACCTGAAACAATAGTAGCTGCTGTTCCGGCGAAGACAAGCTGAAAGAAAAACTTTGCCCACATGGGAACTCCAGCCCAGCTGATTGCTGAATATGCGCCTTTATAGGCTTCACCCATCGCCGGGCTGTTATCAGCCCCGGATGCGAAGAAAAGACCTTCGATACCTAAAAATGAATTTCCATTTCCGAACATAAGACCCCAGCCTATAATCCAGAAAGAGATTGATGATATGGCAAAAACAATAAAGTTTTTCGCCAGTATGTTAACCGTATTCTTTGCACGGCATAATCCCGATTCAACCATTGCGAATCCGAGGTTCATAAAAAACACAAGGAATGCTGTAAAAAGAACCCAGACTGTATCCACTCCCACTGCCATGCTGCTTTTTAATTCATCAAGTGCAGCCTGTGTTACTGCTGCCGGCGCTGCATCTGCAGCAAATACACCAACTGCAGTTGTAATAAAAAGTAGCGCTGTTAAAAAAACTCTGAATAGCTTACTCATAAGCCCTCCGAAAAAATAATTAAATAGTTTTAAAATCCCGCATGCAAATAGTTAATGCAGGATATGTGCCAAAATGACCGGCTATTTAGAATCTCACATTTTGTTAACATATACTTAACAAACAGAGTTTGAACTATCTTTCCTGAGGGATTAAAGGTCTTTTTTTTACATGCCTGAAATCAATCTGATAATAGCAGGTATAGCAGCTTGAAGGAATACATCCTATTAATGTTGCAAATGTGTATTTTTACAAAAATGAAAATACACATTTGTATCAGATATTTATTCACATTAAACTATCTATATCTTTTTTACTGATTTTAATATGTATATTAATACTTGACACCGCTTTAAATTCCACTTATTTATAATCAAGTCCACTGTCAGGAGAACCACACATGAGCTTTTTTAAAAAGAAGATAGATAATCTGCTGCAGAACGCGAATTCACTCCCTTCAAAAATAATACAGATAGTTAAAAATATTTATGAGGGTTATTATTTTGAAAAAGAGATATATAACAGGCTGATTAATGCTGTTAAGGTTTTCATTGTTGCAACAAGAAAGTTTATATCTGATGACTGCCTTACTAAAGCATCTGCAATAGCTTACGCGGCAGTAACATCTCTCATACCGCTTCTCACTGTGTTCTTAACATTTTTTTCTATCTTTTCCGGAGTTGACAATAAAAAAGAGGACCTTTTCAGACAGATATCCCTCTTCATGGTTGAGCACAGCATCAAGCTTAATATAGATCCGGTCTTTGAAGCAGTATCAGGGCTGATAGATAACGCGGGTAAAATCGGAGGGATAGGTGCCATTTTTGTACTTTTCACTGCAACCGCTACTTTACGATCACTTGAAAAATCTCTTAACCATATATGGAAAGTCAAACAGGGGCGTTCCCTTTTCCAGAAAATAATATACTACTGGGCAGCTCTCACGCTGGGCCCTGTAATGCTCATTGCAGGTATGACTGTTGCGACTAAAGTGACTGATGTTTTTTCATCCGCCAACTTCAACTCCGCATTTGTTGAAGGTGAAACGATATGGCTCGTTGGAAGTAAAGGGACTATCAAACAAAGCCCGTCAAACAAGACGAGCTTTACAGCGGAAGATATGGGTGACTTCGATTACGAAAATCAGAGAATATATTCCTATAAGTTTTCCGACAACGCATTTTCAGAAGATGATTTCCGGATTGATAGCATATCACTTATGAAAGAAAATTTCACTGATATTCAGTTTATTGATGACAGAGGGTGGATTATTTCAAACAGCGGTATTATTCTTCGTACAAGAAACAGAGGCAAAAACTGGTTTATTTCAAAATGGGGAGACTTCAAATTAAATGACATCAGAATGCTGGATGATAAAAAAGGTTTTATTGCTGCTGACGGAGGTATTATCCTTGCTACTGAAACCGGCGGGAGAGAATGGAATGTCATTGATACTAAAGACGTCACTATAAATTTTAAAACTATTGAATTCTTTGAAAACAAAGGGATTGCAACCGGTTCAAAAGGTAAGATATTTATAACTGAAGATTCTGGAGCGAACTGGTCACTTGTAACTATAGACGAATCTAAAAGAAAAAATAAACATGTAGATCTTAACGCTGTGGAGTATATTGATAAAAACGAAATCTGGATTGGAGGTAATGACGGAGTTCTTCTGCATAGTACAGACGGCGGCCTGACATGGAAACAAAACAGATTTAAAGAGTACAACTATTATTCCATAAAATTTATAAATAAGGATGAAGGACTCATAGGCGGAGAAAACGGGAAATATATCCAGACAAATAATGGAGGGAGGACATGGAAAAGCAATTCACTCCCTGCCTACAAAATCAACCGATTCATAAACTCAGGCAACACTCTGTGGGCCATAGGTAATGGCGGCACAATCCAGAAATCCGTTAACAACGGACAGTCCTGGAGCGGAAAATCCGGCAAAAGCTTTCTGGCTATGATAATAAATTTCCTTGCTCCATTCATCTTTATCTGGCTGCTGTTTCTTTTTGCCTATGCAACTACTCCGAACACCAGGGTTCCTTTTAAATATGCTTCAATAGGAGCTGCCTTTACCGGCGCCGTATGGGTGTTATTTATACTGCTTTTCATAGTTTATATTAAAGCATTTGCAACCGGTACTTTCGCGATATACGGGGCACTGGCTTCAATACCGATCTTCCTCCTGATGATATACGCTTCATGCCTTATTATCCTCTACGGTGCGGAGGTATCATATACACTGATGCATCCGCAGACTTACACTAATTTAAAAAATACATTTGAAGAGGACAGGAAGGTAAATATATTCTACGGTATCGCAGCTCTTAATTACATATACACAAATTTTGAGTCAGGGAAAGGTGGTACATCTTACTCCGATCTCCTTAAAAGACTGGGACACAATTCAATTGATCTCGACTTTTTTATAAAGCTTTTCATTGAAAACGAGATACTTATCAGAGATCAGAAGGGGCCGTTGATGCCGGCAAAATCCTCATCCAACATTAAATTAACTGAACTTTTCAGTCTGGTTAACGAAGCACAGATTACAATACCGGGGCCCTTCAGGAAGATTGTTTCCAGGGGCAATCTCGGAAACATTTTTGAAAAGATAAATACAGGCAGAGACAAAATACTTGAGAACCTTACACTGAAGGATGTAAAGATATTCTAATCAGTTGGCGTAGTAACCGAATATAAAGGGGATCATGATAAACTCCCCCTTTATATCATCGGGTACTTTCCCGAAACTCCTGGACATCTTTATGGCATCCATGCATGAATCATCCAGCGGCTGGTTCCCCATTGAGTCAACAAGTTCCACCCGGACGATATCCCCCTCCCTGTTCATGATAAAACAAATCTTCACCTTCTGGTTTGGTATTGCCATAATTCTCATACTCCCCGGAGCGAATCCCCCGAGGGCTGCATTAGCAAGAAGCGGCGGATACCAGTTTGAAGCTATCCTGTCTTTCATATTTTTAAAATAAGTGAAGTTCTTAAATTTTGCGGTATTGAAAGAGAACATCCCGCTGTTGGAATAAAAAATTGCGTTTTTCATAGTGATGCTGTTTCTATCAGGGATAGCCATATTCGCGGCATTACCATTATTTCCTGAACTTCCGCTGCTGCCGGTTCCAGTTGTACCGTATTTTACAGTGACATCTCCATTCTCTGAGGCTTTTATCTTATCCCCTGAACCGGAGGTTGATATGCGGCCATCTCCACCCCCTGCTCCGCTCTTCATCTTAAATTCGAGAGAATTATTAAGCCACCTGTCCCCCTGCTCTTTAGTAATATAACCCTTTGCCGATGAATCCCTGTCAGAAAGGAGAGTGCTGTTTTTTATATCACGTATATCATCCTGGTTTATGTTAACAATAATATCCTTCCCGCCAACGGGATTGTTTTTCTTTACATGATTATCAAATATTCTGAAAATACCGTCAGAATCTGGAAGGATAAACGCTGTAATCAATATCGCGTGAAGAAAAAACGATATCAATACAAATAGGGAAAGGTTTATGCTGTATCTGTCTCTCACTTGGATTTCCGGATTAATAAGTTCTGATATTTACCAGCCCCCTAAATCCCCCCAAGGGGGACTTTATTTAGATTTCTTCTCTGAATACCTGATTATTAACTTAATATTTGTTTTGCCCCCTCCGGGGGTGCGGGGGTTAACAATACATTATGACTCCCTATTTTAAAAATGTTACTTTATAAAATGTCAAGCGGTAACAATAAAAAAAGCAATCCCGCTTTAGCACGGAATTGCTTTTTTTCTCAGAAATATATTGATTATCTGAAAAGAATTATTTGCTGGCCTCTTCCTCAAGAAGTTTCTTTCTCTCTTCGATAATCTTGTCAGCTTCCCTTCCGGAAATCGGATCATAGTGTGAAAAATCCATTTCAAAAGTAGCCTTGCCGCTTGTCATTGCACGGAGGTCTGTGCTGTACCTGAGCATTTCAGCTTCAGGAACAGTTGCTCTTACAACCTGGATACCGCTTGAACCTTCATCGCTATCCATTCCGAGAACCCGTCCCCTTCTGCTTGTAATGTCGCTCATGATATCACCCATGAACTCCTTGTCAGCAAAGATCCTTACGTTCATTATAGGTTCAAGGAGCTGCGGGCCTGCTGCTTCCATTGCGATCTTGAACGCGCTTCTTGCGGCAATCTTGAACGCCATCTCCGAAGAGTCAACATCATGATATGAACCGTAATGAAGCTCAACCCATACGTCCACAACCGGAAATTTCGCGAGAACACCTTCATCAAGTCCTTCCCTGAGTCCCTTCTCAACACCCGGAATATACTGCTTTGGAACAACACCGCCAACAATACTGTCTACAAATTCAAAGCCTTTACCTCTTTCAAGAGGCTTAACACGGATATGAACCTCGCCATACTGGCCGTGTCCGCCGGACTGTTTCTTATGTTTATATTGTGCTTCTGCTTTTTTAGTTATAGACTCTCTGTAAGCAACCCTTGGCACACGGGTAACAACATCAAGCTTGAGTTTCTCTTTAAGATTATTAAGTATAAGGTTAAGCTGCATCTCCCCCATTCCAGAGAGAACGGTTTCACCTGTTGATGCTGTAAAACCGTATTTGATTGTTGGATTCTCCTCAGCAGCCTTGTTAAGGAACTGGCCGATTTTATCCTCTTCACCCCTTTTTGCAGCTTCTATGGCAAATGAGAAGACAGGCTGCGGAAGTTTAATTATCGGTAAAATAACAGGTGCCTTAGGATCTGTCAGAGTATCAAGTGTGACAGTTTTATCCAGTTTAACAAGAACCCCTATATCCCCGGCGCATATTTTCGGCATATCGTTCTGCTTGTTACCGATCATTGCACAGAGTTTTGTTGCACGCTCTTTATGATTTTTTGTTGCGTTGAAAACTTCTGTTTCAGGATTAATCTGGCCTGATATAACTTTTACAAAGTTAAAACGGCCGGCATATTGATCAATTGCAGTTTTCCATACCACCGCTGCCATTGTACCTGAATCGCCGAGTTTCACATCAATCTCTTTTTCAGGATGAACCTGATCGCGGCCTTTGTAAACTTTTCCTGTCTCAGGAGCAGGCGCAAAATTCTTTATCGTTCTTATGAGGTTTTTAATACCTACAACTTTCTGGGATGATCCGCATATCACAGGTGTAAGCTTCGCGTTTTTAAGCTGAGTTTTAAGTCCTGTCCTTATTTCATCAGCAGTAAGCTCTTCACCGCCAAGAAACTTTTCAATAAGTTCATCAGTTGATTCAGCAGCAAGTTCAGCAAGGGCTATTTTTTCAAGTTCCATAAGTTCTTTATGCTCCGCAGGAACTTCAGTGACAGCAACATCCTTTCCGTCACCTTTAGGTGTATAGAGTTTCATCTCAATAGCATCCATGACTCCCTTGAAAGTCTCACCTTCACCATTAGGAACGCAAAGTGAAGCTACGCTGCCGCCGAGTGCACTTTTTATATTCTCAATTACCTTATCGTAATTTGCTCTTTCTTTCTCCATCTTGTTAACAAAGATTATGCGGGGGATATTATTCTCTGTGAGATATCTCCATGCTTTCTCTGTCTCAATCTGAACTCCGTCAACAGAGTCAACAACAAGTATTGCTGTTTCACAGGCCTGAAGAGCTGCTCTCGTGTCGCCGACAAAATCAGCGGTCCCGGGAGTATCTATAATATTAATCTTAACATCTTCAAACTCAACAAAACCCATTGAACTTTTTATTGATATTTTCTTTGTTTTTTCATCTTCATCAAAATCTGATACAAGAGTTCCACTGTCAGCGCTCCCCATTTTGTCGATTTTCCCGCCGACAAACAACATGGCCTCCAGCAGTGTTGATTTTCCTGTTCCTCCATGTCCGATTATAGCAACATTCCTGATCTGGTCAGCCTTATACTCCTTTAACATTTAAGAACCTCCTGAAAATATCTTCTAAATAGTATAATTGATTCAATCTGTCCGCAGTGTATAAATATTGTAACAGGACACAGGGGAACACCGCCTGTGATGCATTATGAAAACAAATAATACCGTCTCCTGTTGTCGTTATTCAGAAAATAACCCCTGCTGATGCCGGAGTTTTTCTGTGAAAAGATTGACAATATGTTTGCAGAAAATATATATGACCTTCTTTTTTGTAAAGCCTTTTATTTAGGATGGGGAAACTATACTCAAATATTTGCCCCCACTGAAAAAAGAGAATTTACACACCTCCCCCTTCAGAGTGCCTTCTTAAAAATGAAATCACTATAATCACTGATATAAACAGAGACGCTATATACAGGATAAGATCTCCCGTTTTTTCATATACTGTTGTACGGTTTAATGAAACATCTATACTCCCGGAAAATGAACCTTTTTTTAATATAGGCATGGAAGCTGTAACCCGCCCCGCAGGATCGATAATGGCGCTTGCCCCGGTATTCCCTGCTCTTATCATCCAGAGACCGTTTTCCACAGCCCTGAATACTGACGCGGAGAAATGCTGAAAATGCCCGTTATAAGTTTCTGTCCAGCCGTCATTGGTTATATTGATCAGAAAATCCGCACCCATCCTTTTATAATCACGGCAGAGCCTGAAAAATATACCCTCATAACATATAAGAGCGCCGAAATCGAATCCGTTCAATGTAAAGAGTTCCGGTTTTTTACCAGGGACAAAATCTGAACCACCCATGCTTGCAGCAAGTTTTTTTATCGGGTTGAGCCACTTCTCATAAGGGAACCACTCGCCGAAAGGGACAAGATTGATCTTCGCGTAGGTCTGAACAATCCTTCCGTCTCCATGTATCAGCACAGCGTTGTTCTGAGGGAAAAGTCTTAGCCTCCCCCCGTCACCCTTCATAGTTACACCAATCTCACCGGTGAGCACCGGTACACCTATCCCCCTGATAAAATCCAGCAGCTGCCTGTCAAAAAGATCATCCTCATTATTCACAGCCCTGAAGGATAAGGTCTCCAGTGTGGCTGACTCCGACCATATTATAAAATCAGGATTTGATGGGAGAGCTTCGCGTGTGTACCTCATAAGCTCGGAAAGGTAACTGTACCTGTTGCCTGACCAGTTGTCCCATGGAGAGATACATGTCTGCACTACAGAAAACTTCATCCCCTCCTTTGAACCTCCTGCAAAAGTAGACATTCTGTAAAAACCTGAACCTGTAATCAGAAGAACCGCAAGAGTAACCGCTGCCAGAGCTTTACCGCTTCTGCCGCTGAAAAGTAACGATAAACGCCCATTCCCTTCAATCAGCGTGCTGATCCCTGCCGCAGCAGTATAGTTAAACAGAACCATTATAAAATTGATACCAAGTATACCTGTCACGGATGCTGCCTGAATGAAAGGAGTAAAAGGGTATTGCGAATAACCGATGTATGTCCAGGGAAACGCGAGAAATCCGGATGCCTGCACAAAATCACCGATAATCCACATTGAAGGATAAATTATAAAATCAAGAGCTGGAAATCTGCGTGACAGCATCTCCGCAAATATGATCTTCAGCACAAAAAAAGCTGTGAGGCTCGGAATAAGAAATAAAAGAATAACTGCATATCCCCCGGGCACTTTTGCACCGAAGTTCCCAATCCAGCCGTATGTGAGGAAATTCCCGGCAAGACCGGCAATAAAAGAATAAAAGAAAACATCCCTCAAACTTTTTCCGCGGTTGAACATAAAAAGCGGTACAAGAGAAAACCACGCGAAGAACGGAAAAAATTTCAGCAGAACAAAATCATAGCTTGGAAATGAAAAAAACATAAGAATTGCTGTAAGGAGATAATAATGATTCATAAAAAAAATTTTTAACTTTTGCATTGTATAACCTGTATTATTTCATATCCAGAATTTTATCTTTCTGGTAAGCTCACTCTTTTTATCGGCACAGGCCCTGAATCCCTCGGTCATTATACTGTAGGCATCCGTAAAATCAAGAGTGCCCGTATTGAGAAGAGCCGGTTCAATGAGCACTGTGGGCCTGTAATGTTTCAGCATGTTGACAGTATTTGCATATCCCATAATATCAATACTCTGGCTCAGAACTTCAAATATGCTGGGGTATATAACCTTTTCATTTCTTGCAGAGATCCACTGATCAAGATTTTTCATCCAGCCGTTATGTTTCTTTTCAACAGGGATGGTAACACCCTTCCTTGCATCAATTTCAGGGAGTTCTTCACTGAAAGCAGTGATCCCGATTTTCTCAGCTCCTGACTGCACATACCTTTTCACACGGGAGGTTTTAATCCCCGGATGAAGGTTTACAGCTATTGTGAATCCTGCTCCTGACCGCTTCACAACATCCACGGGAAGAGGATTGGCCACTCCTCCATCAACAAGGAAAGTGTCATTATAGGCAACAGGCACAAATACGCCGGGTATTGAAACACTGGCACGCAGAGCTTCAAGAACATTTCCTTTACGGAAAACAATCCCCCTCCCTGAATAAAAGTCAGTTGCAACAATTGCAAGCGGTATATGAAAATCCTCAATTTTTGTGTCAGCAGGGATGTACCGTTTCATAAATTCAGTAAAATCATTCCCCTTCAGAAGTCCGGATCTTGGCATAGTAAGATCGAACATCGAGAGCAGCTCTTTTTTTGTGAATGACAGCATATCGTGTCTGAATGTTTCGAGTTTGCCGCAGCAGTAGACAGCTCCCACAACTGCTCCTATACTTGAACCGGCAATCATATCAACAGGTATACCAAGACCGGCAAGATACTCAAAGACTGCAATATGAGAGAGCCCTTTAGCTCCTCCGCTGCCAAGCGCAAGCCCCACTTTCCTGTTTCTGAAAATGCTTAACGGATTTTTCATTTATCCTCCGGCTGTAAGTACAGGGACTTAAAAATCTGCCTGTATTGAGATACAGTAATTCATTCATGTACACTTTTTATGCCCGGTCAAATTATTTTCTCTTTAATTAAAAATTATTATTAAAATATGTTGACACATACTCAGCATTTCTTTAGGTTGCTTTCAGATCGCGCGGTGGAGCAGCTGGCAGCTCGTTGGGCTCATAACCCAAAGG
>DIEX01000015.1:0-69213 GCA_002418835.1 Spirochaetia bacterium UBA5763 | reverse complement strand
GGTTAGAGCACACGGCTCATATCCGTGGTGTGGGGGGTTCGAGTCCCTCCTCCGCTAAGAAGCAAAAAGAGCAATTGACAGATTGCTCTTTTTTTTATTAATCAGTTTACTGCTCTAATGGCAATTATTAAATTTTGAACCTTCAAAAAATGATTGCGTCTTTAATCCTCATAAGTTAAGATATTAAAAATAAAAAAAATCATAAAATTATGGAGGAATAAAATGATTCGTTCATTTGTGAGGCTTATCTCACTTTTATCAATCTGTGCTTTTTTATTATCATGCGGTGCTGACACAAAAGAGATGCTAAAAAACCAGATGATGGATACTGCAATAAATACTGCAAAAAATTCATCATCAGACACATCTTCATCATCTTCAAAAAAAGGGGGATTCTTCGGAGGTGATTCCGGTGACGCTCACTACTTCGAAGATGACTATATCATTATAGCTAAAGAACCTTATAAATCAGGCTGGATACGCGTCCAGGTTGCAAAGATTGAAACTCCGGCAACAGCCGCAACTAAAGGTGAGGCTAAATTTATGCTTATATCCGATGGCGACGAGGCATGGACAAAGTACTACTATTACTCGCGTCCGGCAACCGAAGCAGATCTTAAAGTAGGAAAAGTTGTCTTTGCAAGTGAAGCTCATAGTGATGAAAATGGAGTATATTACGGGCCTGAAAATAAATCAGAAACTTATGATTCATGGTTCATGTCAAAGATAACTGATATGTCCAACAGACATAAAGGTTATGTAACTGTTGCAGGTAACTATAAAGTCAACATGAATGCAATAAGGGTGCAGGTTACGAAGAGATAACATTTACATTATACGCAAACAAAAAAGGCTGCCTGATGACAGCCTTTTTTGTTCACATTGTTTTACATACTATTTGTACAGACCGTCGATCTCTTTTTTAAACTTATCCATAACTATTCTTCTTTTAACTTTCAGTGTTGGAGTCAGTTCTCCTGAACCTTCAGTAAATTTATAATCAGCAACATAATATTTTTTGATCTGTTCATAGGATTCAAGTTCCCTGTTAACAGCCTGAACCTCCTGTTCAATCAGCTTTTTAAACTCTTCATTTTCAACAAAATCATTTCCAACCTTTACACAAACAGGGACAGAGGCTATATCATGATCATACTCAACTGCTGATTTATCAAAGGGTATCCCCTTCTCTTCGAAGTAGGCTATACATGAATCAAAGTTCGGCACAACTATTGCTGATACATATTTCCGTTCGCTTCCGATTGGAACAACCATCTCAATAAACCTGCTGAGAGAGAATAGACTTTCAATTCTCTGAGACGGCACATTTTTACCTGTATCAAGAACCATGAGCCCTTTCTTCCGGTCTACTATCTTTATGTAATTATCCGCCAGAACTTCCACAATGTCGCCGCTTCTGTAATATCCGTCATCAGTGAATGCTTCTTTTGTTGCTTTCGGGTTATTCCAGTAACCGCTGAAAAGGCAGTCACCTTTTATCAGAAGTTCACCGTCATCATCCACCCTTAACTGTATAGCTGTAGTTGAACATTTGCCGATTGATCCCGGGAGTATTTTATTAAGCCTGTTTACAGTGACCTCATTCCATGTTTCCGTTGCTCCATAACCTTCGGTTATTCTTATACCCATTGCAAGGAACGTCTTGCAGAGGTCAGCATTAAGGCTCCCCGCTGCTGAGAAGGCAAACCTGAATCTGCCGCCGAACGCCTCTCTGACTTTGCTGAAGATGATTTTATCAAATAGTTTAAACTTGAATTTAAGCCATGGATCTACTCCCTGAGTCAGGTCAATACCTTCAGTCATATCAATAAAACCGTCTTTATCAGCACGTTTTTCAACAACCGCGATACCGGTTTTGATCGCTGCATCAAAAATCTTTTTCTTTACCGGTGATTTTGCAGCCTGGTCTCTCATTGCCATAAATATCCTTTCATAAATCCTTGGAACAGACATGAAAATTGTCGGTTTGAAAAGCTTCAGATCCTCCACCAGCGTTTTGGGGGATGAATAAGCATTCGGAGTCAGAGACAGCATTGACGCCCCATGCCCGCACTCTCTTTCGTAGGTGTGAGACATAGGCAGGAATGAGATAAACAAATCTCCATTATCACCGCTGGCATAATTGACAACAATACAGTCTCTTACTACTGCTGATGCCCAGCTGAAATGAGTATGCACTGCTCCTTTAGGATTACCGGTTGTTCCTGAAGTGTAAACTATGGTCATGTAATCTTTGAAGTCTACGGATCTCCATCTATCCTCAAAAATCATTTTATCTTTTGAAAGAAAAGCAATACCCAGCTCTCTCACCCGTGAAAAATCTGTGACACGCCTGTCTTTATCATCATATCTTTCTTTCATTACAACAATATGCTTAACCTTTATTTTTTTATTAGAAGGTTTGCATACGTTTTTAATCTTCTCAAGGATCTCTGTGTTCTCAACGAACATCACGGTTGTTCCTGAATCTTCAAGAATAAACTCAAGTTCCTTTTCAGAAAGAGTAGGATAGATACATACTGTAATCCCGCCGGCACAGAGTATAGAGTAATCACTCCACATCCATTGAGGAGCAGTGTTGCACATTACGGCAGCCCTGTCCCCTTTTTTAAAACCGAGACTCATGAGGCCGCAGGAGAGTTCTTTCACTATTCTGTAAACTTCAGAATAAGTCAGTTTCTGCACTTCACCCTTTTCATCCTTAAACAACTGGCAGGTATGATCACCGAACTTAGTGGCGTTCCTGTGGATCAATGCCGGCGCAGTCAACTGCTCAATATACCATTTTCTATCTGTCATAAAAAATGTCCTCCGGGAATATTATATATTTATATTTTAAAAAAATCCGTGATTAAATCCAGTATTTCCTGAACTCTTCAGCAACCATTTCGGGCTTCATTGTTGACATCGGTTCATTATGAAGCATCTTCATGTAATTTATTTCGCACGTATCAAGTGGGGGAACAGTTGTTCTGGGGCAGAGCCTCATGTGCGGAATAAAATGCATATTCCCTAGGAGAAAGAACAGGGACATGTTGTAGCTGATTATTCTTTTACTGCTTATAAACTTAATGCTTTTACAGATGCCGTTCACAAGTTCGTCAAGCCTGGCACCGCTGAGGTCAGAAGGTTTAAAATATTCATGCGAGATCGCCATAACATCAAAGACCCCTTCAGGCGCAAAAGCAAGCATCCATGAAAAAAATTCCTTCCGTGAAAGAAACCTTTCACTAAGTCTCTGTTCCTCAGAAACAAGTCTGACAAAAAGGTCATCCCCTTTTACAGCAATATTTTTCACAACATCAGAATAGTAATTAGTTGGAATAGATGAAGCTGTTATCTGCAGGTGCGGATGCAGAATGGAACTCCCCGCATCAGGGAGATAGTTCCAGTTAATTGACTGGTACACAGCTTCAGGCTGCCCGTTTGTTACATCAGCAAGAAATTCGATGCAGCAGGAAATTGCATCTTTAATAATCTTATCTGTCAGTTCATCTATGGGTACGAAATGTTTCTCTGTCATTACAGTGACAGCTCCATTCTCATCATAGGGGAAGGCATTGGGGAAACATACTGCCTCCCCCACCCTGTATCTATCACTTCCGAAAAGAGCGGGATTAAACTTCGGTGTTATTTTAGGTATATTCTCAGGGCAGAAGGGGCAGAAGCCCGGGTCTTTCTTTCTAAGGTATTCATAATCAGGCTCAGGGAGTTCCCTGAGAGGGAAGAAAAGTATCCTGGAGTTTCTACCGGTGAGGGGATCTGTGCGGACCTCGCACTCGCGCCCACCCTCCTGAAAGCCTTTTAGCGGATCAAGAAAAGTCGCCTTTTTCAAAACCTTTTCGAAATTCATCATCTCCTCCACAAATCATTTAGAGAAATCAGACCGTCTGCAAGGTATGTGAACATTATCAGAAAAAATGAATATGTTTGCAAGAAATATTCGAAACACTATACCTTTTTGCGAAAATTGTTCCGTGAATGTTCCGAAAATTATATTGACTGATATTTTTATTCTGAATCATTGAACCATGACAGTTAACGATTTAATATGTATCTGGTATATGTCATTTCGAAGAAGCGACAGCGACTGAGCAGTTCGGCAGGCTCACTGACCGTTAATTCCGGTTCCTGAGCTTGTCGAAGGACTCACATGCGTTCGAAATGACAATGGGTTAATTCATTCGTTATTTTTAATTGGTATATCTGACGGAGATTTTTAAATTGGAAGAAATAGTATCAACTCTAATATCAAATAAGCTTTACCTTATAGGCGCTGCATTGATTGTTGCAATAATCATCTACGCGCTACTTAAAAAGATTATAAAGCTCATGGTAATTATTTTAATTGCGGCTGCTATTTATATTGCAGTGGTGCACCATAGCGGCGGGAAACTCCCTGAAAAACTTGAACAGATTAAAAACAATGAATTAAACGGTTCAGGTGAAATGAAAGAATTAAAAGAAAATATAATTAAAACGATTATAAACACAAGCGCAGGTCAATCAAGTTCCTCTTCATCCGAGAAGAGATAGAAATCGCATTTATCAATGATTGTTGTTTTATCTTCAGTTATCTCTGTAATGACAATTCTGTAATCACCCGGTTCAAATTCTTTTATTGTCCCGTAGACCAGCCTCTTCATTTCATCGATATAATCGGGCATGGAAATAATATCTACCCAGCCCAGCTCTTTTTTCATTATGATAACGCCGAGTTTAGTCTTCTTTGCCGGAGCGGAACTGAATTTATAGACCCATTTTATCTCCTCAGAGACATTAAACTCAAGACGTTCCTGCCTTATCTTATATGATTTATCAGAAGGTGTCTGGAATGCAAATTCCCCCTTGATTTTCCCGCATGCAAGGGGGATTAAAAGTGACAGTATTATGAAGGGGGGGAGTCTTCTCATTTTTGCAGTCACTCAACCTTATACTGATCCCTGTCCAGTTCGATCACTTTATCTTTTTTGCCTTCATTTTTGCCAGACTTGTTCTTCTGCATATCTTCAAATTTACGGCCGAGATCTCCGGAAGTACGTCCAAGCTGAAAGATCAGTTTAAGGATACTCCATACCATAAAACCTATAATAAAAAAAACAAATATACCCAGTAATCTTAAAATCATTTCATTCTCCGGAAACGGGAGATATCTTTTCCCGTGTTATTAATACTTTAATCGTTTCAGGCATAACAGATAAAACTCCATCTTCATCTGAAACTCCGTTTTTAATATGAACTACCGCCTCTTTTTCATACCGCCCGTTTACTGCAAGGTCATTACTCATAACAGGAATCTCTGAGGCGTCAATATATGCTGTCAGTTCAAGGGATTCAACACTCCTGTTCTGTGTCAGGATTACATTCACACTCACCTTATCCGTAACAGTGTCGTAGACAAATCCCTTTACCCTGTTTTTGACCAGGACAGGGAGTTCCACTGACGCCGTATCAGCAAGAGGAATCAGCGGTACAGTAACTTCCACCTCTGATATGCTGTAGTCAATCTCATCTTCATTAATCTTTTCAAGCTTAACAGGAGTTTTAAATGTAGCATTCCTGTTATTTACAAATATATATTCAGTACTTATTCCGTCAATGCCTGCAATAAGGCTGGCTGACCCGGAAATTCTCACATACTCGGGATGCGCCTTAATTCTGCCGAGAACATAACCCTTATCCGGATCACCGCTATGGCGCGGTTTAATCATAATATTTCTGAAGATTTTTTTCTCAACAAAAAGTTTTACTTCATCCGGGTTTATACTTATTTCAAGTTCATCAGGGATATCCGTTCTTTCAACCTGAATTTTGAAAGAACTGAACTCCCCGACCCTGGCAGATGAAAGGTCGATAAAAACCTTTATATTCTTTGAATTGACATTTTGCAGATCATCTTTACGCCCTGTGACCTTCACCATTACATACTTGTTGGAAAGACGGGAAACAGTAAGAGTCTGGTCCAGGTTTTTGTAGGTCAACGGAACCTTAAATTTAACATCCCCGCTTTCAGAACTGGTCAGGTATCCCCATAGAATTACCGCGAGGATAATACTTACAAGTTTAGGAATGAAATTTTTTTTCGCGGCCCAGGCCTTCATACTTTCAGCATTCGGTTTCATCTATATATTATAAGTCTCCTCATAGGCTGTCTTGGGATTCATAAAAAACAGAATCATATTTTTGAGATCACTGTTTTTTATCCCGGAGAGAAGCTTTCCGTTAACCATTATGGATATCTCCCCCCTCTCTTCTGATGTTACAATAACAAGTGCATCCGTATCCTCCGCTATACCGAGGCCCGCCCTGTGCCTTGCGCCATGCTGCTTCTGAATCTGCTTGGAATCGCTAAGGGGGAGATAACAGGCTGCTCCGGCAATTCTCCCCTCCTGGATTATGAGGGCGCCGTCATGCAGAGGTGTAAGCGGGAAGAAGATTGTCCGTATCAGCTCTTCGGAGATACCTGAATCCACAACAACACCGGATTCCACAAAGCTTCTGAGCCCTGTATTTCTCTCAATAACTATAAGGGAGCCAACCTTCTCCTCAGCCATGGCAAAAACAGCATTAACAAGTTCATCAAGCTGAAAAGATTCTTTCACCGAATCATTCACCAGCCAGTTCTTCTGCCCGAATCGTGTGATAAGTCTTCTCAGTTCAGGCTGGAATAATATTATAACAGTTATAACGAGATAAGAGGTGATATTTTTAATGAGCCAGCTCAGTGTTTCAAGCTTCAACAGGCCTGAGATTACCGCCACAATGAAAATTACTATAACACCTTTAAGGAGCTGGATCGCTTTTGTATTTAAAAGAAAATTATATGACCAGTAGAAAATATAAGCGACAATAAGGATATCAACCACGTTCCTGAAGTAATCCCAGAAAGAGGCGCTCATGTTAAAGATGTCTGTAAAAAGATGTTCCATCTAATCCGCCCGGACTTTTCTTAAAAAATCTATACTCTCCATAGCAAGCCTGTGAGCTTTAACGTCATGAACCCTTATAATATCAGCCCCGTTCAGAACAGCAGCCGCATTAAGGGCAATTGTTGCAGGGAGCCTGTCTTCATCATTTTCATAGAGCTTCCCTATCAGGGATTTTCTCGACAGACCCACAAGCACAGGAAATCCTGTTTGAGTAAACCTGGCGAGTTTATTGATAATAATATAGTTCTGTTCAAGGCTTTTGCCAAAACCGATCCCGGGATCTATTATTATTTTATTGCGCCCGACTCCTTTATTGCATGCATATTCAGCATTACCCGTCAAAAAATCAAGAATATCTTTTATAAGATCGTCATAATCCGTATTATTCTGCATATCACGGGGGCTCCCTTTAATATGGGATATCACAAGAGCTGTATCTTTTTCAGCAGCCACTTCAATTATCCCCGGATCGAAAGTAAGCCCGCTTATATCATTAATTATCGAAGCTCCTGCGGTAACAGCAGCCCGGGCAACCCCGGATTTTGTCGTATCAATAGAAATCGAAGCCGGAATCTCCCTGCAAATCATCTCAATAACAGGACAGACTCTGTCGATCTCCTCCGCAGCGCTAACGGGGAGAGATCCGGGCCTGGTGGATTCCCCACCTATATCAATAATATCAGCCCCTTCATTGTACATCTCAACAGCATGCCTCAGGGCGCTCTCCCTGGATGAATATCTCCCCCCGTCATAAAATGAATCGGGAGTGACATTCAGTATCCCCATTATCCTGGTTCCCGGATTGTTAATCATCAGAAAAGCACCGCTGCTGAGACTGTATTATTATAACCATAATCTATCCTGTCGAAATTCAGAGAGTATGAAATCTCTGCGCCTGTCATTTTAAGAGTCATGCCTGTTGAGAAATATCCGTCACATAGCCCTGCGCTGAGCATAATGTACCTGTTAAGATCAAATTCCACTCCAACACCGTACTGGAAATTTGACTGCTCCAGCTTCCTTGACCCGCTGACAGCAACCCTGACGCCTGCATCGGAAATAAGTGCAGCGCCGATCTTTATCTGCGGCATAAAGAAATCGTATTCATCCTCTGAATATTCTTTTTTTTCAGGCTTGAGAAAACCGCCGGCATCTCTCACCATTATCCCCATTTTCAGGAAGGGGAGAAGAAATATCTGTGCGCCCACATCTGAACCGCATCCGTAGTAGGTATATTCCCCGATGCTTTCATAATAACCTTTGAAAGTCACGCCAAAGGAAATGATATTCCATGGAATCGAATATGAAAGAAAACCGGCTGATCCAGTATATCGCTCCTTTCCTGTTAGAGTCCCGGATTCATCTCTTGTTTCAATTTCACCTGAAGTTATTGAATAAAAACCGGCTCCCACTACACCTTTGAACGCATTAAACGCAATACCGGCAAATCCTGCATCCCGCTCTATATCAAGGGCGGTGTATGAAACACCTATATTTAAAAACAGAGACTCATAATGTTCATCAGAGAAGTTCAGAAGGTCTTCATCAGTAATATCATCAATGTCACCCTTTTTTGCCTTTTCGCGGATCTGGGCTTCGGTAAGTTTATTTCTACTTTTTAATTCACTTAGCCCGGCAGGATTCCAGTATACAGCAAATACATCATCTGCAAGCACTTCCCCTGTCATACCGGCTGCAGTGTACCTTGCCCCTGCCCAGCCCCCACGCGTGTATGAACCCCGGCTTCCGGCATTCTCCGCGTTGGCAAAGATCGTTGAAGTCAATAATATAAGTACTGCTGTTAATTTTATACAGAGTTTTGCCATTATTTTTCCTGTCAGTAATTCACAAGTATCCGAATAGTTTTTCTACCGTATTCATTGTCATTTTCAGCCACAACTTTGATAATATACATACCAGGCTTAACATAACGGCCTGAGTCATTCCTTCCGTTCCAGTAAACAGGGAACTGGCTGCCGGTTCTTTTGGCGACAAAATCGCCATTGATATCGAATATCTCAATTTTAATATTATAACCTGCCAGAATCACTGATGGTTCACCTACAGAAATCTTCTGATGCTTTTTGGGGTTAAAGGGTACAGGATATGCGGCAATTTTATCCATATCTATGGCGAAGAGTGTATTGCTGATAAAAATAATTAGAAGAGCAGTTAATAACCTGATTTTCATGTTTACTCACCGGCTTAAGTTTAAAAAAAGAGATAATTACTTATAGATTACTCTTTCAGATTGTGACGGTCAACTACTATTCAATTATGAAGTTAAAATAAAAAGGGCTGCCCTGACGGACAGCCCCTGCAATATGCTAATTTCTGTTAAAAACTATTTTTTAAGGAAAGTGTACTGATAAACCATATGATCATCATATGTTTTATTAAGTATACCAACAACGTCTTCAACAAATACAAGTTCTTCATTTGTAGGAATCATGAAAACCTTGATTTTAGAAGCTGGTGTTGAAATAAGAGTTTCGCCATGCTTTGATCTTGTGCCGAGGTTTTTCGCTTTGTCGATTTCGATTCCGAGGCAATCGAGTCCCTCAAGAACTTTCTGCCTGATGTCACCCGCGTTTTCACCTACACCAGCTGTAAACACGATAGCGTCAACATGACCGAGAGCAGCTGCGTATGAACCGAGGATCTTTCTCAGTTTGTAGCACTCCATATCAACAGCAAGCTGACATTTTTTGTCACCTGTTTCAGCATTCTGAAGGATGTCCCTTCTGTCTGTGTACTGGCCTGTGATACCGAGGAGGCCTGATTTTTTGTTAAGGAGAGTATCCATCTCTTTTGGACCAACACCGAGTTCATTCTGCATGAACATAGGGATAGCAGGGTCGATGTCCCCTGATCTTGTTCCCATGATTGCGCCTTCGAGAGGTGTGAGTCCCATTGATGTATCAACGCTCACTCCACCTTTGATTGCAGTACATGAAACACCGTTTCCGATATGCATTGTGATGATGTTGCAGTCTTTTGCAGATTTGCCGAGAAGGTCAGCCGCTCTTTTAGAAACATAAAGATGGCTTGTTCCGTGGAAACCATATCTCCTAACTGCAAACTTGTCATACCACTCATGAGGAACAGGATACATATAAGCGTGAGCAGGCATTGTCTGATGGAAAGCTGTGTCAAAAATAGCAACCTGCGGGCATCCGGGAAGAGCTTCGATAGCTGCTTCGATACCGATAAGGTTTGCCGGGTTATGAAGAGGTGCGAGATGAGATACATCTTTAATTGCTGAAATTACTTTGTCATTGATGAGAACACTGTGGTTGAATTTTTCTCCACCATGAACAACCCTGTGACCAACAGCTGAAATCTCTTTCATGTCAGAGATAACAGCACCTTCCCCCTTAACAAGGGCGTCAAGAACGAGCATGATACCGACTTTGTGATCCGGAATTGAAGTTTCGGTTTTAATCTCTTTGTCTTTTGCAGGGACTTCATGTTTGATGAAAGACCCTTCAATACCAATCCTTTCTACGATACCTACAGCGACAACTTCCTTCTTTTCCCAGTCAAAAAGCTGGTATTTCAAAGAAGAGCTTCCGCAATTTAAAGCTAGAATTTTCATTAGATCGCTCCTTTTGATGAATATTACCAAAATTATAAATATCAGGATACATAGCACCCTGAGATTGTCCGTTAGAATGATGTTTTTTCAGTTGAGACCGGCAAATTCTGTATCTATATTACAAATTAATATTTTGTAAAAAAGAACTGAAAAATTAGCAAGAATAAAAAGTATGCGGGGAGAAAAATTTATCAGTCCAGTTCATTATGTGCAGATTTTACAACTTCCTGAATATCCGCTTCATCGATCTTTCTGACCGGCAGGTCAAGCCCCTCACCTCTTTTAAGGTAAACAAGAAATTCAATATTCCCGGCAGGACCTTTTATCGGGGAAAAGGTTATTCCGCATGGCGTAAATCCCGTTTCACCTATCCCTGCGATAACCCTTGTAAGTATATCCACATGACTGTTGGGATTCCTGACAACACCCTTTTTCTGCTGGGAAGTCTCCGCCTCGAATTGAGGCTTAAGAAGTACAATCCCCTCTATTTTATTAAATACAGCGGCCGCAGAGGGGAGAATTTTAAGAATTGATATAAATGAAAGGTCCGCAGTGAAAAAATCTATTCTGTCGCTGAACATTGACTCATTTATATCCCTTGCATGGGTCTTCTCCATGACAACGACTCTACTGTCAGTTCTGAGCGAATAATCAAGCTGATTATAGCCCACATCAACAGCATAAACCTTCAGAGCGCCGTTTTTAAGCATACAGTCTGTGAATCCGCCAGTGGAGGCACCAAGATCCAGTGTAATCTTTCCTGTCAGGCTAATACTGAAAAAATCCAGGGCTTTTTTAAGTTTATCACCGCCGCGGCTGACAAAGAGACCTCCCGGCCGTTCAACAGAAATGTCCTCATCGCCATTAATTTTCTTGGCAGGGTCACGGAAAGTCTCACCATTTACCTTTACCCAACCCGCTATTATTTCGCGTCTACCCTTCTCCCTTGACTGGGAGAGCCCCTTTTCAGCAAGGAATGCATCGAGCCTGATCTTTTTCATTTAAGCATACTACTCCCTGTAAACATCACTATTACAGGTTAAATCTATTGCCTGATGTCAAGAAGTTCAAACCAGACGGAATCATTTTATAATAAAAAAATTATCCGGTTCATAACTGCACAGCTCAAAATATCATTAAATATTAAAAATGATTTTAAAAAATCCAGGGAATTAGTATATTTATTTCATTCTTTTAAAAACTGAGTTATTATTTTTACCGGAAAGCGCTGACTTTTTACGATTATTAAAAGAAAACAATATCTGAATAAACCGGAAACTGATGATTAGAAAAAAATTATACATACTGATAGCCGCAATTATATCTTCATTACTCATAACATATATAATTGCCATGAGTGTTTCAGCCAAATATGAAAAAAAGATAGCTCAGGAAACAATAAGTGCAATATATGATACAGTGGGATTAAGCAGCACACGTAGGATCGATTTCATGCTTGATGTTCTCTCTCAGGATTTAAAAAATAAAACCGAAGCTGAACAGACACAGATAATTAATAAAATATTTTCCCCGTATAAACTCTTTAAATTTGATAAATTTACCCAGATATTAACAAATGATGACGGTAACCCGCTCCATATCAGCTCAACTGATGCCCCCGGTCTGAGTACAGATATGCAGAATAAACCATACAGGGAATTTATAACCCGCTTCCAGAATTTAAAAAAACATGGCGGGGGACGTGAATTCTACAGCAATGACAACGATGATTCTCCTGACAGAATGATCTATGTTTCCCGCATAAACGGGACAAAAATCTGGTACTGTGTTGACATCAATCTCAAAGACGCCATCAGGGCTATTGAAAATGTTTTTTCACCCCTGGCCGAAATGAATACAACACATCAGAGACTTATGCATATAATCACAGCACTGGTCTTTTTTTTCATACTGTTTGTTTCATTGCATATCGGAAAGCAGATCACACAACTGGAAAAAGAACGTACTCAGCAGAGTAAAAGTTTGCAGAAAGCTAACACTCTCCTTGAAATTGAAGTGAACATCAGAAAGCAGATTGAGCAGGATCTTAAAGATGCGAATAAAGAACTGAAGCTCATCTCATCAAGGGACGGACTCACAGGTATCCCCAACAGGAGATACTATGATGAATACCTTGAAACAGAGTGGGAACGGATGGCAAGGGACAGAAAACCGCTCTCTCTCCTTATGTGTGACATCGATTTTTTCAAAAAGTACAATGATGCTTACGGCCACCTGGAGGGGGATGCCTGCCTCAAGAGTGTTGCTGAGGCTATAAATAAATCGTGCAAAAGGCCCGCAGATCTTGCGGCGCGTTTTGGAGGGGAGGAGTTTGCCGTAATTCTGCCTGATACTGACATTGATGGAGCAAAACTTGTTGCTGAATCGATACGTGAAGCCGTCAATAATCTGAACATAGAACATTACGATTCCCCGGAAGGTCATGTAACCCTGAGCATCGGCGCGTCAACGTTGATTCCGGTGCATGGAGGTGAATCACGGGCCCTGCTGCAGAGAGCTGATGCAGCACTCTACAGGGCAAAAGCTGCGGGGAGAAACAGGGTGGAGCTCGCTTAGCCTGTCATTCCACTTTAGCAAGGAGTGAAGCTGCCAGTTCACCGAGAATTTTAACAGCTACCTCATTCTCATCTCTCCAGCATGCGGAGTTAAGCCTTATACAGTTTGTAAATCCCCCTGACATGGAGCATATCGATCCGGGAGCAATAGATATACCCTTCTGCAATGCGAGATGATAAAGCTCAACTGAATCTATCCCGTGCGGCATCTCCACCCAGAGCACAAATCCTCCGGCAGGTTCAGAGACCCTTGTGCCGCGGGGAAAATTTCTTCTGACAGAAGAGACCAGGGACTTCATCTTCTGATAATAAGCTTTTCTCTGTGTCCGCAAAATATGCTCATACCCCCCTGTAGCAAGGAGCCTTGAGACAGCGAGCTGCGGAAGCACCGATGTACCCACATTAAGGGAGAGCTTGATGTTACGCATCTCCTTCATCCATCTTCCGGGGGATACCCAGCCGATTCTGAAACTGGGGCCTATAATTTTTGAGAATGATGAACATAGTATCACATTACCCGACCTGTCAAATGAGCGGACAGTGCGGGGGCGCTTGTCGGTGTAGTACATGTCACCCCATGTGTCATCCTCAATGAGCGGAATATTTCTCTCTGCACCAAGTTCAGCCAGCTCTTTTTTATTTTCATCAGGCATATAGTGGCCCAGCGGATTGTTGAAATTTGTTATAAAGAGACATGCCTTCACAGGGTGATGATCCAGCGCAAGCCGGAGCGCCTCGATACTTACACCATTTTTCCGATGAGTCGGTATCTCGATTAGCCTGAGGCCAAGTGTATGAAATGTTTTAAAGAGATAAAAATAGACAGGCGATTCAACAGCCACAAGGTCGCCGGGTTTACATACTGCGGAGAGAGCAATATAAACCCCCTCCATGCAGCCATTTGTTACGATTATATCATCGGGCTGAATGGCGCAACCTGCTATATGGCTCTTCTTCGATATCTGTACACGAAGCTCCTCCACACCTTCAGGGTTCCCGTAAAGATTAATATAGCGGAGGTCCTTTGATACAGATGAGAGGTGCATCGACATCTTTGAAAACGGGAGAAGTTCAGGATCAGGGAGAGCTGCTCCGAACTGAATAATAGAAGGATTTGCCGAATCCTGAATTACTCTCATTGCAAGATCCTCAAGCACAACCTCTGAGGGCCCCCCTAACTGGGAACAGATATCATTCTCATGAAGGGGTTCACTTCTCTTCATCACATAAAAGCCTGACTGCGGCCTGGCCTCAATCTCCCCCCTGTCTTCAAGGAGCCTGTAGGCCTGTATCACAGTAGACATGCTGACACTGAACCTTTCGCTTGCCTCCCTGATGGAGTATAATTTATCACCGGAATAGAAAGCCCCGCCGCTAATTTCAAAAGAGATTTTATCAGCTATCTGCTCGTAAAGATTAAGTGAGTCATCCATAAAAACCTCAAACTGTTATGGTCTAATATACATAACAGTTTCGATTTTTTTCAACTGTTATGGTTACAATTTTATCATTTGTGGCTTTATTTCCAAGCATAAAACGGCTATAATAGAATAAAATGATGATGGGGGTGTAAATATGCTTACTGATTCATTACATACCGGGATTATCAATACGGCTGGCAAAAGCAGGCCTTTTCAGAATCTTCTCCATAAAGGCGAAAGGGAGATTATCAAGAAAAGGGATAAAGCCGTTAGAGTCAGGTGTATTTCAGGCCTTCTCTGGATTACTCAGGAGGGGGATATCAGGGATATCATTCTTAAACCTGGTGATGAATTTACAATCACCAACAGAGGGGTAGCGCTGATAAGCTCGCTTGATGATTCGGAATACTCATCATCATTACATTGACAGTAAACTCTCCAACTGTTAATTAAACTTCTATAATCAGGCCGGATGGCCTTATTCAGGACGGCGAATCCTGTGTATATTTTCCATCCGGTCTGAAATTTCTTTTTACCCGCTGTATTCGTCTATAGTATTCTGAAATTTATTCATCAGTTCAACAAGATCCTCGGAATCATGATGCAGGTGAAGAGCTCCTGCAGTGTTTGACATCGAAATGTTATTGATCTCTGAAATATGACGGAGTATCTCCTCAATACCGAGCCGCTGTTCCTGCGCTGCCTTTGATATGAACTCCGCCCTTTCGCTGAGGCTTGATATGCTTGCAGTTACAGAGGCTCCGGCTTCGGACTGCCTGTCTCTGAATGCGACTATTCCGCTGATGCTCCGGTTGATTTCATCTACTCCTGTAATAATAGCACGAATTAGATCAGATGTCTGACGGATAACACCTTCCCCTTTACGGGTTTCACTCTCGTTTGCATTGATAAGAGCTGCAATCTCCTTGATGCTTGAGGCTGTTCCATCAGCAAGTTTTGATATCTCATCAGCAACAACCGCGAAACCTCTACCTGCGTCACCGGCGCGCGCAGCTTCAATTGCCGCGTTCAGAGAGAGAAGATTTATCCTGTCAGATATATCATTTATGATGCCGACAATACTTTTCATCTGGCCGGAGCTCTCCCCTATTCTTGCCATATTCTGTTCCATTTCCATCAGGGATTTCTCACCTCTCCCGGCTTTCTCTGTTATTTCAGATGTTATTCCGAGAGACCTGGTTACGCTCTCCCCCATATCCCTGATAATATCTGCAAGGTCCGCAAGCTTGACAGACATGGAGCTGACATCGGCATCCTGCACACCTGCGGCTGTAGTGATGTTCTCGATTCCGCCTGAAATCTCTTCAATATTAGCAGTAATCTCCTCAATTGAGGAAGAGAGTTCGTTTGTATTATCAGAGAAGAGATCGCTGCTTTCGGAGAGCTTTTTCATTGAGTCCATTATACCGGCAGAGCTGTCGCCGAGAACTTTCTTGATAAAATTAAAATTCTTCATATTGCGGTCAGCTTCCATCCGGGCAAGATCGGTGTTACGGCTGAATATCTTTGATATCAGTATTGATATAATCCAGAAAAGGACAAAAGAAAATATTGTATTATTCAGGAAGATTATAAGCTGCTTCATATTCGCGCCGGCAACAAACTCCTTCATGATAACGAATAGAATAATATCGGTAATGATGAAACCCGTTGAAATAAATGCAAGAAACGCAGGAGTGCTGAATACCACACACATTGCGAGGCAGGGATAAACAAAGAAAACATAGCTTGAAAGGGCAAACTCCGGATTCATAAAGGGCTCCCTTATGAGCCCCGCCATAACTGCAAAAGAACAGATTGAAATCATCAGCTTGGAGGATATTCCGTAACTACCATTTCTCAGAAAAACCATTCCGGCCAGCATGCCGAAAAAGATAAATGGCGTGATGAAGATGGTTTTGATAAAATCCTCCCACCCTGCAAAGAGCATGCTGAACTGCAGCAGAATAACTGTAAAAAAAAGTATAAGCTGAAAAATAAGAAGAAGCCGTGCACGTGTAAAAAGAAGGTAATCAGCGGGGTCATACCTGTATAAAAAATAATCCGTAATTTTCATAAATGTATTCCTGACAAAAAAAATGGAAGAAAACAAATTGTGACTTTGCTTATTTTCATTTTACAAGCAATTAATAGTTTTCCAACCTTAATTTTACTTTACTCAAGATGTGGCATAACATAAGTTTTACTTTCATCAGAATGAATTTTTTAATCGGGAATTCATTCTGATGACTGGACATGACAACTGCCGTTGATTTGCCGGGAGATAGAATCTTGAAAAAGCATCCATATATTTTAATAGTTTCAGGCGCAGCACTCTGGGGACTTATCGGAATATTTATCAAAGGGCTCCA
This sequence comes from Spirochaetia bacterium UBA5763, assembly GCA_002418835.1. Lineage (GTDB taxonomy): Bacteria > Spirochaetota > UBA4802 > UBA4802 > UBA5550 > UBA5550. The sequence goes on along the minus strand of DIEX01000015.1, from coordinate 52,296 downwards.
GTCAGCAGGGTTCACTTCGTTGGAGATTGTTGTGATAAGAGCAGCATCTGCTTCTATACTCCTCTTCACATACCTTGCATTTACAGACAGGGGACTTCTGCGTGTAAAAATTTTTGACCTGCGGTATTTCGCTGCAACAGGGATACTCAGTATGGCTTTCTTCAACTGGTGTTACTTCACCGCTATTCAGGAGATATCTATTTCAATTGGAGTTGTGCTTCTTTACACTGCGCCTGCATTCGTGATAATTCTGTCACGGATTTTTTTCAAAGAGAGAATAACAGGGAGAAAGATCGGTGCTCTGATTCTTACGATTGCAGGGTGTTCATTTATTGCAGGGGTTGTGCCCGGGTCTGATATTTCTATATCAATCAGAGGATTGATAATCGGACTCGGTTCAGGATTGGGCTACGCTCTATACCCTGTATTTGCAAAGCCTGCAGGTACAAAATATTCGCCTGTTACAATTACCGCTTATACTTTTTTATTCACAGCAATAGTTCTGCTCCCCTTCAGCGGAATTCAGAACAGTGTGGGGCTTCTTGCTTCACCGGGAGTTATTCTATACAGTGCAGGTCTCGGGCTCTTCCCCACAGTTCTGGCATATATACTTTACACGAAGGGGCTTGCACATGTTGAAGCAGGCAATGCTGCAATAGTTTCAACCATGGAACCGGTTGTGGCTATAGTTGCGGGTATGGTTTTATTCAGCGAAAGTATGACCCTGCTCCAGGGATGCGGTGCGATGCTGATTATAGCATCTTTATTTATAACGTCTTTATTACCGGGAAAAGGGTGAGGTTCTTTACTCAGCATTCCTCGCAGAGAGTTATTGATATTCTCCCCAGCCTTCTGCTGTAGTTAACGACAAAATCCTTCCCCTCCCTGAGACCAAGAAAAATAAGTTTATTCCTCAGTATATTAAGAAATTTCCGCGGATCAATGACCGACTCAAGGAAATATTCTCCCGGGCGGAGTTCGTTTATATATGATTCATCTTCAATGATCTCTGTAACTATCTGGCTGTCACACTCTGCGCCAATGGCTATTTCGAACTCCTTTTTTTCTGCGTTGTATTTCTGCCTTATGTGGGGCCAGTCCTCGGGGAGAAAGCAGTTTACAGCAAGGAGATCAAATACTATGGAATAGAGCTGTTCAGCGGAGATTATAGTTTCACCGTTTCTTGTAATTGCAAGATCGCATCCATCATTTCTGAACTTTATACCGCTTCCTAAATTATCACTTTCCATAAAAAAAGCCTCCGGGAATAACCTTCTGCGGATGCAGTAATAATACAACCAAAATCTGACTATTTCAAAATATTTTTCTGTATATCATCGCGCCTCATTCTTCTGACAATGGAAAGGCCGAACCTGCCGAAGAGGTTGAACAGAGGGAGCGCGGCCGGGAGTAATTTCTCTGAAAAAGGGGTAAGGTAACTTATTTTTATAAGCATACTATAAAATTCATCGAAGGTATCAGCCCGGAAGAATATCCGGTCACCGGTTCTATCGAGTTTCCACCGGCGCGCAATCTTCTCAGCAGCAGTTTCCCCATCCCTGACCTTAAGCTCAACACTGCAGGGGGTTGTCATTATATACGGGAAGGTATCAGTGTTTAACAGTGATCCCGCAGCTGCCACAGCAAGTCCCTCTCTCCATTTTTTCTTATCTTTAAGAGGGGAGGATTTATCTATCTGATAAACATCTATACCCGGTATAGAATCAACAGCCTCCCTGCATGCTTCAGGACAACCGGAAAAGAAGATCGGCTTTACACCATGACTGTATAGAGATGATGCAAAAATCTGAAGCTCAGATACAGGCTTTCCGTCAGCCTTAATATGACCATGCCTTGATGTGAGAGTATGAGCAAGAAACCCGCTGCTCCCTGACGAAGCATGCATACCTGTAAACATTACCGCATCGCAGCCATACACTGAACCTATTCCCGGAACAGGTGAATTTCTGTACCCTGATACAAGCATGGCGCGCCTGTTCATCAACTCCGGGAGAAGATTATATCCGGTACGGTGAAAATCCTTGATTACCACCTGTTCCGCTCCTGCCGCAAAGAGAGCATCTGTTACACCCCTTACATCAAGGGACATATCGATACAGGCATCATACCACTCGACCGTATTGAACGATGAAGCGCTGTAGCTCATGCATCCCGAGCTCCCTTCGATATCTGCTATAATAAGTATTTTTCTATGCATTTCAGTTGCGGGGGTAATTATTCCGGATAAAATGTTTTGCTTTTGAACAGACTTTAATTATCTCTTCCATAAGTTTCATCGTGTCATAAGGCTTGGCTATATATGAATCCATGCCTGCATCCATACATTTTTTTATATCATCAGGATAGACATGAGCAGTGACAGCAATTACCGGGGTCCTGGATCTCCCGTTAAACCTCTCCTCCTCCCTGATGAGACTTACTGCCTCAAAGCCGTCGATCTCCGGCATATTAATGTCCATAAAGATAAGATCATAATTCCCTGTACGGTACTTTTCTAAACACTCCCTTCCGTTTAATGCTGAATCGATTACAAATCCTCTTTTTGTGAGAATTCTTTCAAGAAAAATCCTGTTAATAACTTCATCTTCAACAATAAGAACAGATATAGTTTCGGTGGCAGTGTAATCATCTTCAATGACAACCTCCTCATTTGCAGATATGGTGTTTTCATCAAAGCGTGCCACACAGGGAATTTTAACAGTGAAGGTGCTCCCCATGCCCTGTTTGCTTACCACATCTATGGCACCATCCATCATCTTAACAATGAGGCGCACTATTGAAAGCCCCAGCCCCAGGCCGCGATTTTTGGCTTCCCCCTCACCCTTAATCTGCGCAAAGGGCTTAAATATCTCCTTCATCTTGTCAGGCGCTATCCCCACACCTGTGTCTGACACCGATATTACCAGGCTGTTGTTATAATGTACATCAAGGGTGACAGACCCCTCTCTGGTATATTTTACGGAATTGTTTACAAGGTTAAATATAATCTGGCTGATCCTGTCCCTGTCTGTCATCAGTGTCACACCGGGGCCGCCCCGCTTCATCCTGAAATCAAGGCCTTTCTCCCTTGCCATCATCTCCATAACAGGTGCGATGTTCCCTGCAAACTCATCGAGATTAACTGATGATATCTCAAGCCTGAATTTCCCTGAACCAATGCGTGTATAATCCACAAGATCAGTCAGTATGCGGAGGAGATTGTCAGATGAAAGCCGGAGCATCTCAAGGAGTCCCTTCTGTTCATCGGTAAGTGGTGTTGCCTCAAGAAGTTGCGACATCCCTATAATACCATTCAGCGGAGTGCGGAGTTCATGGCTCACTCCCGCAAGGAATACCGATTTGGCTTCATTTGCCTTTTCAGATTCAGTGCGGGAGATAAGTGCAGCTTCTTCAGCACGGGATGATTCCTCAAGGGCCTCCTCAAGAAGAGCCTTTATTTCTTTGCTCTTTTCAAGTTCACGTTTAAGCTCTTCTGTTTTCTCTTTTACTTTATTCTGCAGGGATCTGTTCCATGCATATATCCCCGCTGTAAATACAGAAAGAATAATTAAAACAATTATACCCGCTTTAACTGCCGGATGCTCAAGAAGAACCCTCTTTTCATATAGACCGAACCATTTATCATAAATTGCATCATACTCCCCTGTACTTTTAAGCAGGCTTAGACCTTCATTCAGTTTTTCAAGAAGCTCAGCATCACCCTCCTTAACTGCAATACAATATCTCTGCTGTAAGACTGAATCACCTATAACTCTCAGATTTTTAAGCCGCAGTTTTTTTCTGAGTATTTCCCCCTGAAGAAAAGAGACTATAGCGCAGTCCCCCTCCCCCGCTGCCAGAGCACTAAGAGTTTCACTCCAGTCCCTCTTTACAATAATCCTGCACTGGATATTGTTATTTATGAGATAATCATGACCAAGATCACCATTCTGCACAATGACATCTTTTCCGGTGAGATCAATATAGCTCTTAACAGATCCACCTTCTCGTATATATATGACGTATGAAGTGATAAAATGAGGAATGGTAAAATCAGCTTTCTTATCACGTTCGCTGGTTTTATACATCCCCATTATAACATCAATTTCCCTTTTCTCAAGTTTTTCCCTTACATCGCGCCAGGGTGCAAGCTGAATCTTTACATTCAGATTCATTACGCGGGAAAGACTTCTGAATATTTCAATATTAAAACCGGAAGGATTCCCGTTTTCATCAATAAATTCGAACGGTGGGAAATCGTGATCACCCATTACATACAGAGTTTTCCCTGATGAGTTTTTATCACCCTCTGTATGCATTACATGAGAGATTTTGTCAGGTGGATTACCGCAGGACAGGATTACAGCCGCAGTAAAAACTGCGGATACGAAGATTACCAATATTTTATTCGTGATGATATACATAAATTCTTTCGCCGTTTTTATCGCTGTATTTTCAGGGAATTCTGCTGCAGAAAAATAGTCTGTTAACGTCATAACGGCGCTCTTATAAGATATATTAATATTCAAACAGTTTCAAGATGTTTTTACTATAAAAGAGTTTTTTATTACTTTTTGATTTGATGGAATGAAAATAGAACCTTTCAATACGAAAAAATATGCTTATAAACTTACAATTAATACTTAATGATATTATATTATACCATAATAATCCAAAGGAGACACAGCATGATTAAGCTTAAGTCCATACAGTCTAAACTACTGTTAACAATAGGTTCTGCACTTATCATTATACTTACAATACTCGCCATTACTCTCTATACAACTGAAAGTAATAAAAAAATGGCAGAGATAAATAATGCAGCAATAAATATACTTGATGGCAGAAAAGATCAGATCGCCTATATTCTTTCAGGACTGACAGAACAGGCGAAACTCTATGCCGAGAAACCTGAAATACAGACACTGGACGGGAAGGTTCTCCCTGAAGCTATAAAAAAAATTAAACTGGGTGAATTTATAAAGGAAATTGCTGTCATTCTTGAGGATGGTACATTCGCAATTTCCGGAAGATACATTACAACAAGCAGGGACATTGTTAAGCAGAGACCATACTACAAAGCGATTTTTGGAGAGAAGAAGGACATATCTATATCGACCATGATATCAAGCGTGGATGGCAGTAAATACTTTGTCATAACAATCCCGATATTAGACAGGAGCGGCAACCGAAAAGCTCTCATGAACCTCAGCATGGATCTTGTAAAATTCAGCACTGTTATAACAGATAAAATTAATGTTTTATCAGGTTATGCATATGTGCTTGATGAAACCGGAGCTGCGCTAATGCACCCCAACAAAGATTTTATTCTGAAAATGAACTTAAACAATATGCAGGGCTGGAAAGGGCTATCCGGTCTCATGGAGAAAATTAAATCAGGACAGCAAGGGAAGCATAATTATTTTGATCCGAATGGAAAGGAACTCGTGACTTTTTTTACACCGATTCCGGGCACTCCGTCATGGACACTTTGCACAACAGTACCAATGTCGTCTCTGAAAGCATCAGCACAATCGATGCTTAAAATTCTGGTAAGCGGCTTCATAATTGCCATAGCAGCGATATTCGTAATAGTATGGGCAATAGGGAAAATAGCACTGACAAAGCCGGTAAAGCAGATTATAGATTTTTCAATAGACCTGGAGAACAAAGACCTTTCGAAAAGACTTGAAATTAAAAGCAATGACGAGCTCGGCCAGATAAGTACTTCTCTCAATTCCGCAGTGGCAGCAATAGAAACTACAATGAAGAATGTCATCGACTCCGCAGAAACATTACTTAAAGGAGTTGAAGAAATCTCTTCCGGTAACCAGAATCTTTCACAGAGAACTGCAGAGCAGGCCTCATCACTTGAAGAGGTTTCGGCAACGATAGAAGAAACTGCTTCAACAATTGCACAGAACACAGAAAACGCTGTGAATGCTGACACTCTTTCTAAAGAAACTAATAACCTGGCTGAAACCGGCGGCAGGGAACTCAGCGAAGCTGTAAATACTATAAACCAGATAAGTGAATCAAGCGCAAAAATGTCTGAAATTATTCAGGTGATAAACAATATATCTTTTCAGACAAATCTACTGGCTCTGAATGCGGCTGTTGAAGCAGCGAGAGCAGGTGATCAGGGTCGGGGATTTGCAGTTGTTGCCGGAGAAGTCAGGAACCTTGCACAGAGGTCAGCTGAAGCAGCCAAGCAGATTGCATCACTAATTCAGGATTCTGTTGAAAAAATTCAAGTTGGAACAGAGCAGGTAAACAGAAGCGGAGAATCACTACAGAAAATTATTAAATCTACAGGGGATGTGACACGTGCTGTTTCAGAAATTTCCTATGCCAGTGAAGAACAGAAAACAGGTGTCAACCAGATTAGTAATGCAATCGTTGAACTTGATAAGGCAACTCAGCAGAATGCAGCACTTGTTGAAGAAACAGCGTCAGCGAGCGAAGAACTTTCAAGTCAGACACGGGAACTTGTTGAGATGATACAGGAATTCAAAGTCAGTTAAACAACTCCGGGATAAATTTAAAGCAGGAATGGTATTTTTATATTGTTGTTATTCAATAATGTCATACAGAGTATTATTACAATGTAAGTGATTTTAATGAAAGAGATAAGTTTAAAATACCGGATAATACTCGGTGGAATAATAGTAATTTTAATACCGTTCATTATATCCGGCATTATAACTTATAAACGGATATCTAATTCACTTGAACAGATCGCACGGGAAAAATCTACTCAGATTGCAATGGATCTCTCCAATCTCCTGCAGATGTCATCAATGGAAGAGATCAAATTTATGACATCAGTTGCGATGAATTCGTCTATTATAGAAGCAGTATCCACCGATAATTTTGCACTGGCAGATGCAACCTTGTCTCATCTTTATAAAAGTCTCGGAAGTGAATATGAGGACTTCTTTTTAACGGATAAAAATGGCATCGTATGTGGAATAGCATCAGACAAAACAAGAAAGGGTATTGATATTTCGGATCGTGAATACTTTAAGGATGCAATAAAAGGAAAAGCCTCTATAAGTATCCCTGTTATATCAAAGGCAACGGGAAAACTGATTATGGTTGTGAGCGTACCTGTCTATTCAAAGAGCGGAAAATTTGCCGGGATAGCAGGTGGACCGCTGAATATCGATTTTATGATAAAAAACATATCTTCAATAAAAATCGGGAATACCGGATACCCATTCATTGTTGATCACCGGGGTGTAGTGATTGTCCATCAAGATAAAACCCATATATTAACGACAAACATGTATGAAATCCAAGGCAGTTTAAAAATAACCAGGCGGATGATGAATAACGAAACCGGTTCAGAAGAGTATATATATAATGGTATAAAAAAAATTGCCGGATTTGCGCCTGTTCCCTTCACAGGATGGAAAGTTGTAGTAACACAAAATCGTGACGAAATTTTTGCACCGTCAAAGTCAGTACTTTTTTTTATTATTTTCAGCGGATTTATATTCATGGCGATTGTTGCAACCGGTATTGTTTTTATATCCAGAAAAATCAGCGGTTCTGTTGAGAACACTATTAAGATACTAAGAGAAATAACAGAACACACAAACGAGGTTGTTCTAACAATCGATCTGGACAAGAGAATCAGCTGGGCAAACTCCATAATAGAAAACATTACCGGCATATCGTCAAGAGATCTAAAGGGACGAGAACCGGTATTAACAAATTTAAATAATATACCCGTAGATGAGATATGGAGTTTACTGGACAGTGGAAACGCATGGACAGGACGTATCATTCTGAAAGATATAAAGAATGAAGATGTCACCCTCGAAGCAATGATACTTCCCGTTAAAAATGATAATGGTACGATATACAGCTATATAGAGATCGGACGTAATATAACACACGAACTCATGATAGAAAACAGGATGAGGCAGGCTCAAAAAATAGAAGCAGTGGGTACACTTGCCGGAGGTATTGCCCATGATTTTAACAATATTCTTGCCGGCATATTCGGCTATGCGCAAATTTCACTAACAAATCTTGATGACAAATCACGCACAAAAAAAAATATAGAAGAGATACTGAAAGCCGCTGAGAGAGCCAGAGATCTTGTTCAGCAGATACTTACTTTCAGTCGCAAATCAGATATAGAGTTTAAACCGGTGAATATTGCTTCTGTTATAAAGGAGGCGATGATCTTATTGAGAGCATCAATACCTTCAACGGTTGAACTGCATGAATCCATTAACAGCGATGCATATATTATGGGTGACAGGATACAGATTCACCAGATAATAATCAATCTCTGCACCAACGCATCACATGCAATAGAAAATTCGAGAGGAGTTATTAATGTCAGCCTCAATGATTTATTTGCAGATAAAGAATTCGTCAGATTCCATCCGGGACTATTGGAAGGACCTCATGTACAGCTTACAGTAACTGATTCGGGCAAAGGAATGAACCCTGAAATAATAGAACAAATATTTGATCCTTTTTTCACTACAAAACCGCAGGGGAAAGGTACAGGTCTCGGACTTTCAGTTGTACATGGTATTATTCAAAAATTGAATGGCATTATAAATGTTTACAGTGAACCAGGCAAAGGAACGACTTTCAGTGTCATCTTACCGGTCAGCACAGATATTAAGTACAGATCCGAACATGAAGATAAGGAAAAAACAATTAATGGCGGTACTGAAAAAATACTTCTCATAGACGACGAGACCACAATTATAAACTCATTTCAGCCCGGGCTTGAAAACATAGGTTATAAAGTAAAATCATTTTCTGACTCACTGCATGCTCTTGATAATTTCAGATCAAATCCGTATTTGTATGATATCATCATTACAGATCAAACGATGCCACGGATGACGGGAATAGATCTCACAAATGAAATCCGTAAGCTAAGAGAAGATATTCCGGTAATCTTAAGTTCGGGATACATTGATCGTAATATAGAGGAGATATCCAGAAAAGCTGGAATATCTGGAATAATAAGAAAACCTGCAACACTATATGATATCGCATCTGCCATCAGAAAGGCACTTGATAAGAAAGCGTAACACTTTCGAACATGTAACCAGAATAAAACTCTATCATAAAACATAACAAAAAACTTTCAGCTTATTAATAATATCAGACACGTGTACAGCGGACATTATATTTGTGCAGTATCTTCACCGGCATCCATGACATCTTGGCATCACGGAGAGTCTCTATCCCCAGATCCTCGCACCTGTTAATATAAAGGACATCAGCAAATTCATTCTTTACAAATTCCCGCACAGCATGGAGATAAAGGCCATGTATATGCATGTCCCCTTTGCCGGAGATAATGAATCCCGTGTCGCCGCACTTTTCACCAGCAAGGAATGCTTTAATGCGGCCGTCTACCTTTACCACTCCCCCTTTCAAATCCAGCTGTTTAAAATTTTTTAAAAGTATCGCTGACTCATTAGCATCCGCGTCATAACCTTTCTGCTGTCTCCAGAATTCGAGGAGTTCAAGGCATTCAGGTATATCATCATCATTTAATACGGAATACTGATGATGTGGAAAATGATTTTCAAATGACCTGATCTTCTTCCTGAAATGTTTATAACCTGAACCGCTCATTGATACAAAATCATTCCGGTTATAAATATAATCTGAATAATCGCGGTCATAAGTTACAGCATACTCATAACCGGGGACAGATTTAATCAGCGGAATATATTTCTCATCAACATGGGAAATATAAAAATCAAGCCCCTGTTCCCTGAACCATGTATAATAGTAGTCAATAACATCTTTAATCCTGCCTTCAACATCCCCCAGGGGCATAAGGAGAGATGGCGTAAAGTCTCCTCCGGTGCAGATGATACATGTAAGATTGTCGAAGCAGGAGAGCTTCAATGAATAGTAATCAGCCCACATAAATAGTGAGCTGAATGTAAAATCTGAAATCATGGGTGGAGATACCATATAATTTTTCAGGTATTTCCCCCGCTCTGCTATTGAAAAATCACGCAAGCCTGCCTCAGTCATATAATTATGCTGCCTGCTTCCGGGCTGAAACAGCGTGCATCACAAAGAAAACTACTGCAAGCACGCTCATGGACATGGCGATAAGAAGCATACCGGGACGGATACCAAGCAGCATCGCTGCACCGAATATTATCGGTCCCGCTGCAAGCCCGATATTGGTCATAAACTCATTCACAGCAAGGGCTTTCTCCACTCCGTATTCATTCACTTCTTTAATCTTATCTGTATAGAATATATACACTGCACCATTGCCGTATCCTTCGCTTATACCCATTATAAAGATTGTAATGATGGCGCCTGTAATATTCCCTGTAAAGGCGAACACAAGGAGACTGAATGACCACATGAAAATACTGGATATCATTGTCCATTTGAGACCGATCTTCTTAACACTGACAGAATAGAGGAGAGGGCCAAGATAGAACATCGCCATACCGTTAAGTATGAATGCACGCCCCACATCTGTTGTGGTGAAACCCGCGCCCTCCGCCACAATAAGAAATGTATACTGAAGAAACATATACGCAACGGCATTAGGCACACAAATCAGAAGAAAGAATCCCCACACCATGGGCTTTGATAGGAAAGAGAAAAGCGACATCCCCCCTGCCCCCTGCGCTGCCGGTTCAGCAGATTTAACAACATTGTCACTGGATGTTTTTTCAATTACAAACAGTATAAACAATATTACAAGAGGGATAAGGAGCGCTGATGCGAAAAATACCGCGCGGTATGATACATGGTCAGCAATCTGTCCACCTATGACAACACCTACATTTATACCCACCACAACTCCGGCTATGAGATTGGAGAAGGCAAATCCACGCTTGTCAGGGTTCCCCTCTGTGTTGATAAATCCCCGCGCAGCCATCTGGAGAAGGCCCCGGCCGATACCGGTGAAGAACATCATTAGAGTAAACATGATGAATGTTGTTGAAAGTCCGGTAAGGAATAACCCTGCGGCAGCCATCAGAAGCCCCGTCACAAAAAGTTTTCTCCATTTCAGTTTAGGCATTATAATCCCGGCTATAATTGTACCTATAACAATTCCGGATGTTGAGAGCGTAATAGGGAAAGCTCCCGCCATCTCCGGGGTCATCCCCATGAAGCTTTTCCCTTCGAGCAGCTTTATCGCGTAAACAGGAATAAATCCAAGTGGCAGGCTGAAGGTAAACTCATACAGGAAACCAAGGAACCTTGAAAAGCTGACCCTGTCGTATGGTGAACTGCTGTTCTGAAGATGCCGTTTTTTGCTCCATAAAACATTGGAGAGGAGAGATATCTCGATAAAGATCATAAGAACCAGTATAATTGCGGTGATTACCTCAATTATAACGTTTCTTCTTACGGCGCGGTTCTCCATATTGAATGCATAGAAGTTCTTCCCGATTTCAATAACAGCAGTAACTTTACCTGAGGAATCTTTGATTGGACCTATTGCGTATATCCAGTCACCTGTTGAGTCTGAGTACTTTTCTGTGTATATCTCTCCGGTTTTTACTGATTCCAGGTAGAGGTTATCCTCTTCGCTCCTGAGCCAGTCGTACGTCTGAAAAGGGGCATATGAGTCGTTCTGCGTCATGAGGGCAGCGAGTTCACCGCCGTAATTTTTATAAATGACAAAATAGAACTCTGAATTTTCCGCTTTGCTGTAACCCCCGAAAACATCTATCATCCTTGCACGGAATTTTTTGTAGTCATCATTATAATAATCTGATTGCCTGTTAACCAGTTTATTAATGACATCCCCATTCAGAGTGCTGCTGAGCCCCTGTGTAAGCCCCTTGATCCTGTTTTCAGTTTCATTCATATACCTTTTGTCAAAGTTAGGCATAAGTACATTGATTGCAATAATCATGGTTATAATCATGATTACAATAATCCCTGTTATATTGACAAAATTTCTCGGCATGGTTCTTTTCAGACCGTAGATGTAGAAATCACGGATAATTATCACAAGGAAAACCGCGATAAAAGCAATTATAGCAAAAAGAAAAACATCTCCCGCTACGGTTCCCCCTGAACGTATTGCTGAATTCTCAGCAGAAACAATTTTACCATCAGGAGCTGCCCTGATTAAATACGACCCGTTTGTAAGGCAGATATTTCCGGAAGTAACTGCGAACCTGTAGAACATTTCAAACCCGCCGCCGGTTGATGCCGAAATATCATCAGGAGTTAAAAGTATTTTACGCTCACCCTTATCACTGAAGGAGTAAAGCCTGGACTGCATGATATCAAGCATATAGACCGGCCCGTCTGTTATCTGCACCCACCCCGGCACAGTGAGTTCTCCGGGCTTTTTGCCTGATGCAAATGTGCCGGCACTGTCTCCGCTGTAGATAAGGGATTTCGCTCCATCCCTGACCCTGTAGAGGTTTCCCTGTCTGGTTATATAAGCATAATTCCTGTTATTAATAACATCAATTGAAGTAATCAGAGATAAGGCATCAGACATTTCAAAAAGAAGACTTTCGGTGTGTGATGTATCAGGGCTTCCGGTTTTGTGTTCTGAATAAAGTACTTTATTTCCATCAAGTCTGACCCAGCTTAAAATACCTCTGCTGTATCTTAACTGCACAATTGCCCAGTTAATCGCCAGACGGCTTTCAGGTTCATTATATTTATGACTGTAGATTACTTTTTTACTACCGCCGGAACTGTCATACCTGGCTATATACTCCTCCACGGTGAAGAGGCCCTTTGTATCCTGAACATAAAAATGTACATAAAGATCCCCGGATTCATCCGCAGCTATATTCTGAATGCACTCAGGGCCCATATCCTTTTTCTGCTCAGAATGAATGGAATGTTTCACCTTACCATCACTGCCGATTACAAGCACACGCTGTTTTCCATTATCAATAACATACTTTACATTGTCTGCTGTTGTTGTGAACCTGTAGGGAGATGAGAATTCAAACTCCCTGCTCAATGGATTGGCCCTGAAGCTGCCGGAATTGACAGCCAGATAGTAAACTGAAAAAAGCAGAAGAAGAAAGGATAACCAGAATCTTTTAGGCATAAAATTACTCCTTGCTGTCAAATATAAACATACGTCCTGAACCGGCATTTTCACTGACGGCATCGCGGCTCATTTCAAGATACATAATTGCTGCGGGATCGTCTTTGTCAGATTCAAGCACCTCACTGAACCACGCCACCGCATGATCAAAGTTCCCTTTATGATAAGCCTTTATTGCAGACTCAAAAGGTTCCTTTGTTTTAATCCGCTTTAACTTCAATTTATCATCAAGGGCATCAAGAATCTCAAAAATACCAACAGGTTCGTTCTTACCCTTGACCTGAATATTACCCAGAAACCTGTAATTATACTTTTCAGGATTTGACAGGGAATTAAGCGTGCTCTTACTGATCAATATCCCTGTGCCGTAGCGCTTGGTGAGTGACTCGATCCTGGAGGCGATATTAACGCTGTCAGAGATAACTGTTGATGACATCCGCTCCTCCTCACCAACGATCCCCAGCATTACCGGGCCTGTGTATATACCTATACCTATAGCGATTGCCTCTCTCCCTATGTTTATCCTTGTTGAAGGATCAATGCATGTCTTTCTGTACATTGATATGGCGGCATCCAGGGCATCATTGGCATCAGGGAACAGCGCCATGATTGCATCACCGATATACTTGTCTATGAAACCGTTATGGAGCCTGATCTCCGGGCCTGTGAGAGAAAGGAAATGATTCACAAACCTGAAGTTCTCCTTCGGGGTAACAGCTTCGCTGTGTGATGTAAAGGAGCGTATATCAGAGAACATGACGCTCATAAAACCCTGGGCATGGTCACCCAACTTAAGCTCAGTGATATTTTTAATCTTCAGGTATTCCATAAACTGGTAAGGCATGAACTTAAAATATACCCGGTTAATCTCAGATATCTCGCTGATATAATTCCGTATTGAATCTGCCATGCTGTTAAATCCGTCACCGAGATCCTGCACCTCATCGCGGGTCCGGATTGTAACCCTTGCATCCCAGGCGCCCCCTGCAATCTGCTGAACACCGTTTCTGAGATTCCTGATCGCAGTCATCATGAAATACGAAACAAATATTATAACAACGGCAATAATTGAAATGGAGATCAGCATGACCTTCATTATTTTCTGAAAAAACATCTTTTCATAATTCTTAAAATTGTAGAGGTCCGCCCCGATTTCAGCAACTGCCACTATCTCACCCTTTGAATTACGCAGCGGCGCGTTTCCGAAGAGCCACATACCCTCCTGGTCTTCGGAAAAATCTGTTACAATATTTCCTGCCATGACTTCATCGATATACCCTCCATCCGGGTTGTATTCGTAGGGCCAGTAGACCTGTGTTGAATCATCGTAGTCTATCATCATGTACTGCCACTTCCCGATCTTTCTGTGGATCAGAACATAAAAAGGCGCACTCCATTCATCCCGGTTATAGTTAAGTACTGAATGGAGCCTCTCTCTCAGCAGCATATATCTTTCACTCATATAGTCATGAGGGTCTTTTATAGATTCAACAATATCACCGTCTATTTCCTGCGGAACCAGATTAAGAAGCCCGGTGAGCCTGTTGACCATCTCACGCTTTATTCTGGTGGAATAATCCCTCTGGATATACCAGCTTGTGAATACCATCACAGCAATTACTATGGGCACATAGACCCCGATCTGCTTTAGTATAAGGGGGATGCTGTAGTGAAGAATGTACTTGTAAATCTGGAATATCAGAATAAGCAGTGTCACCGCTGCGGCAAGAGCTGAGAAAGCCCAGAAAAACCTGAGGAACACATCGACGTTATTAATTCTCAGTTTTGTACTGTAGGTCTTGAATGTATCCCCTTCGCTGTAAATTAAAGTATCACCGAATATCTCTATCACCGACCCGTCATTGAATGCTTTCATGTTTTTTATACGCTCTTCATAAGGGGGGAGAGAGAGTTTCTGCAGGTCAGAGGGACCGATAAGCTCACGGACATTATTCTTATCATCTATTTTATAAATCCCTCTTTTTTCGAGGTCGCTGAATACTATTGTGCCACCTGTTATATAAGAGATATGTCCGGGAACAGATTTCTCCCCTTCAGGGTCCCATTTCCCGTCATAGGCTAAAGATGTTCTGCCATCAGGAGACATCCTGAATATCTCACCCTTCTTTGTGAGATACACTGCTCCCCCTTTCATATCAGGATCAATACCCTTGACAGGCATACCGGAAAGGTGACCGGTAAGTATGGAATCCTTCTGTACTAACGCGCTCCCCTTATTTATCCTGACAAGGTCAATGCCGTCCGGATAAATATAATACGCGCGGATTTCATCATTCTGCTCATGCAGGCTCGTAAGCCTCCCCCATCTTACAGGGGCGTCTTTATCGTCATAGTTTTTCCGGAACATAACTCTGTCGAATTTACCTTCAGGAGTAAACCGCAGGATCTCCTCCTTATCAACTGCGTACCTGTTAAGGGAATTAACAATATTAATAAGATATATAAAACCATCGTCCCCTTTATGGACAGATGAAGCATAAAAGAATGCCTCATCATCTCTTGAACCCCCGTTTATAATATTCAGTATTAAACGGTCCCTGTTAAAGATGATTACACGGGTCTTTGAATTATCTATTGCATAAAAATTTCCATCAATCCCCTTTGACGCAAAAAAAGGATGCTTCAGGTCCTCATTAAAATTAAAAGGATTAACGGTTCTGTAGTCCAATTTGAATAAGAGAAAAAAAATTGAGAGTATGAATATAATCAGCGGGAAAAATCGCACGAGAAGAGTCAGTTTTGATTTCACAGGGTTCCATCCTATGCTGTTTTTAAAAAGGGATGCCGGTTATAATTACACCTGATGCTGACAAGATAATATAAATAGCCCGAGAAGATGCAAGTTTTATTCAGCCTTATTATTTTTTGAATATTTTTTTTTCCAGTTTTTGCGGCAGAATCAAATATTAATTCTCATAAAAACGTGTAATAAAAACATAAAGCGTTTTACAGTATAAATAATTATAATATTAGAGCAAAACTCCGGTTAACGGGGAGCCTGTGCTTATCCTATACAAAATAATACAGCGGATTGTCAGTACTTCTGACTGAGATGTAAAATAGATCTCCATACATGATACGCTATCCTGTCAATCCACCTCATAGCTTCAAGATGTTCAAATCCCATATCAGGATTCATACCCCCCTGGGCGATATCACCAATCATTTCTGTGCGCTTTTTGCGCCGGAGATCTGCGAACATCGCGGATATATGCTCCACGTTATGCAGCGGGGCTTCAGGGATCTCCCCTTCGAGCCATTTTATAATCTGATCAAATTCTCCAAGCTGGCTTAAAGTAAGTTTACGGAGATATTCTGAACGTGCAGTGGTGCAGACATTATCAAACTCACGGCAGGCTTCAACAAGACGTGTCAGGTGTTCCATGGCATGTATAACATCAAGATGCTGACGATGCACCTGGTTTGAGTCAGGGGATGAAACGACAAATGACAGATACCTCCTTGTTTCGTTCAGTGCGACATCAACCGAGCCCAGGCTGGAAATAGCCTCGCTATAAGATTTTTCACCGACAACCAGATCCCGCACTGCGGTAAGAACAACTTTTCCCACCTCAACAATAGTAAGCCTTGCTGTTTCAACAGCGACATGGGGAACTGTGGCAACACGGTAATCGAGAAAACGGGTAAGAACAGGCCCTCTCTCAGGGATAAGCCGCCCCATGAGCAGAGCAATTGGTTTATATAGCGGGAGCCAGAATATAATTCCCAGCAGATTGAAAGCAGTATGAAGCGTACATATTATAATAGACGGGGAAGAAGTTCCAAAATATTCACAGAGCTTTATAACAGGAGGTATAAAAAAATCAACCAGAGCAAAAAGAATAACACCCGTGGTAAGGTTGAAAAAAATATGCACAAGTGCTGAACGTTTACCCGCCACTGATGCCCCGATAAATCCAAGCAGACCGTAATATACCTTCCCTGTATTGAGCCCCACAACAAGGAGAGCAGCCTGCTCCATTGTGACAGTCCCTGAACCCAGCGCAGCCAGTGTTGCGACTATAGCCACAGTGGAAGACTGAAGCAGGAAAGTCAGAAGAAAACCCATACCTGTGAGTATAAAGCGATCATGCCACGAGAAGAAAGAATACCCTGCAAGCTGAATAAATCCGCCTGTTTCCCTCATACCCGCCTGAAGAATATCGGCACCGAGAAACAGAAGGCCGAAACCGGCGATGGCCATACCGATTGAAGTCTTTTTCCCTTTAAGAAAAAGTTTCATCAGCGCTCCCACTGTTATGAGCGGAAGTGTAAAAGTGCTTATATGAAATTTAAATCCCACAAGTGCAACGATCCATCCTGTGGAGGTGGTCCCGAGATTTGACCCGAATATAATACCGATGGCCTGGGGGAGAGACAAAAGCCCTGCGTTGACAAAACCTATTGTGGCAAGAATTGTGGCGCTTGATGAGTGGATAAGAACAGTAACACCAGTCCCTGTCATAACACCGGCCAGGGGGTTCCCTGTGAAACGGCTGAGGAGCTTCTTAACACCGTCACCTGCAAGAGACTGAAGCCCCTCAGACATGATGGCCATACCGAGAAGTACAAGACCCACTCCGCCGATAATATTTGCTGCCATTGTAAGGATGCTGCTCATACCCCACCGCCACATTACTTTATATGCAGAAATTCTAAGCAGAATATCAATATAATATTTTGTAAAGCATAATAACTGAATACCCGGTATGAGTCCGATGATTCAGAGATCTGATTAATTAAATCGGATATGTGCAGGTTGAATTTAATATAAGATCACTATAACGGGGTGTTAAGAACTTCGTTGATGATTTTATCGAGCTGATCGATAGTTATGGGCTTCATAAGGATCCTGGCGAATCCGCTGTTTTTATCATCTTTATCATCAAGACCTGACGTGTACCCGGACATAAGTATAACAGGGAGTCCCGGGCAGAGAGATGCAACTCTTTTTCTCAGTTCATTCCCGCTCATTCCCGGCATCATCTGGTCAGTTATTATAAGCTGTATATCCTCTGCCGACTCATCAATTATGTTAAGTGCCGACTGACCGCTCCCCGCATCAAAAACAAGGTACCCCACTCTTTTAAGCCCGGCAACAATTGTTCTTCTAACAAGGGGATCATCATCAACAACAAGAATTCCGATTTCAGCTCCATCGGGGCGCGGGATCACTCTTCTCCTTTCAACAACTGCCGGGAAATGCATAAAGAAGCTTGTGCCTCTGCCAGGGTCACTTTCAACTCCTATGGAACCGCCGTTGGCAATGACAAACTGATAAACAACACTTAAACCGAGCCCTGTGCCTGAACCCACAGGTTTTGTTGAGAAGAAAGGCTCAAATATTTTATCCCTGATATCAGGAGGTATACCCTCTCCTGAATCTGTAATTTCAATCTGCATATATCTCCCTTCTGCCAGACTCCCTGTTTCGGGGCGAGAGCCCTCTGAAGGGAGAATTACCCCCCTGACATAAATATCTATATCACCTCTGCTTCTGCCGGCCATGGCATGGGATGCATTGGTAACCATGTTTACAATAAGCTGCTGGAATTGGGTTATATCAGCATAGATCAGATCATCCTTTTCTGAAGAATGCAGGTTTAAATAAATATTTTCGGGGAGTGTGATCTTTACCAGACTCAGCATGTCATTTATAGTCTGCCCTACACTGAAATAGATTTTAAGAGAGGTATATCCTTTACCAAGAGTAAGCATCTGGCGTACAAGGGCTCCGGCATTCTGCCCGGATTTTTCAATAATATCAACATATTCGAGAAGCGGGCTACCTCCCGGAATATCATTCCGGAGAAGCCCCGCAGAGCCCAGTATGCTCACAAGCATATTGTTGAAATCATGCGCGATCCCTCCTGCCAGTGTACCCATGGCCTCCATCTTTTTAAGCTGGAGCATATACTCCTGCATAGCCTCCTTTTCGGACTCAGCCTTATCGCGGTACGCCTTCTGCTCCTCAATGGCATCAAGCATCAGGTTTATCCCGCCTGCAAGGTCATCAAGCTCGTCCCACTCGCGCACTTCAAGCCTCTTTGAAAGATCCAGCGTTTCACGGACATTACGCACCTCTTTCAGCATCTTTTCAAGCCTTGCAAGAACAAGCCTGTTGATCAGGTAATGCGCAAGGAATCCCGATACTATAAGCACAAGTCCAAGTACCACATAGAACATCACCCTGGCCCGGCGGCTCTCCCTGTTGATATCACGTCCCAGGTGAGAGACGACCACACCCGCATCCCTGCCGTTTATATCTCTAAGTACTATATTAAGGTGTACTATCTCCTGCTCTGTGCAGATAAAATAGTTGCCGGATCCCTGGACTTCAGCTAATGATGAAGCTTTATCGGGGGGTATATCAGCGAGATTAATTGTAATCCCCGCAGTATCAGAAAATCTCTGAAGAAACGCGCTGTCCACCTTTCTAACATGTATTAAGCAGCCTGAGGGTACACCGTCACCTTCATAACGCAGAATAGTATGGCTTGATATAATGAAGAGATCATCCCTGTTTTTAATAAGCCCGTTAAGCAAAGGAGTTTTGCCGGATACCACCTTGCGCGCAATACTGCCCAGTGCCTGATCCCATTCATCTCCGGCACCTGCAAGGGATACTCCGTCACTGTTCAAAATAATCCCGGTCTTTCTTTTACCGTCAGGATAATAGATAAAAGTTCCATAGATCTGGAGATTTTTAAATACATCCAGATTAATATTAACTTTAATGTACGCCGGGTCAGAAGTTCTGACGAAATCATAGGTATCGGTCCACACTGCATAGTCATGGGTTATTCGCTGCATTGAATCAGCTTCCAGTGTAAAAAGCTTTTCAATCCTTAAAGCATTACCCCTGATCCAATCCCTCTCAAGTCTTTCAAAGCTCTCCCTGATCAGAAAATCCACTCCGATACCCGCAGTTAATATGAGAGAAACAAGAACTGTGCCAGTAATAAGAAGAACCTTAGCACGCAGAGAGAGGTGCCCAATCCTGTTTTTAATTTGCCGGAATAATTGGAGATTCATATTTAAAATATAATTCTAAAAAAAGCCTAAGGCAAATATAAAAATTATATTATATGCAGTAATGATTCCTAAAAGAATTATAAGAGTAAAAAAATCTAAAAATTAATTATATACAAAATTGTTAGAATCAAAAATTTTGTCATCCCGGTTTTACCCCAAGGGTACTTCTTCGCTGCGCTCAGGGCGTGCACACTTCAATTCGTGCAAATACCGGAATCTCATAGATTGATATTATGAGATACCGGCATTTCGCTGCGCTACAGCCGGTATGACGGAGAATTTACTAATAGCTTTGTACTAAAAACCATGTTTAGGAATAAACATTGTATTATATGATAACCGCATCAGCGTTATTGAGATTTAGTTTGACATAATAAATCATACCTCCTGTTAATTAAAAACATCACAAATTCTTTATATCTCAAGGCAGGCGCAATGAATCCGATATTATCGAAACCTCAGATTATAAATGAACTCATAGGATTTTTTCTGAACCTGATCGGCAGAAAAAACACATACCGCATAACAGTCACAGGGAGGGACTATTCAAAATTAGTTCTTTTCTGGGGGATGGTGCTTTATGAAAAGGGGGAGAAGAGAGAGATAGAAGTAACCGGCACTGAAAAGTATTTCAATAATTACGTAAAAAACCTGGAAAAAAACCAGTTCAAAGTCACAAAGATTTCAAAGTAGAAGCCTGTAATATTTCTTTTTCATTCCTTATAATTATACTATTCATTATTTGTTATCCTGCATCTGAACGTTATTCACAGACTTTTTTTTCACCGGCACGCGAAAACTCCCCAAAGCCTCTGTTTCTGTATCAAACACTTCAAAGAGGGTGATTGCCTGGGTCATATCAAAAACTTTTTTAACAGGTTTGCTTAGCCCTGAAACTTTAAGGGCTCCCCCCATTTTCTCCAGTTCCAGCATGGTTGTAATGAGAGCCCCTATTCCGGAAGAATCTATATGAGTTATTTTTGCCAGATTTACAATGAATGTTTTATTACCCTGTGCTATCATATTATTAATAACACCTTTAAAAACCGGGGCATTATAAAAATCTATATTATCCCCCAACTCCAGAACTGAAATATCATTCACGGTTCTGATATCAATATCAAGTTTCCGCTGCTGCGTCATTTCCCCTTGCCTCTCATATACAGAACTCCGGTAAAATCAATTTCATAACACTACCCTATTAAACTCATGAGTCAAGTATCTTTATATAGAGCTAAGTGTTATACGATGGCAGTAACGGGAAATTAAAAACTTTTTTCTGAAAAAATCAGTAATAATTCCTAAAAGAATTATAAAAATTAAAAACTCTAAATAATAATTATGTATAAAACTATTATAATCATAAAATTTTGTCATTCCGGTTTTGCATCTTCAGTTCGTGCAAATACCGGAATCTCATAGATTAATTGTATGAGATACCGGCATTCCGCTGCGCTACAGCCGGTATGACAGAAAAATCATACTAATAACTTTGAACTAATAACTATGTTTAGGAATAAACATTGGAAAAAATCAGTAATTCAGCAGTTGAAATCACTCCCCTTTGCTTCAACAAGTTTTCTGAATTTATCCAGCTCAATCTCTGTCTGCCGGATCATTCTGCTGCGCATAAATGGAAGAAGCAGCTTAAGAAGGAGAGTTTTACCTTTTCCTGACCAGATTAAAGTCATCAGGGTTTCTTCTCCCGAAGGTATAAGAATGGTCTCTACTCTGGCCTCCAGAGCGGTTCCTGTAAGAATGGATACATAACTTCTCCCCGGATTGCAGTGAACCAGCTCCTCCTCCATCATGTACGAACTCCCTTTTTTTGAAAAAAAGAGCAGTGCCACACAACCTGCCTCACCAGGCACCCCCTTTACCACAATATACTTTTTCAGATCAGTTTCCCAGCATGGGAAATTTGAGGGTTTGATTAAAGCCTCTGCAACGATCTCACTCCTGCAGCTTATAATTACATTTACTTTAAATTTTATCATCTTATTTTTTCAATTACTCTTTTATTGCAGCAATCATAACATCTGCATGCTATATATCCGGAAGAACCATCAGTTCAATCCCATAAATATTTGTCATGAATTAATTGTTTTAAAATCATTAAGTTTAAGGTAATAAGTATTAAAGGTTAAAGAAAGCGGAAAAAAATTATAATGAACCGAGCCCCTCTTCCAGCATCTCCCTCATCTGCTCCACAGCCTCACGGGGCTCCAGAATCTTAACTCTCCCTGAATAACTGAATACCGCTTTGCAGAGGTTTATAAGATCACAGACTTTAAAAGTCCCGATAACATAGCCATCCTTATCATTGCTGTACCGCACATCGAGGTGCCCGAAGTCCTCTTCAACACTCTCCTTATCCTCAGGGGTGAAACGGAGTCTGATATTGTACAGCCTGCCGCTTATAAAGGCCCCTATGCTGTAACGCATAAGCTCATCTGCCGGAGGGATATCATCATCAAAACTGTTCTCTGTTACCCGGAGATTTCTGATCCTGTTGAGCCTGAATAGAGATATGTTCTCAAAATCTCTCCCTACATTGCGTGCAATAAGATAAACAGCGTTGTCCCTGTATATCCAGCGGTAAGGATTAAGCGTATACTCCTCAGCCCCGCTTTTATTCTTTGGCCGGTAACTGAGCTTAATCTGCCTCTTTTCACATGCGGCAAAGTATATACGTGCGATTATCCAGAGTGACCTTGAACCATGACTCCCCACATAGCTTTTAAAGCAGTCCCTGATGCCCATGGTGTCTGAAACCACATTCAGATAATAAGGGAGTACTTCCAGCATCTCAGAGTCTGTCAGTTCCCTTTCAAGGCCCACTCTCGGAGCCCCTTTATCCATCTGCACAGGAAAGCCCATCTCAATAAGCTTGGCTACGCTGTCACGAATCATCTTTTCAGTTACATCATCTTTACCGGGCTCCTTTGAAAGAAGGCCGGACATTGTAGTGCAGTTCATATTCTCCGAGGAACTGCTGTGCTGAACAAGGGCGAGTATATGGAGCAGCCTCATAAAGAGGCTGAACTGTGTTTTAGAGACCTTATCCGCAATTTTTAGTTCATTCATGGCCGGCACCTCTCTATTACTTATATAATCGTGTTTTCCGAAGTAATATTTGATTCAATAAAAAAATCTTAATTAAAACATGCATAAAAAATAAATTTATGGAACCTTTTTTTAATGCGGCGGGTCTAATTGATAAATGTTACTCCTATTCATTTCATGAAGTTTCCTATTCGTCTTCATTCAAAGGAATGCTGAAACACTTCTTCGTTTACCGGCCCCCAGGGGCCGGTTTTTTTATTAATAATCCTTCAGCGGGAACAGGTGCGAATTTATTAGCCGGGGATGAAGCTATTCGAGGAAGCCTGACTCCCCCCGGGAGTTTATCCCGGGTTAAAAATTTTTGCTGACATATATTAAGGGATCATGAAGATGTTTTAAACAAAACAACGGAGAATCCATGAACAGAAAGATATATACAGCACTCCTTATAATAATATTTGCCGCTCCAATCGCTGCTCAGGATGACGATGATTTTGAGGGCACCATACAGGACAGCCTCACCCCTCCCCCCCTTAAGGAACTTATAGACTACAACAGATCAAATAATACAAAAAACGGATTTTCCGCCCATAAGATGAATTATATCCTCCCCTATACATACTCATGGATGGATGAATATGACGGACGGAAAAAAAATGAAATTAAATTCCAGATGAGCCTCAAGCAGCGGCTCCTTAAATTCTACGGATGGGCATTCTACTTCGGATATACACAGAAATCATTCTGGCAGGCTTATGACTTCAGCGAATCACGCCCCTTCCGTGAAAATAATTTCAACCCTGAATTCTTTTTCCGCACAAAGATGTGGAGCGGCTTCCGTATCGATACAGGGGCTGAGCATGAATCAAACGGTAAAGACATCCCGGACTCACGGAGCTGGAACAGGATATATATCACACCCTATTTTGAAAATGACCGCGTTATCGCCACCCTTAAAGCCTGGTACAGGCTGAAGGAGAATAAAAAAGACGGCGAAGAGGATGTAGGGGGAGATGACAATCCCGGCATACACAGATATTACGGCTACGGTGAACTGGGGCTCACAGTAAAAATACCGGAGCTCCGCAATACATATATCTCCTCTCTCATGAGATTTAATCCTGCCCATAAAAAAGGGGCTGTTGAACTGAATCTCACAGTACCCCTGTCAATTAACAGCATGAGCCTCATGGTGCAGTACTGGGACGGATACGGTGAGAGCCTCATAGATTACAATGTGCACCAGAGAAAGATCGGTTTCGGGCTCAACTTCACAAGATGATAAACTTCAGTTGATTGCTTTTACAACTGCTTCCCGGCAGATACGTTTTTATTAAAAATAAAATATCAAAATAAAGCATAAAATACAGATGACCGGACGGTCACAGGGTCATCCGGTTATTTAAACTCATTTTTAATTCAGAATATTTTTTAATTTATTTAATCCTAATAGTAATAAAAAATAGATATTTTCTTTCTTTTACACTGTCAAAAGAATTGACAAAATCCTGTGGTTGATTTATTTACCGTCCTGTCGGCTTGTTTTTGTACTGATGCGTCAGTCTAAACAAATGGCTGGATTCGTCATATTTCAAATCCGGCATCGGAAATATAAAAATCACGGTTTAAAGAGGTAACAAAGATGAATATGTTAGACAAATCCATCCATATGTATGGCCGGACAGGTGTGATCACGGATGATGTGGTTAAGGTAGTTGATGATGTAATCAACTACGTTGGCAAAGAGATAAATTTTGCAACATCACTGGGGCTCGGTAAGTCTGTTCTCTTTATAAACGAGTTATACCGCAGGGCAAAAGAAGATCCCTCTATTAAGCTTAAAATCATGACAGCTCTCTCTCTGGAGATCCCGAAAGGGAAGAGCCCTCTGGAAAAAAGGCTTGTTGGCCCGCTTTCAGAAAGACTCTTCGGCGGATGCCCTGAGCTGGAATATATGATTGACCTTCGCGCGCACAGACTCCCTAAAAACATAGAACTATGGGAGTTCTACAGCAAAGCAGGATCGATCATGGATCTTCCGTCACAGCAGAGACGCCATCTCCCGTCAAACTATACTCATGTTTCCAGGGATGCCTATTTTACACAGAACACAAATGTTTTCGGACAGATGATGTCATGCCGGGAGATCAACGGCAAAATGATGTACTCCATGGGATGCAACACTGATATAAATGTAACTGCCAACCTCTTCCTTAACCAGGGGAAAGCGGAAGGGAAAAAAAGGGTAATCATCGGCGAGGTTAACGAAAATCTCCCGTTTATGTATGGTGACGCTGTTTATGAAGCTGATCAATTTGACGTTTTCCTGAAGGGGCCGGAATTCAACTACAGGCTTTTCGGGCCGCCTAAAGATGCTGTAACAATAAAAGATCACATGATCGGTCTTAATATAAGCGCACTGGTTAAAGACGGCGGGACTCTGCAGGTTGGTATCGGCGCCCTTGGTGACGCCATAGTTGCCGGTCTTGATATGAGGCATACTCAGAATGATAAATACAATGAAATAATAAATGATGCCGGACTGACTAAACAATATGCTTCACTTATAGAGGAGTTCGGCGGCACAGGCACCTTTGAACAGGGGCTATACGGTTCATCAGAGATGTTTGTTGATGCCTTTATGCAGCTTTATAAAAAGGGGATACTTAAACGCAAAGTCTATGACAACATTGCAGTAATGAAACTTGTCAATGAAGGTAAACTCTCCGAGAACAATATCCCGGAAAACATCCTCGAGATGCTCTTTGAATATGACGGCATACACCTGAGACTCAGGGAGAAGGATTTTAAAATGCTTACACATTTCGGAATCCTCAAAGATGGCCTCACATATAAAGACGGCTTTATCTATGATGGCGACAAAGAATACAACGCTGATATACATGACCCGAATAATATGGCTGAGATTAAGAAACTCCTTGGTAAAAAACTCAAAAACGGGCAGATAATTCTCGGCGGATTCTACCTGGGGCCTGAGTCTTTCTATAAAACGCTTAACGAAATGCCTGAGGAGGAGAGAGCCCAGTTTGGAATGTCCGGTGTTGAAAAGGTCAACCAGCTCTATGGAGACTCCGAACTCCGCACCCTTCAGAGAAAAGGGGGGAGATTTGTAAACTCAGGTATGATGGCAACTCTGAACGGCGCCATTGTATCAGACCAGCTTGAAGACGGCCGTATTGTAAGCGGTGTTGGCGGGCAGTTCAACTTTGTTGCAATGGCACACGCCATACCTGACGCGAAACTTATTATGGCAATAAGGGCAACAAGGGGTTCAGGAAAAACACTCAGGTCAAATATTGTATTCAACTATGGCCACTGCACAGTGCCGAAATACTGGAGAGACATTGTTATAACAGAATACGGTATCGCTCACCTGAGGGGTTTATCTGAAGAGCAGGTTACACAGGAGATGATTAAAGTTGCTGACTCCAGGTTCCAGAAACAGCTCCTTGAAAAAGCTAAAAAGCATGGCAAGATAGAAGAGAGCTGGGAAATTCCGGAAGAATGTAAAAACAATTATCCTGAAAGAGTCGATTCATTCATCAGAAAATACCAGGCTGAAGGTTACTTCAAGCAATTCCCATACGGAACAGATTTACTCCAGGATGAGGTTGTAATCGGAGGTTCACTTAAAGGGCTCCTTGCATACAAAGCATCCAAACCTGTAAGCACTATATTTAAACTTGTTACAGAGATGATAAAGCCTGTTCCGAAGAAAGCGGCTCCATATCTTAAAAGAATGGATCTTGAAAAACCGGCAAATTTCGGCGAAAGATTTCAGCAGAAGACTGTTATTGTTGCACTGAAAAACGCGGGAAGGATATAACAGACATGGGACGCTGTAGGGGCCAGGCATGCCCGGCCCCTACAGCGGAAGAAGCCCCCGCCGGAAGGTGAGGGCTTTTTTGTTTATATCTGAATATTCATCATCCTTAAATAATCTTTCTGAGTTTCAATAACTGACCCGCATACCAGGTTTATAAAATCAGCGTCATCCTTATGCGCTGCCTCAATTGATGATATATACTCAGCACGGCGGACCGGAGATATTAAAGCAATATTATATCCGCTCTGAATCAGCACAAGGTTCATGATGAGACGGGCAACCCTGCCGTTACCGTCAACAAAGGGATGAACAAATACAAACTCAAGATGAGCCTTTGCAGCAGCAACAACAGGATGTTCCTTTAAACGGATATCAGCTATCTTTGTAACTACATCATTCATCATCTGCGGAACTTTGTCAGGCCCGGGTAAGGGATACTTCGATCCCGATATAAACACCTGGCTTTTACGGTAAACACCCGCGTTTGAATCATCAATTTTTCTGTAAAAGATACGGTGAAGCATCAATATATCATTCTCTGTAATATTTTTTTTTTCCGCAAGTTCAAGCATATATTCAAAGGCTTCGGCATGTCCCTGTGCTTCAAGGTGATCGCGCAGAGGTTTACCCCCTATGGTGAGCCCGTCTTCAATTACAACTTTTGTTTCAGACTCGGTTAAGGTGTTCCCCTCAATGGCATTGCTTGACCATGTAAGGCCGATTTTATAGTAATCTTTTAATGAAAGAACGGTTTCACGGCTTAATGGCCGGAGTTCATTTATCTGCTTCTGCAGTTCATCTGCTTTTATAAGGAGTTCATTCATTATCACATGCCTCTACGGTATTGAGCATAAGTGTAACCCTCTTTACTGTTTCAGTCAAGTATCTTTACAGATGTTATTTTATATATAATCGAGATGAGGATTATTGAAAAATATTTTGTCAGTACGGAGAGTGCCGGAGACGTGGCAATCTGTCCTTTTACACCTGTCGATGTATCCCCATCCCTGTCATTTCGAAGAAGCGACTGCGACTGAGAAATCTGTTGCGGATTAAAACATTTTAAACATTAATCAGTTTTTTAAGTGTACTATTAAACCCTTTTCTCGCACCTGACGGTGCGGCGGTTACTTTTTTTATCATAAACTTTACTCATACTTTCTTTTAAAATGACCAAAAGAAAGTATGCAAAGAAAAGTCACCACTCAGACGCCGTGGCGGCTTATTTAGACAGCCGATACTTTTTCCAAGTTGTTATAATTACTAATAAAAAATATTTCGTGGTCAAGCTATACCGATACTATTGCAGGCTCAAAGCGACGTCCGTGTCGCTTTCGCCGGTCGCGGACGTCCTTGTCCGCTCCATGGACAGTACTGAAGAAAGACCCGCTTCAAACATCTTACCAATATTTCTAATATCAGAAATTGATATTCTTGACATGTTAAATATTACAGATATATTATGTCTCAGTAATAAAAACTGAATAAAGGGAGTTTTGCTATGGGTGAAAAAATCACCTGGAATGAAATGAAAAACAGATATCCTGATGAATGGCTTCTGATTATTGATTTCGATTTAGATGATACGGGTCATCTGAAATCCGGTATTGTTAAACGCCACTCCAAAAATAAAAAAGATATTTACAGCGGTCCGGTTCAGACAAAGTCTGCCGCTTTCAGATATACTGGTGAATCAAACTTTTCCGGTTTAAGATGCCATGCAGGCAACTGAAACTTTTTTTGATATAGAAAGGCATCATATTCACCTTGAACTTACTGTTTTCAATAATGGAGTTGAATATAGTGTCGATGCGATTCTTGATACAGGAGCACCTATAACTTTCTGTTGCAAGTGGTGGAACCGTCCACCCCTTCGCGAACCCCGCGGCTCTTCAGGCGGCAGAGAGCCTTACTCCTCAGGCGCCGGAGCGGCTTCTCTATGCAACCAATATTTTTAGCAAACCAGTACTTTCTCTGACAGTAATTTTCCGTAGTCTTGCTTTACCGATACTGTTGCAGGCTCAAAGCGACGTCCGTGTCGCTTTCGCCAGTTGCGGACGTCCTGTCCGCTCCATGAACGTTACTGAAGATAGACCCGCTCAAACGATGTAAAAAAAACAAAACAGAACAATAAAACAATCACTGAACAAACCAGTCTATTGTTTTACCGTATAGTTTTGCAAACCTCATAAACTCAATAACATCAACCCGCTTCTCGCCGGATTCACATTTCGAAACGTATGACTGCTGCTGCTGAAGCTGTTTTGCCACATCTGCCTGTGTTAAACCTATACACC
Source organism: Spirochaetia bacterium UBA5763 (assembly GCA_002418835.1). GTDB lineage: Bacteria > Spirochaetota > UBA4802 > UBA4802 > UBA5550 > UBA5550. The sequence goes on along the minus strand of DIEX01000015.1, from coordinate 22,973 downwards.
TATCTGTATCGATATTATTAAACAAACAGAGTGAGCCCTGACAACAATCATGTTATAACTATGCATCAGTATATATTTGGGTTTTCCGGATACACAAGATGGTGGAGAGTATGAAGGAGGTGAACTGTTTACCGCAGTATTTTACTTATTATTTTTAGAAACGATCTTCTTGTCCATGCAGTATATCATGGAGTTCAGAGCGAACTCCTGCAATGATATATCATGCTCTACACAGAATACTTTTATCTTCTTATGCAGATCTTTATCAAGACGCAGGGTTGTTTTAACTTCTTCATTCATAAAAGTCACATTATTTATTTTTTTATTCATGTCAAGAAAAACAAATTGACGTTTTGCCGTCATGACGCTATGACGCTATGACGCTATGACGGTAAAGTAACACAAAAGGAGGCTACCGATGGAAGTTATGGCTTTTCGTACTGACAGTGTTGAATACAAACTCTACGATATCATGTCTGCCCTGCTGATTACCAACCTGGCAGTGGCAGGGCTTGCTGAAAGAAAACTTATTAACAGTGATCAGCTCCGCGGTTTTGAATACATTATTCTTGATGCATGCCGCAAGACAGACGATCTTATTAATGGATTAAAACCTGTACTTGTTGGAGAGGATAAAAGAATCGTCATGTTATTCGGAGAACAAGCACCTGAAGAAGATACGATTGAGATTAGTTAAGCAGTATTTATTTCTCACACGTAGTCCTGCCGTCTGCACGGGGATTATTATTCTCTGTCATCCCCGCCCCCGCATACGCGGGGGTAAACTCCGGCTGGACACCGCCCTCTGTCATACCCGCTAAGGTGGTGGGCGACCGAAGGAAGAGCTGGAAGCTTATCCACTTCTTTTAATATTTATTTTTACTCGCACTTTCTTTTAAAATGACCAAAAGAAAGTATGCAAAGGCAAAACGCTTTTCAAACATCGCTTGAGCAGGATGCTCTGATGCCGACGCGCCACAGGCCGCTCCCGGACATCCATGTCCTTCGCGGCATCATCACATCCTGTGAAAGCGATGTGGCAATCAAGCTCGGCCGTGTCACTTTCGCCAGTCGCGCGACATACACGGATGCATTAGGCAAACTCAATTTTAACATACTGTTAAGCGTTCGCAGGCGGTTATTTATACCGGAAGTATACATATTGTTCCTGTTCCAAACACTGCTTGACATGGTACTGAATATATATCCATATATTATATAATAAAATGATAAGTAAATAAATACTGAAAAATACGAAATAAATAAATTAATGACATGATGAATAAACAGAAAATAAATCCTTGTTAAAACAGAAATATAATGTTACCAGATTCGGACTATTCGGATCTTACGCGACAGGTGATCAGACAGTACGGAGTGATTTTGACATCATTGTATCTATGCCTTCGAATTCTGACAATTATCATGACCTGAAAAAATTTCTTAATTGAATTTTCATTTGATGATTATTCATCATAAAACTGCCGCACATTATTTTTAAAAACTACCTGGACTTTAGATATTTAAAAACAACATAACGGATAATATTTCTTAAATTTACTTTTGTGTTTTTTAACATGTATTCACTGAAATCTGATGCGTATTTTATATTAATAATAAGCAGATTATACTTCTTGTCGAATGATATTCCTTCTTGCTCCAGATAATTTGAAGGATAAACGAGAAGAGGAAAACTTTCTGAAGTATACTCCCTGGATAATTGAGAGACAGCTGCTGATAAAATATCCCATAATAATCCATCAGGATCGTTTACTATAACCTTGATTCCATTCAAAAAGTCTGACAAACTCAATCCAGGATCAGAATGATTTACAATAATTACAGCTTTAATTTTATCATTTTGTTTAAGTGAAAATTTCTGATAAGTACGATTCAATCCATACCTTGCATATTTTTTTGATAGATAATCACTATCATCCTTATCAGAGAATAAAGCATCAAAAAGAATACCACCTGAAGTCTTTTTATAAAATTGACTTACTTCAAACAAATCTTCATTAGTACAGAATGATAATGACCATCCACACGGTAGAGGTTGCATAAACTGAAAAACAGGATAATTAAGATATGCGAATACGTCAATTGAGCATGCATCAGGCTGATGAAATTGTTTTGAAAAACCGCCAAAGAAATGATCCGGAAAACTATTATCCGGACGATAATAGATCATTAAATATTTTATCTCGACAGAAGGTAATTGATTAAACCCGTTAAAATGAAGGGCCATAGGCTTCAGCATAAGCAATCCGGTTCTTTTTTTATTAAAAGGTATGGCAGCAAGGTGATGAGCCATCCATGACTGTCCATAAGCTCTTACCATTGAAACATGTCCGTATATGCGCCCGTTTTGCTGATAAGTTGCATGTGTAATAATATCAGGATTATCTTCATAAAGAATTCTAAAGGTTTCTTTTATTGATTGCCGCTGATTCTGTATCGATTGATATTTGGTGTGATAAATAAAACCGCTGTCAAATAATAGTTCAAACAATCTTTCTACATTAAGTTTTGCGGAATAATGAACATTGGGAATAATGGAGTTCATTATTATACTGTCCAGTCTATTATAAGAATTCAAATCCATATCAAGAATTCTGAATTCATAGCTAATATACTTCTTTGTCGCAATCCGGCTACTAATACGGGTTTTGCATTTTATTATTAAATCACTTTTAAATATAATTGAAAGTTCCGGTATAATCATGCCTGCCATAAATACATCTTCATCCGATGAGACATTGACTGAAAAATTGAAAACCGATAATTCATGAACATCCATTTCGATATTTTTTTTTATAATGGGGTGAAAAAATCTGACTACCGGTAATGGCTTTAGCCGGGCATATGGATAACGCAGTATCTTCCGAACGGGATAGTCCTGCTGCTTTGATGGCCTGGAAAAAACAATAACACTATCAGATATACGGATATACTGACAAATTGATGAAAAAATAATCTGGCTGTTCCGGTATAAATTAATCTCCGTTAAGCAATCCGTTTTAAAATGCTCTAAAGATTGTATATTCTCCGGGTTGATAATGACAGCAAAAGACATTGAGCTGAAATCAGTCAATCGTCCCTCTGCCCTAAATCCATCCCGGGTGATTGATGCGTGAATACCTTCGCAGAGATATCTTCCTGTTATACGTCGTTTCAATCTATATACCTTCTCAGGAATGTAAAATGAAAGCTGCTCCTGTTGAAGGTCACGAATTTTAATAATGGAAAGAGATACTTCAGGATTATTCACTAGAAGAATATATAAAAAACTGGCTTCTGCTATAAATTCAAGGCTTTCTTCAGGAAATCTGCAAGTCAATACATTGCTGCTGTATGGGTCTGGATAAGCTTTTATGATGAAGTGTTTTTGAAATTTGAGGTGATAAACAACTATATCGACCATACAATCGGTGAAGTGAAGACGATTCCATAAATTAATAAGCTCTCTTTGACTGATAGTATTATCGGGGGCAATATGCTGAATAAGCGTTTGAGGATGAAAACCCAGTGAAGTGATCAGTGGTTTGTTTTCACTATGCTCCTTGTTCATATCAGCTGCTTAGAACATTTTTCGTTCATTCTCCGGTTATATATTTTTTCTTTTTCCTATAAAGTTAATTATTTCAGAAGCGACTTCATCAGTCTTTTCAAAATGTACAGAATGCCCGCTTTCTAATGTTATAATATGATTATAACTTTTATCCTTCCATATAACATCTAACACTTGACGAACCTTTTCATTATCAACAATCCGATCATTTTTACCTATAATTGTAAGCGCCGGCAATTTATTACGCAGTAATGACTCCCATGACATTTCCTGAATTTCATCCATGATACCTGCGGATTTTAATGAAACCGATGTGGTTTTTAAAGGGTCCTTTTCAATATAATCAAGCCAATTATCATCTAATGTAAAATCAGTCGGTTCCATAGGTACCGGAATACATGCATCATTTCTATCAGGTTTTAATTTAAATCCGGTTATCATATCCATGATTACTGTTTCAGTAATGCTTAAAACTGATCTGAACCGTTCATTCCAGAAGAATCCGGGAGTTAAAAGTATCAAGCTTGAAAGCATATCTCTCATCCGGCATCCGGTTATTACAGCGTATTGAGCCCCCTGACACCAGCCGGCAAGATGAACCCGGTTGAATGTTTTTTTAAGAAACCTGATATGCTGCTGTATATCATCAATAACTGAATAGACTGAACCGAGATCACCTCTTTTATCATTTAAACCGCATCCCCGGCGATCCGCAGCAATAAAAGTCAGATTTGTGTCTTTAGATTGCAATTTTACTGCCAGCGGAGCCTGCCATCCGGAATGGCTCATCCCTCCATGTAAATGCAATATTACATCTTCCCCCTCTGCAGCACCCCAACGACGGTAATGAATCTTATATTTATCCGGCATTTCAATAAAACCGATTTCAGGGGATTTGTCCTCAACTGCTGATGACATGCGGCATTGCAAGCCAAAACCATTTTTCCAATTGTCAGGTTTTATTATATTAAGACCATGTACTGTTTTGGTATAATATGCTTCATTTAAATTAAGAATCCCTTCCCGGCCGAATTTCAGCGTCGGATAAACCGGTTCACGTTTTAACAAATAATCACCATAAGCTCCTTCATGTGCAAGGAGGCTTTCTTCAGATGCGGAGGAAACTATCAACCCGGCTCTTGTTAATAATGATGATTCACCAACATGACACCCGATAATAATAGGCCATTTAAGCTTTTTAATTTCAGATATCATTTTCAATGCACGGATAAGGCCGCCCACTCTCGATACTTTAATGTTAGCTATATATTTCCCGGGGACATTTTTAAACATATTTAAATTGCCCATCGTACAGAGGCTTTCATCAAGAATGACCGGCAGATTTATTGAAGTGCTGTATAAACTTATATCATCAATATTTCCTGCTGTCACAGGTTCCTCTACTGCGAAGAAGCGTTCTATCCCGAGTTTCTTTGTAAAGTCTATTGCTTCTTCACAACGATCATGCCATAAATTATTTGCATCAAGACGGACACGAAGAGAAGCAGTATGATGCTGTTCAGCCAAAGTCTCAAGTATATTCAGTTTTTCTAAATCACGGTCGAAGTTTCCGCTTAGTTTAATTTTAAAATCTTTAAATCCACGGATCAGATACTGGTCAACCATTGATGAATATTTCCAGGTTTTGTCATCACCAATAACTGCAGTATACTGACTGCGAAGTATGTTTTTATCTAATCCGAATAGTCTTTCAACTGAGAAGTATTTCTCTCGTGCAAGCAGATCGAGAAGTGCCATTTCAACAGCACACCATGCGGAGGGGTAAATATCTATTTCATTTTCGTTCTCTTCAACCCATTGTTCCAAATCCGCCAAAGATTGAAAAGACAGATCCTTTTTTAAACAGTAGTCATTAATCCATTGGATGCCTGATTCTATATCATCACCAGCTACATAGGTCCTGGGGCAACCCTCGCCGAAACCGGTAAATTTACCTCTTTCTGCTTTCACCCATATACTTTCACCTTCACTTCGAGTTGCAGAAGCATGACGAAAAGTTGTTTTTAATAATGCCTTAAGCGGTTCGGCTGTAATTGTTAATCTGCAGGGTTCCACATCTTACTCTCCTTAAGCTGAATCGTTTATGCAATAATGGTGTTATATTTTTTTAAAACCGTTTAGAAATATTATTCGCTTTACACAACTCTCCTGAAGTACATTCTCCAATTGCAGAAACAACTCAAAAGGATGCTGATCCGGACGGCCACAATACTCCCGACTGTTATCCGACAATATCGTTACAATCTCCTCTGATACCCTGTTTATTGTGGGCCGACAGCTCCGGGTAATCAGACCTTCAGCATCCTCATCCTGATCTCTTTGTTCCTGACTACTTTATCTTCATAATCTCTCATTATATCCACAAATCTTTTAAACTCCTGCAGATACTCACTCTCGATATCTATATCAAACCAGAAATTTTTACTCTCGGAAGTTTTGATCGCATAGTATCCGAAGAAATAATATATAATCTCCTTTCTGAATATCCCGGAGTTCAGCAGAACCGAAATCTCTTCGAAGAAACAGAGATAATCATAACGGTAAACTCTTTCTATTTTCTTTAACCGTTTATCATCTTCTTCTATGTACCTGGTAATTTCAGAAAAGTACTTCCCGGCTGAGAATTTACCTCTGTATCTTTCCAGCAATTCCGCACGTTTTAGTTTCCCCTGCTTTACATATTCCATCAGAGCTTTTAAAAAAGTAAAAACCGCGATGAATGATGTGATAATCACGGCAATCGTATTTATTATATTCATTCAGACCTTTTATTATTATAACATTTATTTTATCTAACCACGCAGAATAGTTTACTGCTTCAGAATCATAGCATTATAATAATCTTACCGGAGTTTAACCTGCAATTATTACAGAGTCAAGTATCTTTATACCGGTTTATTTATATACGATTATGGCGGGAATTATTCAAAATTTTTTTAGACAGAGAGGTGTACGCGCCCGGTAAATTTTCGTGACAGGCCGCAAACTAAGCTTAAAATTATTCGCCTGTTTATATCACAAACCGGAAAAACACTTTACCGGATAAAACTATACAAACAGTATCCTCTTAATAACAGAGAGGTATTTACTAAAAATGATAAGAATAGCTGACAGAATAAAAATCTATAAAAATAACACCGGATTCAAGGGGATGCTCACAATACTTGTATTTTTTGCTATATTCTGGTTCGGGATAGATGTATTTCTGAAAGACAACAGTATCTTTTTTATATTCTTCTACATAGGGGGAATAATTACAGCACTCGCGGGGTGGAAAATACTTTCCGTTAATTCCGGGAAATATACCATGGCACTGAGGATATTTATTCTCACCGCTGTTACAATCGGTTTCGCACAGAGCATTCCGGCAGTTGAAGATTTTATAAAAAGCAATGAAGCCGTTTTTACCTGTGTACTTTTCTGTCTTATCGGCTTTTTTATAACAGGTAATTTTATTGTTTATTCAAACCCTTTATTCACTGCAGAAATTGAAAAAGCTGAAGAATAGAATTATTAACTTTTAACATTCAGTAAATAATCATGCCGTCTCTGAATGTAGCAGAGTCGGCCTCACCTGCTCAAAACGTATCTTCCAATATTTCTAATATCAGAAATTGATATTCTTGACATGTTAAATATTACAGATATATTATGTCTCAGTAATAAATACTGAATAAAGGGAGTTTTACTATGGGTGACAAACTCACCTGGAATGAAATGAAAAACAGATATCCTGATGAATGGCTTCTGATTATTGATTTTGATTTAGATGATACGGGCCATCTGAAATCCGGTATTGTTAAACATCATTCCAAAAATAAAAAAGACATATACAGCGGACCGGTTCAGACAAAATCTGCCGCTTTCAGATACACAGGTGAATCAAACTTTTCCGGTCTTGACTTTTTCAGAAGATTTAAAGTTGAGATAGATTATTCTAAAGGTAAAATAATTACAACACCGGTTTAGACTGTTATTTTGAAAAGCAGTGTATCCCCACCCTGTCATTGCGGGGAGCGCCAGCGACTGAGACGACCTTCGGAAGAGCTGTAAGCTAATCTGTTGTGGTTTAAAGCACTTTAAGTATTAACCAGAATTTTTATGTGTACTATAAACTCACCTCACACCTGGCAGTGTAGCGGTTTATTTTACTATCCTTATTTCAATTATTATTTCTATTCTTCCAGTAATCCGGTTTTCTTTTCATGTGCATAATAGCAAGAATAATTATCAGATCATCTTCAATCGTATAAATAAGCGCATAAGGAAATCTCTTAATTATACACTTTCTTATACCGGATTCAAGCTCAGGCCAGGTTACAGGATAAATACCAATTCTTGACAATGTTGCTTTAACTTCATTAGCGAATTCAAAACCGAGTCCCTGACGCTGTTCATTATAATACTCAACTGCATCCCTAAATTCATCTGATGCTTCATCAATAAAAAAGATTTTCATTCTTTGTTATCACTCACCAGACTGCTGAAAACCTCTTCTTCTGATTTTAGACCCGTTTCTCCATTTCTATATGCAGCAAGCCGGCGTTTTGCTTCATCAACCCAGGCTTTTTCAACATCCTTATCAACAGGATTATCAAAACTGTCCAGGATAAGATCAATTATCTCCGCCCGTTCATAGGGAGTCAGTTTATTTACCTCATCAAGAATTCTCTTTACCTGCGGTGTCATTTTACCTCTTCAGACAGATTGTATTTTCGTAATGTTATTAACAGAGTTTACTCTGCATTTTTTACTGAGTCAAGTATCTTTATATCTATCAATCTATATACGATTGAATGAATAGAAATGTGAAAAAATTTTTGTTACAGAAGTTATGTACAGTAAAAAATCTCTTTCTCGCACCCGGATCGGGTGCGGTGAATGGCAATGGGGGTTTTTCAATCTCTTCATCCTGTGGTATTCTTTCACGCGATAAACCTTTAAAAAGCATTTTTAACCATTTTTTAATCAGACCCATCATGTTCCCTCTTTCTTTTTTTATTCAGGGAGTATATTGCCGCTCCCTGTAGTAGATACGAAGGGGGTTGGGGAGTTTTAAATAATTTTTTTATTTTTTTAAAAAAGTTGTGAGAATATCTGCCTCTGTCTTTGCGAGGAGCGCCAGCGACGTGGCAATCTGTTGTGGTTTAAAAACTTTATGCTTTAAACGGTTTTTTACGTGTACTAAAAAAATCCCTATCTCACAATTGGCGGTCTTGCGATTACTTATTCTATCATTAACTTTCTGCTGCAAGGGGTGGAGCCGCCCACCCCTTCGCGAAAGTGGAACGCTTTTTTGACATCCTGTCAGCGTTCCACACTAAGGCCGTCCTGGCCTGTCGCCCGCGGCTCTTCAGGCGGCAGAGAGCCTTGGCAGCACACATACCAACGTCCTGTTGGTGTGCTGCACTAGCGCCTCCATGCGCGTCGCTCCTCAGGTGCCGGAGCGGCTTCTTTATGCAACAAATATTTTAAGTAAACCAATATTTTCTCTGGCAATAATTTTCCGTGGTCATGCTTTACCGATACTATTGCAGGGCGTGAAGCCGCGTCCTGCGGCGCACGCACCGGTCGCCGGACGTCCTGTCCGCTCCATGAATGTTACCGAAGATAGACCCGCTCAAGCGATGTAAAAAGACCAAAACAGAACGGTGAAATAATCACTGAACAAACCAGTCTATTGTTTTACCGTATAGCTTTGCAAACCTCATAAGCTCAATAACATCAACCCGCTTCTCGCCGGATTCACATTTCGATACGTATGACTGCTGCTGCTGAAGCTGTTTTGCCACATCTGCCTGTGTTAAACCGGCATCAAGCCGGGCCTGTTTCAGACGTTTAAGGAAAGCCTGGTATTCTTTTGTATAAATTGAATTTTTCACTTGTATAATATATATCCTATTATAGAATATCCCAAAATAGAATATTATATCAAACACCGGAGGCTCTCATGGAAATACATTCCTTCAATACAACAGACGTTGAATACAAGCTCTATAAAATAAACGGGGCAATTGAGACAATGAAATTCGCAATGGAAGGGCTGCGCCTCCGTATGCAGATAACAGATAATGAGCTTAACGGATTTAATACAGTACTTTCTGATGCAGCAGAACGCGCGAAAGATCTTATTAACAGTCTTAAACCGGTACTTACAGGGCGGGATGAACGGATAGTACTGCTCTTTACGACACAGGAAAAATTACAAGAATAAAGATTATAAAAATTTACTTGATACTGCTTAAGAGCGGGGGTGTATAACTCTCACCAGTAAACCCGGCATAAAAAATGGCAAAGGTTAAATTCAGGTCACCTGTAAAGTCCATTCATGGACGCACCGGGAATGTTATTTTCTATAACGTAAATGGATATAATTATGCCCACTTCTCAAGGCAGCACACATACCAATGTCCTGTCCGCTCCATGAACGGCGACTCCCGGATGAAGCACTACCCCTTCACCTTAAACTTCTCCATCTTCTGTATATCTTCACGCCTGGGACTTATATTGTTTAATACAACTCACGTTCCTTCAACAGATAGAGATAATATTCATGCGCAATTTTTGCAAGATCATCCTTTGTCATAGAACATAGCAATGAAGGATCTTTTTTTATTGAGTCATTCCCGGTTTTATCAGAAGTAAACTTAATGAAATTGTTTGCGGCTTTGGAGTATTCAGTTTTTTTATCATACTGAAGATACGCATAAAGCAATATAAGCCCTTCATATGGTGAATCATATATAACCGATGATAATCCGAATCCTCTTGTTACCGGTGGTTCTTTTATTTTGAGTTTTTCCCTTGCTATCTGCATTGTTAAAATCATGTTTTCCATCAATATTCTGACATCACTGACTGTACATTTCTTATCCGGATATGCTTTTTTTACAGCACTTCGTATATTATCATCAATTGGTACCCCAAGATATAGCGGTATACTGTTTTTACCGGAAAGAATATCCAGAAATATTTTGTGATCATAGTACATCTCATTCATATTTATATGAATTAAGTTAGGATAAAAAGTAGTGCTGCTTGTTCTCAGATCATCATAAGGGAGATAAGGGATTATATTATAGTAATCTTCCACATCCTTAAATAATGGTGATTTTACAGAAAGTTTTTCCAGCTTACCGAATAATAAGTAGTCTATATAATGTTCAGATCTGTTGTTAACATTGAATTTAACCAGTATGTTTTCATTCTCTAAAGATTTCTCAAGTACATCTAATTTTTCAGCAGTAAAAGAATTCCGGTCTTTATAATAATCAAACATCTCCTGAGCCAGGCTTTTAATTCTTTTATCACCAAGACTGTTCATGTAGCTGATATATCTTGTATGATTTACAGTTTCATTCTGAAATAATTCATTAACTGTAATTTTTTCTTTCTCAATTTTATTAACAAAATGGACATTCTCGTAATAAAGAAGAACAATATATGAGTAAAGTTTAAGACCTTCCGGATTGCGGATATCTGTTGAAAATAACGTGGTACTGCATAAGTTCAATAAAATCATTATAATAAGAACAAACTTTTTCATAATACTAATCCAGGTATTTTTCAAAAACGATTATGGCCTGTATTTAAGTCTGTCAAGGATGAAATAATTGACGAATCAGAGTTAATTCATGTTCCGAACAAACTTCACTCTAAAAATATAGAGATTCCTGAACAGTGAATATCGGGCGGAGTTGAGAGAAACCGGATGAAGCGCTACCCCTTCACCCTCAATCTCTGGATTTCATGTATCTATATATGCGTGATACCTGCAGAAAAGCGTATTGAAGAAAATTACCATTTATTTATTCTGAAGCCTGACAATATTTATTTTTAATATCATAATTTATAAAAAAATAATTTACTGATTTCTATAAATACTTAATCTTTTTCAAATTTGAATAAATAATTTATATGATTTTAATAGAGGATATTATGCATTTAACAAAGATAAAACCTTTAAATAAAAAACAGAAATACTATAATATTTCTTTTGAAAACATTATTCACATGATCGTCATTTTTCTTCTGATTTTACTGGTTATTATTTCATCATTTTCACTAATCAATCTTATCACAGGTAAACTCGCAACTAATATCAGCGATCCAACTGCAACTTTTTCATTTATTATAAGTAGTTATGGAATATTTGTTGCGACTGCTATCTTTTTGCCTAAATTTATACTGGAACAAAAAGTACAGGAAGAAGTTTCAAAACAAATAATTGAAGCAAAAAAACAAAATGAGATAAATAAAGGTGAATTTTTAAGAATTGAAGCCCATGAATGCCGAATGACAGCTTATTTTTTAACTAATGGCAATAAAAACTATGAGTGGGCTCTAGGCTGGACTTTTAAATCTTTAAAATCATACATTCAATTATATCAAATAAGACCTTATGCATATGAAAAATTTATTAATAATGACTTAACTGAAAGATTAGATGAAATTGATAAAGCATCTCCCGACTCTACAAAGAAACCAATCAGCATTAGAATGTGGAAGGATTTTTTTGAATGTTTAGTTAGTTTTATAACGATGGGAGAAGGCTATGATCCTAAATTCTCATCTACTGAAATAGAAAACTATAATCAAGGATACTATGCAATCAAAAACTTTCTCGATAAAGCTTTTTCAATTTTTATAAAGCACCTAAATGAACAACCAAGCAATGAAGATCTAAAAGAATTAGAAAGAGCAATCCGATATTTTGATATACATATAAATAAAAAAATTTATAAAGCTTTTATTACTTTCTTAAAAAATCCTTCCAAGTATCAAAATCTCGATTCTCTGCTTGATGAAATAGATAAATCGATTTAATAATATTAGTAATATTGAAATTTAATAAGACTTTATTGATAAAATCTACGACTTCTAAGATAGGATTAAGATTTGATCGATTTTCAAATCGACAAAAGAAATAGCATATTCAGTAAAACCAATAGAAGCCTCCATTCGTGGAGGCTTCTTAATTCTTAAACAAAAAAGTATTGAAAAAAATATTACCTCATTTCTTACATAAGTATGATTAAATATCAATTTGCAAAAGATGAATCAGATTATACTGTTGATATAAATGACCTTACAAAAGAATCAGTCAATGGTAAAAAATATCTTTGTATTGAATGTCAAAATGAACTCATCCCTCATATCGGCCAGAAAAAGGTTAAACACTTCCACCATAAGCCTCAGGATGAAGTAATCACATGCGCTGCCGGTGAAACATATCTTCATTCTGCTTCTATAAGCATACTCAGTGAGTCAATCCGACAAAGAATCAATACTGGCAATCCACTCTTCATAAAAGTTGAACAGAATGTTTTCTGCGGCAAATGCCACTTCCCCGAATTTAATAAACATAGATGTCTTTTGGATACACAAATTATTGATCTAAATATACTTGAAGACTTCACAAATGTCTGTGTTGAAAAAAAAGAAGGTAATTTTAGGCCGGATATACTTTTATATAATAATTCAGGGAATAAACTGCATATCGAAATTACTGTTCATCATGGTGTTGATGAAAACAAAAGTCTATCCGGTAATAGAATAATTGAAATATTTATAGAAAATGAAGAGCAAATCCGGGCATTAAAGAATGATTATTTCACAAAAGAGAACATAAAATTCAGACTGCACAACTATCCAATCGAACCAGCTTTCATTTTTCTCAAACCGGAAGAATGTCAAAAAGGAAATCTTCGAAGATTTATTGTATATAAATCCGGAAAATCAATTTTGAAATCATTTACATACTATGAACATACAAAAATAAAAAATTATATCATGTATGAGAAAGATTACAACTCACACAAATATGATTCATTATTTGATTCTGATAATAACCTGGGTAAATCACAACAATATATCGATGACATAGAAGAAGCTTTCATCAAGAATATTACTATAAAGAATTGCCATCTCTGTTTAAGTCATACTTATAATATTAAGAATGATTACTTAAGCCATACAATCATCTGTAAATTTACAGACTCGATAATTGAAAATTCAAATTTGATTTGTGAAAAATATTCACCTGATAAAAATTCAATATATTCAATCCAATTAAATACTTTTAACAAAGAAAAAGAAGTCAGAATTGTAAAAGCTAACGAAGAAGAAAAACGCAAACAAATTGAATTTAGAAAATTAAAAGCAAAACTAAAAATAGAAAAACAAAAAGAGGAAGAGCGAAGAAAAGCTGCATATCAACAAAGTATAGTTGTTAAATTTGTTGTTTTCAATGATGGTACTTCTGTTTTTATAGCAGAAAGCCCTAAGAGTAAATTATATAGCACCGAGAATGTTAACATCTGTTACTCTGTACATACCGACATATCCTCTAAACAATTCGATGAAAAAATGAGAAGCAGCTGGAGGTTTTCACCTGAATATATTGATGAAATAAATAAAGCTTATAAAAATGGTATTTCTGTTATCAGCTGTCATTTATGTACATATTGTGATCTTATAACTACTGATAGCGGTTTCAGATTTATCAGATGCTCAAAAACCGGCAAAGATATTAGAGAACCGAATTATGCTAAAGAGTGTAAATTTATTAATAAGCTTTAAACCACTGTTCTAAAGGTCTGTCAAATCATCTATCATAAACCAATATTTTTACATTTATACGCGACATCCATTTCTAACACAAAATTTTTCTATTGCCAGACTTTTTTTACTATCTCTTTATATTCGTTTACAAACTGAAAACTTCTGAGTAAAGGCATATGTTCTGACGCTGCCGCATTTGCGATTTTTCTATTTTGAAGTTCTGAAAATATTTCACCTATAATCTCAGAAAACAAAACAACTTTACCGCCGCCTATTGCTTTATGATTCTTATTACTTCCAAAAACGAATATAGCCAATTGTTCAACTTCATCCGGAATTGCGAATCCTTTAAATAATTGAGGAATGTATTTTTTCCCTGCATTAAATTTCTGTTTATATCTTTTTTCTCTTTTCTCCCAACTATCTGCATCCATTGATGGCTCAAGATGAACAAGATGATTATTTACAGGATTGAAAGCAACAATATCAAGTTCAGCTTCGTACCCGCCTTTAGCACGCTTACCAACATTGATATTATTTTTACGAAATATCCTTTATACTCATACCATTCAATTAACACTTGCTCCAGATAATTAGACGCCATTACTCATTCCTTTTAAATATCTAATTGCTTTAATACTTCTTCATCAAAAGAAAAATTGACCTGTGGTCTCCAGTCTTTTTCTATCTCAGCCCATATAGATATCTTAGTTTTGTTTTTTTCTTTTAAAACTGTACAATGATTAATCTTGGTAACATAAGGTTCAGCACGAACAATATTAAGTGCCTTTTCAATAAGATGCTTTTTAGAATAATTCTCTTCCAGATAATCTTCACTTAAATAAAAAGGATCGATATCCTGAAAAAAGTCTTTCTCTTTAATTTCTTCATTAAATTCATGAATTAATTCTCTATCAATGATATACCTATTATCTGCCAGTTTCGCCTGATAAACTTTAACAGTTTTCTTTGAAAGAATATCCAGTATTCTGAGCTTATTATCATTACTGATGTTTGCACCCAAGATGACTGACTTCAATCCTCTTTTATCTATGTTTTTGGTTCCACATTCATCGAAAACAATCCGGTATTCTTTTTCATAAGACCACGGCAGAGATTTAATTCCATTCATCAGCTTAACTATTTCGACAGTAGCCAGCTTTTTTTTAAACATCTTTAAAACTGATACATTTACCGGAGAATCAACATATTTAACTTTGATAAAATAGGAACGCTGGTAATAAAACCTTGTCAGATATTCAATATCATACTCAATACAAAACCCTTTATGAGAATCAGCATAATGAGCCCAAAGAAGTTCACTCTGCCAGTCCTGACTCATCGAATAAATTCCGGTCTTGTTCCTTAATTCTAAAAAGTCGTTAAGACCGGTTTTTAAAATTTCAGCCTGTTTATCGGCACCAAGTCGCTTTAGTACCGATAATTCAATCGACATTTTTGAATTATCAATAAGTCCTTCAAAAGGATCATTTAGCTGCGAGATATTTGACGCAAAGATACAATCATTCTGAAGATTATTAAGATTATAACCATCGTTATCGAAGCTCCGGAATTTATAATAAATTCGATTTCTATTATTTTTCATTTGAGAATACTATTCGGCTGTCTTACTAACTTGATTACCGATATATCTATCAAGCACAACATGATAATATGTTGGATACTTTTCAATTAATGATTCAAAAAAAGCAGCATTGGATTTTAAAGCATTTATAACGTCTTTTCTATAAGCTGAACAAGAAAGATTTTTTGCTAATTCTTGAGCTATAACTCTATCAACAAAACCCAATTCATAAACAATGATAGATAGATCACTTGGTAAGCCATACTTAAGCTTTTTTTGGAATAGCTGCATTTTACCAACGATTATATCTTTATCATCATTATCAATAAACTGAATGAATTCTACAACAGCTCCAATTAACAAAATTCCATCATATGCAATACCCATTTCAAACATATCAACAACATCTTCAATTTTATACTTTCTAGGTTTTAAACCTAATCCCTTTTTGGCATCTGATTCTGTAATAATTTTATATATTTCACAATATGAATTTCCACTTAACCATGAACTTACAAGTGGCTTTAAAATTTCAGGTTTATTACATGTCTGAAAAGATTTGGTGTGGATTTTTTTAATCATCAAATCCCATATTAAGTCTAGCAAATCTTCAGAAGATACAAATTCATCTATGTGAGTTCTTACCCATATCTCCACATCCTGAGCCTCTGTGATACCATATAAAGTTCGCCCATATACTTTTCTTAATTCACGGTTAGGTACTTTTTCTGTAACGTTATTTGCAAGATATCTAAATAAACTAACAATACTATTTTTATCTTTATCATCAGCTATGAAGTATGCTAGTGTAGATTTAGCAAGATCCTCAATCCCTTCTTCATTAATTGATGTATCATCTGTATCCCAATTTGATATAAGAAAACTCTCGACAGATGAGAGTAAACTAATTTTCCAATCAATCTGTTTTCTCAAACCTTTAAAAGTAAATTGTTTACCTTTATGTTCATTTAAAATATTTTCTAATTCAATGTCTATTTGTTCCGGATTATTATTATATAAATGGATAAGATATTTTATATTAATATCTAACGTGTTTTTGCCATTATCACTTCTTAAAGGATGAAAAAGAGATAAAAGGTTACTAATGCATGGTTCAGATTTGTTAGGATCTAACAATTCTTTTGCCTGATCCCAACGCCAATCTTCATCTTTTGAATTTTTCTTATCATATATATTTGAATCTGCAAATAATATACTCCCTTCTGTATGTTGATCCGCTCTTCCGGCTCTACCCATTAGATTATGAAAATCTCTAACTTTAATTCGCTCCAATCCCTGATATACACTATTTACAATAAGATACCTGATAGGTAAATTTACGCCTTGTGCCAAAGTCGAAGTACATACAACAAAGTGAATAAGATTTTCACGCATAGCATATTCCACAGCTAGACGGATTCCATGAGGTGTATCACCATGATGAGTAAATATTCCTAGTTTAGCACTCTTGGTAGCCGTTTCATTAACACCAAAATTATTTTTATATAGATTATAAATACGATTCATTTCTTTTTGATTAGAAATAATTGCGGGTGGATCAATAGAAATATTTCGCTCGTATATTTCAACCGCATTCTCGCATATACTTGTTACAGTTGTTTTCCTTCCGCAGAAAATTGCCACACTTCCATTCGGTACAAGTTTAAGCCCTAAATATAAAGCAATGGATTGTCCATCAGTTTTATCTGGAAATACTCTTAATTTACTTTCCCTTGGTTTTTTTTGTAGAGTATGTTGCTCAATAACTCTTGGGACAAAAAAACTATCAATTCCTGATTCATTATCTGTTATAAATTTTATTTGACCTAGAGAATCTACCCAGCTTGCAAAACCAATTGTCCGAAAAGTTGGATTTAAATTTATACCTGAAACTACTTGTGAATCATCACCAATTAACCAACTACCTATTACATCTGCATTACTGATCACTGCTGAAATAAGTATTGTTTGAGAATATTCCGGCAATAATGAACGTAGGGAAGTGATCAACAATTCATAAGTTATACCTCTTGTACCACTATCAAATTGATGCCCTTCATCAAAAATAATAAGTCCAATCTTATTTCCCAGCTCTGGATTGTGTCTAAGTACATATAAAAGTTTTTCTGGTGTCACAACAAGGATTTGTTTGTTTTCTAGTAATTCTTCTAAATCAAAATCAGTTTGAAATACATCTGTTAATTCATCTACTTTTATCGATTCACCTAAAAATGATGTAGCGAGACTGTTTTTTATTTCATGACAAAGAGCTCTAAAAGGGGCAACAATTACTACAAGCGAAGTTCTTTCAGCAATGAACGCGCTACGTATAACTAATTCAGATGCTTTTGTTTTACCTGCACTTGTTGGCATTTGAACTACTGCTGATTTGCCTTTAAACACGCCAGCTTCCCCAAGAAGATGTTGTGCCGGCCATAACTCTTTTATAAATGAATCTTTTAAAAGTACTTCTAACCATTTGCTAATATCAATTCCAGAATATTCCGGTATCTTTATCCAACTTGAATTATTATATTTTTTCTTAATTATTGCTAAAATTAAGTCCCCTAGAAGTAAATACGTTGAATTACCGGAATTATAAATCTTATCTCGGAATTGTTCAGCAAATAAAAGAAGACCTTCACCTTCTTCACCTGTTGAAAAAAATTGTTGTACCATTTTTTTTATTTTATTTACATCATCAATGAAAACACCAACGTTATTCAGTGGTTCAGATGGGATATTCCCTCTTAAAAGCCATAGTAACAAATTTTCTAAACACTCCCCATTATTCGAAAAAGTATTACTTTCAACTTTATAAGCTAACACTTTTGAACTGCCAGGATAATCACATAAATAATAAGATGAAGAACCAAGCAAAATTAAATAATCATCCAATTCTTTATTCAACCTTGTTTGAAAATATGAATCGAAGAAATGAGCAGAAAAAATAATATGATTTTGTAAATCCTGAGCATTTATAATAGACGATTCTTCACCATTGATATTTGCAGCGAGATCCCCTAATAATCCTATTGATAATGGGAATAGTCGTTCCGTATCCCCATTAAAATTAATATCCCTATATTCTTCAGGAACATTATATTCAATCATTTTAGCTTTTGATCTAGTGATAGCTAAAAATGTTTGCGACATTTGCTCAGGCTTCATTTGCAGCCTTATCATAAAGTTTATGGACTAATGGCATTAAATCTTCACCTTTAATAACTAATAATTTTAAATTATTATTTGGATGAATTGATGTATCGGTAGTTTTCAACAATTGCTCATCATATACATTATTTGAAAGAATCGCCGCTGCACCAGAAATTTCTTTATAAGGTCGATCTACAAGATTCTGAAAACGTTTAACCTTAGATGCTTCTTCAATTCGCTTTTCCCTAATTAATTTACGCTTTAATGCATTTAAAGAAATTGAACTCCTAAGTTTTGTAATATCTTTAACAGAGTCATTTATAGCATCTTGAAGTCTATTTACAGGATCACCAGTTAATTTTGCTTTTGCTTCGTAAACTGCCAATATATCTTTTTGACTTTCATTTTTAGAAAAAAATTTAAAACCTAAAATATCCGCCCCTTTTGTTGATTCATCCCTAACAGCTTTATCATCATATCTAAAGTGTGGGACCCAGTACTGTAATATAAAACGCAGATAATCTGCGACTAGAATTTCTCCAAAATCACCAGCTCTTATGCTTGGCCCAGGTGCCAATGAAGAATCAGGAAAAACCAAATTTAGCAGATAGTCTGACCTCGATAATCCGGTTCCATCTCTCAATTCATCTATTTCATGATCTGAACAATAATGATTTCGAAAATGTTTAGCCCATTCAGCAATCACTATATCATCATCGATGTGAAGAAAATCCCATACCTCAACATTTTTACCATCAGATGTCTTCAGTTTTATTCCACTATTTACTAACCAATCGATGTGAGGAGGTTTTATGTTACTCACCCGAACGCCTCCCTCAACACACTCTGCATTAACTCCTCTGCCAACACCTTCCGTTCATTCACCTGCTTCTCCAGAACATCAACCAAAGCAAGAAGATTATCTACACGTTCAACGATTGCCTTCTGTTCTGCAAGTGGCGGGAGAGGGAAAGCTAAAGACCATATAATATCAAGATTTATATTCTTCTGTGCTGTCGCAGGTGCAAATCGAATTATATCAGATTGGATAGTTTTTAAATAATGTTTAATGATCCATGATAATGCATCACCGGTTATTGATGTAAAACCAACGACACTATCAGGAAAACAAGCATCAATACCTAAAAAACCTGTTTCAGCGATGTTAGCAGCTATTGTAATACAAAGTGTCCCTTTAGACCATAATTTACTTTGTAACAATCCGGTTTTATTATAAAAACGATCTGCTTTAAAAATTATCCCATTTGTGTATTTAGATTGAGCGACCTCACCTGTTTGTATAAAAGGGATGGAACCATCTTTGAATAGAATAGCATCATTCCTCGGTCGATGTTTTGATTTTCCCCGACCAAATAACCCAACATCACCCAACCTGCACCACACCCACCCCTCCGGCAAGTCAAAAGGTTTATCACTATCCTCAATCTCTGGCAGAGGCTTCTCCTTCTTCAGCTTACCTTCAGCAATAAGTTTTGCCTTCTCTTTCTTAATAACATCAAGCAATGCAGCAGCATCATAATCCGGATTACCTTTTATTTCCTTTCCTGATTTGCGAAGGCTGAGAGTTGTCGAAGCTCTCCATTCAGCAGTGAGCTTCCCCTCAATGGCCTCCTGAAGTATTGATTGTCGGAGTTGTTTTAAATATGATGTTTGATTATTAAAATCATCAGATAAATTTTTTATAATATCTGATGTATAATCAAGTCTTTCAAGTATCTTCTGTTGTTCACCAATATCTTTATCTGGAATATCTATTTTACATAAATCATCATACCGAAGCGCATCTCGAACTCCACCACGATTTCCATACCAGTTTATTAAATGAATACCTATATCACTTTTTAAATAGTGATACAGAAATTTAGCATCTAAGGTTTTTTTGGTTTTAAAGACCACATAAGCCGGACTAACACATCCTTTCAATTTCTTATCATTTATACCGATTGAACCAACATTTATTCGATATGGATTAAATGCGAAACAGTCATCTTCTAACACAATGTAATTTGATATATTTTTACTTGATTCCTTACCTGTTATTGTAATCCCCTCTATATTTGAAACACCATATACTGTACTATATTCAGGATCATTTATTTCTTCTAAAGTCGCTTTTACTGGTTCAATATGATCACCGAGTTTTCGGGTAGGAAATGTTATATTTACCTTTTTCCAGCTAGCCATTCCCCAGCTCCCTCTTCAGCTTATCAAGCAGTTCATCACTCTTTCTGAAAGAGCTATGCAGCAGTTCAAGGAGTTCTGTGCTTGTATATGTATGTTCCTCCTCTTTTACATGGGGATTCTTTATATCTATGTTATACCCGTCAGCTTTTATCTTATCAATTGACACTTTCCAGGCAACATCGCTTTCAGCCCGTTTGTTCCACCACTCCTTGATCGGCTCAAACTCATGCACCTGTATTGTCTTTGTCTTTGAATATGCCTTCATCCCATCAGGGAGCCTGTGTTCATAATACCAAATCTCCTTTGTTGGCGCTCCCTTTGTAAAAAAAAGAAGGTTTGTTGCAACGCTTGCATATGGCTGAAACACCGAATTGGGGAGCCTTACTATTGTATGGAGGTTGCATGTTGTAAGCAGATGTTCCCTTATCCTCTGCTTCACCCCGTCACCAGTGAGCGACCCGTCAGGGAGAACTATACCAGCCCTGCCGCTATCTTTTAAAAGGTGAATCATCAGCACAAGGAAAAGGTCAGCAGATTCCTTTGTTCTGAAGTTCTGAGGGAAGTTCTTTTCAAAGCCGCTGGACACAACTCCGCCGAATGGAGGATTTGCAACAATCACATCAACGCGGTCTTTCTGTTTATATTCTGTAAGCGGCCTGCTCAATGTATCATCATACCTAAGGTTAGGAACCTCTATGTCATGCAGTATAAGGTTTGTCGTTGCAAGGAGAAAGGGCAAAGGCTTGTACTCCCACCCTGTAACATTCTCCTGGAGTACATCTCTCTGGCTCCCCTTTTTAAGCTGTTTCTTTAAATGTTCAATAGTACAGGTTAAAAAGCCACCGGTTCCGCATGCAGGGTCAAGAATCTTCTCATTAAGCTTCGGGTTCACCATATCTGTTATAAACTGCGTAACTGCCCGGGGTGTATAAAACTCACCACTTTTACCGGCGCTCTGAAGTTCCTTTAATATCCCCTCATATATTTCGCCGAAGAGATGCCGCTCTTCTGCTATATTAAAATTAAGCTCGTTCAGCTTATTTAAAACACGCCGCAGGTTTATACCTGATTTCATGTAGTTGTGGTTACCCTCAAACACGTCACGTATCACAAGGGCCCGCCTGTTCCCTGTGCTCACGTCAAGGCCGCGCAGGTCGGGGAACAGTTTTCTATCAACGAAATTAAGAAGCTCATCACCTGTGATCCCCTCAGCGTCACCAGCCCATTCGTCCCAGTGGTACTCCTTCGGAAGTGGAGTAACATAGTTATCATTTAAAAGCTCAAGCTCCTTCTCCTTGTCCGACAGGACTTTAAGAAAGATCATCCATCCAAGCTGTTCAATCCTCTGCGCGTCTCCGTTAAGCCCTGTGTCCTCGCGCATTATGTTGCGGATTGTTTTCATCATACCGCTTATGTTAACACTCATTTAAGACGTCCTCAATTTATATATCTCTTTTTCCAGTTCCCTCACAGCCTCAAGGTATCCCGGCTTGTTTCCAAACTCATTGAGTATCTCAACCGGTGTACCTATACTGTCAAAGGGGTTTATCTTTAAAATCTTCATGTCCTCTATATGCTGTACGCCTTCATCAGCGTACTTATCAAGCAATGCTTCAAGCACTTTACGCGCCTTATCTCCATATTTTGTGAAGTAGTTCCTCTTCTTCACACTGTTTGCCCGTTCGCGCCTTGTGAGCGGAGGCATTTCAAATGCAACGTGGCATATAATGTCAAAGAGGTCACACTCCCTGTTTACTGCCTGGAGGAGTTCATCAACAAGTACGCCCTGCTCTTCAAGCTCTGTTATTATTGCCTCTTTCCGGTCAGAGCTGTTCCACTTGCGCAAGAATTCATCAAGTGAGCTGTACTTCT
>DIEX01000013.1 GCA_002418835.1 Spirochaetia bacterium UBA5763 | reverse complement strand
TACAGGGTTTTTCAGGAGACTGTTAGAGAGTAAATGACTTTTTACTCTAACACAGCTGAGGCAAAAATGTTATAACGTAATAAATAACCGTTAAAATTTACACATGCTTAGGGTGTATACGCACCAAGATCCCATCTCGTTTCTCTGTGTACCGTTAATATGTGTTCTGCAGTCAAAACCTGTGAAAATATCCGATGGGAAATAAGGAAAGATGTCAGCACCTGCGCCAATAGCTGGGCTCAGTTTATTCAGAGTAAAATCTCCAGCCGCCGGATTTGTAAAGATACTGCTCATGTCTGTAACTACCAGTTCGCCTGTTCCTGCTATCCACAAATTCTTTGCCTGTATCCATTAAAGCCTCGTATAGAGATTAAATTGCATCGTAACAGAATCGCCGGTAAGTTCTCCGTCGGCGATATTGTTTCTTAAATACTATCGGTTCTTAGGATGAATTGTTTTAAGTGCTCTAAAAAAGAATTGACAGTGACAATATGCTCTTTTAGTGGTGATTAAAAATGAAAATATAAACTATAATATAAAGAATTAAAAATTATGAATATAAATAATAAATCACTCATTTTGCTAATTTCATTGATAATTTGCTGTTGTACAGCCTGTGGTGCTGAACCTCTGGGTTTCCGGAGTTCATTTATGAATTTTTTTAAAGAGGCTCATTCAGAGACCAAAAATGTGCCGTTAAAAATACTTACATTGCCGTCACTTGAAAACTATAACAGGCTTAATGCGGCATGGCTGGACAGCAATTCAATAATAATCATGGCTGCTAAATACTATGAACAGATGGACCCGAGCTTAAAACCTGCTGAAAAACCCGATTGGTTAAAAACGATGTATGAATTTTACAGATATGATTTATCAAATGATAAATTAGAAAAGATTACTGAATATCCCATGGGAGATGAACCGTTTTTTTTATATGTAAAAAAAATAAATAACTCCGCCTTTGCCTTCAAAACAGGTAAAGAGCTGGTTATCTATTCATTCAGCGAGAAAAAAGTAATATACAGGTACAGATATCCTATTGAAGATTTCGGGCTACATCTTATAGAAATCTCTCCCGATGGTGAAAAAATCGCATCTCTGTGGCATGAACCTAAAATCAGAGCTGACATCATATATACAGGTATAAACGGGCAAAAGAAAGAAAATGAAACGATATATATTGACGGTGTTGAATCAATAAATTATCCAAACTGGTCTTCTGACAGCAGGCATATACTTATTTACTCTTCAGCAAAAAGAGATGTGATAAACGGCGTAACAGTAATAGACACTTTGAAAAAAAGCTATAAAACAAATAAATATAGAAGGCCATATACCTACGATACTCGCGCTTTCTGGGGTTCAGAAAACCTCTGCTATATTAAGTGCGATATTGTTGACGGAGGCGGTTACCATCTGAACAGGTTCGAAAAATATAATGCAGAAACAGGTTTTGTTGAAATACTGCCGCTCCCTGAAAATATAAAGACAAGAAGGACGGATTACCGGCTGGCTTCATCCGCTGAACCTGTTGTCTTTCTTTCATGTTTAGACTGGACTGATCTGACAATAAATATGAAACCGATTAGCAGTTTTATAGCATATAACTATAAAAGCGGCAGGGAATGTCACAGTGAGGCTATTGTGGGATATGGGACTGAATGTATACCGGCTCTTTCTCCAGATGGATCTAAAGCAACTATAATTTTAGTGAAAGCTGATGATAACTCAACGACGTTAAAAATCGCTGTTTTTGACTTCAGCAGAATTTAATAAAAAAAATCAACCAGCCAGGAGGGGTGTATGAAGAAAACTGTTTTTGTCTTATTATCCTTAATTTTTTTATTAACCGGATGCGACTATGCCGGCGAAGATGATAATTCAGCCGGTGTCAGCGCTATTGAAAATGGTACTGACGGGACATATACAGGTACTGATGATGAAAATGTCCCGACAAAAAAAGTCAGATTTATTGATCTCCCGTCTGAGACATTTGAAAACATGGGTGTTGATGAAGTTTATCTTCAGGAGGTGGGATTTACTGAAGCTGAGTCTTTAGAAATCATTAGAAGCGGTTTTTCCAATATCAGGTCAATAACTGAGGGTAAAGATGAAGCAACAAAAGCAAAAATTAAAAATTTCACTATTGATGTTCCAATAATGAGTGATAATTCAAGAGCTGTTGCTCCAAAATGGAAAGTCTGCACTGTCAATGGGAAGCCAAACCAGAAGTTTCATCCTGACGTTGACACAGCGAGAATTGATGAATATGTAATGAAAGCCAGATCTATAGCATTTGATCTATTCACAGAAACCGATTTTATAAACCATATACATATAAGATATGCATATTATATGTGGGGCGAATATGATCCAGCCATAGGCGTTCATGAGGGTATCGATATGAATGTAAATCAACTGGAGGGGGATGGAACATTCAGAACAGTTGTCAGTGGTATAGTTAATGAGGTTCAGCATGATGGTAGCGGAATGGGCAAACTGGCTCTTTATGTTTCTCGGGAGAATTCAACATATTTCTTTTTACATGCTAAACGTTATGAAGGCTATATTACAAAAGGTAAATCTATTAGTGGTCGTTATTATGCGGGTTTGCAAGGAGGTACAGGCAATGGCAAACAGATTTATCCACCGCATGTTCATATTGGAACAGAAAAGGGTAGCACAACTTTCTGTGCATCAGGAACTGATTTAGATCTCAGATCTCAAATTCCTTACGACAAATTCTATAAATATGTAGACCCAAAATATAAATTTTAACCCGGATAAACGATTATTCAGTAATCATTATCTGATTTTTGATTTGCATGATGATATGATTTGAACAAGAGGCTTAAGCCTCTTGTTCGTATTTCACTATCATACTTAAATTATAATCTTAATCGTTTTTAAGCCTATTTATTAATCCGACATAAAATAATCATATTAATCCTTGACCCCTCCGAAATTTTATCAGATGGAAAAAGTCTTGAAAATATGCTCTTATGGCGATAATATGACAGACTATTATGAAATACTTTTCAGATAAAGACCCATTCGGAGGATTTATGAACAGGAACCTCACTCTTGAGGCCACCAGGCTTACGGAGCTCTCTGCGCTTTACGCCAGCAGATACATGGGTAAAGGGGATGATGAGCTCTGCTACAGATCTTCTGATGAAGCTATGTGGAAACTCCTTGAGAGAATGGATATTAACGGCGAAGTGGTAATAGGCGCCTCAAACAGGGACCTGTATCTGTATGACGGGAGAAAAGTGGGTACGGGAGAAGGGGTAAAAGTTGATATAGCAGTAAAACCGCTTGAGGGGAAGAGGACATGCGCTCTCGGCGGGCATAACTCCATATCTGTTGTTGCAATAGGGAGTAAAAACTGTTTTATGAAAGTCCCCCCCTGTATGATGCATAAAATAGCTGTGGGGCCTGATGCAAAGGGCGTTGTTGATATAAATGAACCTCCGGATATTAATATAAAAAGAGTCGCCAGGGCAAAAGGTAAGTATATTGAAGATATAACAGTATGCGTTCTTGACAGGGAGATAAACTGGCAGCTTGTTGAGGATATACGAAAAACCGGTGCAAGGATAAGTTTTATAACAGATGGTGATATATCCGGTGTAATCTCCACAGCAATAGAAAATTCATCAATTGATATAATGATGGGAGTGGGGGGAGCGAAGGAGGCTGTTATAGCGGCAGCAGGACTGAAGTGCCTGGATGGGGACATGCAGACAAAAGTTTTTTATAACGATTATTTTGAAAAGACTGTGGCGGAAAATCTTGGAAGGGGTAATCCGGACAGAATTTATAAAATCAGGGATCTTGTAAAAACCGAGGATATCCTGATATCAATTACCGGAGTAACTGATGGTGTTCTTCTCCCCGGTGTGCAGTATTTTTCCGGAGGTGCACGGACTAACTCCATCGTCATAAGACAGCAGACACATACTGTTAGATTCATAAACGCGGTTCACAAGTTTGATTATAAACCAATATTTTAAGGATAAGCATGCCGGACGGAATATCTCAGATTGATGTATCACTATTTTTCAGAATAAATGAAGAGATATCTCCGAAAAAACATCTCGATGACATCTATAAGTCTATCGTAAATATTTCTGCGGAATTAACAAAGTCAGAGAAAGCGTATCTGCTTCTTTATAACAAAAATGATAATAAGCTCCACTTCAGATCAAATACTGATTCTGATAAAGATATAATAACCGGTGAGCCTCTACCCGGTGAGCCCGGTGTTGAGTGGCATGCTTTTTCTAACAGGGAGACTGTTGTTTTAAATAACAGCGGTGCAGATGATGTTCTTTTTGATGGTATGGGTAAAATAACAGGCGGGGGGATATGTAACCTGATCTGTACACCTATGACTGCACATGGTGAGTCTGTGGGAGTGATTGAAGTCATCAATTTTACCGGAGGCGCAGACTATACCGGAAAAGAGAGGAGTCTGATGGAGATCATATCAATGATCTCCGCTGCTGCCATAACAAATCGTATGCTTTACGAGGATCTTAAAAAGAGGATGGAGGAGCTTAACGCTCTTTATGAACTTTCAAATGCCGCTGTTGCCGCTTCTGATGAAGTGGAATTTTTCAGGCGTGTTCTCGGTATTCTCGCCGCGTCTCTGGATGTTGAAAGGGCTTCGCTGATATTTTATAACAGGGAGAGAAAGCAGCTTGAGGTTACTGCTTCGTACGGTTCATCGATTCCGGAGGGGACTGTTATAAATGATGAATCAATTGCCGCATACGTTTTCAGAAACGGGAAAGCTATGAACGTACAGAATGTGATGACTGATATACCTGATTTTATCACAAAGCGGGGAGAAGGCTACAAGTCAGATGCTTTTGTGTCGATTCCTCTGTTTTTTAACGGTAATATTGTAGGCGTGCTTAATCTCACAGATAAGAAGAACCGCCGTTTGTTTGACGAATTTGAAATGCATGTGCTCTCTTCAATAATAAATCATGTAACAGGGATATACCGGAATTATTCAGACAGGAGGAGCGAGGAGAAGCGAAGAAGGCTGATGCAGGAGGTGAAGATTGCTTCTGATATTCAGAGGAAAAACCTGGCAAGGATCCCTCACTGTTCAGGGGGAATCTCGATAGCTGTTCTTTATGAGCCTGCAAGGGAGGTTGGAGGTGATTTTTTTGACTTCTATGAAATAAGCGAATCTATTTCCGCTTTTATCATTGCAGATGTTTCAGGAAAGGGGATACCTGCTGCACTCTTCACCGGTACCGTGAAGAATATTCTGAGGGCCGAGCAGAAAACAAACTATGACCCGGCGTCTCTCTTTTCCGGGAGCAATACGCTGATCTACAACGAATCTGAATACGGGATGTTTGTAACTGCTTTTTATATTATTGTGGATGAAAACGGGAAAAAGCTGTTTTTTTCATCAGCAGGGCACAATGAACAGATGCTTATAAGAAGACGCAGCCCGGAGGTTGTCTCTCTCAAAACATCAGGCAAACCTCTTGGCATATCGGATAACGCCGGTTATGCCGGGGGATCAGCTGAGTATGAAAAAGGGGATATCCTTCTGCTTTTTACCGATGGCCTTGTTGAAGCACTGGATGGCGAGGAGATGGATATTGATGAGGGTTTCAAAAAGCTTGGTGAAATTGTAATTAATAATATAAATGAAAGCGGAGAACATCTGCTTAATATAATGAGAAACGCAGTGAGAGAGAATTCCCTGAATGCCGAGCTTGCAGATGACCTGACTATTCTGGTTATACATTTGTAGATAATGAATTTAATGGAAGGATAAGATGAAATTTTCAAAATATATTTTTCTTTTTACCGGGGCGCTGATACTTGTACTGCTGTTCAGATCATTCGGTCTTGAAGTTACAATAAATCATATAGTGAAGATCGGCTGGGACGGGTTTGCGATTATTTGCTCTATCTTTATCATAAGCAATATCTTTCTTGCGTACGCATGGAGAGTTTTAATCAATTATCCTGTTGAGAAGGGGAAGTTCTACAAGTTCGTTCTTGCAAGGGTTGCAGGGGATGCCACATCATCTATAAATGCAATGGGTGCTGTTGCAGGTGAACCTTTAAAGGCTATGTATGTCAGGGATCTTGTTCCTTTCAGGACAGGCATTGCAACAGTGGTTCTTGACAGGCTTATACATACAATATCGAATGTGCTTATGGTGCTTACGGGGATGCTTGCCGGGCTCTTCGTGTTCAGAGAACAGTTCATGAGTAACCTTGCGGCATTCCTGGGGCTTCTTGCTTTCTTTATTGCCATGCTTGTAATAGGTTTCAGGATTCTGAGGGGGCACAGTAACGGAGTAATAATCGGGATAATCAATAATCTTCCGGGTTTCATCAGGGAACGCTTCATGAACGATTCAAGGCGTGAAAAGATAGAAAAAATTGACAGGGAGATATCCTTCATCTTCAGCAGCAGGGATAACCTTAATCATTTCTATATATCCCTTGCACTGCATTATTTTTCCATAGTTATTTCCTGTTCACTTGAAATATTTCTGATTGTAAAATATATCTCTCCTTATGCAGGTTTCACCTTCCTTGAGGCTCTATTTGTATATATATTCGGGTTTATCGCCACAAGTGCTCTCTTTTTCGTCCCTGCGAACGTGGGTACAAGTGAAGGATCATATTCTATTGCGCTTAAAATACTGGGTTATGATCCTGTAATAGGGCTCTCTGTGGGTATAATCAGGAGATTCAGAACTTTTGTATGGGCAGGGATCGGAATCGCTCTTCTCTTTTATGCAGGCCTTATCAAGAAGGATATAAAAATTGACGAAGATACAAATAAGATTTAGCTTGGATTGACACAGGGAAGGTGCGGTTAATGAGAAAAGGATTACTTCTGCTATTAATAATAATTATCACATGTTTTTGTTGTGCTAAAAAGAATATAACCGATGAAGCCGGCATCATTACTTCTCAGGATGAAGCATCAGTAAGTGTTGAAAAACATGATAACGGTGAAACCGGAATCATCAAAGGCAACAGCATCAGGGATAGCGGAATTACTGATGCTGAAAATCACACCGGGACCTTTGATGTTAAAATGGGCGCATATAAAGGTGAGATTTTTATCGGTATTGCCGATGGTGCTTTTTACGGAACAATCCTCTTTCATAACTGGGGGAACGGCATTCCTCAGCCGCTAAAAAATTTAAAGCTGAACGAAGACAGAATATATTTTATAAGGTCAATTACATCAAGGGAAGAGATCGATAAATACGGCGGCACTGCCACATTCACACAGGAATTTTATGGTATTTTTTCAAAAGACAGAAAGATCATTCGCGGATACTACAGGTATGCCGGTACTCAGGACAGCTGGGAAGCAGTTAAAAAATAGTTCATTTCACCGGAAACATAAGAATGAAAAAGAGAGTTGCTGTTATAGGGGGTGGAGCCTCGGGGCTCACTGCCGCCCTGATTGCATCTGAAAAATGTTCAGTTGTTCTTTTTGAAAAACAGAAGAAGATCGGGAGGAAGATCCTTATAACAGGGAACGGACGGTGTAATATATCAAACACCGGAATAAATGCCCGCAGGTATCACGGACGGAATCCCGGATTCGTTAACAATGTGTTCGCGAAATTTGCTCTGCCTGAAACAGAAGCTTTTTTCAGATCTATAGGTGTTCCATTTATTGAAGAGGATGACGGCAAACTTTACCCCGCATCTCTCCAGGCTTCTCTGATTCCGAAGGTTTTTGAGTATGAGCTTACCGCACGCAGTGTTGAGATCAGGGTGCACAGAAGAGTAGATAAGATCATCCCCCTCAAAAAAGGTTTCAAACTGATAACAGCAGGGATGGAAGAGGAGGAATTCGATTCAGTGATCCTCTCCTGTGGTAGCTGTGCCTATCCGCAGACAGGGGCAGCGCGGGGCGGTTACGAGCTTGCACATGCCCTGGGGCATACTGTTTACGAACCGTTTCCTGTAATAACGCCGATAAATATTCCGCTTAAGGCTCTCCACAGGCTTCAGGGGATTAAATGGGACTGCGGAGTGAAAGTTTATCTCGGGAAAAGAGTAATAGCTGAATCCTGCGATGAGCTTCTTTTTACAGCATACGGGATTTCCGGTCCAGCTTCACTTAAGGTGTCAAGATGGGTGAATGAGTGTGTACTGAATGGAGAGACCCCGGAGATTGCACTTGATTTTTTCCCTCAGATATCAAGGGGCGAACTTAAGGATATCATAACACTGCTTCTTGAAGATAAAATTAAAAAGCTGGGCTTCAGCCTTCTGGGGATTCTGAAGGAGAGAGTTCCGGAGGTCATACTATCTGTTTCCGGAATTGATTCCGAAAAAAGAAACGGGTCTTTGTCTGATAAAGAGGTAGAAACTATCCTCTCCGCACTTAAAGCGTTTAGATTCGAGCCTGGCAAAAGCCGCGGTTTTGATGAAGCTGTTGCTGCTGCAGGGGGAGTTTCAGTTGACGAGATTGATCCATCAACAATGGAATCAAGGCTTGTTAAGAATCTTTACATTACAGGGGAGCTGCTTGATATTGACGGCGACAGCGGCGGATTTAATCTTCAGTTTGCCTGGAGCACTGGTGCTATAGCAGGGATGAGCCAGCTTTTAGAATAGAGACATGAATCCCTCAATCATTGTAATCTGAGTGCAGATTGTATTCAGGTTTTCCTCTGAAGGGAAGATTCCTGTGACAGTATAGGATATAAATTTCCCGCCGGAACTCTCTTTCGCAGTTACATTTCCATCCGGGATACAATGTTCAGCAAGTATATTCCTGATGCTGTCCATTGTGTACGGCCTGTTCCGGAAAACTGATTTGAATATTACCTCTGCCGGATATATAATCTCTTTTTTTGCTGTGCTGCTTTCGATCATTGTGTTACCTTCTTAAACTCTATAATTACAGCAATTAATTAAGCACTGTATTAGTCAATATTAATTCATTAAAAAATTTTTCAAAAATCAACTTTATCAATCGTATATATTATAAACCGGATTTAAATTTTTAATCCGGTTTATAATAGAAAAGGAGAATTTAATGACAGATATTATTCCCGTAGAAAACATTGTGAATAAAATATACTTCATCAGAGGCGTGAAAGTCATGCTTGATAGCGATTTAGCTGAATTATATGGAGTTGAAACAAAGGTTCTGAACCAGGCTGTAAAAAGAAATCTTAACCGTTTCCCTCCGGATTTTATGTTTCAGCTTGATAAAGAGGAGTTTGAATGTTTGAGGTCACAAATTGTGACCTCAAACAGAGGCGGGCAGAGGTATTTACCATATGTATTTACTGAACATGGCATTTTAATGCTCTCAAGCGTTCTGAGCAGTGAAAAAGCAGTGCAGGTAAATATACAGATAATGCGTTCTTTTACAAGATTGCGTCAGATGCTTTCTACCCATGAAGAACTGAAAAAGAAAATTGAATCTATGGAAAAGAAATATGATGCTCAGTTCAGAATAGTGTTCGATGCTATTAAAGAACTGATTACTGATGAATTAAAACCAAAAAGAAAGATAGGCTTTGAGAGAAAAAAGAGAAGTTAAACTGATCTATTTATCATCTTTTTCGGTACACGGGGAGCCAGGGATGTAACTATTTCATAATTTATTGTTCCTGTTCGTGCTGCAAGTTCGTCAGCGGATATTTCTTCATTACCCTGTTTGCCGATAATGACAACTTCATCATGAATGGAAACACCATCAATACCAGTTACATCTATCATTGTAAGATCCATGCATACGCGTCCGATTATCGGTGCGCGTTTCCCTCTTACAAGCATATAACCGTTGGATGAAAGAAGCCTGCTTATTCCGTCAGCATAACCTGCCGGAACTGTTGCAATTACTGAATCACTTTTGGTAATATATGTACTGCCATAGCTTACCTTGAAACCGGAGCCCACAGTTTTAAGGTGTACTATATGAGATTTCAGCGACATCACAGGTTTAAGGTCCATAATGCTGCGGTCAACTTCATCAGAGGGGTAGAGGCCGTAGAGGATTATTCCCGGACGGACCATGTCAAAGTGAGATTCAGGTATCTCCATAATTGCAGCGCTGTTCGCTATATGCAGGATCGGTTTTCTCCCTGGCAGAGTATTCAGCTCATCTGTGAGTTTTTTAAACAGTGTTAACTGCTGCTTTGCATGGGTTTTATCTTTTGTGTCAGCATTTGCGAAGTGGGAGTATATACCTTCAATTTCAATGTTCGGAAATTGTGAAATTTTTTTTATTTTTTCCGTAAGCGGATTTCCACTGATGTGGGAAGTGAGACCCTCAGCGAGAAATCCAAGGCGTCCCATACCTGTATCAATCTTGACATGGACCTTGAGGTTTTTGCCGCACTCTGCTGCCGAGGCTGAAAAGAACTCCGCATCGTCCATTGAGTTAACCGATGCCCTTATATCCAGATCGATATACTTCTCCGCTCCATAACTGCGCGAATCATCAAAGAGGAGTATTGGCGAATCAATCCCCGCATTCCGGAGAACTGCAGCCTCGTTCATTCTTGCTACGGCAAAAAAGCGTACACCGGCAGCTGATGCTTCCCTCGCGATGTCAATCACACCGTGACCGTACGCGTCTGCTTTAATCACTCCCATAATTTCAGCATCCGGAGATGTTACTCTTCTGATTTCCGAGAGGTTATGTCTGAAAGCTGCAAGGTCAATTTCAGCGTAGATAGGGGAGTCTGTGTTATACAAGGGTGTGCTCCACTTTTATGAATTCGAATATACCAAATATTTTAAAAAAGAGATTTCTCACCCGAAGAATTGATGAGGGTTCGAAATGACAGAGCTATACTGTTATACTTATTAACGGTTGTAAATTATTATTTAATCAAATCTTTTAAAAAAGGCCTCTCAAAACTTCGTTAGTGCGGCAAACGCCGGTTTGAAAACAATTCTATTCCCCGGTAAAGAAAAGATTAATGTAAGATTTAAGGGACTGGATGTAATCAAGTTTAATCTGTGATTCAACAGCCCAGGATGATTCAGCGTATAATCTTAATGCATGTCTGAAGCACTGTTCCGCGTCCATAATATCCGGGCCGATTCTTTTTCTGTCAATGTATCCTCTGTTGTGCCTGTCGAAGAAAAGTTCCTTATGCCCTCTGTGGAGAAAGTCATCCCCTTTTCTGTAGAGCCGGTATGCTTCCACTTCGTAGCGGTCATTATATGAGTCGATTATGTTCACGCATTCAGAAGCCCGGTAAAAATCGAATATCAGTTTTCCGAATACATTAAAATGATCAAGCAGCTCCCTGTCATCAGTCAGCGTTGTAAGTTTTTTCATACTATGGTATGTTTTACGGAGGGTAAGGATCATCTGGTCATAAATACGTCTGTTGCTGTATTCATCCCTTCTGTGGAAGTTATACAGTGAATACTGGAAATATCTGTACATGGCGTCTTTTGCTGATTCCCTGATCTGGACAAACCTGTTGATAAGGTATTCTCTCCTCTCTTCATCCCTGAGCCCCCGGAGTTCGTCCTCTCTTGCTTTCTTTAACGCGGCTTCCTTTGCGGCAGATTCGGCTTTTTCGCGGTTTTCATACTCCTCATATTCAACGGCAGCTTCAGCTTCTTTAAACCTGTAGCTCATCAATGCGGAATACGCGGTATTAAGAATGGTCATCTGTTCATTGGCCCATTCTTTTTTATCAGGGTTTTTGTCAGGGTGGTACTTCATGGCCATTGCCCTGAAGGAGCGGGTAATATCCTCGTCAGTTGATCCGGGTGTCACGCTCAGAATGTTATAGCACCTGTTTATATCCATCTGTTCCGCAGTAGTAATAAAAGTGATTCATGTTAAAAAAAGTGCGGTTAAAATCAATAACAATTTGCCCTCTCTGCCACTGCGTTACATCTCCCCCGTAAAAGATGGGGGAGAATTGTTGTGAGGTATTTTTTTCGTTTTTACCCTTCCCCGTTTTTTATGGGGAAGGTGTACAAAGGGCGGATTGGGAGAAAATTTATTTTTTGGTCATTTTTCCGTCTTTAACAACACGGCTTGCTTTTTTGACCATATCATCAGGCACTGTAATTCCAAGAGTCTTTGCAACATCGAGATTTATAAGGAGGTCGACATCTGAAGGGTCTGTCATGAAAATTGTCGGGATTGATTCCGGCTTTTCACCTTTAAGAATTCTTCCGATTAGTTTGCCTGTGGCCTTCCCCATTTTGTAGTAATCAAATCCCCATGCCGCGAATACTTCATATTTTTCTGCTGAGCTGGGGTCTGCTGACATGATCGGGAGTTTATTGGTTTTAGCAACGTCAGCAACAGCAGAAAGAGCAGAAATTACTGTATTATCTGTGCTGAGGTAGAAAGCGTCAACTCTCCCTGCAATTGACTGGGCAGCCTGTTTTACTTCAGATGAATTTGTAACTGTTGATTCAACAAATTCAACTCCAAGTTCCTGGCATGCTTTTTTTGCTGTTTTTGCAAGTGTTACCGCGTTTGCCTCATGGCTTGCGTATATGTGTCCAAGTCTTTTCACATCTTTAAGTTTTTTCAGGAATGCAATCTGATCTTTCACCGGAGTCATATCAGATACACCTGCAATATTCTTTTCACCGGCTGTTAAGGACTTCACAAGACCCGCGTCAACAGGATCAGTGACAGCAGAATAGATTACAACTCCATCCTTAATTGTATTAGTAAGCGCCTGAGCTGTAGGAGTCGCTATCCCAACTGCAAAATCAACTTTATCAGCCTTGAATTTCTGCGCTATAGATGCGGCAGTGGAAATCTCCCCATTGGCATTCTGAAGGTCAAAGGTTATGTTTGTGTAACCCTCATCTTTAAGCTGATCCTGTATCCCTTTTTCAACTGAATCAAGCGCCGGGTGAGACACTATTTTAGATATGCCGATTGTTATTTTATCAGACTTGCCACCCTTGCACCCTGCCATGAAAAGAACAATTGCCAGGACTATAAGGATAATAGATAATTTTTTCATATAACTCTCCTGTCTATATTTATTATGATTATAATAAATGGCCGGGGTCTATGATTAGTCAAGAAATATGTTCAGTATACTTATTTTTTAGGTAAAATTAACATCGGGGTAACCTTTAAATAATCAATTGACACAAAGGCTTCAGGAATTATATCATTGATTGATTTATTATTTTAACCGCTGGAAATTTAATCTGATGAAGAAAATAAGAATAGGAACAAGGGGGAGCGAACTTGCGCTGTGGCAGGCGAAACACGTTGCCGCGCTTATAGGGGAGGAGTTTACTGAACTTGTAATTATAAAAACCGAAGGTGACAGGATACAGAATGTCTCTTTTAATAAAATGGAGGGGAAGGGCTTCTTTACAAAGGAGATCGAGGAAGCCCTTCTTGAGAACAGGATAGATCTTGCAGTTCACTCCTTAAAGGATCTCCCGACAGAGGATGTGGCGGGCCTAAGGCTTGCTGCAATACCTGAACGTGCCGATTACCACGATCTCCTGATCATGCACACCGATGTTTATGAGAACAACAGGGGACTGGATATAAAAAGCGGTTCTGTTGTTGGCACAAGCTCAATGAGAAGAATGGCACAACTGAAGCTCATTGATCCCTCTCTGAAAATTGAAGCTCTTCGCGGTAATGTAAACACAAGGCTGCGAAAACTGAAGGAGCGTGAGTACGATGCAATTGTAATGGCAAAGGCCGGAGCTGACCGGATTTCTCTTGATCTTTCCGAATACGCGGTGCGTCAGCTTGATGAGAGAATCTTCCTCCCTGCGCCGGCACAGGGGGCCCTGGGTCTCCAGATTCGCGCTAATGATGATTACACAGCTTCTGTTGTGGAGAAACTCACTGATCCCGTGACAGAAAGAATTGTCTCAGCGGAGCGTTCGTTTCTTAGACATTTCGGCGGCGGCTGTCATGTGCCCCTTGGCGCACTTGCGGAGCTTGATGGAGAGGAGATTATCCTGAGAGGAGTTATTGCCTCTCCGGATGGGAAATTTGCCGCGCGTGAATTTGCAACAGGGACTGAGCCCGAGGCAGTGGGTGCTGAGCTTGCCCGTTTAATAAAATCAAAAGGGGCTGATAAATATATATGAATAATAAAGGATTCGTTTATTTAGTTGGAGCCGGACCCGGTGACCCTGAACTTATATCTGTGAAGGGGATGAGGGTGCTCCGTGAAGCGGACTGCGTTATATACGATTACCTCGCAGAGAAGAGCCTTCTCTCCGGCTTCACATGTGAACTGATATATGTAGGGAAGCAGGGGAGTGCCCACACGTTGAAGCAGGATGAAATAAACAGTCTTATTGTGCAGAAGGCCCGTGAGGGTAAAACAATTGTCCGCCTTAAAGGGGGAGATCCGTTCATCTTCGGACGGGGAGGCGAGGAGGCTGAGGAACTTGTGGAGGCCGGGATCCCTTTTGCTGTAATTCCGGGTATATCATCATTTTATTCAGCTCCCGCATATGCGGGGATTCCCCTTACACACAGGGATTTCTCCAATGCCTTTGAGGTAGTAAGCGGCCACAGACGCTCTGATGCTGATGACGCAGAGGATGTAAACTTCCCTGAATATGACCCGGAGAAAACATTTGCGTTTCTCATGGGGATGAAAAATCTCTCTCATATAAGAGAAAAACTTGTAAATGAAAGAAATTTTCCGGCGGATATCCCTGTGGGAATAGTAACCTGGGGCACAAGGCCTGAACAAAGAGTTGTAACAGCTCCTCTCTCGCAAATTGCGGAGGAGGTGGAGAAGGCGAATCTTAAGCCCCCTGCAATAATAATTATGGGTGGGGTTGTATCCCTGCGTGATAAACTCCGGTGGTTCGACAATCAGCCGTTATTCGGTAAAAAGATTGTTGTAACGCGAACAAGAGAGCAGGCATCAAAGCTGACAGGGAAGCTTGTGGCAATGGGTGCAAGGGTTATTGAGTTCCCCGTAATCGAGATTAAAAAAGAGAGAGACATGTCCGGGCTTCATAAGAGTTTTGGAATGCTCAAAGATTATAACTGGATTGTATTTACATCACAGAATGCTGTTAATATTTTTTTTGATGAACTTTACGGTTACGGGAAGGATGTCAGATCCCTTGGAAATATAAGAGTTGCAGTTATAGGAAAAGCTTCAGGCGAGGAGCTGAAGCAGTATGGCATTATACCTGATCTTGTGCCTGAAAAATTTGTGGCTGAATCTCTCCTTGAGGAGATGGCAAAGCACGAAATGAAAGGTAAACGGGTGCTTATACCATGCTCTTCAGACGCGCGTATGACTCTTACAGAGGGGCTCATGGAGCTTGGCGCACATGTTGACAGAATTCACATATACAGTGCCGAAAAGCCCTCTTCAATTGATGAAAAGCTTATTGAAGAAGTGAAGAGAGCGGACATTGTAACATTTACAAGTTCATCAACAGTGACAAACTTTTTTGATATTATATCTGAAAGCAGCGCATTCCTTGCGAGCATCGGCCCGATAACCACAGAGACACTTGTTGAAAAAGGATACACTCCTGCAGTGACAGCGGAGGAGTACACAATAGACGGACTTGTAAAGGCGCTGCTGAACTATTATTCGTAGGAGAAAAACATGATTCAGAGACCGAGAAGATTAAGGGCATCACAACTTATAAGAGATCTCGCAGCAGAATCAAAACCTGATGCGTCAAAACTCATCATGCCGCATTTTGTGCGCGAAGGGGTAAACATTCGTGAATCGATATCCTCCATGCCTGGAATTGACCGTGTCACTATGGATAATCTTCTGCGTGATATTGAATCCGACCTGAACCTCGGGGTAAAGTCAATTATACTCTTCGGGATACCTGATGATAAAGATCATACGGGATCAGGCGCCTATTCGGAAAACGGAGTTGTTCAGAAGGCTGTGCGCAGAATAAAGAAGGAGTTCAAAGATTCTGTTCTGATAACAACAGATGTCTGCCTCTGCGAATTCACTGACCACGGGCATTGCGGAATTGTTGATCACGGGGAAATATTAAATGATCCAACACTTGTTCTGCTCGCACGTACAGCGCTCAGTCATGCCGAGGCAGGAGCGGACATAGTCGCCCCATCTGATATGATGGACGGGCGTGTTGACGCCATAAGGGAGATGCTGGACAGCAACGGGTATTCCCACACTTCCATTATGGCTTATTCTGCGAAGTATTGCTCTGCTTTTTATGGCCCATTCCGCGAAGCTGCGGGTAGTGCACCGCAGTTCGGCGACAGGCGGAGCTACCAGATGGATGTCCGCAACGCCCGCGAAGCGGAGAGAGAGATTATGCTGGATATTGAAGAAGGCGCTGATATAATTATGGTAAAGCCCGCTCTTTCCTATATGGATATTATCCGCCGTGCAGCAGAGATATCATCAGTACCTGTTTGTGCATACAACGTCAGCGGCGAGTACTCAATGGTGAAAGCTGCGGCAGAAAAGGGATACATAGACGAACAGAGAATTGTAACTGAGATAATGACATCTTTCTTCCGGGCAGGTTGTGATATGGTGATTACGTACCATGCAAGGGATATTCTTAAAAATAAATGGTTTTAAAAAAATTTCCCTTTAAAGCCTACCAGGTTTACTCTGAGGGTACTTCTCGAACTACTCACGAGGCCCTTGAAGTAATGTTAATCTTTGCCCCCTCCGGGGTCGGGATAGTCAATTAAATATAAAACGGAGCAAGTAAATGACAATAGCTAAATCTAAAGAACTATATAAACGCGCAGTGAACCTTCTTCCGGGTGGCGTGGATTCACCTGTAAGGGCATTTAAATCAGTTGGCGGAACTCCTCTCTTCCTGAAAGAGGGGAAAGGGAGCATCATCACTGATGAGGACAATAACAGATACATTGATTACTGTATGTCATGGGGCCCTATGATCCTTGGTCATGCGGATGCTGATGTTGTTGAAGCTGTAAGGGAAACAGCACTTCACGGGACCAGCTTTGGAACTCCCCACAGATACGAAGTGGAGCTCGCGGAGATGGTTCTCTCCATGGTTACATCAATGGAGAAAGTGCGTTTTGTATGCTCAGGCACTGAAGCTACAATGAGTGCAATAAGGCTTGCAAGAGGTTTTACATGCCGTGAGAAGATTGTAAAGCTGGATGGATGTTATCACGGCCATGCGGATTTTCTGCTGGTTGCGGCCGGCTCAGGCCTTGCGACATTCGGAACACCTGATTCAGCAGGTGTGACAGAAGGAAACGCAAAGGATACCCTTGTTGTTCCGTACAATGATATTGATGCGCTGGATTCTCTTCTTAAAAAAGAAGGTAAAAATATTGCAGCGCTTATTCTTGAACCGGTGCCCTGTAACTACGGACTTATTCTCCCTGCAAAAGATTATCTGAAAAAGGTGAGAGAACTCTGTACAGAGCATGGTGTACTTCTGATATTTGATGAGGTTATAACAGGCTTCAGGCTGGCTAAAGGGGGCGCTCAGGAGTATTACGGAGTGGAACCTGATCTTACAACTCTGGGCAAAATTATCGGCGGAGGGCTCCCGGTAGGCGCATACGGCGGAAGAAAGGATATCATGGCCAAAGTGGCTCCTGAGGGCCCTGTGTACCAGGCAGGGACTCTTGCCGGGAATCCTCTGGCAATGGCTGCGGGCATTGCATCCCTTAAAAAAATTGAAGCCCACGGTTTCCATGAACTCCTGAGAAAGAAATGTGAAAAATTTGCTGAAAAGATAAAACCCTCTCTTGAGCGGCATAAAGACAAAGTGCAGTTTGGTCATATTGAGTCGATATTCTGTTTCTATTTCACAGGTAATAAAAATATTACAACAGTTGAGGATGTGCGGAAATCCGACATGAAGCTTTTTGCTGCTTTTCATGGAGCTATGCTGAAGCGCGGTATATATCTCTCCCCCTCAGGATATGAAGTGGGATTTTTCTCATACGCACATACTGATGAGGATATTGAAAGAACTGCTGCTGCTGTATATGAATCACTTGAGGAGATTTTGTAAACTGTAACAAGTGGTTGTAACAACCTGTTTTGTTCAAATGAAAAAGGCCGCTCAATTCTGAGCGGCCTTTCTGCTATGCATCCCCGAGGGGATTCGAACCCCTGTTACCGGGATGAAAACCCGATGTCCTAGACCCCTAGACGACGGGGACATGCTATATAAAATTTGTTTTGTGAGACGCCGGGGGATCGAACCCCGGACCCACTGCTTAAAAGGCAGTTGCTCTACCGACTGAGCTAGCGTCTCTAAACAAAGTGATAACCTTTTACAAAATGCGTTTTTGCCTGTCAATGAAATTAAAAAATTTTTTAAAAATTTTATAATTTGGCATCATTTTTTTCAACACTATCTGATAAATAAACAGGTACTGATTATGTAAAACTCCTGAAGAGAGTTTTATGAAATATACCTGCTAACGGGCTCTACATCAAATTATAAACTATTTTTTAAATGTGAATTCTCTCCCTGGAGCCACTGAAATATATGAAACCGGAACATTCAGTTCTTCTTCAATAAAGTTGATATAATTCTTTGCGTTTTTCGGGAGTTCATCAAAAGATTTACATTTGGAAATATTCTCCTCCCAGCCGTCCATTTCGATTAATATCGGTTTAACAGTTGAGAGTTTAGAGAGACAGATATCATCAACCCTCTCTCCGTTTAAATCGTATCCGATGCAGATATTTATTTTTTCAAAACCGGTGAGAACATCGAGTTTTGTTATGGCAAGAGAGTTGAGCCCGTTTATCTGAATAGATTTTTTTAAGAGCGGAATGTCGAACCATCCGCATCTTCTGGGCCTGCCTGTTGTTGCTCCGAATTCATTGCCGTTAACTCTGAGCCTTTCGCTGTCATCTTCGTCCGCCTCTGTGGGGAATGGACCCTCTCCGACACGTGTAACATAAGCCTTTGTGATGCCCAGTACTTCTGTGATGTCGCCTGCGTTGAGTCCTGAACCTATAAGGGCGCCCCCAATTGTGGGATTTGATGATGTGACGAATGGATATGTTCCATGATCTATATCAAGTGCATAGCCCTGTGCTCCTTCAAGGAGAATATTCTTTTTGTGCTTGAGAGCCTCGTACAGAAACTTCTGACTGTTGGTTACCATTGCTCCTGCCTTCGCTTTGAAATCAAGGAGTATCTCCATGATTTCATCAGCAGTGACAGGGGGGAGCCCATACATCTTTTCAAGCTGAAGGTTTTTGACTTTAAGGGCTGCTGTTACCCTCTTGAGGAGATAAGCCTCATCAAAGATATCCCCTGTCCTTATGCCCGCCCTGAGGCACTTGTCCGCATAACAGGGCCCTATACCCCGCTTTGTTGTGCCGATTTTTTCCTCGCTTCCCTCTTCAAGAAGGCTGTCAAGGGTTTTGTGATACGGAAGTATAAAATGAGCTGAATCCGAAATTATGAGTCTGTCTTTGACATTGTAGCCTTTGCTCTCAAGGAGGTCGATCTCTTCAATCAGTTCAATGGGGTCAAGAACAACGCCGTTTCCAATGATGCATTTCTTATCCTCGTGAAGTATTCCCGATGGTATAAGGTGAAATACAAATTTTTTGTCATTAACAACAACTGTATGTCCGGCATTTGCA
Organism: Spirochaetia bacterium UBA5763; assembly: GCA_002418835.1. Lineage (GTDB taxonomy): Bacteria > Spirochaetota > UBA4802 > UBA4802 > UBA5550 > UBA5550. The sequence continues at coordinate 103,678 of DIEX01000013.1, read as the reverse complement.
CCACCCTGGTATCTCGCAACTATGTCCGCGTCCCTTGTCAGGTAGTCGATCATCTTTGCTTTACCTTCATCACCCCACTGTGTCCCGATTGCTACTATACAGCTCATAACGACCTCTTTATTAATATAATAATGTAATTTCACACACAAAACTCAATTCTTAATTATATAATCATAATAAACAAGCATTTTTTCAAGATAAAAATGCTTAAAAAAATCAGAGAATCAGTTGAACAGATCAGAGGAGGGGTTTAAGCTGTCTACGCTGATCTGAACAGCTATATCGGATGGAGGTATAACAAAGCCGTAAACTAATGATGTTAACCTGTCTATAGTCCGGATTGATTCAATAGCCTCATCCGCAGAGACCGGTGAGGGCTGAACTTTTCTCATCAGGAGCAGCTCCATTCCCCAGGTTTTAAGGAGATCTGAATACTCTTCAGCCTGCGAGAGAACCGATTCAAAGTAGTATTTTTTTGCAGCAAGTTCATCAATAGCTTTATCTCTGTTCCCTGCCAGGAGGGAAACCCCTTTGTCTATTAATGTAAGAGTCTCTTCGACTCCGGGGGATATTACTCCCCTGTGCTGAATCAATCTCTTCATGAAATCCCCCCTGTCGCCGGAAGGGCTAAATTTTTTCTTTCTGAGGAGGGCCCTGGACCTGAAATAAAGTTCGGAAGATGATGACATTTCTTCGGTGGCGAGGTATTGAAGATCTATGTCAAGGTTCAGTTTCCTGATAAAATTCTCAATGCAGTGTAAGGAGTTTTCAGAGTCTATATAATGTACTGCCGGTTTTGTAATGATAGAGATTGAGAGGGATCTTTCCCGCAGAGTATTGTGTATAAAATCAATTTCAGCTGGAGTGAGGCCTTCTGTCGGAATTAATTTTTCAATATCTGTGCGGAGTTCATCATCAGGGTATACTGTAAGTTCATATACAGTGCCGTCGTTTAATGATTCGTCATTAAGGAAATTGTGAAGATCCTTTTCGTATTCAACGCCATATGACGTTTTAAGAAAGTGGAGTGTTTCTTTGTCAGGTATGAATCCGCTTTGAATCCGGGAAAGAATTATTTCAGTAATTTGTTTTATTAGTAAAAGGTCATGTTTCATCTTTTAAAACTCGCCTGGATATAAAATATAGTATAAAATTCCGGTGACGCACATAAAGGAATAAGTTAAAACCGCCGGATTTATGTATCAAATTAAATTTTATAATTTTTGATGATTTGAAAAATATTTTTAAATTTTATTCACGGTTTTTCGTCTCAATTATAAATTGCTTGAAATGAATTATTAAAAAATTACTGTATCGGATTATAAATACTGAATGGAGCATTTAATGCGTTTTATTCATACTGCGGACTGGCATCTGGGGAGAATTTTTCATGGAATGCACCTTACTGATGACCAGGCTTATATTCTTGCAAACCTGGAGCTTCTTTTAAAAGATGAGAAGCCGGACGCTTATATCATTTCCGGGGACATTTATGACAGGTCTGTCCCTCCACCTGAAGCTGTTGAACTTTTAAGTTCTCATCTTGAGCGTGTAACGCGTAATCTGAAAATACCTGTAATCATGATTGCGGGTAATCATGACGGAGCAGAGCGTCTTGATTTCTGCTCAGCCATGATGAAGGGGGGCAGGCTGAATATAACCGGAATATTCAGGGGGAGCGTGGTTCCCGTTATTATTGATGATGAACATGGACCGGTTTGCTTTTATTCCATCCCTTATGCTGATCCCGAGAAAATGAAATCGGCGTTGGGGGGTGACGAGAATCTTACGCATAACAGCGGTTTAACTCTTTATACTGATAAAATCCGTGAGGCAAAACCGGCAGATGTGCGGGCAGTTGCGGTTGCCCATGCCTTTGTCAGCGGAGGGAGTTGCAGTGATTCTGAAAGGCCCCTTTCCATCGGGGGGGCGGGTATTGTGGGAGCTTCAGCTTTCAGCGGGTTCTGCTACACGGCTCTGGGGCATCTGCATGCTCCTCAGAATATAGGTGATTCAATAAGGTATTCCGGATCTCTGATGAAATATTCAATTTCAGAGGCCTCACACAATAAGTCTGTTACGCTTGTTGAAATTGACCGAACCGGTAATGTTAAAACCGGTGAGATAGCACTGACTCCCCGGCGGGATTTGCGTATAGTGAAAGGTTCCTTAAAAGAGATACTTGACGGTTGTGATTCTTTGAGCATGGAGGATTATGTTGCAGTTATACTTACTGACCGTGAAGCTGTCTATGATGCGATGAACAGGCTGCGGACTCTTTACCCGAATATTATTCATCTTGAGAGAACTGAATTCAGCTCTTCAGGGGAACAGCTGCCGGGTCGCGCAGGGCTGAAGCATAGCGATATTGATCTGTTTACATCATTCTATCTCAATGTAACAGGGGATGAGGCTGATGAAAGGTCGCTTGGAATAGTTGAAAGTGTGCTTGAGGAGAGAGTTAAAGCGGAGGACGGCTTATGAAACCTGTAAAGATTGAAATACAGGCCATGGGGCCCTATAAAAATAAAGAGATCATAGATTTTTCAACTCTTGGCGCTAAAAAATTTTTTCTTATCCACGGGCCTACAGGTTCCGGGAAGACTTCGATCCTCGATGCCATGACTTATGCTTTATACGGCGATACCAGCGGAGACGAGAGAAGCCTTGAACAGATGAGAAGCCACTGGGCTGATGGTGATACGGAATCATATGTGGTTTTTGAATTTTTTATCGGTGGTAAACTCTACAGAATAAGAAGAAGTCCGCGGCAGACTCTGAATAAAAAGAGAGGCTCAGGCACAAGGGAGGCCAATCCTGAGGCTGCGCTGTGGCTTATTGGCGAAAATGATGATGTAGTTGAAACCGGCACTTCAAAGGTAACAGAAAGGATTGAAGCTCTATTGGGATTTAACAGCAGCCAGTTCAGGCAGGTCATTGTTCTTCCTCAGGGGAAGTTCAGGGAGCTTCTAGCTGCAAAGGCTGAGGGACGCGAGGAGATTCTGAAAGTCCTCTTTGCTACAGAGCGCTTTACCCGGATACAGGAGATCTTCAGGGAGAGGGCTGCTGATGTGAAGAGGAGGCTTGATACTCTTTATTCTGAACGTGATGCGGTGCTGCGGGGTGAGAACGCTGAATCAGCAGATGAACTTTCTGTAAAGGTTTCCGCATGTAAAACTGAAGCTGCCGGTTTCAGCAGGGCATTGAAGAAGCTTGAAGCAGAGGAAAAAAAACTGCGTGAGGAGATGCAATCAGCCACTGTTGTTGATGCGCGTTTTACAGAAAGAGATCTGGCTGATGAGGAGCTTAAGGCGCTTGTAGGGAGGGAGGGAGAAATAAACGGCTATGCTGAGACCCTTGAAGCATGGAGGAGAGCCGGAGCCCTTGCTGATATTTATAAATCATTAACTGATGAGAGGGGGGCATTCTCCGATGTGGAGGCGAAATTCTGCAGATGCAGCGAAGAATTTGCAGCTGCTGAAAAGAAAAAAAATGAAACGGAAACAGCAGTTAAAGAAATTCCTGGTAAAAAAGAGCGTTTGAAACTTGCAGAAAAGGAGCTCTACAGGCTTGAGTCTTGCAGGGATATATACAGTGAAATTGCAAAGGCTGATGATGAGATAGCTCTGTATGAAAAGATAAAAACAGAAGCAGGGAAGTTGTGTACAGCTCATCTTGAAAAAAAAGGTAACCTCGAGGAGCAGGTTAAGAGCTTGAGACTGAAGGTCAGTGAAGCGGACGTTGCCGCTGCCGGGCTTACAGCAATAAACCTGTCTCTGGAGAGGATAACCCTGTCAGGTAAAAAGATCGCAGATATTGAAAAATCGGGATCAGAGATTCTTAAGCTTGAGTCTGAGATCCCCCCTCTTGAAAAGAAACACGCGGCCCTGCTGATACAGTTTGAAAAAATTCATAAGGATAGAGCTAAGCTTGAAGAACAGTGGAGAAAGAGTCAGGCCTCTCTGCTGGCGTCAGAATTGAAGAGCGGCGAACCCTGTCCTGTGTGCGGGTCCCTTCACCATCCGGCACCTGCCGTAAGCGATAAGGAAAATCCCGGCACTGATGATATTGAAAAGCTGAAGGCGGATGAGAAGAGAACTGATGATGAGGCGAGATCTCTTGAGAAGGAGATTATAAAAAAGAAAACTGCACTGGAATCAATAAAGTCACAGAAGCCTGTTTTGGAAGAGATACCGGAGGAGCATAGAAATCTTACCCGTGATGATCTTAAGAAGAAATACAGGGAAGAGTCATCGGAGCTGGAGAGATTAACATTAATTGCCGCAGGGACTGATACTTTAAAAACCAGTCTTTCGGGCTGCGAGCAACTCCTTATTAAAATCAATACAGAATTAGATAGTTCCGCAACCGCGCTGAAGGAAGCTGAGCTGAAATTATCGGCTCTGATGAGCAGACGCAGCCAGCTTGGTACAGGGCTCCCTGAAGGTATTAATAACCTGGATGATCTCCTCGCAAAAATCGTCTCACTGAAAAAGGGGATGGAGGAAATTATTTCTTTCATAGCAAGCTGTGAAAATGAATGGAAAGATGCGTCGGAAAAATACAGTGCTGCTGAAGCACTGTATAGAAAACTTGAGGAAGACTGCCGCTCAGCCAGGGTTAAACTGAAAGAGAGGGAACTGGAGTTCAGCAACAGACTCCTTAAAGAAGGCTTTAAGTCTGAACCGGATTTTATTAGTCTTATTCAGGGGACTGAAAAGGTTAAGGATCTTGAAGCAGTTGTTGAGAAGTACAGGAGAGAGCTTATCTCTGCGAAAGGGAGAGTTGAGAGAGCGTCCGCTGCGGTGAAAGATACGGAACGCCCGGATATTGCGGCTATTTCAGGGAGAATTGATTCTGTTAAAAATAAAACAGAACAGATAATAGGGAGGATGAAAGGTGCTGAATCTGAGGCTTTGAGGCTCGAGAAGATTGCTGAAAAGATCAGGCTGATTGATCAGTCTGCAGTATTAGAAGAACAGTCCTTCGGTGTCATACAAAAGCTTGCGGATGTTGCCGGGGGTAAAAACAGCAGAAAGCTTACATTTCAGCGTTATGTGCTGCAGTCCCTTTTTGAAGAAGTGCTGATGATTGCCTCGAATCGTCTTGAGAGGATGAGCCGCGGCAGATACAGGCTTATCAGCCCCGGCAGGCTTGAAGACAGAAGAACTTCCGGAGGCCTGGACCTTGAGGTTTTTGATGAATACACTGGTTACAGCAGACCCGTGGTAACTCTCTCCGGCGGTGAGGCTTTCCTTGCATCATTGTCCCTTGCTCTCGGGCTTGCTGATCTTGTACAGCAGTACGCCGGAGGAATTCACCTGGACACGGTTTTTATTGACGAAGGTTTTGGTTCTCTGGACAGCGAGACTCTTGACCTTGCCATCAGCACGCTCATAGATCTGCAGAGCAGCGGGAGGCTTGTGGGCATCATCTCTCACGTAAATGAGCTTAAGGAGAGAATTGACGCAAGGCTTGAGGTTATACCTGCGGCCTGCGGCAGCACTACGAGGTTTGTTGTATGAAAAAATCCGGTTCAGATTCTGAACCGGATTTTTAAGTGTAAAGTTTCTGAGAACTGTTAATTCTCTAACGGAACGGTTAGCTTTATCTGTTTTGCCGCCGTATTCCCATAATAATAGGTAATGTTAAAAGGCACAAGGGAGGGCTTTGAGTATAACGGGTCGCTTGTGTCTATAACCATTGTTAGGTGGTGACCGGCAGGTATGTCATAAGCTGTGGTCATGATTGGTATTGTTAAATCCATAACTGCGCCAGGTTTCGCGTCCCAGAAAGTATGGAAGCCGTGTATAATGTAGGTTGCCGTGCCCCATTTATCCACATCATAAAGATAAACGATGATCTGTCCTTTATCTCTTGTCAGAGACAGGCGGAGTTTAACCTCTGAACCCCCTCTGATCTTTTTTTCAGAAGTAAAAGCTGAAGACTCCCATGCTACTGATTCAACCCTGTTAAGTAGATTGATGTTTGTTATTACCCCGGCTCCAAGCTGTTCAAAGATTGGAAATATTACAGCTCCTGCTGTTGAACCGGAAAGAAGGCCTGAATACATGATGTCAGTTGCTGTTTTTGTATTCATTGTTGTTTTCAGTGTCCCATTTGTAATGAGAGTTCTCTGCCCGCAATAGAAAGTCTGCCCTGATACGCTCTTTGGAGGCCAGGTATAGTTTCCATCAGCATACTGAAGTTTATCAGTACTGTATTCAATTCTATCCAGGGAATTTTTCAGCTGCATTGTGACAACAGCGCTTTTCTCCGGGCTGGAGATAATTCCCGTATCAATCCCTTTGAGCCAGTAGTCGAACCATTTATCAACTTTATCAAATACATAGTTAGGGAGACCCAGTATACCTGTTGCTTCTGCCGTGAAGTGTGTTCCCAGGCTAAGGTCAGCTCTCTTGTGATCAACCGTAAGCGCGTTAAAAAAACTGATAACTGAATCCGGTGTGAAGAGATAATCCTCCGTGGCGTTGGCTATATAAACCGGTGTGTTCCTTTTATTGATGTTATCAATGAATGTTAGAGGTGAGCGTATTGAACACCACTCTTTAAGCCAGCCGATATTTGAATTTGTAAGAGTGGCGTAATAGATTGAATAGATATCCGGATCCATTCTCGCGAGGATTGTACCTGTTATAACAAGCAGACTCCCCCATACAAGCTTCGGGGTTTCCGCTGACCACATGTGTGTCTCAAGGTCTGTCCAGGCCGAGATACCTACAGCTGTCTTTATGCGCGGTTCATGGGCTGCTGCGTTAAGAGCTGTTCCGCCGCCCAGAGATATACCGCATACAGCTATATTAGACTCATCGACGGGGGAATTGGCGATGAGCCAGTCAACTACCGCACTGAAATCGGCCCGGTCTTCAGGGCTGCCGAGAGCAACTTTTCCTCCTGAGAGGCCCCATCCTCTGCTTGAAAAACTGAGCACAATGTATCCTTTCTTTGCAAAGTGAATCGCCTGTGCCATATATTCATGCTCTTCAAGGGCCCAGCTGTTTGCGAAGATAATTGAAGGGAACTTCTGACCATCTGTAACGGCATCAGGTATAAGTATATTTGCTGCTATGGTTACGGGCTCAGTTGCACCGGGGGATTGTATATATACACATTCCCTGTATGTATAGCTGTACTCCTGTGCTGCTGCGGATGATGATTTCGATTTCAGTATTCCGTCAGTCCCTGGAAGAGTAACAGAATTTTTTGAAAAGGAATCAGTTTCTGCTGTTTCTGTTGTATCCATGCATGACAGTATGGTGATGGCGCTTAAGGAAATTAATAATAGCAGTAATTTTTTTTTCATAAATCCTCCGGCATGAAGATATAATAATTGTCACAAACTGGACTGAGGTGTCAATAAAAAAACCGTCCGGACAGTTTGTTTTTTAAATATTTTTGAATTTCTTTTTTATTTATTATATAAAATTAAGGTTGTGTATAAAATTAATGAAGAAAAAATGAATATAATTCTTGATAATTCATAGTAATTAAGGAGTTATTTTAAATATGGAGAGAAATCTAACATGTAATATGTTTTCGCTGGCGGCTGATTATTATAGCATTTTACGATTGAATTAGAACATCAAACTGTCATTTGTTCATTTCACATCTTTCTCTATAAAAAAACCATAGGATAGTGTTTTTACAAATGTTTCGGAGAGGAGATCTATATTTATTGAATCCTTATCTTTCTTTGTCACACCGTAAAAATAGGCCATCCTGGTGAAAGCTCCTCCAATCATGTTTGCTGCAAGCTCAACATCTGTGTCAGGGTGGACTCTGCCGAGTTTAATTCCCACTGTCAGATACTTTTTTGCAAGTTCCACGATCTGGTGATCAAATCTGCTTATAAGTGTATCGAAGTTTTCACCGAGGCCCAGCCCTATCTTCAGCAGAATGCTACAGTAATCGGGATTGTCCGCAAAGAATTCAAAGGATCTTTTAATTTTATACGTAAAAAATTTTAATCCGCTTTTATACTCTTCTGATTCAGGATCAGGTGTGTCGGCAAGAGCTTCTTTCCATTTTATGAATAGATCTTCAAGAATTTCAGTGAAGAGGTCATCCTTGCTTTTAAAATACTGGTACACTGTACCCCGCGCCACATTTGATGCTTTCTGGATATCTGAGATCTGGGTCTGGTAATAGCCCCCTGCTGCAAAGAGTTTCCTGGCGCAGTCCATTATCTGCTGTTTCCTCTGTTCCGGAGGCATCCTCTTTACGATTCTTACCCGTGGCGACTTGCGGCTTTTCAACATTATCATCTCCGGTTATTTAATAGAAATAATCTTATAAGAAAAATTAGTATATCCCTTCTATCTATCGGAATGTCAAATTAATATCAGGCGTCATAATAGGTGTGTTTTTAGCATAAAAATTTGACTTTTCAGCTATATTAGAATATATTATCAGCCCCTTAAAATTTATTGACACCACTTTTCAGGCTGAATTAATGACTCTGGAAAATCAGACAATTGTACGGAGTTTTAAGAATGCAGCTTCCCTCCACATACGAACCTAAAGAAGTTGAAAAGAAGTGGTACGAGTACTGGGAGAAAAACGGGTATTTTCATGCCGACGTGAATGACGGCAAAGAGCCCTTCTCCATAGTAATCCCGCCGCCTAACGTAACAGGTAACCTCCACATGGGGCACGCCCTGAATAATACTCTTCAGGATATTCTGGCGCGCTGGCAGAGGATGAAAGGGAAGTCCGTTCTCTGGATGCCCGGTTCAGACCATGCGGGAATTGCCACACAGAATGTTGTTGAGAGGCTTCTTGCGTCAGAGGGTAAAAATAAAAATGACCTGGGGCGTGAGGCCTTTGAGAAAAGGGTTTGGCAGTGGAAGGAGCATTCTGGTGGACAGATACAGGGGCAGCTCAGGCGGCTCGGCTCGTCTCTTGATTGGGAGAGGGAGCGTTTTACTCTTGACGAAGGACTTTCGAAAGCAGTACGCAAAGTTTTTGTTACACTTTATAAAGAAGGGCTGATATACCAGGGGTACAGGATCATCAACTGGTGCCCGCGATGCGAAACAGCTCTCTCTGACATTGAAACAGAATACAGGGAGCTTGACGGAAATCTCTGGCATATAAAATACCCGGTGAAAGGTAGTGATGAATTTGTGGTTGTTGCCACAACCCGTCCCGAAACTATGCTTGGCGATACAGGCGTTGCTGTTAATCCCGAAGATAAAAGGCACAGCCGCCTTATAGGTAAAACTGTAATTCTTCCTCTTATGAACAGGGAGATCCCGGTTTTTGCTGACAGCTTTGTTGATATGGAGTTCGGGTCAGGATTTGTGAAGGTTACTCCTGCGCACGATCCTAACGACTTCGACATGGGCAAAAGGCATAACCTTGAAGAAGTGATTATCATGGATGAAAATGCCGTGATCAATGAAAACGGCGGAGAATATAAAGGACTCGACAGATATGAGGCCCGTAAACGTGTTGTGGCTGATCTTGAGAAGCTCGGGCTTCTCGAAAAAGTTGAAAAACATGTTCACTCTGTGGGGCACTGCTACAGATGCAACACTGTAATCGAACCGTACCTTTCAAAGCAGTGGTTTGTGAAGATCAAGCCCCTTGCTGATGAGGCGATTAAAGTTGTTGAAGATGGAAGAGTCAGATTCGTCCCGGGGAACTGGGCAAAGACATATTTTGAGTGGATGTATAACATCAGGGACTGGTGTATATCGAGGCAGCTCTGGTGGGGTCACAGGATCCCGGCGTTCTACTGTGATGATTGCGGTGAACTGAGCGTGACAATGGATGATCCGGATAAATGCCCGAAGTGCGGTTCAAAGAATATCAGGCAGGACGAGGATGTTCTGGACACATGGTTCTCTTCCTCCCTGTGGCCTTTCTCAACTATGGGGTGGCCTGAGAATACTCCTGAGCTTAAGAAGTATTATCCCACAAGTGTACTTGTTACAGGCTTTGATATCATCTTCTTCTGGGTAGCGAGGATGATAATGACAGGCGTGAAGTTTATGGATGATATACCTTTTAAGGATGTATATATTCATGCGCTTGTGCGGGATGAGCATGGCCAGAAGATGAGCAAGTCTAAAGGAAATGTAATCGATCCTCTAATCATGATTGACAGTTACGGTACAGATGCCTTCAGGTTCACCCTCGCGGCCTTTGCAGCGCAGGGGAGGGATATCATTCTCTCCGAGAAGAGGATTGAAGGGTACAAATCTTTCTGCAACAAGATCTGGAATGCAACAAGGTTTATTCTTATGAATCTTGGTGACAACTTCAAACCGGCGATGCCTGATTCTTCGAAGCTCGAAGTCTTCGACAGGTGGATGCTCCACACTGCAAACATGGCTGTGAAGAATGTTAATGCTGCGCTTGAGGAGTACAGGTTTAACGAAGCTGCGAATCTGATGTACGAATTCTGGTGGAATGAGTTCTGCGACTGGTACCTTGAACTTGTGAAGCAGAGGATCTACTCCAAGGACCCGGCAGCAGGTGATTCATCTGATGCGGCAAAACAGGTGTTATACTGTGTACTTAAAACAGGGCTCAGGCTCCTCCACCCCTTTATGCCTTTTATAACTGAAGAGATATGGAGCATTATAAAAACAGAAGGCGAATCAGATATAATGATATCGCAGTGGCCGGAATATAGTACTTCAATGGTTTTTGCTGATGAATCACTCTATGCGGAAACTTTTAAGGAGATAATATATAAAATCAGAAATGTAAGAGGGGAGATGAATATACCCCCTGACAAAAAAGCGGCAGTTGTGTTTAAAACAATTAATCCGCTAATGATAAAAATTATAAATACAGAATCTGTGCATATTCAGGCACTTGCGAAAGTTGAATCTGTTGCAATTGACGCGGATTATACCCCTGAAAAGACAGATGCTTCGGCAGTTATGACCGATCTCGAAATATTTTTACCTCTCAAGGGCCTTATTGACACTGATAAAGAAAAGGCGAGACTTGAGAAAGAGATTGGAAAGATCACACAGGAACTTCAGAGGGTTGAAGGTAAGCTGAACAATGAAAGCTTCACAGGCAAAGCCCCTGCTGATGTTATAGAAAAAGAGAAAGCAAAACAGAAAGAGTACAGAGATATGCTTGAGAAGCTTCAGGAGAGCCTTTCAAAGCTTAATTAGTAACTATAGAAAACACAAACTATCCCGGAGGATAAAATGAAACGTATCATTACACTGACATTATTTATGCTTATACTTAGCTCTTCCGCGTTTTCATTAGCGCTGGATGACCTTCAGATTAAACCTGTAACTGCTGACAGGGTTAAATATTTTCCTGTGCCTGATGATAATAAAAACTATATGTTCCTTCAGGCAATTGATAACGACAGTTATATTGTCATAGGTGATTTTTCAGGAGTTGAAAAGGTTATTGTTCTTATAACAGACAAGGGAAATGACAACACTGTTGACTCGGTTACTGAATATTTCCCTCATAGCAGGAATTACAGAATTAAAAAATCATCTGACTCCAGATTTTTTACAACTGACCTGGCAAAACTGAAAAAGCAGATTATTTCAGGGAGCATTTATAAAAACAACTACACTGATGAAATGAAATCTTCAGATGCCCTTGAAGCAATGCTTAAGAAAGATGATAAAATTGCCGTATTCGAGGATGTATACGGATTCAACATTAAGCTGTTTGAAATTGACGAGACTAACAAATACTCGGCAAAGTTTACTTACGGGAAGAATGCCGGAGGGTATTACCTTCAGTTCAGGACAGAGTATTACAGAAAAAATTACGGCACAGAGATTAAACCTGTTCTGAAATATTCAGTTTACTGCAGGGACACAAATGATCCTGTTGTTAAGGAATATGTTGAGGGCCTGTTTAAAATAAGAGCACCGAAGGTTCTTTCAGCGAAATAATTCAGATTTGTATCTCCCCCGATGAAAAGCGGGGGAGACAAAAAAGTCTTTTATATCTGGCACTTTACCTTTCCCATTTCAAGAGCATGGAGCCTTGCTTCTTTTCTTTGCTGTGCTTCACAGCTCCTTCTCTTCTCATCATCAGTTTCCATTATAATCTGGGGTATCTGCTTTGTTTTTAGGTTTTCATCAAGTGATACAAATGTAAGGTAGGCAGAACCTGTATGCCTTACTTCCCCTGTAACGAAGTTTTCTGCTTCAATACGTACGCCGATCTCCATAGATTTTTTTCCCACATAATTAATGCTGGCACTTACACGAAGAAGATCTCCGACGAAAACCGGTGAGTGAAAGTCGATTCTGTCAATAGAGGCTGTTACTACGTTACCACCGGTATGTCTTACCCCTACTATACCTGCGGTATTATCTATAAGCTTCATTATAGTTCCACCATGTACGTTACCTGCAAGGTTCGCGTCCTGGTGAGTCATCTGCTGAACGACTGTTATACTGCTATCTTTTACTCTTTTAGGTTCCATAGCTTTCTCCTCTTAAGAAAATAATTATTTTAGTAATAATATCTTTCGGTTGCTTGTTAAGATTTTAATTAAATACTAATATGTTATAATAATAAATTGTTTATATACCGGCAACTGTTTTTTTTATTTTTTCCCGGGGAAATATTAGCGGTTTATATGCCTGCCGGGTTTCCAGAGTTTTTTTTCAGAAGTGATAAAGCAAGATGTGCGGCGTCTGTACCTTTTCCTTTTCTGAGAATGACAATAATACCTGTATCATTGTATCCCCCGGTGAACAGGCCATATGAGTGATGGGAATTAGTACCTGCAATCATTGTACCGGTTTTCCCCCATAATTCCGTTGAAATTGAAGCAGGTTCGATGCCTGCTTCATTATTTGTCTTCGCTGGTTTTGCTGTGCCTTCAGTGAATGTTTTTTTTAGTGCTCCGGATATTACAGCAGAGGTCTCAGGGGATATGGCGCTGTGCGGGGTGTGAATATACATAGAGAGTTTTATAATATCTCCCACTGAAATAGCGGTACTGAAGTTGAGACCGGCAAGGAGTTCACTCCACTCTTTGCTGCTTTTTGTTTCCGGGAGGTTCATAGATATTCCCCTTGATTTTACGAAACGGTTAAACCATTTTCTGAAATCATCCTGATTGATTTTATCGTAGAGTGACGCAAAGTAGATGTTGCATGAGTTATATATTGCACTCCTTATGTCTGTTTGGTCATGCCCCTTTTTATCCCAGCAGTGCTCCGGTAAGGGGGGCGGGTTTACTTCAGAACATTTATATGTATAATTGAAAAACAGATCGGTTCTTTCACTGGCGAGATATATCACAGTAAAGAGCTTAAAAAGAGAACCGCACGGGATTTTTCTCTTCAGAAGAGAGGGCCCTGTTGAAGCATCTATTATATTTCCGTTATGTATGTTGTATGTAACATATTGATAGCTCCGTTCAGCTTTTCCGCTTTGGAGATATTTCAGATCCGGGTAGTAATGCTCAAGAATTTCATACCGTGAATAACCTTTTTCAGCAAGCTGTAAAGCTCCATCAAGACTAATGCCGGTGCAATGGCCCAGCCCTGATCCTGTGAAATGAAATTCGGTGTTATTGAATTTAACGGAGTAGTTATTACTTTTAATGAAGTTCCACCCTTTTTTTCTGTTGATCTTCAGACGGAATTCTTCCGGAGCAACAGCAGTTATACCTTTGTCTGTGTGAAGATAGATAATTTCATTTTCAGGATTATAGTCAACTCCATACATTTGCATGTTTTTGCCGGAGCAGATAATTGATGAGAGTTCATCTGCCCCGATGGAAGCGGACCATGATCTGTGAAGTTTTCTGCTCAATAGAAGGTTTTCAGAATAGATAATATCTGCAGGAGGTTTAACTTCTCTCTTTTCTGAATTGAATACTGAATCTGTGAAGAGCCTTCCGCCGCTGGATGAGTGAAAAAAGAGTCCGCATCGTGATGCAGATGTATTGATATAAGGCCCGCTTACAGGGGGAAGTCCACTCCTCCCTTTATATGTCTGGCAGCAGGTGAGATCACAGAAGTGAGAGTCTGGATGCTTCTTTATCAGTGAATCAATACGGCATCTTCCATGAATCGCAAGCGCCAGGGCCTGGAGGGCCTCAGTTTTTTCCGGTTTTATGTATCCAAGCTCAGCAGAGGCTGAATCAGCAGCATACTGCTCTTGCGAATCATAGATAAAAATTTTCAGGGTTCCTTTTTCGTGTGTAATTTCCAGGGGGAGAGGATATATTCTCTCTTCATCATCAATTTTAATTCTGCATAGAGCATTATTACTATCAGAATATATAACGCATTTTTTGAAGTTAAGGTGGCGGTTTCCAGCGAAGATATTGTACATTTCATCTGAATACTGAATTTTCAGAGAGTTTGAAAAAAATTCCGAGTAATCATAACGTATCACTGTACCTGCCGGGAGGTTAAACTTCATCTCACCGGTTTTATTTTGTTTTAAAAGAATAAGATGTTTTGAGAGAATATTGATTTTTACAGTATTACTGCTGTTATGCTGTGAATGCGTAACTGAAGAATAAGGGAAGAGGAGTATGATGAAAGTGAAAAGCAGAGGGGTGATTACCCCTCTGCTGAAGAATTTATTCATTATTGACATCAATAATTGCAGGCTGGCTCCACCCCTGCACAGACTCCTCGTACATGCAGCTTATCCTTGAAGGACGCATTATAAAACTCCCGGGAAGTTCGGCGCGGATTATATAGGCCACTTCATATTCCTTATTTTTTTCTACTCCGGTGAAAAAGAAGACCACCCTGTTATCCCGTTTTTCCACATGAGAGTACGGCTGAAGTTCATTATATGCGCTTTCTGCAACAACCTCAAATCCTGAAGGGAGAAAATCTTCCAGCATGAGGAATCCGAAACTCTCCTCTGCACTGAACTTTACGCGCACAAGGAGCTCATCTCCCACTGATATTTTGCCCTTTTCATCAGCACCCTGCGGCACAAGATATTCCTGCATTTTCTGATCCTTGATCCTGTTGAGGTAGAACATATCTCTTCTTGCCTCAATGCCGCTTGAAAGTGCGCGTATACTCCTCTTCTCTGATTTTATGAAGGAGAAAAACCCCTGGGGCCTGAAGTAAAGTGTACCGTTTACAGCTGCTGAGAAAACAGCGCCGCCGGAGAGATCTCCATCAGCTTCCAGTTTATAGACTTCGCTGCGGATGTCTTTAGTCAGCGGGAATGATTTTGTAAGCTGGTTTAAACTTCTGCTGTCATTCAGATTATATGATATATCGCCAATCTTTTTCCCGTTAAGTCTGAAACCGGCGTTCCCTGATGTTTTGAAGTTTGTGCTTTTATCCTTCAGATAATCACAGAGTGCAAGAATTACAGTTCCGCTCCCCTTTGTTGAACTCCAGCACTCTCCGTTAAACCCGCGCGTCAGCGTTGCCACACCCTGTGCGGTAAGTGAAGGCTCTTCACCTGAAAGAGCAAGTGCTGAAATTACATGGGCAGTGATTTCGCTGCGTCCACCGGGCCATGACCATGCCTGCTCTCTGGTTTCCGGCCAGTAAACTCCCCCTGAATCTTTTTTAGCGCTTAACCGGATCTTTTTTACGAGAATATCTTTACCCTGTTTAATCTCACGGGCTTCGAACTCCTGAAGCCTTCCGCTCCCTTTAAAGACAGTCAGAGCTTTAAGGAGATTTGCCGCCTGGTAGGGGTTAATTTTTTCGTCAAAGGCAATGCGCTTGAACGCACCGTGTTCCCACCTTTGATGCAGGGCGTAAATGTATACGAGGTATGACAGTTCATCATTGTCACTTTTGGATGAATCTTCAAAAAATCTTTGTATAGCTTCAAGTCCCTGCTGCACTGCACTGTCATTGACTTCATACTTATTCTGTTTTAAGAAATAGAGAGAGAAGAGCGCGTAACCTGTAAGGTATCCATTGCCCCGGTCACCGTTCCACCATCCCCATGAGCCGTCATAGTTTTGCCCTGCTTCAATCTTTTTAATCCCTTCAGGTATATCGTCCTTAATATCAATGTTCAGCTTATCAGGAATAAGATTTGCGTATTCACTGTTTTTCATCAGTGAGAGCAGAGCGAGTTTAGGGATAAACCTGTTTATGGTCTGTTCGATACATCCGTATGGGTAGCTGTTAAGATACTCCGCTCCTTTAATCATCTGCATAACTGGTGAAGGAGTCAGGGTGATTTTTATCTCTTCAGGGACAAATTCAAAATCTTCTGTTCCTTTTACAGGCTTGATCTCAACGGATTTTCCTGTTGCTGCATCCCCTGTTGCCGTGATTACATATTTTAATCCCCGTTTTTCAACAGGAACTGTATGTTTAACCGCATCACCCTTGTTTGCAGGTGTAAGAGCTGAATACTCAATTGCAATAGAATCTTTACCTTCCGGCACATTCAGTGTATAAAATTTTCTGGCAGAACCGAAACCTGTAAGGCTTACAGGAAAATCTTTCTCTGCCGGAACAGTTTTTCCGTCTGCTTTGAGCTCTGTAGTAATTTTTTCTATACCTGAATCTGTATTGTTGTTTATAATGCCAATGATGCCGATCTTATCCCCTTCAACAAGGAACCTCGGTTTGCCAAGACGCGCGATAATATCCTGAGTCGCAAGAAATTTCTTTCTCGACTCACCCATGCGGCCCTTTTGATCATGGCCCCTTGCAGTTAGACGCCATGTTGTCAGGTTGTCCGGAGCTTTGAATGAGATTTCAGCCTCGCCGTTTTTATCAGTTTTTATTGCAGCTTCCCAGAATGCCGTGTCCTTGAAATTCTCCCGTACCTTGACCTGTGCGTCCTTACCCGCCCCCGCAAGAAGTGTTATAGGATAGGAGTAGGCTGTAAGTACCCAGTTTGATATTTTCGAATAAAAGTATCCTGAAATCTCCGGTGTATTGTCTGAACGAATCATGAAAATTGATTCATCAACAGCGGCAAGAGATATATCCGCTGAAACAGGAATACCCTTTTCATCAACAGCTTTAAGCCTGACCTTTATAGTTTCACCCGGTGAATACTTTTCTCTGTCAGGTGTCAGTGTCAGTGTCAGCTTAACGTCATCAACAGGTATGGTGACCTCCTGCTCTGCCGTGTAGAGAGCCCGGCCACGCTGCATAGCGCACCGTACAAAGAGGTTTGGGGCGAGCTTTGTGTCTATATTGAATTTCACAGGGACAATGTTCTTTGACATCTTAATTACTTTATAGTCGTAAAGATCTCTCCCCTCGAGTGAAACAAGCACATAGGAGTCTGTGAACCTGCTTTTAACAAGGCAAGTGATCTCACCGGGTTTGTCAAGTTCAGATTTGTTTACGGTGAGCTCAAGATCTTTGAGTTTTGAATCAGCATCCCCCCCGGCATCGTTATATACCCAGATTATTTTTGAGCCTGATATAACATTCCCCTTCGCGTCACTTCCAAGGGCCATGAGATCAAACTCGCCATATGCGGTGAAGTCTGCCGGCAGTGTAAATACGGCTTTCCCGTTTGCGTCAGTAGTTACTTTCTTTGTGAAGTAAGGCCTGCTGTCGTGAATATAGACCCTCTGAACAGGCTTCCAGATATATTTCAGAAGATTAAGTTCAAGATTAGTGCTTACCGGTTTACCGCTGTGAGTTAAAGTTGTCACAGTGACTTTTTTTTCACTCTTTGCCCCGAAGAAATTCTCTTCCGGCGTAATCTTTATAAAGAACTCTCCGCGTCCGATCTTTACAGTTTTCTGTGATGTTATGGTAATATTGGATTTATCCGTCACCGATGCTTCAAGTGTAATCTCCCTGTCATAGGGGTAATTGCCGGATGCAATTTTCAGTAGAGTGTTTCCGTTTGCATCAGTATATTTCTCCCCCTCAAGCCTCATCCGGGAAAATGAGGATTCAGCGCTGTACTCATCAGCCATGGGGTCGTCACCGGTGTCTACCTTTCTTTCGTAGAACCTGTACTTCACAAGGGCATTTGTCAGAGGGGCGCCGAAGAAATATTTCGATTCAACTTTAAACTCAGCAGTCTCGCCGTTGATAAAGAAATCTTTTGACGGCATAATCTCAACTTTAAATTCAGGCTTCCTGTACTGTTCAATATAGAAGGATCCTGTGCCGTACATGTCATCCTCTTTGAATCCTGCCTTTATTGTAAAATATCCAAGTTCGGAATCAGCAGGTATATCGGCGTTTCCGTGGATTGTTCCCCACTCATCCAGTTCCATGGAACCGGAAGTAATCTCCTTACCGGAATATGATTTCTGTATTGAATAGTAGAGTGTTATGTTTTTTATAGGGAGAAACTTCTGCTCCATTCTCTTTGCAATAATTTTGAAATATATTTTATCGCCGGTTCTGTAAACAGGCCTGTCAGTGTAAATAAAAAGCTTATCCTTTTCACTCCTGTAGTAGTTTGATGCACCGGCACTGCAGATTGCGTAGCTCCCTTCATTGGAGACCGCAAGGAGAAACATCCTCTGGTCGGAAGCAGCTGATGTTTTAAAAATTCCGTTTTCATCGGTCTTCCCTTTTCCAAGTATCTTTACAGGGAGGCTCTCTATATCGATACCCTGATTTTCATTAAGAACTGTTTCATTGTTTTTCTTTTTGAAATTGTGGTCATATAGAACAACTGAAACATTTTTCACCGGGGTGTTCTGCACAAGGTCAGTGACGTAAGCGTTTATACTTCCGGGAGATCTTTTTACCACAACACCGATATCTGTTACTGTAAAAAATTTACGGGCCAGGGTTTCACCTTTCCCCTTAACTTCAATACAGTAACCGCCGGCAGTAAGCGGTTTATTGACTTTCACAGAGTAGTACATCCATTCGTATGGATTGAAGTCCTTTACTGATTCATCCCACTCTGTAACAGTTTTAAAACCTGATTTTTCCGGTGTCATTGATTCAGGTTCCCTGTTCCCTGTGATGAAGTTTTCGAAAGGTACTTTGTAAACTCTGACATGAACTGTGTCGAGCCTCAGAGTGCGGAGGTTGAACTCCACCTCGTTCCCCGGTGTGAATGTATACCTGTATGAATGAATATTTATTTCAGGAGATTTGGCTTCAATATCATACTTAAGGTTATCGAGTTTCGCTCCTTCATTAACTTTAAGATTTTTTATCTTAATCTGGTGAAAACCCTGGTGTGAAAGTGTAAGTGTGTAGCTGCCCGGCTTAACATCTTCAAGAACAAAGGAACCGTCACGGTATGTAACATTTGAGTAGCTGTATCTCCCTTCAGCCGTCACATTTATATTAACAGCAGGTGAATCAATCCCTTTAATCATCACCTTCCCTGCGGCTGATGCCGGCCTGTACATAACCATCTGAAGTTTAAAATTTTCAGCGGATTTGACCCCGGATAGCGAAGCTGTCTCCGTGATATACCCGGCTTTTGTGAATGTAACCAGGTATGGGCCCGCTTTAAGTTTATTGAATGTATAATTGCCTCTGCTGTCGGTTTTTGCAAAAACAGGCTTGAGTGAGCTGTAGTCAGATTCACCTTCATAGTAGTCGTATGTGGACCTCAGTGCAATTTCAACATCAGCAAGAGAACTCCCTGAACTGTCCTTCACTGTGCCTGAGATCAATGATTCCTTTGTGAGCTTTATATCATTTTTTACAGCAGTTATACTTGTTGTCTCAGTATATGAAACATATCCATCTGAAGAAATTTCAATTTCATATTTTATATATGGAATAAAATCATTAATTTTATAGTAGCCGCTGCGGTCTGTCTCTGTTTTATAATACCCCACACCTCTGTTGGCATTCTTGATCTCAACGACAGCGCCCTTTACAGGCTTACCTGTAACTGAATCGGTGATGGTACCTTCTATATATGCTTTTTCCTCCAGCGCTTTTGTTTTAGCAAAGAGGATTCCGCTGTTTTCGGGGTTGAGGGCCCCCGGTATTTTATCAGTAATAATTACTGCGGATAGCATTATTGTGCAAACGCCTGCGATCCAGGATCTTTTCATTGATGTTCCTCCCTGATTGTCACTGCCCTGAAGCTGCTTATGCGGCAGTTTGTAGATCTGTTATTTCTGTTAAGTCTGCTGGCTGTTCTGAATTCAGCAGGGACAATAACAGTACCTGCCGATTCATCACATTCAATTAACACTCCCAAACGGCTTATGTCAACTTTATTTAAACTCTCAACATGTTCCGGAAAAGATGCAACTGTTATGATAATTTCAGTATCCTCAAGCTCGTGCAGTTCAAGGGGTTTATATCTGGGATCATAAGATAGAGCACCTTTCAGGTAGTCCCTGAGCATAAGGGATATATCAGGCTCGCTGTGGTCAAAGGCTCCGAAGCATCCCCGTACTTTATTGTTTTTTATCAGTGTGATGAAAAGGCCTGCCCTGCCGTATACCTGCGGCGGTGTTACAGTGAGAGGGGGGAGGTCCTTCTGCTTATTAAAAATTGAACCGGTATTTTCTTTCAGCCATTTCATTAAAACAGGTTTATCTTTTGTGAGTGAAAATGCTCTCCATTGCTCAAGAGGATCAGGGCTGTCCAGGGCACTGAGGGTGTTTAATACTGAGATGCATAACAGGAATGTTAAAATTTTCTTCATGGTGTTATTATATAAAAAAAAGACGGATTAAGTCTACCTAATAATTTTATTAGAGAGGAGAATAATGTCTGCGTTCGATTTAAGGGGTCTATTTTTTCTGGTACATCAGTTTGTCAGCCTCATTAATCAGAGATTCGATCTGCTTTGAAGAGCCTTTTGAAATGCCGTGTGAAATTGTAAGCCGGATATTGCTGTCAGGTGAAGAGTAGAATACTCTTTCAAAATCTTTATTAATTCTCTCAATGATATGATCTGTCTCCTCGTTGGCATTTACCCGCATTATTGCGAGAAATTCATCTCCGCCGATTCTGAAGAGGTAATCCTCGTTTCTGAAAATTTTTCTGAGATGCTCCGATATATTAAGAAGTGCTATGTCTCCTTCCCGGTGCCCGTACCCGTCGTTTATAGATTTAAAATTATTCACATCCATGTAAACTACGATGATCTCCTCCATAATATCCGAATGTCTTCGTGAGGGGGCGGTTTCACGTGACCATTGCAAGATATAGTCATTCAGCATCCGCCTGTTATAAAGCCCTGTTAAAGTATCGTGACAGTTCTGTTCAATAACCTGCTGATAAAGGGATGAGTTGGCAAGAGCAATGGCGGTAAAGTCAGCTATGGTGCTCAGAATAAAATGTTCATCCTCTGAGAAGAGGTGTTCCTTTTCGGTGTTAACGATTTCGATCACCCCGTAGGTAACACCCCTGTGGATTAACGGCACTGCAATAATTGAACGGGTATTGAAATTGATTAATTTATCCACCTTATCTGAAAACCTGGAGTCTGATCGGGCATCACGTACGAATACCGATTTCCCGGTTTGTGCAACAGTTCCTGCTATACCTTCCCCCACTTTCAGTCTGAATTGTCTGAGCCGCCCGAGATCGCTCCCCTTGATGTATATAAAATAGAGCTCATCTGAAGTGTGGTCAAGACGGAGAAGGCTCCAGTGTTCGGGATCGAAGAACTGTTTTATCTCAAGCATTACGCCATCTATCACTTCATGTATTTCAAGTGATGATGTTATAAGTTTGCCTATATTGGCATACAGCTGTTTTGTTTTATTGTCCATGGCAGATTATTGTAAATGGATTATTTTTCTCCGATAATTGCTTCAGCGACATTCATAATGTGATCCCTTATCCTTCTGTAGCTGTTAAGCATGTTCATGTAGCTTACACTCATAAGAGGATCAACTTTTTTTCCGGAGAGCCGCTGAAGGTGCTTTGTACGGAGCTCCCTGAAGTGATGGGTTATAGATTTTCCCTCAGCATATATATAAGATGAATCAAGTCTGGATCTGTAGCGGATAGAGTTATTAATGAGTTTAAAATATTCGGTTATATGATCATGGAGTTCAACAATTTCCTTTCTTTTTACATCATTCAGTTTGAGTGAATTGTCCCTGAGTTTCAGCAGCAGTTTCATAATGTTAGCGATATAGTCGCTGATTGATTCGTATTCATCAACAATTCTAAGTTGTGATTGAGCTTCAACAACATGGGTATGGGGCAGATCCATGGAAATAATATCCACAAGAAATGTTGATATCTCTTTTTGCATAAGATCAAGATCCTCTTCTCTTTTAAAGACAGATTTAATGCTCTTCTCGTTTTCAAATCCTTCTTTAACCACAATACTGAGGTCCTCAAGCATTTCGAGAAGAATTGAGCCCATGTTTATTATCTCGCGCCTTGACTGCTCAATAACTATGACCGGAGTGGTAAGCATTCGTATATCAAGCTTTGTGATTTTTGCCGGAGTTTCTTCCGGCCTGTCAGGGGCAACTTTTTCAAGGAAGCGGGCCAACTGGTAAACAAAAGGGAGATGAAGTACTACATTTATGATGTTAAACATTGTATGCGCTATGGCGATTCCCTGAATTATAAAAGGGTAGGATTCAACTCCATTCACTAATCGAATGGTTCCCGGGTCCTCTCCCATGATGATAGGGATTATCTTCAGAAAAAACGGGAATAGCGGGAGAACCCATAAAAGACCGATGACCTTAATCAGAGTGTGCGCGTAAGCTGCTCTCTTGGCATTTGTAGTTGCGCCCAATGATGCGAGAAGAGCGGTTACAGTTGTACCTACGTTCATACCCATTACAAGGGCCACTGCCGTGTCAAATGTCATGATACCTGTTGAAGCCATCCCCATCACTATACCCACAGAAGCAGAGGATGACTGAACTATACCTGTTATAAAAGCCCCAGTCATCGCACAGGCGATGAGCCCGGTAAAATTCCCCGGCCTGAATGCGTGAAATAAATCGAGAAAAGCCTGAACATCTCTTAAAGGTGTAAACCCCAGCTTCATCAGTTCCAGGCCGAAGAAGATCATACCCAGCCCCATGATCATCATTGAGATGTACCTGGTGTTATCCTTTCTTGCAAAGAGGTACGTAATTCCAAAGACTCCAATAAGCGGAAGCCCGAATTCACCGATATTCAGCACAAGTATCCACCCAGTAACTGTTGTGCCTATGTCCGCTCCAAGTATAACACCTATTGCCTGGACAAGTGTCATGACGCCTGAATTGACAAAGCCCACAACAATAACCGATGTTGCCGAGCTGGACTGAATTAAAGCAGTAACAGAGAAACCGACTCCCAGTGCCATAAACCTGTTATTCGTAACCGCACTGATGAGCTGCCTGAGCTTTGTACCGGCAACGGCCTGAATACCTCCAGACATGTAATTCATCCCGAGAAGAAAGATCGCAAGTCCCCCCAGCACCTTAAAGGAAATACTTACTATCAATGACGTTTCCATTATTTATATACCTGTTTAAAAATAAATATAATAAAAGAATAATACCGTATTTAACACCCCTGTCATAGCCCCATTGCCTGTTATTTGTCAAGAATCTTGTTTTAAGTTAATCAGGAAGATTATTAAAATTAATAGATCAATTTTTTTGTTATTTTTCTTGACTCCCGAATATTTATTCGATTGATTGGTTTTTGTCGAATAAATATTCGAACAAGTAAAAGATGGAGGAAAAAATGATAACCAGAAAAGAGTTAATAAGAACAGGGGTGTCTGCCGCAGGAGTAATGCTGGCCGGGGAGGTGGCGGGGTTTGGCAAAATTCTTCTAAGGTCCGCTGCTGAAGAGAGTTGCAGGGGAAGCATCGGTTTATCAGGGAGAGCCGCCAGGATACTCAGCGGCGCTTCACTGGCTCCAAGCGGCCACAATACGCAGCCGTGGGATGTAAAGATTATTTCAGAAAATGAATGGGTAATCGGATGGGATAAATCAAGAGCTCTTCCCGCAGTTGATCCGCATAACAGAGAGCTTATGCTCTCTATAGGGGCTTTCTGCGGAGCTTTAAAAATATCCGCTAAAAATGAGGGCCTTGATGCGAGGATGGCTGTAACAGCAAAGAACCCTTTTTCTGCTGATCTTGTAAAAATTACTTTTCGTGAATCGGAGAGTTCAGATTATTATATGGAAGCGTTGAGAAAAAGGAGAACAGTTAAGAAGGGGCTTCTTTCACAACCGATAAATAATGCAGACATCAGCTATATAACTTCAGGTACAGGGACAAAGATTTGCACTTTTAACAGAGGAAGCAGGGAGGGTGATTTCATCGAAGCTGCGGTTCTTGAGTCAAATAAAATCCAGGCAGCAAGGGGTGATGCACAGGCTGAACTGGCGGAGTGGATCAGGTGGAGCCGGAAAGATGTGATGAAGCACATGAACGGGCTTTCACCTGCGGGGATGGAGATTGGAGGTTTCGGAGGGTGGTATGTCAGCCATTTTTTTGACAGGGAGGATGTTATGAGTCTGTCTTTCAGAGAGCAGACTGTTGATATGGTGGAGAATTTTCTCTCGTCATACGGCACGTGGATAATAATTACATCGGATAGAGAGGACTGCAAGTCTCTTATTGATGCCGGAGAGGGATTTCTTAAACTGGGAATTAATTCCTGGAGGAAAAAAATTGCGCTGCATCCCATGACACAGCCTCTTGAGGAGGCCGGTTTTTCCGGTAATCTCAAAAAAAATATTGGAATAGAAGAAAATATTCAGTTTATTCTAAGAGCAGGATATGTTGAGGAGTACCCGCTCCCTGTTTCGGTGAGGATGCCTGTGGAGAGGATAATCCGGTGAAGACTAAAATTGTGATTCTGGTATTTTTATTTTCTGTGAATGCCACTGCGGCAGAGAGGGGCTTTTATTCATCAGCATCGGCAGCGGGGGGGATCAATCCATCTGCTGCAAAATTATCAGCAGAGGTTTTGTACAGATTACCTTTGTTTTCTGATACGGGGGAATTGTGGAATACAAGCTGCATTGATCTTGGTTTAGAGGGAAGTGTCACACCTGCAGACTATAGCGGCTCAATGTTTATTAATGTTGAGCCGGTTGCGGTATTCAACCTGAAATTTACAGCATCAGTTCAAAGGTATTACACCGGGTTCGGTTATGGCTATAACAGGATGGATTCACCTGATTCAGATTATTCGTCTTCAGCACGTGATGATATAGATAAAGAAAAGAAAACAGCATATAAATATTCAGCAGAACCAACATTTAAATTCAAATACAGCAGAATTATTTTCGTTAATAAATTCGCATTGAATTACATAGATACAAAAACAGGTGATAAATACTATTATGAACCTTACAGTGATTCAATCCATAAAAGAAAAGATTATGATTACTCAAATTCAACCAGTATTCTTTTCGAAGTTAAAAGAAATTATTTTGCAGGATTTAACAACTATTACAGCAGAACAGAATCAGTAGAGTGCAGCTCGAACCGGGTTGCCGGGATATTAATTTTTAATCCGGAACTTCAGGGATGTGATAATGTTTCAATCGGGGGAATGGCAGGCTCATATACGGTCAACAATAATTACAGGGGTGATCTTTTTGCAGCGGTATTCGCATCGATCAGAATGAAAGCGGATTGACATAGTATCTTATGATCCGTTTTTATCAGATAAAAGATATATTGAAGGGGAGACTATATGAACATAGCAGTTATAGGCATAGGCGGTGTAGGTGGATTTTTCGGGGGGAAGCTGGCACAGCTGGTTAAATCTGACAGCAGTCTTCATGTCCATTTTGTTGCCCGGGGACGTCATCTTGATGAGATCAGGAATAATGGACTGCTCCTTGATACTGACGAGGGTGAATTTATATGCAGGCCCACCTCTGCAACAGATGATATTTCCGCGCTGCCGGAGCTTGATCTCTGTCTTGTATGCGTGAAATCATATGACCTTGAAAAAGCGATGATGATGATAAAAGATAAAATTAAAGATAAAACAATGATACTCCCTCTGCTTAATGGAGTTGATATATACGAGAGGATAAGGGAAGTGATTAAGAATGGGGTTGTTTTCCCATCTGTGGTTTATATCGGCACATATATTGAACGGCCCGGCAAAGTAACACAAAGAGGCGGAGCATGCAAAATACTCTTCGGGAAAGATCCTTCAGATGATTATATTGATTCGTCACTCTTCAATCTCTTCGACAGCGCGGGTATCAAGTATGAGTTGTCAGATAATCCGTACACGGCTATCTGGAGCAAGTTTATTTTTATAGCGCCCTTCGGCCTTGTCTGCGCCAGGTATAACAAAACTATAGGTGAAGTGCTGAAGTCCGATGGTCTGACTGAAATTGTTAAAAATATTATGCGGGAGATTTCAGCAATTGCCTCCAGGAAAGGGATTGAACTCCCCCCGGACATTGTTGATAAAACGTATGTCTCTGCCAGGAATTTCCCCTTTGATACAAAAACATCTTTTCAGAGAGATGTGGAAAATATTACCAAACCTGATGAACGTGATCTCTTTGGAGGCTCAATCATCAGGATGGGGAAAGATAATGGAGTTTCCACTCCGGCAACTGAAACGGTCTATAATGAAATTTGTGAAATGAAACCATTGAAGTGAGGCAGGATTTCAGTCGATATATGTCGGAGGGTAGAAGTCTCTGAAAAGGAGAGCTGTTTCTTCAACTTTTCCGTTGAAAATTTTTTTCCTGTAGACATATATCATTGATCCGGGCTTGACCCTTTTCCCGGATTCTTCAAAGGGGATGTTCAATGTCTCCTCTTCAGTATAGATCTCATAAGAGCCGCGGGTTTCTCTCCCTGACCGTACGGTTATGAGGAGTGTGCTGTCATTCATTGATGTGCTTATAAATATAGACTGCTGGTGAGGATTTTTCATCCTCAGGTCCTTCTTTCCGTATCTTATGGTTGCATCAAGGCCTAATGGAACATAGGTAACAGGGTATGCATGTCTGTGCCTTTCAACAATCACACATCCTGCAAGGAGAAGCGCGTTAAAAAGCGTTGAAGAGACCTGGCAGATCCCTCCCCCAGCTTCATATGCAGCCCTGTCCTGGTAGAGTACTCTTCCGCTGAGGTAGCCGTTAGCTGCTGAACCCTCACCCACTGTTTCGTTGAAAGAGAATATTTTTCCTGCCTGGATCTCCACCCCGTTGAGCTTTGCTGAGGATAACCTTATATTTGTCTTAACGGGCTGTTCCTGTTCCGCCACAGATGTTGTGTATGATGATAACACAGCATCATGTGCAGGTTCAGAAAAGCCACTCTGCAGATAAAAAGGAGTAAAAAGAGCATATAACGCAACAATAAATTTTTTCAATTAATACAAGGTCTCCTGTTATTTCGATTTACCGCTGGCCATTTTACTCTGACCGCTGTATATCAAACCTTTCTCCCCGTCAATCCTAACAGCTATTCCGCTTGTAAGAATTTCAGTGGCTTTAGTCGCCCCGGTGATCACAGGAATATCGAGGGCCTTTGCAACAATGGCTGCGGGTGAGTCTCCACCCTCCTCTTCAGTGATTACTGCTGTGGCATTCTTGATAAGGTGAAGGACCTGCTCAGAAGATTTCTCTATTACAAGAATATCGCCGCCTTTAAAATCATCAATGGAAGATTTGTTGTCAGCAATAACGCATAACACCCCTGTTGCGGAGAGTCCGTTAAGGCTTGTTCCGCCCGAAAGGATATCCCCCACAATATGTATCTTGATCATATTTGTTGTGCCGCTTATACCTACAGGCATCCCCCCTGTAATAATTACAAGGTCACCGTTTTTAATAAGCCCGGCGCATGCCGCGTTATCAACGGCATTCTGAAAAATTTCATCAGTAGTTTCAGCTTCAGTTGCCAGCACAGGTATAACTCCCCATGAAAGCGCAAGCTGGTTGTATACTTTAATCAGAGGAGTGGACGCGATAATCGGGCATTTTGGTCTGTAGCGCGAAACCATCCTTGATGTGTGCCCCGATTTTGTTATTGAGATAATTGCAGCAGCGTTAAGTGAATGTGCTGCTGAACATGTTGAATAACTTATGGCATCAGTTACGTTCTTTGAGATGTTGATATGGGTACTCTCAAGTATTTTTACATAATCGATCTCCGTTTCGGTCTTCAGTGCTATTTTTGCCATTGTGGCAACTGTGAGTTCAGCAAATTTACCGATAGAGGTTTCTCCTGAAAGCATTATCGCGCTTGTGCCGTCATAGATTGCGTTCGCTACGTCTGTAATTTCCGCACGCGTGGGGCGCGGGTTACGGATCATGGAGTCAAGCATCTGTGTCGCGGTTATTACAGGCTTTCCGGCATTCCGGGTTTTATTGATTATCATTTTCTGAAGATGCGGGATCTCCTCAAAAGGGATCTCGACGCCCATGTCCCCCCTGGCAACCATCACGCCGTCACTGACCCGTATTATTTCATCAATGTTCCGTACGCCATCCCTGTTTTCAATTTTAGAGATGATCTTCATGAATGAACCGTTGTTCTCAGAGAGAAAATTCCGGATGATCTTTACATCCTCTGAACTCCTGACAAAAGAGAGTGCAACATAATCAAAATCGTGTTTTATACCGAAAAGAAGATCCTTCCTGTCATTGTCGCTCATAAAGGGGAGTTTAACTGTAACGCCGGGGACGTTTACTCCTTTCCTGTTGCTCAGTTCTCCGCCGTTGATTACTTCACACACAATGTCGATTGAAGTAACTTCATTAACACGGAGTTCAATAAGCCCGTCAGCGATAAGTATTCGATCTCCGCGGTTAATATCATTAACAAGGCCTTTGTATGAAATGCCGACCCTCGTTTCATCACCTTCGATCTCTTCAGTTGTAAGGGTGAACCTGTCCCCTTCTTTCAGTTCTATTTCCCCGTTTTTGAAGGTTCTTAATCTTATTTCCGGTCCCTTTGTATCCAGAAGAAGTGAAGCAGGCCTGTTCAACTCGGCACGGATTTTTTTAAAACACTCGATTCTCTGAAGATGTTCTTCATGTGTGCCGTGAGAAAAGTTGAGGCGTGCAACATCCATACCTGTGAGGAAAATTCTTTTCAGCACTTCCGGATCATCTGTTGCAGGCCCCAACGTACATATAATTTTTGTCTTTCTCATGTTCTACTCTCCTATTTAAGGCCGTCAATAATCAGCTGCTTGTCATAAGTTATAACAGCGTCATAAGTAATTTCTTTTTTAGCACCGGGCGACAGGTTAATAATATACTTTCTTATCCCCTGCTGGTACTCCGTAGTCTTTTTTATTTCCTCATCTGATATAAACTGCATCGAAAGATTTTTTATCGCGACTTCTATTTCTTTGTTGTTGCTTACCGGGAAGTTGTCCCGTATAATAATCTCGCGCTGCTCCTTAGAGCTGTTTTCAACAGTAATCTTATAAGAATAGACTATTCTTGTGTTGCCGCCGAATACACCGGAAGTATCATTGAATTTTTTAACAAGCTCCTTTTTCGCAGTCATGTCAGAAGCAATACCGAGTACAAGATCCTGCTCCTTATCCACAGGCGTATCGGGAATGCTGACTTTCCCTATAAACTCATTCTCAAGAAAAACCTGAGCCTCGCCTCCAAGCCAGGGGAGTTCTGTCCGGTTTGATGTCTTTGCCATGAGAAAAACTTTGCCGGATGATTCAGGCACAGTCTCAAAGTAGTACTTCAGCTCCTTCGCGGATTTAAGGTTGTATGATTTAATAAGCTTCTTCTGGTATTTATCAGAAGACTCTATGGTCTGCCTTACGGGGAAAGCCACTTCAAAACTGAACCCTGCTGAAGTTATTGTTGATTCAGGTATGGGCGCCCCGTTTTTTTTCTTCCCTCCGATGGGTGCTTCCTCATCCATCATCGCCTTGCCGTTTGCTTCAGCTTTTTTGTAGGACCTGAAGTAATCGCCTTCATCCTCTTTGTATGGCTGGCTTGCGTTAAGGTACCACGGAGGGAGATAGGGGAGTGCAATATTTGTAAGAGGTTCCCCGGTGGAGAGGCTCAGGTTTATCCCCTCCCAGTCCTCCCCGGTCTTCTGGAATATGTTGGCATATAGTATAACATCTATCGTTTCATTTTTTTTACTCGCCCTGAAGTCATACATCATCTGCCAGTATGTGTTCGGTATCATATAGATCAGGGTGAAGTCAGCATCCTCCTCAGATGCTGAATAAATGTTAAGCATGAGCCTCTTCTCTGTGGCAATACCTGAAGTGTCGGACTGCAGGTAGCTCTGCTGCTGGGCATACTGATCTGTAACATCACTGTACTGCTGCACCTGGGTCTGGGCGATGTTTTTCTCCATTGCTTTGTTTATCTTCTGATAGCTTGAGAAGTAGGAGCTCCCTCCGATCTGCACAAGCTCAAATTCCCACTTCTGTATCTCCTTTGCAAGGTCTCTCCGTTTTTTCTGTATGGTTCTTGATGAATTCTGGAGATCCTTCTTTTTCTTCGCTGTATAGTCAAGGGTAGTCCCCCAGAGATCAGTCTGAGGAATTCTCGTCTGGAGATCCTTAGACGCTGTATGTCTTGTGAATTCATTTATGGAATTTATGAAATCATCCTGCCCCTTTATATTTGTAAGATCATCAGCAAGTCCCGCATCCAGATCTCTCAGCTCCTCCAGCTTTTTCTCGATTTCTGATATCTTCTTTCTTCTCTTTTCGAGGAGCGCCTGGCGGGAGATCTCCATGGACATAATTTTCCCGCTGAACTTTTCCGGTAGGCTTCCTCTTACCGACCAGTCGTACAGATTGTCCGGCAGGCCTTCTATTAAAATCGTATTTGAACCTTTCTGAAGTTTAATTTTTGATACACGGGTGATCTCAGCCCTGTTAGTAAAAAGTTTAACAGCTGTTATTTTACTGTTGGCGGCAACAGGCAGATTCGCGGAATTTCCCCATGATACTGAAAAAACAAAAATCAGGGGGGTGAGCATTCCGTATAGTTTATTCATATAAATCCTCCAAAATATCCCTTATATAATAATATACAGCAGCAGGAATATAATCCATAATATTTATACATAAGAGTCAAATACTTCGGGGAAATAATCGTAATTTGATATAAAGTTAAAGATGTTGCTGGAAATTATAGTATGCCTCAGGTTTATTTTGCGTCTTATTGCTCTATCAAAGTATAATTATTTAATGGAAAAAAGTCTTGACTCAGAAGGTTATGTTTTTTGTCATAAAGTTTATAGAGACTTTGGAATTTTCTTAATTTTAATAGAAAGAGTAAATTTTTTAAGAGGAGCAAAAGATGACAGTCAAATCATTAAAAGAGGCAAGAAGGGAGCAGATCCTTAAATCTGCTGAGAAAGTCTTCTCCGAAAAAGGTTTTCAGAACTCCACAATATCTGATGTTGCAAAAGAGACAGGGGTTTCTGATACCACAATTTATGAGTATTTTTCATCCAAGGAGGACCTCCTCTTCTCTATCCCCAGGGATGGCATTGAATTAAGCAAACAGATGCTTGATTCTCATCTAAGCTACATTAATGGCGCTTCAAATAAGCTGAGAGGCATGATTTACCATCTTTGTAAATTCTACCAGGATAATCCCTATTTTGCATCTATCTCCCTCATGACTCTTAAGACGAACAAGAAGTTTATGGAGACTGACATTTATAAAGATCTTATTGAGTACTATAAAATCATGACAAATGTTATTAAAGAGGGTATGCAGAACGGAGAGCTTAAAAGCGACATAGACCCCTATTTTGTCAGGTCAGTCCTTATCGGAAGCGTTGAATTTGTTACAATCAGATGGCTGATGTACGGATGCCCCATGGATAAAACACAGCCTATTCTTAATGTTGATCCGCTTTTCAAGCTTGTTATGGGGGGAGCGAAGAAAGACAAGAGGATGAAGAACTTTAACTTCAAAATCAAGATTGAACCTGAAGACGAGGCTGAAGCTGAAACAGAAGAGTAAACAGTAAATAGCAAGGGGCTGCGGCCCCCTGCTATAATTTATGGATGATTGACGGTAATAAATTATATCCAGTTATTCTTCTTAGCCTGGAAAGTCAGTTCATCCCTGAAATCAGGATGAGCAATTGAGATGAGTTTTTTCACTCTTGTGCTTATTGAATCAAGTGCAATATTAACAACACCGAATTCAGTTACAAGATACTCCTGTTCATTTCTTGTAGTTGTGACTATTGAGCCTTCAGGGAGAGTGGGGAGAATTTTTGATTTAAGTTTCCCTTCCTTGTCAGTGTAGGTTGATGCAAGAGCAAGTATCCTTTTCCCCCCCTTTGACATCTTGGCACCCTGGTTGAAATTCACCTGCCCTCCGGTACCGCTGTACTGCTTTATCCCTATAGATTCAGATGCTGCCTGGCCTGTAAGGTCCATCATCAGGGTATTATTGATCGATATAAGGTTATCATTTTGAGCGATATTCATAGGCTGATTTACCCAGTGGACCTCCTTGAATTCAAAGAGTTCATTTCTGTTCAGGTCGTCATAGAACTGCCTGGTTCCAACTGCAAAGGCGGTTACAATTTTGCCGGGGTAGAAATTTTTCTTTGAGCATGTGAGTACACCTGCCTTAACAAGTTCGGTAACTGAAGGGGTAACAACCTCCGAGTGCATCCCCAGGTCTTTCTTCCCGTGAAGCATATGCCCTATAGCATTACCAAGTCCGCCGAATCCAAGCTGAATTGTGGCGCCATCGGGGATGAGGTCTACTATGAATTCCGCCAGTTTATTCTCCACGTCTGTGATTGGGATCTCCGGCAGTTCAAAGAGAGGATTGTCGTTCTCTATGATATAATCTATTTCAGAGATATGGATTCTGAAATCATCTCCGCAACACCAGGGGAGGTGTCTGTTAATTTCACAGATTACCACATCCGCAGGCTGGAGACACTCCTTTTTAGGGAGGAATGATCCGAAGCATGATTTATTCACAAACCCGTCCCTGTCAGGGGGAGTTGCCGAGAAACAGACCTTGTTTGGTTTTGCTTTAAGAGCAACATTCCCCAGATCGGAAAAACTGTGCGGCTTGTATGAGCCCACTCCCCACTCCATACATATCCTTTCAAGGGGGCCCACAAACATTGTTTCAATATTAAAACTCCCTTTTGCTTCAGGTTTCATATAGTCATACAGAGCCATTGCAAATCCCTGTAAAATAGTTACATTTCTCAGTTCATGAGCCCTTGCGCCTAGAGCGGTTGAGAAGGCTTTTGGAATATTCACACCGCCACCCGCAAAGAGTGTATCATTTGAGTTTATCAGAGCAGCAGCCTCTTCGGGGGATATAATTTTTGCCTTATAATCCTCCTGCCATGACCCGCCTGCTTTCGTTCTGTTTTTTGGTTGTACGCCGCTATTCATATTGTACTCCGGAATTTTTGTATAAAACTTACTTGTTGTTAAGATTTAATTAAAAAAACTTATAGTTGATTGTAAAATATTGTATTAAAAAAGGTTAATCTTGTAATTATGTCAATAACAAAATAGTTAAAGTAATATTCATGTTTAATATTTATAACCAGTGTAAGCAATGTTGTGGTTTATAGAGAGTATGGTATTTTTAATGGGAATGTTAAAAAATGGGATTAAATAGTAAATTGAAAAATATTTTATTGTTTAAACCGGCAGGATTCTTTTAAAAAGAATACATTAAAACTATGTAAAAGGTATAAATTTGATAATAGATTTCCATACACATATATTTCCGGAAAAGATAATTGAAGCGAGAGATGAATTCTTAACTGATCCCTCATTTAATCTCCTTTATTCATCTGAGAAGAGCAGAATGATCGGATGCGAGGGACTTCTAAGATATGTTGAAGAGAATAATCTTTACGGCGCTGCTGTAATGAGTTTCCCCTGGCGTGATGCTGACCGCTGCCGGATGCATAATGACTGCATGTCAGAGTCAGCTTCATCAGGCGCCGGAAAACTTTTCCCCTTTGGTATGGTTCCATCGTCGGATATCAGTTCTGTGAGGAAATTCGCGGGAGAGATAAAAACTTCCGGCCTTTTCGGTATTGGAGAGATAGCTTTTTATGAAAAGGGTATGGATGAGGGGGGCCGGAGGTTCCTCCGCGAAGTTCTTGAAGCTGCAATAGAGTTTTCTCTTCCTGTGTGCATTCATCTCAATGAGCCTGTTGGGCATATTTATCCGGGGAAGTATGAACCGTCTCTCGGTGCTCTTTATCCGCTGCTGGCGGAGTACAGAAACTGCAGGATTATTCTTTCTCACTGGGGTGGAGGGATGCTATTCTATGAATTGATGCCTGAGGTTCGTGAGAATCTCAGAAATGTGTGGTACGACACTGCTGCAACACCTTATCTCTACAGCAGCAGTATATACAGAGCATCCCTGGGAATCGTCCCCGCTGAGAAGATACTTTTCGGCAGTGACTTCCCGCTTCTTGGAGTGAAGAGGTACAGGGAATCAATCGAAGCGGAGGCAGGTGATGCGGCTCCGCTTATTATGGGATTGAATGCGAAGAAACTTCTCGGTATATAAAAGAATTAACGGCGAAAAAATTTTTATATCCACTGAAGTGATGTTGCCTTGAATACAAGATATATTTTTTTTCCGGGGAACAGTTTCATTTTTGATGCTGATGCTTCGGTGATATAAGCGTAAAATATTCTCCCTGAAGATTCAATTTCAAGCCTGATGCGCCCTGCGTTAATGTCAGAACTCATAGTAACCACGACTCCGGGGAGCATGTTAATTGCCGAGATATCCTTCAGCTTTTTCAGCGAGAGGATAATATCCCCGGGATTAAGGACTGCTGTAGCTTCAGCGTCGGGCGGGGTGTGTGTATAAACCTTCTCCCCTTCCGGAAGAAGCGAATACCAGATCCCCTCTCTCTCTTTTGACCATGGGCCCGGTATGAGATTGGATGTGCCTGATCCGGCAAGCTTTCCGCCCGAGAGTTTCCATATATTGTCTGTTATACTGCTGAGCCATGTCAGGTCATGACTTGACAGGATGATTGTGGAAGAGTGTTCCTCCTTCATCCAGGTTATGGCTTTCATAATTGCAATTGAGCTTTCAGAGTCAACATTTGCAACAGGTTCATCAAGGAGCAATGCTTCAGGTTTCAGGATAACCCGTGAAGCAAGGGCAACTCTTTTCGCCTCTCCGCCTGAGAGCTCAAACCATTTTCGGTGTATGAATTTTTTATGATCAAGATTTACTATTTCAAGGGCTTCAGTTACTCTTTGCTTCAGGTTCTCTGTATCCTTTGCCGCTTTCAGGCCGTACGCTACGTTGTCATAAACAGTCCTTTTTAAGAGATAAGGGTCCTGCTGTAGCATGGTTACATGCGGTCTTCCGTGTGTTCTTCCGTTAAAACGTACAACTCCCTTTTCCGGGTACTCCAGGAATGACAGCAGGCGTATCAGTGTGCTCTTCCCGCTGCCGTTCGGCCCGGATAGACCCACGGATGAGTTTCTCAATATATTAAGAGAGGGGATTCGCAGCCTGAATGTGCCGTAGCCGTGTTCGATGTCTGCAAGTTCATATAAGTAATCTGAGTTCACTGTCACCCCCTCTTCCTGAGAAAAATAAGGAGCCAGTTCACTATGAATCCTATTAAAAGCAGAACTATGCCCAGTGCAATACCCATTGCGAATTCACCTTTACCGGTTTCAAGAGCAATTGCCGTTGTAATTGTGCGGGTATGCCATTTAATGTTCCCCCCTACCATCATTGAAACTCCAACCTCTGAAATGGCGCGTCCATAAGCTGCAGCTGCTGCTGTCATAATGGCAAATCTTGATTCGTAGAGGGTACCTGTTATAATTTTTCTGCCGCGGGCGCCAAGTGTTATCAGTGTGCTGCGGAGTCTTTCATCAAGGCTTTCAATGGCAGAGGCGCTGAGAGATATGACTACAGGGAGAATCAATAATGTCTGCCCCGCAATTATACCTGATTTGTTGAACAGAAGATCGTATTCCCCAAGTGGCCCCCGCCTGGTAATGAACGCATAGACAAGTAGGCCCACAACAACCGTTGGGAGCCCCAGCAAAGTATCGACTACAGCACGGATCTGTTTTTTACCGATAAATTCATAGTAAGAAAGAACAAATCCCAGAGGTAGGCCCAGCACCAGGCTTATTATGATTGAAATTGATGAAACATAAACAGTTGTGTAAACTGCACTGTATGTCTCTTCGTTTCCCCGTATAAGTAAAAGGAACGCGTTTATAAATCCTTCTGCAAGATAATCCATAATCAGTTTCCAGTTAAATTATAAAGGCCTGAAATTTCTCAGGCCTTTGATTTTTTCAGCAGTGCGCTATATGTAAATTATTTTTTTGCGTTAGGTGTAAAAAGCGGCTTTTTCATGAGTTTAAAATTTCCAATAGCTCTCTGTGTTTTTGGAGATTTCATCCAGTCGATATATGCTTTAGCAAGGTCGTTTCTTGCTTTCGGGCATTTTGCCGGATTAACTTCAATTGCGCTGTACTGGTTAAAAAGCGCCTGGTCCTTCTCTACAAGAATTACCGCGCCTGGTTTACCTTTCAAAGAAGATTCATACTTAATAAAAGTACCCCTGTCAGCTAATGTGTATCCCCCTTTTTCTGCAGCAATTGTGATTGTTTCAATCATCCCCTGTCCTGTCTCCATATACCATTTTTCTTTTTCAGGAACAGCAAGGCCTGCTGATTTCCACAGCCTCAGTTCAAGCATGTGTGTACCGGATTTATCCCCCCGGCTTGTGAATACAGCTTTCTTTTCATTGATGATTTTTAATGCCTCAACAACACTTTTTTTCTTAATTCCGGCAGGGTCATTTTTTGGCCCTACAATAATAAAGTCGTTATACATAAGCTGTGTTTTATTGATTCCTGCGCCATCAGCAACAAATTTGTCCTCGGCTTCAGGATCGTGTGTGAGAACAACATCAACATTACAGTCTCTCCCCATCTGAAGAGCTTTCCCTGTACCTACAGCTGTCCAACGGAGTTCTATACCTTTTTCTTTTTTAAGATTTTTTGCGAGAACATCAAGGAGACCCGTATTGTCTGTACTTGTTGTTGTGGCCATCATAAGAACTTTTCCGCTATCTTTAACTTTCTCTTCAGAAAAAGATACAGCAGAGATTGAAACAATAAATACAAATAACAATGATAAACAGGCAAGGAAACGGAACTTTTTCATTAAGCACCTCTTTTTATTTTTTGAAAAAATTAACGAATTATTATCGGTTTTAAATATTGGTTTATGTTTAAGGAAGTTAAAGTGGAAGGTCAAGAAAAATCAGAGAATCACTGTAAAATTTTGTAATAATTTGTTAATATTATTACATCTTATGATTTTTTGAGAAAATAATACTATAAGAGTTAACGATTTAATTAGTCCTCAATGTCATCTCCGCGCAGTCGGAGATCCATTATTTTAAAATATTGAATGCTATTAACAATGGATTAGCTGTCAGCTCTTCCAGCGGTCTCCCACAATCTTCACGGAAATATACGATGACATTATGTATAGGATAACATAAAACAGGCTTAATTCATTCGTGAAATGCGATAATTATTGATTAACATGTTTAAATAGGCATTCTTTAACTTATTTCAGTAAAATAATGCTTTAATTCTTTCGGGGAAGGGGGGAGTAAAATATTTTTTCCGAACCGGGAAATTCCGGGTTTACCGGTTTTGCCCCCCCTGCAGGCCGACGTTATACTTTCTGTATAAGTATCCTGTCCCTCTGTATCTGCTAATGTTTAAGCAGCAGTGTTTCACATTTTGATCTGGTTGCCAGTTCATCTGTCAGATGGGAGAAAAATGCATGCCACTTTTTGTGGTGTTCATGCGGAGCTGCCACAAGGAGATCAATTTTTCTTTCATCCACTTCATTGATTATTTCATCTACCTGACTACCTACTCTGATCTTTTCATCGATTGAGAGGCCTTTCTTTTTAGGGAGTCTGCCTACCTGCTCTTCAAGCTTTTTCTTTGCAGCTTCCATCATCCTCTTTCTAAGGGATTCGCGTTCATTTTCCGGTATGCAGTAGTCTGCAACACATCCGTCAATTTCATCCAGTACATGGAGAACTTCTATTTTAGCTTTGTATTTTTCAGCAAGATCAACGGCAGTTGCAAGCGCCATATCAGATTCTTTGCTGAAATCTGTTGGTACAAGGATACTTGTGGGATTAAACATGGTTGTTACCTCCTTTTATAATATCTGTATAAATAAGATAGGCAAGGTTGAGGAAAAATCAAAAAATATTGATTAATGTACAGTTTTATTAAGGTTTATCAGAATCAGTTAAACCTGAAACTACGAAATCACTGTACATTAATTATATAATATTATTTATAAGACTTTATGAAAGTTAAAAATTTTATATTAATATTTCTTCTTTTATTCTCTGAAGGTGTACATTCTGAAAGTCAATGGAAACTGACAAAAAACCGCAATGGAATCTCTGTTTATCAGCGTTCGGGAGAAGTTGCTGATGCGGAACAGTTCCTTGGAACTATTACGATTGAGGAAACAGCTCAGAATATTTTTGCAATTACCGGTGATGTAGGTTCAAACAGGTACTGGATGGCTGACTGCATCCACTCGGAACTTATAAAAAAAATATCTGATAATGAGGTGATTGCATATTACATAACAAGCCCCCCGTGGCCTGTAACCAGGCGAGATTCTGTTATAAAAATTAAATTTAACAGAATAGGCGGAGATAAATTCCGCGTTGATATGAACGCGCTTTCTGAAGGTGAAGCGGAACAGTATGTCGGAAAAAAATCGGGAATGGTCAGAATTTATAAAATGTCCGGATTTGTTGATATAGAGGAGAAGAGCGGAAAAACCGGTATCCGGTTTGGCGTATCAGGAGGTCCGGGGGGGAAGGTTCCGGATTTTATTATAAGATGGGGGGGATGGAGAATCCCTTATAATACATTAGAGGGACTGAGAAATTTTGTTATGCTCAAGAACGGTCAGAAGTGATCTGTAGCCGTTTTCCATCATGATGTTGTGACTGTAACGGAGCAGGCGCCTGCCGAAAGGGATATATTCGATCATTCTGACAAATAGATTTACAGGCTCAACCTCCCATGTGAATGACGACAATGTACTCTCCCCGATCTGATTAAGCGTCCAGATCCCCCGGCCGTTCAGATCCCCTCTGCTTATGACTTCAAGTTCCCTGCAGGGGGTAACTTTTACTATTTGAGTGTTAAACCTGAAAGTGTAGGGTATAACAGCTCTCACTTCGCAGTCTATGGTTATATTCTGTTTCAGACATTTATCCTCACCTCTGAACTGCACTGTACGGAAATATTTCCATATTCCGGGCCATGATTCAATATCAGATAAAATGCTCCAGATAATATCAGGGGAGGTATTTATCCTGTATTCATTCTTAAAACTGTATTTCATTTATTCTCCAGCCGGATTGCATTGCAGCGTTAAAGCAGATATTGAAGGGGAGCTAATCGGGCGTGTCAATCTGTTTATTGGAATAATAATTTTAAGGCCGGTATTACCGGCTCTTTTTACAGACATTTCTTGACAGTATTTCTTTTTGTCAGGTAATATGACATTCAGAAAATTAATACAGGAAGAATAAAAATGAGCAATCTCACAGCAACAATTAAAACATCAAAGGGCGACATCAGGCTTAACCTTTTTGAGGATAAAGCCCCTGTTACAGTGGCGAATTTTGTAAACCTTTCAAAAAGGGGCTTTTATGACGGCCTTAAATTTCACAGGGTCATCGCGGATTTTATGATTCAGGGTGGATGCCCGAAGGGTAACGGCACAGGCGGTCCTCCCTACAGATTTGAGGATGAGTGCACACCTCTGCTGAAGCACGACAAACCGGGTAAGCTCTCAATGGCAAATGCGGGGCCCAACACAAACGGAAGCCAGTTTTTCATTACACATGTGGCAACACCGTGGCTTGACGGCAAACACACAGTATTCGGTGCTGTTGTTGATGACAGTGATCAGAAGGTTGTGGATAGTATTAAACAGGGTGATTCTATTGAATCAATTACCATCGGCGGAGACGCTGACGCGCTCCTCACAGCTCAGGCAGACAAAGTAGCCGAGTGGAATAAAGTCCTGGGGTAACTATTTTCATCACACGCTGCGCTGGAGGCACAGAGATCGGGGGCTGTAGAGATATTCATTATTTCTATAAAAACTCTGTGTCCTCCGTGCCTCTGTGGTGATTATGTTTTTATTCCGGTTTTTTGAAGTTTTCTGGAAAGTTTTATTTTAAGGAAGGGGATTATGAAAAAGTGCGGGATTATAGGCGGCATAGGGCCGGAGGCCACTGTGGAATATTACAGGGGGATTATTGAAGGCTATAGAGGAGTAATTACAGACGGCAGCTACCCTGAAGTAGTTATTCATAGTATAGATATGACCCGCATGATAGGATATATTCAGTCAGGCGATCGTACCTCCCTGATCGGATATATATCTTCAGCAGTTGACTCTCTGAAAAAATCAGGAGCGGATTTCGCGGTGCTATCCTCCAATACTCCTCATATTGCATTTGATGAAATTGAAAAGGTGGCGCCTCTGCCGATGATAAGCATTGTTAAGGAAACTGCCGGTGAATCGGAAAGAAAAGGCTT
The DNA here is from genome assembly GCA_002418835.1 of Spirochaetia bacterium UBA5763. Lineage (GTDB taxonomy): Bacteria > Spirochaetota > UBA4802 > UBA4802 > UBA5550 > UBA5550. Next base: position 63,237 of record DIEX01000013.1, on the reverse strand, counting down.
AAAAAGATGCGGCCTCCTGGGCACGGCTTTTACTATGAAAAATGATTTTTACAAACGCGTGTTTGCTGATAAAAATATTGAGGTTATTTCTCCTGATTCTGACTCACAGGATTTAATTCATAATATAATTTTCAGTGAACTGGTTTTCGGTAAAGTCACAGATGAATCGAGGGAAAAGTTCATGGAGATTATTAAAAATATGATCACTCAGGATAAAATAGATTCTCTTATACTGGGCTGTACAGAACTTCCGCTGATACTTAAAGAAACAGAGAGTTCCGCTGCCGGTATCCCTTTTCTGAATACCACTTCAATTCATATAAAAAGCATAGTTGAGAGGATCACCGTTTAGCAGAATTGCTTCTGATTATAAATATCTACCTATTCACCTGTATATTCGGCAACAAGAAGTGCAAAGTCGTCATCAATTACTGTTGCATCACTGTTGTTGAATATTTCATTATAAATATTTCCGCATAGAGCATAGGGCGAAAGACCGGTGTTTCTTTCCAGCATTTCAATAAATCTTTCCTCTCCTATCATTTCGCCGGAAGAGATCCTTGCTTCAATTACTCCGTCAGTATAAAGAACAATCATGTCCCCGGGGTAGAGTGGTGTACGAACCTCTTCATAGACCGAGTCTGCTGCATCAATTATGAGTCTTCCTCCGGGTTTAACGATCTCAGTTCCGCCGTTTTTGCGGATTATTATCATCGGTGGGTGCCCGGCGCAGGCGGAAGTTATAATTCCGCTCTTCAGGTCTATGCAGCACATATATGCGGATATGAAGTTATCACCAATCTTCCCGGACAAAAGCCTTTTCATTTCAACAAAGGCCTCCGCAGGTTTCTGGATAAAACGTCCCCATGAATTAAGGGACATTTTTACCATGGAGGCGATCATGGCTGATGAAGCTCCATGCCCTGAGACATCGCATATGAAAAGACCCACTTCATCCATACCATCCCTGTAGTGGATGTCAATGAAGTCCCCCCCCACTCCCAGTACAGGTTCATACCTGAAGGCAATTTTAAATTTTTTTATAACTGGTATGTTATTAGGGAGAAGGGACATCTGTATTTTACGGGCAAGCTGTACATCTCTTTCCAGTTCGGACTTCTGTTTCTCTATAACAGAGGTCCGCTCTTCAACGATAAGTTCCAGGTGATTATTTATATCCTCCAGGTTGCGGAACATTACAGAGTTGGCAATTGCAATACCGGAGTATGTGCTTATATTCCTGATAAAGCGGAATTCATTTCCGTTAAATTGCCTGCTGTCTGTTTTTTCCGAGAGCAGGATAATGGCAATTACTTCATTCTGATTAATGAGAGGTATAAGATATTCGCAGTTATAATCAGCAAGCAATGATGCTATTGCTATGTATGAGGGATCAGTAATCACTGCTGATTCAAGGATGCTTTTCTGCAGATATATGTCACCGTGGGCAGTTAATACATTTAGAGCAGCATCGTCAAATTCAATTGAAGTATCATTTTCATTACTGAAGAATCTCCTGTTTAAACCGCGCAGATAGATCGAAGCATGACTCAATTCAAGATTTTTTTTCATAATAAAAATAACTTCATTAATAAGATCATCAAGGTTTTTGAGTAGAGCCAGATCCCTTACAAAAATCTTTTCAGTCTCTTTGAGGTTGAAATTCTTTTTATTGATAAGCCTGTTTATAACAGGCTGGATTCTATTAAAATAGAAATAATTAACAGCAAACCATATCAGAAATATAATGATAAGGAGAAATGTATTCAGCTTTGAAAACATCTCCTGGATATGGATAAATACAAAAAGGTTCGGTATGGCAATGAGCGATGAGAGTATGAGCCAGAACACGGTATAATGCACAACAGTGCTGATGTTAATAAGCCTGTATCTCACAATTCCGTATGTCATAATCCCCAGCGGAATAAACATAAGGTTGCTGAGCGGATAGAAATCGATTCCGTTCATTGCAGGAATATTGCTCATGGTAAACAGAACAGAAATAAAATATGAGATAGCAAGGTAATTTGTTTTAAGCCTTATGACCCTGTTCTTTTCAGTTTTAAGTTTATTTATAAACAGGTAGAAGATGTAAAAAGTTATCAGGGCGCCATATAAACTGAAGAGATGGAAGACAGGCCCCCCCTTTGCAATCATCCCCCACGAATAGTGGTGGAAACCGATGAAGTATAAATCAGTGTGAACAAAAAAAGATATAATTATACTAAGGATAAAAGAACCGTATAAAAGCGGCCGGTTTTTATATCCGGTTATTTTCTGGAAAAAGAGAAGTGATAGAGCCGGGACAAAAACATAGAGAATATGAATGATCCTTTCCGCGCTCATTATGACTGATTCATCTGTTTCAATATTATGCCAGATAAATGCCCATGAAAGCAGGGACCACCAGATACAGATAAGTGAAAGGAGTATATTTTCCTCACTGAGCTTTTTTCTTGTAATAGATACAGACGCAAGTATATAAGCCGTTATCAGGGAGAGCGCCGGCGGTATGAGGTAGAGAGAATAGCCGCTTATCATATAGTGTTTTATCAACCAGGTTTTATAGTAAAGTCACCTGCAAAAAGTCGTACAGGTATCGTATATAAATATAACAATAGACTCAGATATTATGCAATTTTTATTGAAGGAATCATTTAATAATCGGGATTGACTTTTGTTATATCAGTAAATTTATGGAGTTCAAAAAAAGTATTATAAGGGGTTATCTCTGAATTTTAAGGCTAAAAAATCAGCAACGGGTGAAGCCGCCGGCACTTTTTACACGCTTGCCTCTTTTATAATGTGGGGTGTTCTGCCGGGATACTGGAAGCAGCTTCAGTCTGTACCGGCAATGGAGATTATATATCACAGGATTGTGTGGAGCTTCCTCGTGTCGGCTATACTGATGCTCTCTGCAGGGAGGTGGCATATCGTTGCAGAAATTCTGAAAAACCGCAAACGCAGATTTATAGTATACATTACTTCAGGCACAATCGCGGTTAACTGGCTCACTTATGTGTATGCAATTAATGCCGGTAAGATCGTTGAGGCAAGTCTCGGCTATTATATTAATCCCCTTGTGAATATTTTTCTCGGAATGGTATTTCTGAAAGAGAGGTTTAACCGTCTTCAGACCTGCGCTCTGATACTGGCTGTCTGCGGAGTTGCATATATCACCTTAAACCAGGGTAGCGTGCCATGGATTGCACTATCACTTGCATTCAGCTTCGGTCTTTACGGACTTTTTAAAAAGATAGGTAATCTCGATTCTGTTACATCTCTTACAGTGGAAACAATGTTTCTTTCTCTCTTTGCTCTCCCCGCTCTTGTTCAACTTGGGGTCAGCGGAGAAGGGGCTTTCGGTGGAGGTTCTCTTTACACGGATCTTATTCTTGCCGGTTCAGGAATTGTTTCAGCAGTACCGTTATATCTCTTCGCAAGTGGGGCGAAAGTTATCCCGCTTTCAAGGGTGGGTTTTCTCCAGTACACTGCACCTACAATTTCACTGTTTATTGGTGTGCTTCAATATGGGGAGCCTTTCACGTCTGTTCATGCTGTAAGTTTCGGATTTATCTGGGCAGGCCTCGGACTTTATACTGTTTCAGGATTTATTAAGAGAAGTTGAGTCTGTAAAAATTAATTTGATTCGACCCTGTTTCTTCCATTCTTTTTAGCATTGTACATTGCACTGTCCGACCTGATATATATATCATCAACACTCTGGTCGCCGTTGAGCGACTGTGATACACCAATGCTCACTGTGATAAGAATTTCTTCGTCATTATGTTTAACCGCTGTCTCTTCGACTCTGCTCCTTAAGCGTTCAGCAATAAAGATGGCTGCCTTAACTTCAGTTTCAGGGAGAATGACAGAAAACTCCTCCCCTCCGACCCGGCCTATTAAGTCTGATGTCCTGAGAGATTTTTTCATCACAGAAGCGGCACTCTGAAGAACTTTATCCCCCCCTTTGTGCCCGTAGTTATCATTTATGGACTTAAAGAAATCGATATCAATCATTAACATGGAATACTTAGATTCATATCTTTTTGCCCTGTCGAATTCGCTGTTTAGTCTGTCCATGAAGTATCGTCTGTTTGCGATCCCTGTGAGTTCATCTGTTGTTGCCAGCTGCAGAAGTTTCTCCTTGGCTCTTTTCAGTTCAACATGAGTCCTTGTCCTTGCCAGGAGTTCCTGTGTCCTGAATGGTTTAGTAATGAAGTCAACCCCTCCGCTTTTAAATCCTTTGATTATACTCTCCTCATCATTCATAGCGCTTAGAAAAATAACAGGTGTTCCGCTTAACCTCGGATTGGCTTTTATCGATTCACTGAACTGGTACCCGTCAATGCCCGGCATTATTATATCAAGTAGAATGAGGTCAGGAGAGTTTTTTGAAAGGAATTCCAGTGCAGATTCTCCGTCTGTGTATACTTCTGTATTGAAGCCGTTTTTTTGCAGAAGGCTTTCACAAAGCTTACTGTTGATTACACTGTCCTCAACGATAAGTATCAGGGGTTTTCCATCATTAAGATCCAATATTATTGCTCCGCTTGTGACCGGTAATATAAACACAGTTTAAAGTCGCTCTCTTACTGAATGAAACTTTATTTATAGCGGTTAACGATTGAATTAGTTCTCTTCCCGTCATTCCCGCGCAGGCGGGAATCCCATAGTACTATTATATGAGATTCCGGCACTTCGTTGTCACTACGGCCGGAATGACGAGGCTCTAATTATTTCGTGAAATGCTATAATTCAGATTATTACAAAGTTAATATAAAATTTGGTGCACGTAAATTTTTTTTTAAAGATTTATCTGTAACTTGCCGATTAAAAAATCAGGGATAACATGCTTTTTTAAAATTAAAGATATGTTTAATTATACAAAAATCAATAATATAATAGTAATCTATCCGGGAGAGAGCCTGACAATAAATGAACTTGAAGGCGCCTGGAGCTGTGTTGATGAGTCTTTAAGACATTATCCTGAAAAAGTTATAGTAGACCTCTCTGCACTGTCATCTATTGATTCTGCAGGGATCGGATTTCTGGTAAAGGTGCATAAAAAAACAAGAATATATTGCGTTGATCTTGTTTTTACCGGCCTCTCCGATTCCCTCAAAAGGCTTTTTTTTGTAACAGGTATTCTGCCGTTTTTTAATGTTATTTCCCCTGAAGAACTTCAGTCATCTGTCCTTGAAACCTCGCTTTATTAATTCTTAAACTTAATTAAATTCATTTAAATTCCCTGTAACACCATGCATTAATAGCTGTCATGTTTATAAAAAAAAGTTGATGTATTTGCGAAAGCAGTATTTCCTGAAATAGTTTTTTATTATTGGGCAGGTGGCTTAAATGAAAATAATTGTGGGACATACCAATATGGACCTTGACTGCATAGGCTCTATTGTTCTTGTAAAATATCTCTATCCCGATTATACACCTGTTATGAGCAGGCTTATCCACCCCTCTGCAAAAAATCTTTATAACCTGTACCACTACCATCTCGATTTTTCAACTCCGGATGATCTTAAAGGTGAGGCTGTTACTCATGCTGTGATTGTTGATACAAGGTCAGAGTCACGGGTAAAAGAATACTTTGAACTTTTTGACAGCAGCGCAACTGAAATAGAAATTTTTGATCATCACTCAGGTGATTCATGTGAGTTTAAAGGAGCTGTTGTTCACGAGGGGAACTATGGTTCAAATACAACAATGATAGCTCTTGAACTTATTAAAAAGAGAGTTTCAATTTCCCCCAAGGATGCTACAATCGCTCTCACCGGTGTATACGCTGACACCGGTAACTTTACCCATGATAATGTAACAGAGGATGACTTCAGGGTTGCCTCGTATCTCCTGAAGCAGATGGCTGATATAAAGCTTATTAACAATTTTCTCAAGTCTCTCCGTGAGGATTACCAGCTTTCACTCTTCCATGATATAATGAATACACTGGTGTGGCAGGATATCAAGGGGCACCAGATAGTTTTCAGCTATTATGCAATGGAGAAACAGGCAGCGGGACTTGCGGCGGTTGTTGAGGAGATTTTTAACATTGAGAGCCCTGAAGCGATATTCGGTGTTTTTCATTTTGCCAAACCGGGAAGCACGGTGATTATTGCAAGGAGCAATATGAACAGCATTGACCTTATAGATATATTGAGGCCCTTCGGAGGTGGCGGGCATCCTAAGGCCGCTTCAGCTCTTGTAAAGAAAGAGGAGGGGAGGGAGGTGTTCCGGAAACTGCTGGAGCATCTCACCGTGCATCTTGAGCATGCTGTTACAGCCGGTGATATAATGACAAAAGAGGTTGTAACCATTAAAGACAGCTGGACACTGAGGGAGGCTTCAGAATTTCTTGAGGAGATCGATCTTTCAGGCGCACCTGTTCTGAATGATAAGGGAGAAATGGCCGGGATGCTTACTCTGAGAGATATAATGAAGGGTAGAAAAAACGGCCAGATGAATACACCGGTAAAAGCTCACATGAAGACAAAGCTTATAACATGCTGTATTGATCACACCATGAGAGAGATAGAAAACCTGATGTTTATAAACAGCATCGGCCATCTCCCCGTTTTAGATAATGGAAAAATTATCGGTATTATTACAAGAACCGATCTCCTGGGTTTTCTTCAGGAGAAGTAATTACTCCATCTCACCGGCTTTTTTCATAAGCTCTTTAGCGCCGCTGGAAATATTGGTTGAAGATTGCGCCAGTTCATTTATCTCTTTCACCATCTCACTTACAATCAGGTTAAGATCCTCAAGGGCATTGCTTGTATTTTCAAGGGCGTTCTTCTGCTCATCAGTTCCTGTTCCGATTGATTTAGCGAGGGATATATTCGCCTCCATCTGGCGGATAATGGAGTTAATGTACTTCTCCTCAACCATGAGTGAATCCTGAAGTATCATTATATTCCCCGTACTTCCGGTCATTTCTTCTATCATCTCTTTTATAACTGAGGCTGAATCTTTGATAACATCAACACCCTTTTTTGTGACGGAGTTGTTCAGCGTAAGAACATTATCTATCTCTTTGATACTTTCTGTTGTGAGGAAAGCGAGTTTACCGATCTCGTCAGCAACAACTGCAAACCCTCTCCCGTGCTCTCCGGCCCTGGCTGCTTCTATGCTGGCGTTCAGTGATAAAAGGTTTATTTTGTCAGCGATGTCTATGATTATTGAAACAGTATCGGATATCTTCCCGCTCTGTTCAGCAATGGTATTCATTGTGCTTTCAACATCAGTAAGTTTTTCATTTGCAAGAGTTGTTTTTTCTGAGACACGCTGAATGCCGGTATATGTGGAGTCCAGGTTTGACTTTGTCTCTGACTTGATATTTTTAAAATCATCGATAATCTCATCCATCCTGACATTGCCGTCAATCTGCTCAATGGTTGTGTTGTGAATGCTCTCTGATGAGCCGCGAAGTTCCTCGAGAGTTGCTGAAATCTCCTCAAAGGTTGCGGCCTGGCTCTGCATCTTGTCATTAAATTTGACAATAAGTTCATTCTGTGACTCTACTTCACTAAAGAGATTTGACATGTTCTCTTTAATGACTCCATTCATATCTTTCATCTGGTTTACGCGTTTCCGGATCTCATTATGCTGCACAGATGTGCGTCTCACAAACTGATTCACAATCATAACCCATCTGTATGATATGGAAGCGATAAGTATTAAAGAAATTATCAAAAAGAATTCTTTCAATAAAACAACACCCTTGTATATCTCTCCGTTTATAAAAGCATTGAATGAGTACTCCGCCCCGTTAATAACTGCCAGGTAGATAAATAGTGACCATATCAGAACAGCTGATATGGTAATAGTCATGAGGAGTTTTTCACGAAGAAAGAGTGAGGTTAGAAAAACCATAACTATAACCAGGGCGGATGTGTTGTATGACTGAAGTGCAAAAGTCCAGTTGAAGTCAATAGCATATTTAAATTTTGCCATAAGAGGTATAAGTATTGATAGAAAACTGACAATCCATATAACAACAGTTGGATCTTTTTTTCTTTTCTGCATAATGTATATTGCATAAGATAAAACGCTGCATAGTATGGTGATGAAGATGGTTGGCAATATTTCAGAAAAGGCAACTTTCCCGATAAAAAGAAAAACGAGAGCAATAACCATGGTTCCAATAAGAGATACCATGTAGGAAAATGATGTTTTGATAAGGAGGGTTTCCTTCGCATCGTAAGTTTTATTCATGACTATCCTCTATTTAAGTACAACAATATTTATTTAATATATAACTAAATAATTGTTAAAATTATTGGACGTCAATATATAATATTATAGATCAGTTCTTTTTTATGAACTGAGTTTAAAAATTTGACGATTAAAGTGAGTATAAAAAACCGGCCTCTTTTTTCCGGCCGGTCTTCTTTAAAATAGAATGTTAAAAGTGCTGTCAGGCGGTCTCTTCTGCCCGCTTCATAAGTTCTCCGGCGTTTTTGAAAATGTTTCCGGAAGATACAGCAAGTTCATTAATTTCACTTACCATCTCACTGACAATCTGGTTCAGGTCTTCTACAGCATTACTGGTGTTCTCTATGGCGTTTTTCTGCTCATCAGTTCCGTTGCCGATAGATTTTGCCATACTTATATTCTGCTCCATCTGCCTGATGATTGAGTTAATATATTTCTCCTCCACCATAAGGGAATCCTGCAGAATCCTTATATTATCTGTGCTCCCTGACATCTCATTTATCATCTCTTTTATGACATGAGAAGAGTCTTTTATAACAGTAACTCCTTTGCCTGTTACTGAATTGTTAAAAGAAAGAACTTTCTCAATCTCTTTTATGCTCTCTGTTGTCAGGAACGCGAGTTTACCGATTTCATCAGCAACAACAGCAAAGCCTTTTCCGTGGTCACCTGCCCTCGCTGCTTCAATGCTTGCGTTAAGTGAGAGGAGGTTAATTTTATCTGCAATATCAATGATTATTGAAACAGTATCTGAAATTTTTCCGCTCTGTTCAGCAATTGTGCCCATTGTACTTTCAACTTCGATAAGCTTTTCATTGGCAAAACTGGTCTTGTCTGCGACATTCTTTATACCTGAATAGGTTGCATTGAGGTTTGCCTTTGTCTCTGTTTTGATATTTTTAAAGTCTTCGATGATTTCATCCATCCGCACGTTACCGTCGATCTGCTCAAGGGTTGTATTATGAATATTTTCAGAAGAGCCGCGCAGTTCCTCAAGGGTTGCGGAGATCTCTTCAAATGTTGCGGCCTGGTTCTGCATCTTGTCATTGAATTTAACTACAAGGTTATTTTGAGATTCCACCTCAGCTAAAAGAGATGTCATTTTTTCTTTTATTTCGCTGTTAATATCCTCCATCTGGTGGACGCGCTTCCGGATCTCCTCATTCTGTATTTCTGTTGTATCAACAAAATCGTTTATTATCTTAATCCATCTGTATAAAACGTAGGAAATTATAGCCATACTTATTATGAAAAAATATTCCCTTGTGGGGATTACACCATGAAAAATCATTCCATGCTTAACCACATTATACGAATACTCCGCCCCGCTGTTAAGTGCTATATAAACGAAAAGCGACCAGATGGCTATGCCTGTGATTGATATAATTTTAAAAAGACGGCTTTTAAGGTAGAGTGAGCTTATAAAGATCATAAAAACAACGACTACAGAGGAGTTGTATGATTCCATAGCCATTGTCCAGCCGAACTTTCTGGCATAACTGAATTTCGCAAGGAAAGGGATAGCCAGTGTTATAAAAGAGATTATCCAGATTAGGGCATTTGAGTCCCTGTGGTTCTTTTTATTCCTGTAAATAATAAAAGCTATACTGATGCAGATTATAGTGGTAATTATAATAGGCAGCAGCTCCGTCATAGCTACTTTCCCGATTATCTGAAAGGTAATCGCTGTTAATAATCCCATAGTCAGTGATATTATATACGTAAAGGACATCCGTATCTGAAGAGATTCTCTGGCTGTGTAGTTCATCATTATCGCTTCCTCTAAATGTTTGTTATGGGGGAATTTTTAAACAGACCGTAAAACTGTCAATTATCTAATTTTATCAGAATTTAGAGAAAAAAAATACAGCCCGGGGTGGGCTGCTTAAAGTTTGCCGGTTCTTTTTTATGAGGATTTGATTGAGTTATACAAAAATAGTAAACTATCTCTGTATAAGGTGTGTGTTGTACTTAATATACTTATTAAATACCAGTGTAGTCAATAGCTTTTGTAATTTTTTTTTAAAAAAATTGTACAGCCTGTAAATTAAATAACGTCTTTTCACTGAATAGAATAATAATATGACACTATTAACTTATGACAAGAAGATTTCTTGCCCCGTAAAATGTCAAATCTAATAATTGAAAAATTTAATATTAATCAGAAAATTTATAATTATGTAACATTTCTATTTATAGTGTATATTTTAATAGAAGAAAAACAGAATTTTATGAATTTTTTTTATAATTTTTAAAAATTTTTTCTATCAAAGAGAAAGAGTCATTATAAAAAAAAAGACTTAACTCGTTAATAAAAAAAGAAAAAGAATGTCAGTAAATGGCTTATTTTTTATAGACTTTTTTAAAAAATCTGAATAATTCTTTGATAAAGGAAGAGATAATATTTAAATGAAAAAATTTTATATACTTTTTTTTATATCACTTTGTTTTGTTGATGGTACTCTTCTTGCAGAATCTTTTTTTTCCGGGAATGTTTCAACCGTAGATCCCCGCAGCGGATTTAACGCATTAAGAAACCCGGCATTGATGTCATTCAGGGGAACCGCTGACCTGTCTGTCAGCTATCAGTATTCTTATCTTGCTGACTATAAAACTGAATCAGATGTTAAAGTCGGGGGAGCAGCATTTGATTCTGAAATCAATAATGAAGTGATTTATAACGGCATCTTTTCATTTTCAAATGTAAACCATTCCGGGAAAAGTTCCTTCGGCATCGGCATAACAGACGGGAGTGACGGGCAGATGCGTTTCAGCAGCAGTGAAATTGAACTGAGCAATCTGTCAGGTTCAAGGTTTACGGAAGAGACAGATGAAGACTTGCTAGGGTTTATTGCTAAACTTTCATATTCATACAGAATTGACAGCAAAGAATCTCTGGGTATTCAGCTGGAGATTGCTGCTTCAGATAAATCCTCTTCAAAGAATTCAAAATCATATTCTTCAGGCACACTGGTTGAAGATAAGGATGTTGAATCGGAACAGAGCAGGATTGCAGCAGGCCTGGTTATGGGGTATTATTATACGGATAAAAAATATGAATTCGGTGCGGGTTTTAAAACCGGACGTTACGGTTATGAGAACAGGGAGTATACCTTTACAAATAATTATGCGCCTGCTGAGAATCACGCTGAAATTTCCAACTATGCAATACGGGATGAGGGTATAGGTATGATTGCCGGTTTCGGTCTAAAGCCGGAGGGGAGGGTCTCTTTTGCAATTGAAGCCGGAGGTGTGCTGCCGTATACAAGTGAGGAGAAGAAGTGTGATGAGGGCTCATTTGACCTTAACAAAAAGAAGAATGATCTAAGTGTGAAATATGCCTTAATTATAAAAGGCGGGGCAACCTGGAGAGCAGGCAGTTCTGTTACGCTTGGTGCAGGTGGAAGCTGTCTGAGGTACAGCGCTGAATCCATGAATGCTGATAATGTACGGGAAGCATCTCAGAAAATAAATATTTATCAGTTAACCGCAGGTGCTGAAATAAAAATTTCGGATGATTTTAAACTTCTCGCAGGGGTTGGTTACAGTTATACATCGGCTGAATTGAAGAATGAAAACTCAACGCTATCAATGGAACTCAAGCCGCAAAGCCATAGTGTAAGTTTTATTACAGGTATTACAATGATCTATTAATCAAACAGCCGGAGTTGAGTCTCCGGCTGCTGTTATAAGGGGGGGGGGGTAATTTTCGGAAATTATTTAAAAGTAATCAGGGAGTATAGTTTTCAGTTTTTTAATTGTTTCAGGATTTCTTTTCTCAGGAGCAGTGATTACAGCGAATTTTGCAGCTCCATGACATCCGCAACCTCTGCCGTTGTCCAGCTTTTTCGCAAGCGCCTTAACGAGCTTTTTCGCGTTAGCTGAGTTGGTGTTCATGTTATTTACCACCATCTCAACAGTGACATCCTCCTCGCTTTCATGCCAGCAGTCGTAGTCTGTGCTCATGCATATAACAGCGTAACAGATTTCAGCCTCCCGCGCCAGCTTTGCTTCAGGGATTGTACTCATGTTAATAACTCCGGCTCCCCATGACCTGTAGAGGTGGCTTTCAGCCCTTGTGGAGAAAGCAGGGCCCTCCATGCATATTAGTGTCTGCTTTGTGTGCATCTTAAGTCCCAGCTCCTGAGCCGCAGGGAGTATTACCTCATGGAGCCTGTGGCAGAAGGGGTCAGCGAAACCGACATGTCCCACAACACCATCCTCGAAGAATGTGGAGGGCCTGATCCCCTTTGTCCTGTCGATAATCTGGTCCGGAAGAACAAAGTCCATGGGGGGGATCTCCTCTTTAAGGCTCCCCACAGCGGAGAAGGCCACAATTTCCTCCACTCCTATCATTTTAAGCGCTGCGATATTTGCCCTGAAGTTCAGCTGGTGCGGAGCGTGAATATGGCCCCTGCCATGCCTCGGAAGGAATGCAGCTTTTGCGCCATCTATATCCACTATGTCTATTTTGTCTGAGGGCTTGCCCCAGGGTGTATCTATGTCAAGCTGTTCAATGAGGTTTGCTCCCTCTATATCGTAGAGGCCTGAACCGCCGATAAATGCAATTTTAGCTTTTTTCACAAATTTCCTCCGGTAAATGATGTATGAATTCAGGGTCTGCTTAGAAATTCATTTCCGCGAATGCGGGAACAATGTAAAGCCACTATTTAGAGGCAGCATCCTGATGAAATCAGATAAATACAGATTTAAACTGATGTTGATGAAATGAAAAGCATTTTTTGTTTTATATGGAGAGAGGAATTACTGCTGTTTTGGAACAGGTGCTTTTTTCCACGGCTTGATTACAGATATTATAACCATAAAAATAAGGAAAAGAACCTGAATGGTTCCCCAGAGTCTGATGTTTGAAGCACTGTTTAAAAAGCCGGAGTCTGCAAGAGCTGCACCCCTGAGGCGCAGAGCAATGTCAACATTTCCGTTAAGCCAGGGTCCCAGCGCAAATGTGCCGAAGAGTATCTGAGCGACTGTTAATATCCATTTCACGGTGAGCCACCTCTGTCTGAAAAATCCCCAGTTTGTCCAGATGGAGTAGATAATCCCTGTGAAGAGGGAGCCCAGTGCGCCTGGTATTATGATAAAATCATCGATCACCTGCATAGTGCGGTATTTCATGTAGATATCATCAGGAATATGGGGCTGTGCGATAAACATCAGACTTATTAAACTTATACCTCCGCCGATCCAGGATATGAAAAAGAAGATGTGTATTATCTTAAGAATCCGGGTCTGTTTTGGTGTCAGATTTTTCATGAAAAAAGCATTATGAAAAAATAATGTATCAGTCAACAAAATATTTCTATTCAATGCGTTTGATACGGGCGGTTAAAAAATAACTGCCCGTATCAATTTATATTGAATCAGTCCACAATTTCCAGTTCGTCTTCATCCTCCTCTGATTCCTTCTCCTCCTCCGGAACAGGGGTATAGATAGCTGCTGCTGCAATTCCTGCTAAAATAAATTCAACAAGCCCATAGCCGAACCACTGCAGAACCAGTGAGAGAGGGAGAGGATACACAACATACTGATAAATAGTCCCGGTTCCTGTTGTAATCATGAACATCATTATACCGAACCGTATACCCTCCGGTATACCCCGATCCTCATAACCCTTGATGAAAATAAAGATCAGAAGAAAGGAGATAATAAAAGTGCCAAGATACATAATCCACATCAGGGACATCATGTCCGGTCTCCAGATTCCGGTCATGGACATGTAATAATCTCCAAGGATAACATTGTGAATAATGAAGTCGCAAACTGTGAAAATCAGAAAAATAGCCAGTCCACCTGCGATGAATCTTTTAGTATTCTTGTTAAACCATGCACTGTTTCTGTTCATGATCAGCCTCCATTATTTTTCATACAGCAGGCAGCACTGCATGAAAGTTAAACAGCTATTTAAAAAATAATTACACTCTGAGGAGAAAACGAATTTATCTTACAGGTATTTGAGTTTTTTAGCTTCTTCCCGGAGTTCGTTTCTGAAATCAGGATGTGCTATATTAATCAGAGAATTTGCCCTTTCTCTCAGGTTGAATCCCTTGAGCTGAGCAACTCCATACTCTGTTACAATGTACTGTACATCGTTTCTTCCAGTTGTAACATATGAGCCGGGCTTAAGCATGGAAGTGATACGGGATTTCTGTTCTCCGCTCTCCTTGTCAGAGTATGTTGAATAGAGGGCGAGTATAGCTTTGCCCCCTTTTGATCTCCAGGCCCCTTCAATGAAATCGATCTGCCCCCCGGCTCCTGAATACATGGAGCGCCCTATTGATTCAGATACGCACTGTCCGGTAAGATCAACTTCAAGTGTTGAGTTTATTGCTATTACATTATCATTCAGCCCGATGTTATATGGGTCATTGACAAACTCACATGAATGCATTTCCACAAGCGGGTTCTCTTTTACAAAGCTGTACAGTTTTTTTGAACCCAGGGCAAAACAGGCAATCCATTTTTTAGGCATGAACTGTTTTCTTGTGCATGTTATAATCCCCTTATCATAGAGGTCTACCATTGAATCACAAAGCATCTCTGAATGAATACCCAGATCCTTTTTATCTGAAAGATGCTGCGCAACTGCATTTGGTATACTGCCTATGCCCAGCTGCAGGCACGCGCCGTCAGGTACTAGGTCAGCCACATACTGACCAATAAGGTTGTCTTTTTCGTTAAGCGGAATTTCAGGCAACTCAACAAGTGGCACGTTATTCTCGGTTATTGCAGTGAGCTCTGTTATGTGGAAATGGTTATGCCCATATGTACGCGGCATATTAGCATTAACCTCGGCAATAATCCTGCAATTAGGGCTATGATTGATAAAACCGTAAATATAATCGGGGTTTAAACCTGTGCTGAAATAGCCGTGCTCATCCATCGGTGAAACAGTTATCAGGGCCGCCTTCATATTGGCGACTTCAATCATTTTCGGGCCGTCAAAGAGCCTGTGCGGTACGTAGGAGTATGCGCCGGAATTCACAAAATATCTGTCAAGCGGGCCATTATACATTACATCCAGAACATTGTTGTTTTTAGTTATATTGGCAATAACATCGGGTTTATGAAGTTCCATAATTCTACTGCTAATGGCGCAGAGATATTCGCATCCCCGAAGATCGCCGGATGCCATTTTAAGAGCCATAGCGTTAATAAGGCTTGGAGGCTGGCCGTTCCCCAGGGGTACAGCAATAAATGCCCCCTGCGGTATGTGACTGACGGCATCTTCAGGTGTCATAAGTTTTTGATTGTATAATTCTTTCCATTTGTTGATTACAGCATTCATTTTTTTCTCCTTCGCTTAAAATGTTTACGCATAACATTTCTGCTTCCTGCTGCGGAGATTTTTTTATATATTTAAAAAGCCTCTTCCTTCATTTTAATCACAGAGAGATCACTGTTTTCAATGCATTCCCTGATTGCAAGAGCCTGAGGCAATACATTCGTTATAAAGAATGTTGCTGTAAGTATCTTGCTGCTGTAAAATGAGGCTTCATTATTCTCTTCGATGAGTTTTTTAAACTCAGGAGAGTTCCTGTCTATATTCTTTATTGATGCGATTTCTGAGAGCCTGCTGTCAGCAATACCCGCCTGCCAGTAGAGGAGCCATGCTGCTATTACATTCCCTGTAAGTGTGAGGAACGGGTAGCAGTTCACCACTGGAACCATGAATTTTTTTTCCTTTACGCATTCAGTAAAGAACTCAGCAGTACCTGCCAGGGTGGTTATTGCGCTGTTCATTCTTTCATTAAGTTTTTTAATGGTTTCTTCGCCGCTGTATTTTTTTAATGTGGAGTTCATTTCGGTTATAAGGTTTTTGAAATTTTTCCCGCCTTCATGATTGAGTTTTCTCAGAACAAGATCCATTGACTGGATGCCGTTGGTGCCTTCATATATTGAGCCGATCTTCATGTCGCGGAGAAACTGCTCCATTGGGTAATCCTTGCAGTATCCATAGCCTCCAAATACCTGCATTGCGTTTTCAGTGATCCTGAAACCAGTGTCTGTTCCATAGGCTTTCAGTACCGGAACCATGAATTCCATAAGGCCGTGCCATTTTTCAGACTCTTCGCTGTTCATCGACTTTTTCATATCAACAGCATAGGAGCAGAGAAATACCATGGCGCGCAGAGCTTCAACATGCGATTTCATCCATAGGAGGTTTCTCCTGACATCCGGGTGATTGATGATTGTAACAGATGGCGCGTCAGGATTCATCATTGAAAGGAGAGACTTTCCCTGTACGCGATCTTTTGCATAGGCAAGGGCATGATGATAAGCTGCTGAGCCGGTACTTAAACCCTGGATGCCCATATTTATCCGCTCTTCGATCATCATATTGAACATGATCTTCATCCCCTGCCGTTCACCTCCGAGGAGTTCCGCATAACAGCTGTCATTGTCACCGAATCTCATGGCACATGTGGCATTACCCATAAGCCCCATCTTGTGCTCAATCCCTGTGATGGAATAGTCATTTCTTCTTCCGGGAGTGCCGTCATCGTTAAGAACAAATTTAGGCACAAGGAAGATTGATATTCCGCCAGTCCCTGCGGGATCCCCTTCTATCCTTGCAAGTATAGGGTGTATGATGTTCTCAAACATATCGCAGTCACCGCCGGAGATGAATATCTTCTGACCTTTAATTCTGAAAGTTCCATCAGGCTGTCTGACTGCTTTTGTTTTCAGCGCTCCAACATCTGAACCGGCATCCGGTTCTGTTAGCGCCATTGTCCCGCCGTATCTGCACTGAAGCATGCCGTACATATATTTTTTCTTCTGCTCTTCTGTCCCGTAATCCCTGATGAGATGTGACGCGCCCACTGCTCCACCTGAATACATGAAGTATGCCATATGACAGAGAAAATTCTCCTGTGCTGCAACTTCAATAATATAAGGGAGCCCCTGTCCTCCGATTTCCTGCGGTGCGCTTATGGTGAACCACCCGCCTTCAGTCATCACTTTCTGCAGATCATGATAGCACTTCGGTACTTTTACTTCTCCATTAATAAGCGAAGCGCCCTCCCTGTCGGCTTCCATTAATCTCGGGAGAACCTCCTTCTCTCCGAGCTTTTGAGCCATATCCAGGGTCATGTCAAATACCTCGCGAGAGCATTCTCCGAACTTTTCTGTTTTAAATAGAGAATCTATCCCCAGCATTTCATACAGCACAAAATCCTGATCTCTTCTGTTTACTATAAGAGCCATCTTTATCCCCCATTAATTATTCATAAACCTTCTCATCTGTTTCATGCGCCGAAACCGCATCAAGTTCAACGTCTCTTGTGGCATTGGTTTTCACGTTGCGTGCGTGCTCTTTATACCACTCAGTCTGTATAATCTGCTGCATTATTTCATTTGTGCCGACCCAAATCATAGACAGCCTGATGTCGCGCAGTATTCTTTCAATCGGGAAAACGTTAGTGTAACCAATCCCCCCCATGACCTGCATGCAGTTATTAGCCACCTGCCATGCTCCTTCTGTTATGAATTTTTTTGTTTGTGAAACCATGCGTCTTATACGCCCCGCGTCAGCTTTGCCTGAATCAATTGCCAGGGCTGTAGTGTACGCCATGCCTCTCATGGCATCCATAGTCATCGCGCAGTCAGCTACCTTGAAGCCCACTGCCTGGAAATTCATTATCGGCTGCCCGAAAGCCTTTCTGCGTGAAGTATATGATGTGGCAATTTCAAGTGCAGGGCGAACTGAGCCTATGGTCATTGCCGCAGTGCCGAGCCTTTCAGGTATCATGTTTGTCATGAATACTTCAAATCCGTTGTTGACGCCATTGAGCGCGTATCGTTCCGGAACCCTGACTTCGTCGAGAAGAAGCCTTCCGGCTCCCCCTCCTCTTACTCCCATGAGTCCGTAGATATATTTTGATTCAACACCTTTTGTCCGCGGCACCATGAAACAGGTCATTCTTTTATGAGGAGGCGCGCCGGGATCAGTGACAGCATAGACCATGAACCAGTCAGCTCCTTCAGCTCCTACAATGAAACGCTTCTGGCCGCTGATGATCCAGTCGCTGCCGTCCTTCCTTGCTTTTGTCGTAGCACCGAAGAAGTCGGAACCGCCGCGCGGCTCAGTAAGGCATTCTGCCGCGAAAGTATCACCTTTTAGAAGCGGAACAACTATTGCCTGTTTGAGTTCTTCGGAGCCGTACTTAACAATTGCTTCGCAGACTATGTCGGCTCCAACACCCCATATACATGCAAGAGAGTAGCTGGCTACACCGATCTCCTCTGCAACAAGGGTATCCTCTACCCAGCCGAGTCCTCTTCCTCCATATTGTTTAGGGAGTCTTATGCCGAGCAGGTTTCTTCTCCCGCACTCAGTCAGGTATTCTTTTGGAAACTGAATCTCCTCCGCGTCCATTGCGAGAATCATTTCCCGGGGGACCCATTTTGTAAACCCCCTTGCTTCATCTCTCAGCTTTATCTGCTCATCTGTCATTGTAAAATCAAACATGCAATACCCCCTTCTTATATATTTGTTTTTAATTACTGACTTCCTAAAGTTAAAGTTAACTTTAACTTTAGATTGTAATATGTCAAATAATAAATTGATTAATTTCTTACCACTTGAAGGTTAAATGTCCTGATTGTATTATGAACTATGCGAATATAAAGTTATTTTTTTAATATCATGCAGGTAATTTAAAGAAATTTTTACCATCTGAGTTAATTGTAAAAATTTATTTGACAAATTGTATGTTTTAATGCTTTAATCCTGTATAAAGGAAAGAATTTTTTAGTTAATTCAGAATTAAAACAGATAAAAAAAATAAAAGCCGGAAACAGTCAAACTCAAGCCAGCCGTACAACTATAGAAATCTAATTTAATGGGGGGACTTATGGGCCTGAATAAACTTGTGGATTCAAGGGATCAGCGTTTTGTGCTTTTTGAACTGCTTGGTCTGGATAAACTGTCTCAAACAAAAAAATACGCTGATTTTGATAAAGATACTTATGAAGCTACTCTTGAGCTGGCAGAGCAGATAGCTGTATCTCAGGTATATCCTTTTAACAGTGAAGCGGATAAAACAGGTGTTAAATACGATCCGCTTACAAAAAATGTAAAAGTACCTGAACCGTATAAACCTGCAATAGCCGCATTTAACGAAGCCGGTTTCCCCGGTCTTTCTTTAGATCCGGAGATCGGCGGCATGGGTATGCCTGTAACAATGACAATAGCCTGCAATGAACTTTTCAATGCAGGATCAATAGCCTGGAATATGTTTCCGATTCTCAGCGGGGGAGCACTGGGCCTTATAAAGAATTTTTATTTCGGAGCGGACAGGGACATCATCATTGAAAAAATGATAACAGGACAGTGGAGCGGCACAATGTGTCTGACTGAGCCAGATGCGGGATCGGATGTAGGCGCTCTGAAAACAAAAGCATTTAAGCAGGCGGACGGTTCCTACAAAATTGTCGGGCAGAAAATTTTTATCTCTGCCGGTGAAAATGATATTTATGAAAACATTATTCACCCTGTCCTTGCAAGGATCGAAGGTGACCCTGCGGGTACAAAGGGCATATCAATATTCATGGTGCCTAAATATCATATCAAGCCTGATGGTTCACTCGGGAAGAAAAACGATGTGGTTTGTACCGGTGTTGAGCATAAAATGGGTATACACGGCTCGCCAACCTGTTCACTGAGTTTTGGTGATAACAATGAGTGTCTTGGGTGGCTCATGGGTAAAGAACGCGAGGGCATGAAAATTATGTTCCAGATGATGAACGAGGCGAGGCTCCAGTGCTCCAACCAGGCCCTTGCTCTATCAAGTTCCGCGTACCTTCATTCTGTAAGTTACGCGAAAAACAGGAAGCAGATGCCCCATGTTATGAAGCTTCAGGACCCGGGAGCTCCATCTGTAGCTATTATCGAACACCCCGATGTCAAAAGAATGCTGCTGCTCCAGAAAGCGAATGTTGAAGCAATGAGGATGGCGACTTATTTAACAGGCTACAATCTTGACGTTGCGCATTCCAGCGAAGGTGAGAAAGCTAAAGAAGCTGAAGCTCTTGTTGAATTTATGATTCCTATCTGTAAAGCCGGAAACTCAGACCTTGCATGGGAGATGACATCTGAGGCTATTCAGGTTTACGGCGGTTACGGGTTCTGCTGTGATTATCCTGTTGAGCAGCTTGCAAGGGATGCCAAGATCCTCTCACTCTATGAAGGTACAAACGGAATTCAGTCAATCGACCTCATCACCAGGAAGCTCCTGATGAACAGGGACCAGTATAACTATAATGTATTCAAGAAGAGAATTCATAAGACCATTGAAGAGGCTAAGGGAGTTGTGGATTACAAGTACATATCCCCCCTTGTCCGCGGTATAGACAAGATGGATGAGCTTATTGATGTACTGATGAAGAATCTCGCATCCGGAAGGCTTATGCAGATATTCATAAGCGCTACACCGGTGCGTCAGGCAATGACAATGCTTGCGCATGCATGGCTGCATCTCTGGAGTATGATACTCTGTACTAAAAAGAAGAAAGAGCTTGTGGGCCCGCTCAAAGGTGAGGAGAGAGACAAATTTATTCATGAGAATAATGAAGCAGCTTTCTATTCAGGAAAAGTTTTAGCTTCTCAATACTATGTGGGGGCGTACTTCCAGAACTATTTTGGAAAAATTGAATCTATACTTGCCGAAGAGACTGCGATAATAAAATCTACAGATGCGATATTTACAGGCGCGCCTGAAGAATAAAAGTCCGATTAAGTTTAAGATAAAAAAGGCTCTCTCCGGAGGGCCTTTTTTTATATCAGTGAATTTCGTGCGAAGGAAGTTATTATTTCATCTCTCAATGCGGAGAGTTCAGGCCTGTCTTTATCTCTCATTTCAATGCGTATTGCAATTACTTCAATAAGTCTCATTATATCAAACTCAGATATCGGTATTATGTAGAATCCATCTTTCTCTTCTGCTGTGGAGAAAATATTTATGAGATCTGATTTTTCAGCTGCAAGCTTTTTCATCCGGTTGTAGCCTTCAGATGATAAGCGCAGAGTGGTGGCTTCCTGTTTTTTTTCGCGAAGTTTCTGTTTAACAGAATTAATGTAAGCCGGGCTTTTTCGCCAGTTCTGAATAACCCCTTCTGTCCCGCAGATACTGCATGACCAGCGGAGTTCGTTGGGGATATCTGTGAGAAGCACTGTTATCTCACCGCCGCATGGTATACCTGTGAAATCGCTGCATTTCATTCCGGAACCGTGAATAATCCCTTTGGTTGAATCTGAAGTCAGGTTTATAAGTGTTTCACTCCTCTTCAAAAGAATCTGTTCTGAAGCGGATAAATCTTTTTTCGGAGTTCCGAAACGTGTAAAACACTCTATGTTTATAGTGCTTCCCATATATTTATGGGGACAAATGTATTACTTTTTTGTCACTAAAAATATTACAAAAAAATAAAAAAACGCTGACCAATCGGCCAGCGTTAAAATGAAAAAAGTTGTATTAAGCCGGTATTTTGTCTGATTATAAAGGCTGTTATGCGGTTCTGTTTATTTCATAACCAGATTTAACTGAATTCGGGAGATAATAGTATTTTTAATTTTGTATCCACTGCATTGCATATCTGTTCAATTCCGCGTTATTCTGCAGATTCAGTTTTTCCTTTATTCGCTCCCTGTAGGTGGAAATAGTATTTGTACTTACAGAAAGAACCTCCGCAATATTTCTATTGGTCATACCTTTTCCGATCAGGTTGAATACTTCAAATTCCCTTTCACTCAGTTTTTCAACAGGGGAGGAGTTGAAATTCTGGCCGCCGGTAATTGACCTTTCAAGGAAATGATCGATCATTGTATCGCAGATATAAATTTTTCCCTGAAGCACCCTGCGTATTGCATCGATTACTTTACCCGTAGCTTCACGTTTGGTCATGTATCCACGTGCGCCTGCCTTGAGAACACGGTCAGCAAAGATCAGCTCTTCATGCATTGATAAAATAAGTACAGGGAGAGATGGGAAGGTTTTTTTGATCTCCTTGGTCAGCTCTATACCGCAGCTATCCTTAAGCGTAATGTCAACTATCACAAGATCGGGATTATTTTCTTTAAGGTACTTAAGGCACTCGTTGGAGTTCTCGCATCCTCCGGCGACGAACATGTCGTCCTCTTTGTTTATTAGCTGGGAGATGCCGTCTCTGAAAATAGGGTGATCCTCAACAATAAATATTTTATTCTTCCTGTTGCTTTTGAGCATACCTTCCGCCATAAAAGATCCTCCCTTCGTCTTTTAAAATATCTATTGGAATTTTAACTGTTATTGCAGTTCCGGTTGGCCTGGTCTTCTGAATCTGAAAATTACCGTCAATTATCTCTGTCCTGTACTTCATAATCTTAAGCCCCATGCCGCCGGTCTTCTCTTCATCTTCATCCGCAACTTTCTGTTTCTTTATCCCTGTGCCGTTATCTTCAACTGAGAGTACAAGGTGTTCTCCGGTTTTACCCAATGTAACAAGTACAGTGGTCCCTCCGGAATATTTCGCGGCATTAAACACTGCCTCCTGCGCAATATAATACAGATTTGTAGCGAGGTTGGGGTCTTCAATAATAATTGATTCATCGCAGCTGAATTTACCGTCTATGCCGTAGATGGTTCTTATAAGTTTCAGCAGGTTTATTATTGGTGTCTGTATTCCGGTAGATTCAAGGTCGATGGGGCAGAGGCCGCGGGCAAGCCTGTGAGTTTTTGTTATAGCCTTGCTTATCAGGGTGGCAATCTTCTCAGCCTCATCAGCTTCAGGGAGGTTCATTTTTTTCAGACTTGTCGAGAGAACCTGTGTCAGGGCCTCAATCCCTATCAAGTGAGGATTCAGATCATCATGGAGGTCACGGCTCACCTGCTGTCTGATTCTTTCGG
The DNA here is from genome assembly GCA_002418835.1 of Spirochaetia bacterium UBA5763. GTDB lineage: Bacteria > Spirochaetota > UBA4802 > UBA4802 > UBA5550 > UBA5550. The sequence goes on along the minus strand of DIEX01000013.1, from coordinate 40,104 downwards.
AAATAAGTATTATTTCTTTTTCAAGCCGTTTACGCTCTGTTATGTTACGGGCTATAACAAGCATACCGGGGCGATCATTATCCAGTTTGATGGGGCTTGATATGGTTTCGAGTAAAAGCATCTCCCCCGCGCTATTCAGGACTTCAACACGGTTTTTAAAACTTCTATTCTCTTTTGTGGCCTCTTCAATGGCCTGCCAGGGGGGACGTAGTTCGCTTGTACGGTAGAGGATATCTTTTATGTTTATCTTTTTAACTACATGTTTGCCGAGACCGAAATTATCATATCCCGATGAGTTCATGTAATTGATAACGCCATTTTCATCATATACTATTATTATATCCTTCGCGTTTTCTGCAACAAGTCTGTATCTCTCCTCGCTTGATTTAAGGGCATCCTGAGCGTTCTTTGTCTCGGTAATATCATTGAAAAAAAGTAGAACAGCGGGTTTCTCATTCCAGATTGTGAGCACTGAGTTTATCTGAAACCATCTCTCCTGTTTTAATGTATCAATTATTTTCACGGGGAATAGCGTATATTTTTCGTTCCCCTCCAGCCTGTGGTGGTATTCGTTCCGCACAGCTTCCTTGAAGTCGGAATGTACGAGCTTGTAAAATTTTTTATTCAGTATCTGTTCTTCTGTGTATCCTGTAATCTCGCAGAGTTTGGGATTAATGTAGCGGACAAGCTCATCCTGTATTATGGCTATTGCCTCTTTGGTATTTTCCACGAGGAGCCTGTAGTTCTGCTGTGTGGCAACAAGCATCTCTTCAGCTTTATGTATTTCGGTGAGATCTATGATTGAAGCAACGCTTCTCTTTGTACCGGGAATAAGTGTTATTGTCATGAAAGCATTATGGTAGCGGCCGAATTTATCAATGAGGCGGAATTCAAAGTTCATCGGGAGGTCCGCCATTTTGCGGCGAAGTTCGTGATTCTTCTCAAGCTTGATTCTGTCTTCAGGAGCGATAAATTCAGTCCACTGTTTTTTCCCTTCGATTTCATGGCGGGAATAACCTGAAATTTTTTCAACTTCACCATTTATAAGTGATATGGTTTTATCCTCATCAATGAAAAGCATGGCAGTTCCTGTTGATTCAAACAGAGCCATATATTCAATTTCAGATTTTTTTAATTGTTCTTCTGCTATTTTTCTCTTTGTAATATCCTTGATGAAAGCCTGAATTCCGTCTCTGCCGTTGAAGTTGAAGTAGGTGGAGGATATCTCGATATCGATAATACTGCCGTCAAGGGCAATGAGCTTATCTTCGTTTGAGATATAGTTTTTCCTGTTATCTATAACCAGATCAATAACCTTTTTAAGCGCTTTTCTGCTTTCCGGGAGTACAAGACTGAACACATCTTTTCCGATAATATCTTCAGGCTTTTCCGCCCTGAGCATCTGAAGAGCTGTGTTGTTAGCGAAGATTATTTTTTCATCAACATAAACGAATATGGCCTCAGGCGAAGAATGGACCATGTCCATATAGTTTTTCCCTGACAGTTTCAGGGGGGAGTTTTTGCGGTTGTCTGGTTTTATTTTATTCATATTTAAAGTTTAGACCGGAAATACGAAAGATTATCAGCCTGAATTACTGTATGATATATTATTACTTTAGTCAAGCTAAAGTTTTTACAGTTTTTTTTAATTGTCACTATAACATTTCACGAATGAATTAAGCCTGTTTTATGTTATCAGATACATAATGTCATTCATGTGAAGACGGTAATCCATTGTTAATAACATTCAATATTTTAAAATAATGGATCTCTGCCTTCGCAGAGATGACATTAATGACTAATTAAATTGGTAAGTGCTATAATATTAATTTTTGTTTATAATAATCCTGATTTTTTATATACAAGGCAGTAAAAATAGCATTTAAGTTGTCAAATGTGGCATATTAAATTAAATTTTATCAAATAATAAATACACGGGGGTTAAAATGGATGTAAAAAGTATTTATCCCGGATTATCAGAAATACCGCAGGAGTATAAAATTGATTTTATTAACCAGACAGAATTTCTGATTAACGGGGAGATAAGACACTGGTCCGGAAATTTTCAGAAAGTTTTGTCCCCTATATATCTTGAAACAGCGGGAGAAACAAAGCAGATAGAACTGGGTGAATATCCTAAACTCACTGCGCAGGTTGCTCTTGAGGCTGTTGACGCGGCACAGCGGGCTTTTGATAACGGGCGTGGCATCTGGCCAACCATGACCGTAAGGCAGAGGATTAAACATGTGGAGGAATTTACTCTCCGTATGCAGGAGAAGAAGGCCGATGTGGTAAAACTCCTCATGTGGGAGATAGGGAAATCATTCAAAGATTCTGTGAAGGAGTTTGATCGGACAGTCCAGTATATTAAAGATACAATTGAAGCACTGAAGGACCTTGACAGGAAGAGTTCAAGGTTCGAGATGGAGGAGGGGGTCATAGGCCAGATCAGGCGTTCACCCCTTGGCGTTGTGCTCTGCATGGGGCCCTTCAATTATCCGCTTAACGAGACCTATGCGACACTTATTCCGGCGCTGATTACCGGGAACGCGGTGATCTTTAAACCGCCGAAACTCGGAGTACTTCTTCACAGGCCGCTCCTTGAAGCTTTTCAGAAATCTTTTCCCGCAGGAGTTGTTAATACCATTTATGGTGATGGAGAGGATGTTGTGCAGCCCATAATGAAGAGCGGCAAGGTGAATGTGCTTGCATTTATCGGTTCAAGCCGCGTGGCGGACATCATCAAGCAGGCGCATCCATATCCCCACAGACTCAGAAGCGTGCTTGGACTTGAAGCGAAAAACAGCGCCATAGTCCTTCAGGACGCCCCGCTTGATATTGCAGTCAGTGAAATAGTGACAGGTACGCTGTCTTTTAACGGGCAGAGGTGTACTGCACTGAAGATGCTTTTTGTGCACGATTCCATATTTCCGGAATTCATGGACCTCATCAGCCAGTCACTCAAAAAACTTAAAACCGGAATGCCTTGGGAGGAGGGTGTAGATATAACCCCTCTCCCTGAAGAGGGTAAGGCGGAATACCTTGATTCTCTTGTTCAGGATGCTGTTTCAAAAGGGGGAAGGGTAATGAATGAACATGGAGGGAAGTTTCACGGCAACCTTTATTATCCGGCAGTGGTATACCCGGTAAACAGCAGTATGAAGCTTTACCATGTAGAACAGTTCGGCCCTGTTATCCCCGTAGCTACTTTCAGGGATATAAGCGAGCCCCTTAATTATGTGATTGAATCAACATACGGCCAGCAGGTGAGCATCTTCGGCCGCGACTCCGGGAAGATTGCAAAGCTTGTTGACCCCCTTGTGAACCAGGTTGCACGGGTTAACATAAACTGCCAGTGCCAGAGAGGACCTGATAAGTTTCCCTTTACAGGGAGAAAGGATTCGGCAGAGGGGACTTTATCAGTATCTGATGCATTGAGGGTTTTTACAATAAGATCTCTTGTTGCAGCTAAAGATAATAGTATAAACAAGGATATAATCACAGAGATTGTCAGGGAGAATAAGTCTAATTTTTTATCTACGGATTTTATATTTTAATCCGGATTATGATAAAATTGCTTGCTTATTTATACTGGTTTAAGAAATATTCCTGTTGAAGGGTATGATTTTTTTGCGGTTTCCGGGCTGATTCAAAACTTGATTACCTGTTATTATTATAACAGATGAAATGCAATTTTCATCCGGGGAGCCGCAAATGAACGTTAAAACACAGGAGCTTTTTAATTTTTATTCACATTTTGCAGGTATGATCGCTGCTGCTATCGGGACAGTTTATCTTGCAAAAGTTGCAAGTTACTCAGCATCAGGTCTTGTGACAGCCTTAATTTATGGAGTCTCTGTTGTTTTCCTTTTCAGTGCAAGCTCGCTGTATCATGCCTTTAAGAAAGAGGAGAACGAGATCTCTTTCTGGAGAAAAATGGATCGCCTTGCAATTTTTTTTATGATTGCCGGAACTTTTACACCTATGTGTTATTTCTGCCTTGATGGTCTGTATAAATGGACTATGCTTTCTCTCCAGTGGGGCCTTGTGGGTTTTGGAGCTTTTTCGCAGATTTTTTTCCCCCGCGCTCCGAGGAAACTCTATGCTGCAATTTACCTTGCAATGGGATGGTCAGCGCTTTTCACAATTGACCAGGTTCTTGCAAAATTGTCTTTAACCCAGGGGGTGCTCCTGTTTTCAGGGGGTGCTGCTTTTACTATCGGGGGAGTTATTTACGCAATCAAAAAGCCCAGGATTGTACCGGGGATTTTCAGTTTTCATGAACTCTTCCATGTTATGGTTTTAATAGGAGGAGTACTCCATTATGCCATGATATACAGAGTTTATTTTGAGTCCGGAGCATAGAATGAATAAATTTTCTCAGAATAAAGATCTTACTCCTGATACAGCAAAACTGCTGGATTCCGAATTTTCTCTGTTTGAAGAAGAATACAAAAAGAATTTCAGTTCAGATGAAAGCAAGCCTGAGTCTATAGGCTCACCTTTTTTTCTTCACTCGCCTCTCTCTGATACGGGAGTCCTCCTTATCCACGGGCTCATGGCTGCGCCTGAGGAGGTAAGGGAGTGGGGGGAGTTCCTTCATAAAAAAGGGCTTACAGTTTTTGCTCCGAGATTATCAGGCCACGGCACATCACCTGCGGATCTTTCGGCGCGCACATTTAAGGACTGGATTCAGTCAGTTGACCGGGGCCATACAATCCTCAAAACATGCTGCAAAAAAATCGTGGTTGCAGGTTTTTCAACAGGCGCGGGACTTGCATTGCAGTCAGTTATACGCAAGCCGGATGCTTTTGAGGCTGTAATTTCTGTAAGCGCGCCGTATAAGTTCAAAAGCTTGTCATCTAATTTTGCGGAAATAGTAAATGGAATAAATAATTTCTGCCACTCGTTAGGCCTTGATAGACATGCAAAAGATTTTGTGGTTAATCATGCGGATAATCCTCACATAAACTATCTCAGGTGCCCGATCAGTTCTTTTGTTCAGGTAAAAAAGCTGATGAAAAAAGTCAGAAATTCACTCCCTGAAATTAAAATTCCGGCACTTGTAATCCAGGGTAAAGGGGATCCTAAAGTCGCACCGGAAAGCGGTTATGCTATATTCAGGCTGTTGGGATCTGATAAAAAATATTTTTCATGGGTTGATTATCATCTTCACGGAATTGTACGGGGCACCATCGGCCTTGAAGTTTTTAAAGAGGTGGAATCATTTCTCGCTGCATGCAGGCTGGTAAGCTGTAAACCGGACAGGTCTTCCTGATGCCCGGTTTTTAGAGAAAGGAAACCGCTGCACCTGCACAGGCACAGCGGTTTTTAATGTCATGTTTTTCGAGAGACTTTGAAGTTAAGATTTTATTGATTAGAATTCAATTTCAACCTTAGCTGTTATGCTCTTTGCTTTGTCATCATTTTCGAATTCATCCTGTGCGTATTGAAGCGCGAAAGTTGTATTTTCAAGAATGCCTACATTGAGAACTCCCATATACCTTGTTTCAGGCAGGAAATCATCCGCGTTTTTAACACCCTGATATGCCGCACCAAGAGTTGTCTCTTTACCTGCGATATTGAAAGTATATCCTGCTTCAACATTCCATGCTTTCATGGCGTCAATTTTTGTCGTTGTTGTATCAGTTCCGTCATTTTTTTCGATTTCAGGATCTTTCAACATTACTACATATTCACCGAAAAGAGAAAAACCCGCTGCCTTGAGAACAAGATAGGCGGCAGCCCCTGGAACGTAATCCTTCAGGGAGAGATACTCGTTAGTACTGATCTCTAAATACTCTTCTCTCTGTTCCGCAATACGGTCTGCAAGTCCGCCTGCTTCATAAAGGTTATTGATATAACTTCCGCCGATCTCTATGCTGAATGCATCGCTTTCATAAGCATAACCTATTGATCCGCCGAAGTTATCTGTTGTGTCATCTTCCCCTTCACGATCCTCTACGCCATTAAACGCATATCCTGACAGATAAAAACCTGCGAAGTTTACACCAAGTTCACCTGCTGATCCCCTGGTTTCACCGATCTCCAGTGTAAGAGGATCTGAAATCATGTTTGTTTCAAACTTGCCGAATGGGACATACATTTTACCCGCTCTGAAGAATAACGGCATAGCATCGTTCCCGCCGAGTTTAAGATATGCTTCGTCAATTTCAAGACTGTAGGAGTCATCGTCATTGTCCTCCCATGTGAGGCCCACAAAACCTTTAACGTTTTTATCGATATTTACATCGATACCGAGATCGGCAGATGCCGATAATCCGTCAGATTCCACGTCTTTGCCGGCTTTCGGCTCGGATTTATTATATGAGCCTTCAAGGCCGATTGTGCCGCTGAATTTGATCTTCTGCTCCGGTGATTCTTCAGCAGCAGAAACTGTTAACTGCGATGCAGTAATTGTTAATGCAGCAGCAGCTAATACGAAAAACTTTTGTGAAAATTTCATTGCGTCCTCCTGATATTAGTAATAAATAACAAAGTTAGTTTTAACTAATAAAAGTCAAGGAGAATTTTCAGAAATGGTTTTATATTGTTATGATTCGCTAATAATCAAGATTATACTGCATAAGAAGTTTGACTGCCAGAACTTCTCCATGTATTTCAACAGGGAATGGTTCAAACGGTACCGATTTTTTGATAGCGTTTATTGATGCATGTGTGAATGCCTTTGATCCATCTTCTTTTATTATCTGAACTTTATCCACTTTGCCATCTCTGCTTATAACCAGGTTAAGGCATACCTCACCTGTGCGGCCCCTTGCTCTTTCAGATTCCGGATAGCGTTTATTCCGTTCAATTTTGCCGATGATATAGTTTAAATAACGGCTGCGGGTCTCGCCTGAATTATCCGTAACCTCTCCTGCCTCTTCATTGCTTTCAGCAACTGCGTCTTTGGTTTTTTCTGCGGCCTTTGAAGACGGGCGTTTCATGTAAAAAACTTCTGTTTTACCTGATGATGACTGAACAGTGTAAACCCTGGAGTCCAGATCAATTCCCGCTTTTACAGTAAGAGCAGTAAATAGTATTATAACAGCTGCAAGTATGTAGTTGAATGAATAGCCCTGCTCTATCTTTTTGAAGAGCTTATCAGTGGCCCTGATGAAACGGGCTTTATTTTTTTTTTCTATGCTGTCAGCGTAATTCAAAGCTCAGGCCTCTGTTATTCATGTTCTACGGAAAAACTCAAAGCTCCGGCTGATTTGGCTTTGTCAAGCACAGAGACAAAAAGTTCATATTGAATTTTTTTATCACCACGGAAGATTACTTCGTATTTGCCGGTTGTATCCATCTTTTCTTTGAGGGCATTTTCCAGGTTTCCGGTATCGATATGCTCTTTGTTAATAAAGAGATGCCCTTCTTTATCAGCAGTGATGATTACAGATGATTTATCGCTCTGCTCCTCCTGCTCTGCTGAGGGGAGCTCCATTTTTATTGAAGGCTTTATAAAACTGGCACCCACCATGAAAAATATGAGGAGCAGAAAGATTATATCAACAAGCGGAGCAATATCAATGTGGGGCCTTTCTCTCCGCGCTCTCTGGAATTCCATCAGATGTACTCCCCGCTTGCCTCAGCTCCCTTTATGACAACTCCCCCCTCATACGGGTGGTATTTTTTATTGGTGCTGTCGCTGTAAAAGTATTCATCAAGCATTGATACAACGTAAGACATGCCATTCTCCCTTTTTGAAACGGCCTTTTCAAAGTAGAGGTATGCAAGCTGTGAAGGTATTGCCACGATTAGCCCTGCGGCTGTTGTAATCATCGCTTCCCATATGCCACCTGCAAGAGCAGAGACATCAGCCTGCCCCCCGCTGTTTGAGATTGCCGCAAAGCAGCTTATGATTCCCGTAACTGTTCCCAGAAGGCCCAGAAGCGGCGCAATGTGACTCACTGCAGAGAGCCCCCAGAGCCTGTTTTCCATCTTTTCAATTTCTTCGGAGCCTGTTCTTCGCAGGATATCTTTTTGAAGCTCAGGATCTAATGTCAGCTTTTCAAAATAAACACTGGTGATTCTGCTGAAGGGATTGGACTTCATTTTGTAAGCGCGCAGAGATGGCGGGATGGCTGATACCCGGCGCTTCCCATCTGTTGTCTCTGCCTCTGCTATGAAGGCGGGTATATTTTCATCAGTCAGAGGGTTCATTTCGTTTTCGAGGAGTTTTATAAATTCCCTGTAGCTGAATGAAGTGATAAAAAAATATATACCTCTTTCGATTATGATTGCGATTGATATTATGGCGAGAAGCACTATGGGCCACATAACAGGCCCGCCCCGTGTGATAAACTCTATCATAAAAACCTCTTTGTTGCTGTGCCTGATAAGGGCTTGTGATAAATTCAGTTATTAAATGAAAATTGATTATGGGCTAACAAAGTTAGTTTTATCTAATAAATGTCAAGTTTTTTTTTGGCTCTTTTTATGCTAAACCCCCGGAAAGAGCCGGGGGTTTAACGGGAAACGACTGGTGATATATGCAGTTATGATTCTAAGGAGGTAGAAACTTCCGGCTAAAACTCCAGTGTTACTTCAGCACCTATTGTGCGGGGTGCTCCGACTGCCGCAAAGTTGTATGGTGTATTTGCATAAAGGTATGTATAATATTCTTTATCCAATGCGTTATCAATATATGCGGATACAGTGAAATGATCAGATTTGTAGCCCGCTTTCGCGTTAAACAGGCTGTATGTATTCTGCTCAAGCGTGTTCTCCTCGTTAAAATATGTTTTACCTCTGAGGTTCCATTCGCCCCGTGCGAAAATCCCGGTAATGTGCGTATACTGCGCCGTAAGTCCTGCTGTATATTCGGGAGTGAGGGGGACTTTATTCCCTTCATTAGCTTCATTTTCGTGCTCTTTTATTTCAGTATGGACATAACCCAATGGAAGGGATATCTCAAGGCCGCGTACAGGGCGAACAGCCAGTTCGGTTTCCACTCCGTATATTGCAGCTTTGCCTGTGTTTTTATAAACAAAGTTATAGCCGGCATCATAATAGAAAGATTGCATGTCGTCAACTACTGTATAAAAACCGCACAGGTTGAAGATAAGCCTGTTTTTGAACCAGTTTGTTTTTGTACCCATTTCGTATGACCATGCGTTTTCAGGATCAAACCTCTGGTCAACATCATCTGATGAGGTAAACCCGCCGGATTTAAATCCTTTTGCCATGCTTGTGTAGATCATCATTTCATCAGCAATCCTGTAGTCCACTGAAAAGCGTGGCGAAACAGCATCCCAGGTTTCAGATGTATCTACGTCCCGCGTATAAGGAGTGAAGGTTGCCATGCTTATCCCTTCTGTGACCTCCTTATATTTCTGAGTGTTTCTGTCATATCTTAACCCTGCGGTAAAGGTAAGGCTTTTAAAGAAAGTATAGGATGCCTGTCCGAATAATGAATAAACCGTTTTTTCCAGTTCGGAGTCAACATCACCGTAAACAGTCCCTGCATATACGGTCAGCGTGTCATTATCATCAGTTCCCTTCTGGATAAAACCTCCGGCCATCCATTTAAGCGGAGATGCTTCATTATTTGAAACAAGCCTTAGCTCTTCCATTAATGAATGGCTCCCCCAGTCACTGATCCTGTACATGCTTCCGCCGGTAAACATCTCCATTTCGGTGTCCATGTTATATATGGTATTGCCTGTAACTGATATTATGTCCATGAAAGGAGTTCTGTATTTAACCTTTAGTGACTGTACATGATATGTGCTGTTATCCTTTTCATCATAATTATGATCGGGAATTGTGTACGGGTCATCGTCGTCAAATGTGAACCAGTTAAAGTTTTTATCAAGTTTACCGCTTTCGGCATTTGCCATTATCTCAAGTTTTTCTGAAGGCATCCATCTGATTTGGCCTCTGGCTGCACCGAATTTTGCTGTCCGGTCGTTTGTACCCTCCTCATCAACATAACTGTCATTGCTGTTGTACGTTCCCGAGAAGCTGAAATATAACTCATCTGAAATAATGGGTCCGCTCAGTGATGCCTTGTATCTCCGGGCATTATAGCTGCCGTATGAGGCGCCAGCGCTACCTGTCCAGTGGTTTTCAGGCTTTTTTGTTGTGATATTGATAACTCCACCTGATGAGTTGAGGCCGTAGAGGTTCCCCTGGGGGCCCCGCAGAATCTCTATCTGTTCTGTGTCCCATAAACATGAATCGGTCTGGTTGCCTGAAAGTATTCTTGGTATGTCATCAATATAGATCCCTATGGAGTTTGAGTTATTGTTGAAATTGCTTTGACCTCTTATTGAATAATATGAAAAACCGTACCCTGTGCTGGCTAAGCTGAAGGTTGTGAAGTTGGGTACGTAGCGGTAAATGTCTGCAGTGCTTTCAATTCCTGAATTTTTAACCTGTTCTGCTGTAAGTGCAGTTACGCTTCCGGGAACATCCTGGATTTTCTGCTCTCTTTTCTGAGCGTTTACCTGAACAATATATGTATCATCTTTTGTATGGTTTACAGTTTCTTTTTCCGTTGCATCTTCAATATTAAAATTATTTTTGTCTGTATTGTTGTCCTGAGCTGAAAGACCCGTCTGGAGAAAGAAACCTGACGTAAAAATTAAAAAAAGTAAAGTCGTTAAATGTATTGAGTATTGAAACTTTTTCATGCAAGCTCTCCTTATTGAAATTTCAGGTGATGTTTATATCTCCCTGCTGTTGAAAATTTAATTTTCTGGTTGAAGTTTGATTTTATGTATTTATTATCCCGGGATGTGTAAATTTATAATGAACGTTGTTCATTAATCAGGCTAACAAAGTTAGACCAGACTAATTAATGTCAACTCTTTTTTGTTATTGCAGAATGTGTGTTTTCCGGCATGAAGTTATCAGGGGGATTTATTTTTTTAGTATCAGCTTTTGTAATAGTTTTAAAGAAAAGTCAGGAAAAAGAAAAAATTAGTTGACACTAATAATGTTTTTAGAGACTAAAATATTAATGATTGAGGTATAAAACTATTCAGGCACCCAAAGATAATATCAGAAATTCAATTCTCCGGGAGGCTAAAATTGAATTTTTCAGTAAAGGGTTTCACAGGGCAAATTTAAGGGATATTGCCGGAAGATGCGGAATTTCTGTAGGGAATATCTATAATTATTTTTCCGGTAAAAATGATATTTTCCGGGAGTTAGTTTTTAAAACAGCTTGTGAGATTGAAGGGGTCATTTCTGAACAGAGTAAACTTGGATACCTTAAAAGGCCTGAAGTATGGGGACACGATTATCACATGAGTATAGCAAAGGAGATTGCAGCTTTTATTGATACAAACAGGGAGGCTATGACACTCCTGCTTTTTCATTCTCATGGTTCTGATTATGAAAATTTCAGAGAGAAAATTACTGAAATTTTCACAGAAAGCTGGGTGGTTTTTTTTAAATGGCTCAACGAGGAGTACCCTGATAATGGAGTTAATGTGTCTGATTTTTTTCTCCATAATATGGCATCCTTTTATTTAAATGTAGTGGCTGAAATATTGATGCATAATATATCATACTCAAGTATGCTTTCATATCTTGAGGAGATGATGGAATTTGTATTCCAGGGTTGGAAACCGCTTATGAACTGGTATAAGTTTTTACCCTGGCCTGTGGAGTGATTTTTTTTGAACAATAATGAACATTGTTCATTATTGAAAAATCGGCAGAAATAGCTAAGGAGGAATTAAAAATGAAAAAAACAAAAAAACTATCTCTTCCTGCAGTCCTCTTTTTGATTGCAGTATGCGGAACCGCTTTTTCACAGCAGCTGAAAGGGAGAGATATAGCGGTGCTTGTTGATGACAGGCCCAACGGCAATGACAGGACAATGGATATGGTGATGACCCTCATCAACCGCAGCGGGAAAACCCGTGTACGTGAAATGGTGAGTTATTCAAAGGACTACGGCAAAGACACAAAGACGCTCTTCTTTTTTAGAGAGCCTGCTGATGTTAAAGGGGTGGGGTTTCTCACATGGGACTATAATAACGCATCCAGGGATGATGACAAGTGGCTATACCTTCCGGCTCTGCGTAAAGAGAAGAGAATAAGCGGGAGTTCAAAGAACGACAGCTTTATGGGGAGTGACCTGACTTATGATGACATGGGGCGCAGGGCTGTTGACGAGGATACTCATACCCTGATTGGTGAGGAGAATTATGAGGGGCATCCATGCTGGGTTATTGAATCTGTTCCTGAAGATAAAGATTATATCTATTCAAAGGTTATCTCAAGGGTAAGGAAGGATGCTTTACTGAAAGTGAAAGGGGAGTTCTATGACAGGCAGGGGAAGCTCCTGAAAATATCGAAAGTTACTGATGTGAGGCAGCACAGCGGATTCTGGGTCTCCTTCAGAACAGAAGTGGAGAATGTTCAGGACAGGCATAAAACTGTTTTTGAAATGAAGAACGTAAATTTTGATAAAGGGCTTGGGGACAGTTTTTTTCAGGTTTCAACTCTTAAACGCGGGACATTAAGATAGATTATGAAAAAGTTTTTTCTTCTCTGCGCGTTCATCCCTTCATTATGCGGATATGCTTATTCTGATGTTAAAGTAATGGGGAACGCGGACACCTATCACGCTGTGCAGGTGAAAGATCCATACGCTTATATGAGTTCAAGAACATCAGCAAGAGTCGATGCTCAGTTTACAATGGATGACACACTTGCTTTTATTTCGATAAAGGGTGAAAAGAATAATGTTGTTGAAACAGAGACAGGTGTGGAGGTTCGCGAAGCTTATGCTGAGTATGTCTCTGAACATTTTGAACTGCGGGGAGGGAGGCAGCTGATTATCTGGGGGAAGGCGGACGGTTTCCAGATAACAGACATTATATGCCCGAAGGATTACACCGAGTTTCTGGCGCGCGATTTTGACGAGATGAGGATCGCAGTGGACGGGATGAAAGCTGGTATTAATTTTGACCCGGTAATTATTCAGCTTGTCTGGCTCCCGGTATTTCAGCCTGCTGAATTTCCCGGTGAAGAGAGCCCCTGGAGAGTGGAGCAGTACGACGGGAACAGACTCTCCGTGAGAAATTATGACGCGTGTGAGCCTGAGCATAATATTAAAAACAGCGAAGGGGGAGGGAGAATTTCCGTGAATCTTCCGGGTATCGATTTCGGTTTTTCATATTTCTATACATGGAGCGATTCACCCTCTCTGCATAACAGAGGGTTAACCGGCACTGACCTTGAGGCTGACATGGAGTACCACAGGCTAAGTTTTTACGGCGCTGAGTTTTCAATTCCTGCCGGGGATTTTGTTTTACGCGGTGAATCAGCCTTCTATACTAACTGTTATTACGAGCAGGATAATTATACAGAGGAGCCTCTGAAAAAAAATAATGTTAAGGGGCTTGCCGGAGTGGACTGGACTCCGGGCGGTAACTGGACAGTTTCGGTTCAGGTATATGAGGATTATATCTGCGGATATGTAAAGGATCTGCAGCAGTCTCAGAACAGTGTTGTTTCAACTCTCAGAATTGAGAAGAAACTTTTCAGGGAACAGTTCACTCTTACAACAATGCTGTTTTACGGATTTAATGACAGGGATTGTTTTGACAGGACATCAGCAGATTTTGCTCTCAGTGACGCGCTTCATGTTCTCGCGGGATTTGATATCTTTGCAGGGAGTGAAGACGGGGATTACGGGAGATACAGCGATAATTCGGAAGTGTGGGGGAGGATGAAATATAGTTTTTAAATTTATGTTCTAAAAGTTAGTTATTTCTAATTTTGTTAGATTATAGATGTAATATTTATTAAATGATTAGTGTTTTTATACCGGCATTTCGCTTCGCTACAGCCGGTATGACAAAGAAATTACTTTTAGGTCAGCCCCGACGCGGGGATATTTGATTTATAGCAAAGAGATGAAATCAGGTCTAAAGAAAAAAATAATAAGAAATAATAAGGAGGAGAAAATGCCCTTTAAAATAGCGGACCAGAATAAACGGTTCAGAAGACTCGGTGAAAAGATACTGAAGTTCAGATGGTTATTAATAGGAGCACTCATTGCCCTTGATGTGGCTGCTGTAATAGGTATGAGTAAAGTTGAGATGAATTCTTCATGGGATACATGGTTTTTCGAGGACGACCCTGTGATGCAGGCTAAAGAGAGGTTTGAAGAGATTTTCGGGAACAGCGATGGTGCCGGAATACTTGTTCAGGCTGATGATGTTTTTGCTCCCGATGTGTTGAGGATGATCAGGGAGCTTGGCAGAGAGATTGAAGACAATGTACCATATATTGACGAGGTTGTATCGATCTCGGAGTTTGAGTTTGTCAGTGCCTCGGATTCAGGGATAAGGGTGGGGAATCTTGTCCCTGACGAAATTTCTGAAGATCGGGAATCCATTGAAAATATGAGGAGACTGGCTTTTTCCAAGGGGAACCTTGTAAATAAACTTTTCTCTGATGATTCAAAGGAGACATGGATCTCCGTAAGACTGAAGGAGATCCCGGAAGACAGGGTTGAAAGCAAGGGGAAGGAGCCACTCTATGTTGTTGGACAGGAGCTCAACAGAATTCTGAACCAGGAAAAGTATAAGAAGTATAATCTTAAAGAAACTGGTATGCCTGTTATCGCCTTTGATAAAATGAATTATTTTCAAAAGGAGTGCGGCAGGGTTGTAATGCTCGCACTACTTGTGGCCCTTGTGGTAGTTGTTATTTTTACAAGATCTCTGAGAGGTGTGATGGTGGCAATGGCTACCACTCTGAGTGCCATACTGGTTTCATACGGTTTTATGGGTTTTGTCGGAGTAAAGGTTGACCTGAATTTTGTCACAGTACCGGTTTACCTTGCTCTTGCTGTTTCTATAGGTTACTGTATACATATTCTTCTTTTTTTCAGGAGAAGATTTAATGAAACAGGGAGCAGGGGGGAGTCTGTTCTCCATGCAATCGAGCATACAGGGTGGCCGCTTCTCTTCACAGCTCTTACAACAATCGGATGTATGCTGTCATTCAATTTTGTTGATATCACCGCGATAAGATGGGTGGGTAATGCTTCAGCTGCGATGATTGCTGTGGTATATGTTTTTGTTCTGGTTCTCACTCCGGTACTTCTTTCATTCGGCAAAGATAAAGAAACATTTGCGGAGGTTTCTGAGTCTTCTGATCGCTTTGATATAATTTTCGACAGGTTCGGGCATTTTGTGTTCGGGAAAGCACGTGTTATCCTCTCCCTGTTTGCTGTTTTATGTGCGGCTCTGATTATCGGCGCCACAGGGCTTAAAGTGGATTTTGATCCATTCGAGGGTTTCGGAATGAAGGTCCCATATATCAAGCGTCTCTATGATATAACTCAGACAAAGACCGGGCATATGTATTCCTATAACCTGATGATTGAACTGGGTGAGAAAGGTAAGGCAAAAACTCCAGAGCAGCTGAAACAGCTTGAGAAGCTTGAAGCTGAAATTCACAAACTACCCCTGACAAAATATTCAATGTCTGTAATGGATATTCTTAAGGACATGAGCAGAACAATGCACGGCGGAGATGAAGCTTATTACACAATACCCGAAGACGAAAAACTGATCTCACAGCTTCTCCTCCTTTATGAAAACTCAGGGGGCAATGAAGCGGAATTCTGGATGGATTATGACTACAGCGTGCTGCGTATGCAGGTGGCCATAGACGGTTATAACTGCCGTGAGGTCGAAAGGGAATACGGAGTTATACAGGATCTTGCAGCGGGTTTTTTCCCTGGGGCAAAGGCGGGAATGACCGGTACAATGGTTGAAGGTGCGGTGGTAAATAACTACATAGCAAGGGGGCAGGTTCAGTCCTTTATAATAGCGCTTTTTGTTATTGGTGTTCTTATGATGATTGTGTTCAGGAGTGTTAAGGCGGGGCTCATAGGCCTTATCCCAAATATAGCGCCTGTTGTTGTTATAGGGGGTGTAATGGGATATCTCGGGTATCCGCTTGATATGATGTCTATGACAATCATCCCGATGATCATGGGTATTGCAGTTGATGACACAATCCATTTTGTTAATCACATAAAATTTGAGGTTGAAGAGGGGCATTCATACTCTGAAGCGATTTTCCATTCATATAAAAAAATCGGTAAAGCTCTCTTTATGACTACAGCGATTCTCGTTATTACATTCAGCGTGTATATCACTTCTGATGTGGTGATGTTCAAGGTCCTTGGATTCATGGTGGGGCTCGGGCTTATTGCGGCACTTGTGTTTGATTATACAATTACACCGCTTCTTATAAGTATCACAAAACCATTTAAAACTACCGCAGATGATCCCGCGCTGAACGTAAAGGACGCAGCTGTGTTGGCTGGAGCGGTTGATGAATCTCTTGCGGTTAAAGAACCGGCAATGACAGAATAAAGGAGACAAAGTATGTCTTACTACACAGAGCTAAACATCGGATTATGGAACGCATGGATCGGAGGGGTAATCCCCATCCTGTCACACCTGTTTATTTATTTTATAGATAAAAAATCGTGGAAACGCCTTGGGGATATGTCATGGTACACACCTGCTGATAAAATTGCGGCTTATGCTAGTATGATAATGATGTACGGGATGATTCTCTTTTCAGTATGGGTTCCGCTGAAAACCGGTACTATATGGTTCTATTCAGGTATAGTGTTATTCTGTATATCTTATATCTGCTATGTTGTTTCATATCGTAATTACGCAACAACACCACCGGATGAAGCCATTGTGAAGGGTCTGTATCGTTTTTCGCGAAACCCGCTCTATTTCTTTTATTCACTTATGATGCTTTCATTATGCGTTATGTCTGCGTCGATCTACCTCTTTCTTATATGGATAGTGTATAATATATCGGTACATTTCATTGTGCTTGGAGAGGAGAGGTACTGCCTCACAACTTACGATTATCAATACAGGGTGTATATGAAAAATTCACCACGATATTTTCTGTTTTTTTAAAGGAGTGCAATATGACTATTGCTGAAGCAAGAGAGAGATTTATAGATCGCACTGCCCGTAAACCGGAAGGTGAATGGGCAGTGAAAAGTTATAAAAACCCCAGGGGCCATTTTAGATCTTTCAGAATAATAATGGAACTTCTGGATCTTAAGCCTGAAGATACCTACTGTGAGATCGGGTGCGGCGGCGGTGTACTGCTGAAGATGGCGCTTGAGAAAGCCGGGCGCGGTGCTGCAATTGATCACAGTGATGACATGCTGAGGCTCGCTATAGATAATAATAATGAATCTGTAATGGCTGGAAGGCTGCATATTATAAAAGGGGATGCCGGGGATCTTCCGTGGCCCTCAAACTCATTCACCGCCTGCGGATGTGCGAATATGTTCTTTTTCATTGAAGAACCGGAAGCTGTTCTCGCGGAGATCTTCAGAGTGCTGAAACCGGGAGGAAGGTTCGCCATGGCTACAATGGGAAAGAGTATTATCGGAAAGCTGACATTCGGACTATTATACGGTTTAAGAACATACTCAGATACAAAAATGACATGTATGCTTTCTAATGCCGGGTTCAATAAAATCAGGGTTAAGACCGGCCTTGCGGGGATGCAGATATGTTATGCCGAAAAGAGCAGGAGGGATTGACATGAATCACGTGTCTATATATGAGGAACATGTTGAGAAAAAAAGAAAAACCGGCATACCGCGCCTGCTGGAGATTGCCGGGACAAAATCTGTATATCTGTATATTGCGGCTATTTTAAGTATTTTCGGTGTGATTGCCCAGATAACGCCCTTTGTAACTGTTTACCTTCTTGTGAAGGAACTGGTTGAGAACATCAATAATATCCAGGGAATAGACACCGCTTATGTGTGGAAACTGGTCTGGATAACCCTGGGAGGGGTTGCTGTATTCGGAGTGTTTACATACATTGCCAGCATGACAGCCCATGTTGCGGCTTTTAATATTCTTTATGAAATAAGAATAGCACTGGCCGCAAAACTGGCCCGTCTCCCTATGGGGTATTTTAATCAGCGGAACAATGGAAGCATAAAAAAAATTCTGCAGGAGGATGTCGAACGCATAGAACTTTTCGTTGCGCACCATATTGTTGACATCGTGCAGGCAGTAGCGCTTCCTCTTCTGTCAATTGGTGTTCTTTTTTACGTGGACTGGAGGCTCGCCCTTGGTGTGATTGTACCTATACCCCTGGCATTTATAGCGCAGTTTTCCATGTATAATAATGCGGGGAAAACGCTTTATGCTCAATGGCAGCAGCGAATGGCGGCAATGAATGGTACAATTGTTGAATACGTAAGGGGGATGCCAGTTGTCAAAATTTTTAACCAGACTGTAAGTGCGTTCAAACGATTTGCCGACGATGTGTACGCGTACAGGGACCTGACTATTTTCTGGGTCCGAAGCTCTTCAACCTCCTTCTCGGCTTTTCTTACACTGCTCAGTTCAAGCGCTGTTTTTATACTCCCCGTAGTTATCTTTCTGCTGAACAGGGAAAATTCTCAGATCGGGTATGGCAATTTTGTTTCAACAGTATTTCTGTTTCTTTATATAGGGATGGGTATATCTGTTCCTCTTTATAAGCTTATGCTTCTTTCAAGTCTGATGATACAGATCAGTACGGGAATTACAGGTATTGATGATATACTTCAGGCTCCCGAAATTCCTGATTCTGTTAATGGGAAAAAACCTGAAACATCTGATATTGAATTCAGAAATGTAAATTTCGCTTACGGCGATAATGATGTATTAAAAGATATATCATTCACTGTCCCGGCAGGGACTGTTACAGCTCTTGTGGGGCCCTCCGGCGGAGGTAAGAGCACAATGGCAAATCTGATAGGCCGCTTCTGGGATGTACAGAAAGGTGAAGTCCTCATCGGCGGAGTCAATATAAAGAATATACCTGTGGAGGTTCTTAACAATACAGTATCCACGGTTTTTCAGGATGTTTTTCTTTTCTTTGATACAATAGAAGAGAACATAAGAATGGGGAATGACACAGCTGCATTTGATGATGTTATGGCGGCCGCAAAGGCTGCGCAGATCCATGACTTTATAATGACTCTTCCGGAGGGTTATAAAACTCTTATAGGTGAAGGGGGAGTGCATCTTTCCGGAGGGGAGCAGCAGAGGATATCTATAGCACGTGCCATACTTAAAGATTCACCGGTTGTTGTGCTTGATGAAGCCACGGCCTACGCTGACCCTGAAAATGAGGCGAAAATTCAGATGGCGCTATCCGGAGTTTTAAAAAACAAGACCGTTGTTGTCATAGCTCATCGTCTCTATACAATTACTGATGTTGATCAGATACTTGTAGTTAATGAAGGGGAGATCGAAGAGCGCGGTACACATAAGGAGCTGCTGGATAAAAGCGGATTATACAGGAACATGTGGGATATCCATGTAAAGGCCCGCAACTGGGAACTGGCCGCAGAAAAGGAGGTTCAGGCATGATTAAATTTTTCAGGTTAATAACGAACAATAACATCGGCGCGTTGAGGAAACCTTTTTTACTTGAGGTTTTACAGTCGATTCTGCAGGGGCAGCCGTATTTCATAATACTCCTTGTTATGCTGACACTGCTTGGACCTTTAATGAATCCGGGGGCATTTGCAGATACCGGAGCTCTTGTGCGTCTCAACATAACCCTTGCGGGTATAATGCTGGTTCTTTTTATAGTAGGCAGATATAAATACACAATGGAGTTCAGCAGGGCATATACCATAAGCTCAGAGGGGAGGCTAACACTGGGCGAGTACCTGAGAAAACTCCCCATGGGTTTTTTTAAAGGGAGAGACCCGGGTGATATCACTGCGCTGATGCTCCAGGATTATACCAACATTGAGACAATGCTGAGTCACCTGCTTATGGATGCCATCGGGGCTTTGACTCTTCCACTTGTATTTATTGCTTTTCTTTTCCCTATCGACTGGAGGATGTCCCTTATTACCATCAGCCTGATACCGTTTGCTCTGATTGTCGCTTACGGAACCAGAGCCCTTATTCTCTGGCTGGGTAAAAGTCATGTTAAAGTCAAGACAGCTGCTTCTTCGCGCATGCTTGAATATCTGGACGGGATGAAAAATATCAAGTCGTACAATCTGCAGGGTAAAAAATTTGTGCGTCTCGAGACTACTTTCAGAAAACTTAAAGATGAAAGCATAATTCTTGAGTCAGCATCAGGCCCCGCTGTGATATTCGGAGCGCTTTCCTTATATGCAGGTATAGCTCTGATCATGATCTCAGGCATGTATTTTGTCATGCAGGGGACTCTGTCTATCCCATATTTTCTCTTTTTCCTCATCGTGGGCACAAGGATGTATGATCCGCTTGTAAAAGTACTTATAGGTTTCGCTGAACTGAGTTATTACTCAATTTCAGCAGAGCGGATTGGCTCTTTATTCAGTGTAAAGCCTCTCCCGGAACCTGATGTTTCAGCTGAATCGAAGGGGAACGATATTGAATTTAAAGATGTGACCTTTCACTATCATGAAACGGATGTTCTGAAAAATGTAAGTTTTAGTCTTAAAGAGAATACAATGACAGCTCTCGTGGGACCATCAGGTTCAGGCAAGACAACAATTACCCGCCTCATTGCAAGGTTCTGGGATGCGAACAGTGGCGAGATTAAGATTGGCGGTGTCCCGCTCTGCGGCTACAAAACAGAAGATCTTATGAGCCGCATAAGTATGGTTTTTCAGGATGTTTATCTTTTTAATGATACAGTATTGAACAATATTAAAGTCGGGAAATCAGATGCCGCAATGGAAGAAGTCATTGAAGCCGCAAAAAAATCCCGCTGTCATGAATTTATTATAAAGCTCCCTGACGGGTATAACACCATGGTGGGGGAGGGTGGCTCTACTTTATCCGGCGGAGAAAAACAGAGAATATCAATAGCCCGCGCAATTTTAAAGAATGCACCCATCGTTCTTCTTGATGAAGCAACAGCATCTCTTGACCCGGAGAATGAGCTTTTTATCCAGGAGGCAATAGGTGAACTTGTGAAGGGGAGAACACTTGTGATCATAGCACACAGGCTTAGCACAGTTACTCACGCTGACCAGATTATTGTTCTTAATCATGGGGAGATTGTTGAGCGAGGTACACATGATGAACTTCTGGAAAATGAAAAGAGTTTCTACTCCGGGATGTGGAATGAACAGAAGAGAGCGCACACCTGGAAGCTTAAAGCGGCAGGTTGATGCGAAAAATATAACAGACTTTCCTGTTAAGGTGAGAGATGGTTCTCATCAGGTAAAATAATGTGATAACAGTATGGAGATTACTAATGAGTAAAAAAGGAAGAGAATTTAAAGGGATCATTGGTGGAGAAAATTATAAACGGGTTGCGTCCCTCTGGGGGATGAAGACTGAATTTTATCAGAAGGGGCTGGGAAACATTAATCTTGGCGCAGGAATGAAGGCCGTTGACCTGGGGTGCGGGCCCGGCGCTCTGAGTTTCGCCCTTGCGGAGAACGCGCACCATGATTCATCAATAACAGGTATAGACCTGTCGGATGATCAGATCAATTATGCGAAAAAATTTACCGGGAACTTCAGGTGCGCATTGGATTTTAAGAAAGTATCAATGGATGAACTCCCCTTTGAAAATAATTCAGTAGATCTTGTAATGACTTCCATGGCACTGCATGAAACTCCCCCTGAAGTAAGACGGGGAGCTGTAAAAGAGGCGTCAAGGGTACTAAAAAAAGAAGGCACTTTTCTGCTGGTGGACTGGTGCAGGCCTTTGTCTGTTGCAGTGAGGGCTCTCTGGTCACCCATGCTGCTTTTCCCGAAGATGAGCGATAACTGGAATAACGTTTATCCGTTGTTATGCGAAGAAGCGGGTTTCAGCATTGAGGAAGATTACTACATAAGTTCAATTGCCCGCAGGCAGGTGTTCATAAAGAATGGGGGTGCCAGATGAAAACGCTTTTATCTCTTAATGCAGGTGAAAAAGCAGTTATAGATTCCCTGAGCGGGGACAATAATTTTATAAGCCGTGTAATATCAACGGGATTTACCCCTCTTGCAGAGGTAACAATGGTGCAGAACAGGAGAAAAGGGCCACTCCTGGTTTATTTGAGAGACACACATATAGCCATAGGCCGTGAGGAGGCCCGCAGAATTATAATAGGTGGCGAAAATGAATAAACGAATAGAGACAACTGCCGGACAGAAAGTTTATTCCATAGCAATAGCCGGTCAGCCGAACACCGGTAAGTCGACAATTTTTAATGCTCTTACAGGCTCGAAGCAGCACGTGGGGAACTGGCCCGGAAAGACTGTTGAGAGGAAAGAGGGGGTTTTCCAGGCAGAGGGGAACTCTTACCGGATTGTGGATCTCCCCGGATGCTACAGCCTCTCCTCCGCCGCGAGTGAAGAGATTATTGCCCGGAATTACCTGATTGAGAATAAACCCGACGCTGTAATAGTTGTTGTGGACGCTTCACAGCTTGAAAGGAGCATGTTTATGGCTGCTGAAATTGCTTCTCTCCGGATGCCGGTTATCCTTGCTCTTAATATGATGGATGTTGCTGAAAGAGAGGGAAAGGTTCTTGATGCGACAGAGATGGAGGTGGCCACAGGTGCCAGAGTAATACCCATGACGGCAAGCAGGAACAGGGGTGTATCAGATATAGGTTCTGCTCTTAAAGAACTTCTGGCGGAGAAGAAACCCCCTGTTTCTCCTGATTTCAGGAAAGTAAACGGCTATTCTCTCCTTTTTGAAATAATCACAAAGCTGCAGAACAAAGGTGCAAACCTTAAATACAGCGCTCACTGGATTACAATTAAGATCCTTGAACGCGATAGTATTACTCTGGACTCGATTAAAAAGGTTATCCCCCCTGATGATTGGAATAATATTGAGGTTATAATTAATAACTATAAGAATAACCAGCTTCAGTCAGCAGGTGTTAAGTATGAATGGATTAATTCTGTAATTCAGAGGGCTGTGAAAAGCAGCATGCCAAAAGAGAGTATTATTAAGAGAGGGCGATTCGACCGCTTCGCTACGCATCCGCTCTGGGGGAAACTGATTGCCGCTGCAATTGTTATTCTTTCTTTTACCGCAGCAATGATTCTATCAATACCGGGGATGATTCTGATTATGGGGGGGCTCCCGGGCTTTCTGAAATATATGAAAGGGGTGTTCTCCGCATGGCCGCAGTGGCTCAATTTTCTCATTACTGACGGGCTTATCCCAGGAATATCAATGGCCCTTGTGACAGGTGTGTTTATCTTTTCAATGTTTGCTGTTTTAGGTTTTCTTGAGGATGTGGGCTACCTGGCGAGGCTTTCGTATGTTTTTGATAATTCGATGAACAGGCTCGGGCTTCATGGAAAATCGATGATGTCATTTCTTATGAGCGCAGGGTGCAATATCGGCGGAGTTATGGGGAGCCGTATTATAGGCTCAGGCCGTCAGAGAATACTTACCCTGCTGCTCACATGCTTTGTCCCGTGCATGGGGCTTTGGGGTATTGTTTCATTTATGGGGGGTATTTTTTTCGGTTTCAGGCTCCCCTTAATAATTTTAAGTCTTTTAGGGTCAATGATACTTGTCATGTTCTTCTCTTCATTTATCCTCCGGAAAACTGTTTTCAGAGGGAAACTTCACGGAATAATCATGGAGCTCCCACCTTATCATCTCCCCCACTGGAAAAATATCTGGCTGTACAGCTGGGGGCACCTGAAGTCTTATCTGCAAAAAGTATGCACATTTATTGCTTTAATAACAGTTGTTATATGGACTCTCTCTTATTTTCCTTACGGAGACGTCACAACAAGTTACCTGGCTTCATTCGGAAGATTTATCGAGCCTGTGGGGAGCCTCATGGGTATGGACTGGAGGCTTCTTGTTTCTCTTATAACAGCAGCATTTGCAAAGGAGGCAGCGATGTCCTCACTTGCTGTACTTTACGGGTTATCCGGCGGTTTCGGAGCCTCTGTATCGTCAATGATGGTAAATGGAGCGGCATTCAGCCATGATGCTGCGGCAAACACTCTGGCAGCGGCAATTTCTCCCGCTTCGGCTCTGGCTTTTATTTTTGCTGTATTTTTTTCAGTCCCCTGTCTTGCAACTGTGGGTGTTATCTATTCCGAAACACGATCTCTGAAGTGGACAGGAATGATTGTGTTTTTATATACATGTGTTTCACTGGTGATGGGTATAGCTGCTTACAATATCGGGCTTATGGTTTTTTCGGGATCAGGATTATGATTTCTGAACTTATTGAACTTTTAAAAGAGGGGAGAGTACTCTCAAAAAATGAAATTGCTTTAAAGCTAAAAATAAGCGAAGCAATGGTTGAAGCGCTGCTTTTTGAGCTTGAGAGGCTCGGTTACATTTTTGCAGAGGAGTGCACCGGAGGGTGCACCTCCTGCGGAAGTTGTGCCGGCAGATACAGGCGAGCCTACCGTGGTTCCAGGCTGCCTGATTGAGCTGCTTACAGGTAGAGCAGCGGAATATTTGTGCTGTCTTAAGTTTTATCTAAACACCGCTTGAATATCCAATAAAAGAGCGATTTTTTTTGCAACGTTGCTGTAAAAATTCCCCCGGTATAAAAAAAGTTGACAGAAATCTAATGATATTAGCATAGACTAACAATGTTAGTTCTTGTTGTTTTGTGCTGAAAAGGATGATTTAATATTTATAACAGGTAAATTATGAAAATAGTAACAGTGGCAGGCACACCCTCTTCCGGAAAAACTTCGGTTATAATTCATGCGATGCGGCATTTTATTGAAAACGGGAAGAGCGTTTCAGCGGTAAAGTTTGACGCCCTTGATACAATGGATGATCAGATAATAAAAGAGAAACTGAATATACCCACCTTAAAGGGAATCAGTGATTATATATGCCCTGATCATTTTTATGTATCCAACCTTGAAGAGGTTTTTCTATGGGGTGAAAATAATAACTCAGATGTCCTGGTAATTGAAACTGCGGGTCTTTGTCTGCGGTGCGCTCCTCATATAACGGGTATTATGGCTGTTACAATAGTGGATAATCTCAGCGGGCTCGATGCTCCTAAAAAAATGGGCCCCGGAATTTTTCATACAGATATAATCGTAATCACTAAATCGGATCTTGTATCCCAGGCCGAGAGAGAAGTCTTTAAACAAAGGATACGTGAAGTTAATCCCGATGCTGAAATTATAAACGTAAACGGCCTCACAGGGAAAGGCTCTCTTCTGCTTAAAAGATTTATTGAAGGGAGTGATGATATTGAAAGCATGAGTGAACGGGAACTCCGTTATTCAATGCCTGCATCTCTCTGTTCATATTGCACAGGTGAAGTGAGAATTGGAAAAAAATATCAGTCCGGCAGTGTGGAGAAAATTGTGTAATTTTTTTTGTTCATTAAGTTAGTCCATACTAATAAAATAAGGTAGAGCGAACAATGACTATGAGTAATAATTTAAAAATAACAGTGTCAGGCGGATTTAATAAAAACGGTGAGGCGGAATCACTCTCTGAGCTTGAGTTGCATCCGGAAACCTCCCTTGCGGTAATCGGGCCAACGGGTTCCGGGAAGAGTGAATTTCTTTCGGATATTGAACAGTCCGCATCAAAAGATACACCCTCAGGGAGAACTGTAATCATAGATTCAGAGGGAGTTGATTTTGCTTGTGAGGGGAGCGGCGTAATAGCTCAGCTTTCACAGAAGATGAGTTTTATAATGGATGGCACTGTGGAGAGATTTTTAAATCTCCATGCAGAGAGCAGAAACAAAGGGGGAAACGGTCTGATACTCTCAACGCTTGAAGTTGCAAATACTCTCTGCGGTGAACCTATAAGACTGAATGATCCTCTTCATGGGCTGAGCGGCGGACAGTCAAGAGCCCTGATGATTGCTGATATAGCGCTCATAAGCGACGCGCCTGTTGTGCTTATTGATGAGATCGAAAATGCCGGGATAAACAAGCTTAAGGCTCTCTCTGTTCTGAGCAGCAGCAGCAAACTTGTCATTATAGCCACGCATGATCCTCTCCTCATACTGATGGCTGACAGAAGGCTGATTATGAAAAACGGCGGGATGGAGAGTGTGGCTGAACGTACTGAGTCTGAAAAGGGTATTCTCGAAAAGATCAAAGAGATGGATAGATACACTGAAAGAGTAAGGGAGGATCTCCGCTTCGGCGTTTATCCTTTATCCTCTGCGGAGGCTGTTTTATGAGCAATCTACTGTTAGGGCTGCCTCCCAATGTATACCGCAAAACAGCTTCGGATATAGTTTTAAAATTTCCCGGAGTAAACGTAATTCCTCCACGTACCCACCAGGAGGACCATGAGTTTATGCAGGAGCTCTTCTGTGAAAGAACAAGGCCCTGTGACAGATACCCGGATATCATTATCTCGCCTGATCCTGAAGTACATGGAAATCACAAGTGGATTGAGGAATCGGGATATTTTGAGGAGTTCAATTCCACTCCTCAAAAACTAAGTTTATATCTTTCATCGTATATTGAACCAGCGCCCTGCAGATGCGTCACAATAATCGGCGTAATACCGGTAATTATAATATTTAACAAAAACAGCGGAGTCTCTGTGAGTTCGTGGTCTGACCTTTATAATGTTGCACAGAAGGGGAGAATCGTTACTCCCCCTGAAGATACACCTCTCCCTGATATATACAGGTATTATATACGCAAAGTGCTTGGTGACAAGGCTCCCCTGGTGTTTGAAAAAACGGATCATCTCCTTTACCCCCTTGATATTAACAAGGCGGTTGATGAGGGGAGATATGATGCAGGGGTGCTGATCCCTGCGTTCAGCCGAAATTCAAGGCTTGGCAATATCAGGACATGTTATCCCGCAGAGGGTATAATTGGTCTTCCCGTGGCTGTTCTGCAAAGGAAAGGGAGGTCAAAAATTACAGATGGTATAGTCGATTATTTTTTATCAGATGAATACCAGGAGTTCCTGTCGTCATCAGGTGATATGATCCCTGTGTCCGGCAATGTTTCTCTGCCTGAAGGGATCACTGCTGATACAACGCTGATCTGGGAGGGATGGGAGTTATTCGAAAAACTGATGTATCCCGATCCGGCCTTAATTTTGTAAAAAAAAATTAATATAAAAGGAGGAGAAATGTTTCAGAAAAAAAAGACTTATATGTTTATACTGAGCGCTGTTTTTCTTTTTCATTCTTTTGCTGACGCACAGGATGTTAAAACCTCTGATAATGAGGTAAAAGAAAAAAAAGCCTACGAGGCAAAAATATCTGTTACTGCAAGGGGATATGAATCCAGTCTCACAAAAACCCCGGGATCTATAGGAATTATTACTTCTGATGATTTGCAGTACACACAGCCCAATAGTATTACCAATGCCCTGAACGTTGTGCCCGGAGTCAGTAAAAGCTCCGATTCGGCATGGGGGTCGGAGATGTCCATCAGGGGATCTTCAAGGAGTAATGTTGTTTTTCTGATAGACGGCATAAGGCTTAATACTGCTACGGATGTTGGCGCGCAGTTCGGTACCATTGATCCAATGGCTGTTGAGAGGGTGGAGATTCTTAAAGGGCCTATCTCTTCTCTTTACGGCTCCGGAACAATGGGTGGTGTTGTTAACGTAATTACGCGAAACGGTTACTTTGCAGATGAAGCTGGTTTTGACGGAGGGATGAACGTTTCGTATAACTTTAATTCTGAAGGCGTTAATACTTATGCATTCACATCATACAACAGCCCGCTGTTTTACGCATTTGCAAGCGGGAGCTACAGGGACCACGGTTCTTACAGTGACGGTGATGGCGAAAAAATGGAAAACAGCCAGTTCTCTGACATGCAGGGGAATGTAAATCTCGGTTTTAAAATAGCACAGGTGAACAAAATTGAACTGAAAACCCAGTATTACGAAGGGGAGGATATAGGTATACCTGGAGCAGGTTCAGCCGGATTCCCCGATACTGCTGATGTAACATATCCTGAAACAAAGAGGATGCTTGCCAATCTTAATTATACATTCAGCCCCAATGGTAATGTTTTTAAGGAATCAAAGCTGAAGCTTTCATATCACGGCATTGAAAGGAATGTTATTGTAGATAAAATCCCTGCACCAACCGGAAATATTATAAAGTCAATTGAACCGGAAGCCATACACCGTACCTACGGTGCTGAATGGATAAACAGACTTCAGGTTTCTGATCATGTGATTGTTGCCGGCGCTGATGCATGGATCCGAACACTTGAGTCAGAAAGAGTAAGAACAAAACTTAACGGGGAAACCTCTGTTGACTCCCCATTGCCTGATTCGTCATATCTTTCAACAGGGATATTTGCTGAAGATGACTGGAAAATCAGCAGCATTTTCAAGCTGAACCTGGGGGGACGCTTTGACAGAATACAGGTAAAGAATGATGAGACCAATCTCTATGAAACATATTTTGCCAATGTCCCGCCCGCTTTCGTGGCTAATAAAGTTATATGGGAAGAGAAGGATGCCACTGAAAATTCATGGAATGCCCATATAGGAGCAACTGTTGATATTACTGATGATTGGGCAGTGACACTCCTTGGCGCAAGGGGTTACAGAGCCGCATCACTTGAAGAGAGGTATAAGTATATAAGTCTTTCAGGCGGAGTGGAAACCTGGGGTAACCCGGATCTTAAACCTGAAGAATCGCTCTTCTCTGAGGCAGGTCTTCACTACTCGGGCAAAAAATTTACAGCAGGTGCTGCCGGGTATTATAACCGCATGGAAAATCTTATCACTACAGTTGCAGTAAGTTCAACACGTAACGAACTTCAGAATGTTGATGAAGCAGCCCTTTACGGAGGTGAACTGGAAATGAGTCTTTATCCTGTTACAGGGCTTGAGATATCAGGCAACATCGCGTATACCAGAGGAAGGGATACGAAAAATGATGAGGATCTGCCGTCAATCCCGCCTTTTAACGGGTTCCTCAGAATAAAAGTTGAACCCGGTTACGGACTCTGGGTAAACCTTGATTCTGTATATAATGCATCACAGAAGAAAGTGCCTGACGGAACTGAAGAGTCTGATCCGTGGTCAAGGTTTGATGCTTCAGCAGGGTACAGGTTTGCTTTCGGGGGGATGAATCATGAGATCT
Organism: Spirochaetia bacterium UBA5763; assembly: GCA_002418835.1. GTDB lineage: Bacteria > Spirochaetota > UBA4802 > UBA4802 > UBA5550 > UBA5550. Next base: position 11,063 of record DIEX01000013.1, on the reverse strand, counting down.
ATGGGGCAGTTGATAATATTCTGGATAAAACCTATTCTGATTATCTCACCACATCCAGGGGCTATACATTCAATGAGCCCGGGCGTGCCTACAGAGTCGGTTACAAGATGACTTTTTAAACTGCTGATTTAAAAAAACGAAATAAAATATTTGCGGAGTCTTTTTGACTAAGGGCTCCGCATAAAGATTAAAGTGAATACTATGCTGAAAAGAAAAAATTTTTTAATTATACTGTCGTTAGTTATACTCTCCGTGATCATTATTTACGGCTGGAGTTTGAATAAAAAAAGCGATGAGCTTGCTGAATATATTGAGGGTAATAATCCGGATATCCCCACACTGGTCTTTTATACAACAGGTTTGTCTACAACTCCGCAGATACCTTTCTGGGCAGCTTTACGCAAAGGGGAGTTTGAAGGTCTGTTTAATCTGAGAGTAAGGATGTGGCGGAACACAGATGATCTTCAGAGCGTTATTCTTGCAGGGAAGGGCGATATATGGCTTGGCCATACTGAGGGTTTTGCCATGGCTGCAAAGAGAGGAGCTCCTGTTTCTGTTATAGCCATAACAGGATGGAGAAAATTTTATATAATTACAAGCCGTAAAGATTATAACGGCATTGAATCTCTTCGAAACAGAACCGTTGTTTACGCTCCTCCCGGATCTCCGGGCATTGCAATATTTAATAAAATAATAAAAGGGAGAATTGAAGGGATAAAACTCCAGCCCTCACAGGGGAAGGAACTCCAGATGATGATGCTCTGCGGGAAAGCTGATACTGCAATACTGCCGGAACCTCTTGTAACAATGCTCCTTTTAAAAAATCCGGATCTGCGTGTTGTGGAGAGCCTTGAGGAGCTCTACGGCAGGGAGAGAGGAACTTCGCCTCTCATGCCTCTTGCGGGTTTTGCAGTTAACCGGAACACCGCAGAAAAGTATCCTGAAATAGTAAAAGCAATTCAGGAATCTATTATCCGCAACTCTCTTGAACTGAAAGATAAAAAACTGGAAGCTGTTAAATATCTTCCTGAGTATTTTGAAAAGGATATCTCACCGGAAGTAGCTTTGCACTCCCTTGACAGAGATGTTATTCTGTCAAAACGGGGAACAGACTGTGCGGAGGAGATTAATGATTATCTGAAAACAGCAGCTCCCGGGCTCTTTGATGCCAATGGAAATCCGGATCTGGATAGCGGATTTTTATGGCAGGATTGAAGTATCTTTTCAGCCTTGCTGCAATAATTTTTCTCTGGGCACTGCTCTCTCTTCATTTCGGTGAAAATCTTATACCTTCCCCTGCGTCTGTGGGGAGAGAGGGTATTAAGCTTCTCTCTGATAAAGAGAGCTGGGGGGATATCCTGATTACTATTTATCGCGGAGTAACAGGCCTTATAATATCATTCGCAGCAGGTATGATCCTTGGTATACCCTGCGGCCTGAACAGAAAGGTGATGGATATTCTCTCCCCCCTTGTAATAGCAGCACAGGGGTGCCCTCCGATTATCTGGATCTCTCTCCTTATGGTCTGGGTAGGTATGAGTTCAGTGATACCTGTTGTGGTTATTATTGTTTCACTCTTCCCTGTGATTTTTTATAACATAGCGCAGGGAGTGGCTTCACTTGAAGACAGACTCTTCTCAATGGCAAGAATCTACAGGGTGGACAAAGTAAGAATCCTGAAGGAGATTCTGCTCCCCGGTATTATGCCTTATATACTTTCATCTCTTTCATATTCGCTCAGTGTTGCATGGAAAGTGACTGCCACTGCCGAATTTTTAGGTTCGCCCGCAGGTATAGGTTCGCGGCTTTACTGGGCATACCGTTACCTTGACATGCCGCAGATTTTTTTCTGGGCAGTGGTGCTGATAATTATAGGTTTTACCATCGAGATGTTTGTGATACAGCCTGTGAGAGAGGGGAACAGAAACAACATGGGGGGAGCTGTATGATACGCGCCGAAGGGGTAAAAAAATTTTACGGGAAACAGCAGGTTCTTGAAAATATTAATTTAAATGTCGGTAAAGGGGAGTGGATATGCTTTTACGGAACTTCAGGATGCGGAAAGACAACTCTTATCAGCACCCTTGCCGGGGTATGCAGCCCTGATTCAGGGAGCGTCGCACTTGGTTCTGAACGTGTGGGATTTGTATTCCAGGATGACAGGCTCCTTGACTGGAAAACTGCAGAGGAGAATATTCTTCTCGCACTGCGTTCGTATTACGATAATAAAACAGCGATGGAACGTGCTGTTCACTGGCTCGATGCTGTTGGTCTCTATGAGTGCAGGTTTAAAAAGCCGGGTGAGATGAGCGGAGGGATGAAGAGGAGGCTGAATATCGCCAGGTGTCTCTCCATTGAACCGGATATTCTCTTTCTTGATGAGCCCTTTGCTTTTCTTGACAGCGGGAATATTGAAAAGATCAGAGGGAGAGTTTCTGAAGCAGTGCTTGAAAGGGGGGCAACTGTGTTTATGGTTACGCATTCCCTTGAGGAACTGAACGGAATTGATTACAGGCTGGTTAATCTTGATGAATGCACTCTCCCCCTTGTGCTCGATCTGTAAAAAGAAGTTCCGGATCTGTTTTAGATTAATCGTGCAGAATCGTACAATTGAAAGAGGAAATAAGATGATAACAACTAAACAGGAAATACTTGAACATCTGACAATGCCGGAAAATGAATTTAAGGCAACAGTCATGTCTGAAGCCAAAAAAGTTTATGCACGTTCGGGCAACAGGATTATTATAACGGCAATGCTTGGGTACAGTAACATTTGCAGAAATCAGTGCGCCTATTGCGGCATGAGAGCTGAGAATAAAAAAATCAGGCGCTACAGACTCTCTCTTACAGATATAAAAAATACAATTGAAGCCGCAGCAGCTTCCGGATTTGAAAGGCTCTTCCTTATATCAGGAGAGGACCCGGATTACAGGCTGGATAACCTGCTTGAGATAATCGTGCATGGAAAAAAACACGGACTCTTCCTGAGCCTTGCGGCAGGTGAGATGCCTTATGAATATTACGATGCCTTTGAAGATGCGGGACTTGATGAATATGTTCTGAAGTTTGAAACTACTGACAGAAACCTCTTCGGTAAAATCAAGCCAACCGGTTCTTTTGACGGACGGATGAAGTGTATTGAGTACATCGCGAACAGTAGGATGAAGCTTGCCTCAGGAAATATCACCGGTTTGCCGGGACAGAGCCTTGATAGTATCGCGGATGATATTCTGATAATGAAGGAGCTTAATATAAGCTGGGCCCCTGTTGTTCCATACATGCCGGTTCCCGGTACACCTCTGGCTCAGAATAACAGCAGGGGGAGCCTGGAGATTATTTTAAAGGAAATATCAATACTGAGGCTTATGCTCCCGGAAGTTAATATTACTGCACAGCAGCCCGGTGAAGAGATAAAAAACGGTTTCGGCGATATAGATGGTAATCTGAATGCCCTTAAGGCCGGGGCGAATATGCTCTTTACAGATCTGCTCCCTGTAGCTCTTGCGGGTGAATTCAAGGTCATAGATAACAGGAATGTTGAGGGTATTGAGAGGATAGTTGAACTTGCAGATCTTTCTGCAATGAAGGTGTAACTGTTTGTAAAATCTGAATCACGCCTTGCAATGGTTTATGAGGCAATTTACGCAAAGGTTAAAGAACTTAACATCCACCTCTGCCAGGGCTATCATTTCTGCAGGCCCTTTGATCCGGAGATGAATTGAATAAGTGAAAAACGGGTAAAACTGTTCTCCCTTTTATGAGGTGCAGCACATATACCAGCCGGGAGAAAAAACTCCACTGGAACCGCATAAGCATAGTAATTAAATATATAATGCATTCCTTCAGTTCTTTTGGGGGAACTATCTGATGAAAGCATGTCATTGTTCTTTTACCGATTTTCTGTCAGTTATAATGTTCAAAACAAAAGCAAGCCCCAGTATAGATTCAATACTAATTGCGATAAAAATCGAAGAGTTATAATTACCGTATAAATATCCGGAACTTCCGTTGATTGCAAGTGAAAAGAATATTACCGTCATTGAAATGCTTAAATAAATTCTGCCTTTTGAAACAGGGAGATTCTGTGATAAAAACATTAATACCGCTAATCCCAGCATAAATAATGAAGCTCTCCTGATAAGAATTATTGATGCCGTATCCGGCACCAGTCCCATATCAGTTATAAAAGCTTCTGATGTAAAGAAAGTCTGAATGAACAGAAAGATGAATAAAGCAGCAGTTGCAATACTTGTTATTTTAAATAGGGATTTCATATTTTATTATATTACCTGAATTTTATGATATTTCTTTATCAGTATAAGGCAGAATAAAGTAAAGCTTGAATTTGCAGAGCCCTATAAAGTTTATAAAAAAAGGTCTCACACCGGCGGGTTTTCGGGAGTTAAACACCGATGGAGACCTTTTTAGATTCAAAAAATATAATAAAAAGAAAAGCCTTGATAGTTTGTCTTCCAGACATCATCCGGAATTATTGTGTCAGATGAAATCTGATCTTCTAAACCTGTAGTTTTTAACGAATCACGTAATATACAACTTCAAATTCTTTCGGCAGTCCTCCACCTTCAACCGGGAAATTCTGCCCTTTACCAACCACAGTGGCATTGCAGAGCCACTTGTATTTTTCGTCACCGGTTTCAAAACAGACATGTGAATCCTTTATTTCAGGTCCAGTCATAAAGCCTGCTATAGAAACGGCAATTTTTGCCCCGTCATCCGTATAAATCACCCCGCGGACATCAATCAGCCCGACTCCGTCCGGGCACATCAGGAAATAGTCGACCCCCTGCATCTTCCCATTAATGGTTTCTCCACTTAACTGGCCTTCGAAACCGACATCAAAACGGACTCCGGAAGCTGTCATTCCATAATCCACCAGGCTGGTAACCTTTGCTTTCATGTACATTATTTTTTCAATTTGATCAACGGATAAATTATTATTAAGCATCTTTTAACTCCTCCAGCAGTAGCTGTTAAATTTTTGCATTCAATTAAAGTAATACTTTAGAAACAGAGGACAAAAGTCATTTTACCTGTTATACATTACCTGTCATATGCAGTATCGCATGACGGGCGAAGGTCATTGTTTTGCCAACAGCAACACCGACACACAGTTCCGGGTATAAGTTGTCTCCGAAAAATCCGCCGGCAACATCTCCTGCCGCGTACAAACCTTCAATGGCATTCCCGTTTTTATCCACAACCTGAATGTTTGCGTTTATACGAAGCCCGTCCATTGTTGTAAGGAACCACCCCGCGTTAGTAATACCATAGAATGGCGGTTTTGTCAGTGGGAGCAGGGTGTCCGGATCTTTGCCGAAATCTCTGTCCGCACCGATTCTTGCCATCTCGTTATATCGATCGACTGTAGCTTTAAGTTCTTCGGGGGGGAGCTTAAGTTTCTTTGCCAGGCCTTCTATTGTTCCGGACTTCTTTAACATCCCCTTCATTCTCATCAGTGTCATCAGGATGTAATTCGGCAGGAATCCCATACCCTCCAGTGTTTTGGGTCTGCTGTTGCTCTTAATCATTCGTGAGCAGCCGATGGTATCAAAGGACTTTATATGTTTCCAGTAATTCGCATCCCAGATGATACAGGACACACCATTCTTCTGATCCTGAAGAGGATAAAGAACAATATCATAGGGGACAGATTCACTGGTAAAGCGTTTACCGTTCATATTGACCTTCATGAAGGGCTGGCTTGCCATGAAGAATGAATCGAATGTTGCACCGGCTTTTATAGGGACATCCGCTTTTCCGCCTGGTTTTACAGGCCCGCGGTCGAAAACCATTGCTGAGGGGTAATCATCTTTTTCTCCTCCGGCCCATACTCCGGCCCTTATGCCATCACCCCGGTTGCACTTCTGTTCGTACCTCACTGTTGATACAGATACAGCTTCAGGGTTGCGTTTTGCGATAAGTTTCTCATTGGCCGCATAACCGCCTGTGGCAATCAGTACGCCTTTACTGGCATTGATCCTGATATACTTTCCATTTGACTTCCTGGCAATAACTCCAACAACCCGGTTCCCCTCTTTAATGACTTTGACCAGGCCTGTGTTAAACATGAGTTTAACGCCATAGCTTTTGACCTTCTTGATGAAAAACTTTTCCAGTACATAAACACCGCCATGTGAAACTGCAAAAATTCCCCCTTTGTGAAAGGGCACAAGCAGTTTAGTATGGATGGGGAATGCCTTGAATGGACCATGATGCCCATGGCCGATGTTATATTCAGCCACATGTTTTATTCCATATTCTGAAAGTTCTTCAGCGATAAAATCAAAAGTAGCGCCGCTTTCATCCGCCCAGAGCCGTACAAGCTTTTCGTCAACTTTATTGGTTCCAAGGTATTTAGACCGTTTATAGTCCCCATAAATTTTCAGCTCGTCAGTATACTTTGTTGAGTAATTTACCAGTTCCTTTATAATCTCTTCTTTATCAACACTGGCTTTATTTCCCGCCGCCTTTTGAGCCTTTGTATCAATTGCCCCCATATATGGCTTAATCAATCCCATCTTTTTGTCTTTCTCAATGACAATGGTCTTTGCTCCCTTATTCCCGGCAACAATAGCGGCAGCCATACCGGCATTACCCGCGCCGCAGATCAGTATCTCGGTTTCAATTGTTTCACTGATAACCGATAGAGGGATTTCAGGTTCAGGGCCATGCCATGAGTTATATGACTTTTCAGTCTTATTCATAACTTTCTCCTTTTCCGGCAAAAGCCGGAGGTACAAATAATTATCTGATCGAACTTCCGGTTCGATATTTAAGCATGCTGCTCCATTATAATGGACAAAAGTCAATTTGGATACATATGTAACTTAATTGACAGATGTACTATCATTAATTACGATTGTCAAGTGTGATGATTTTACCTGTAGAATTACGCCACAAAACCAGAGAAAATGGTGCATAGAATGAACCGGGATAAACGCTCAAAACGGACAAGGGCATGGCTCCTCGAAACTTTGCTGGAACTGCTTGAAAAAAAGGAGTATTCAGAGATAAGCATTACTGAGCTTACTGAGAACGCGGATATTGCACGGCAGACTTTTTACCGCAACTACAGCAGTATGGACGATATTCTTTTAACTGAGATAGATGAGATCCTTGATGAATATATTCAAAAAGTTCAAAAAAACCTGGAGACCAAAAAAGATCTGACCTGGGATTTTGAAGTTAAACAGCTGGTGTATTTATGGCAGCGGAATGAAGCACTGTTTAAAGCGCTGCTGAAAGCAGGCCTTGGACTCCAGGCTCTCGAAAAGTTATCGGGGTTTTTTTCCCTGTTCCACATGAAGGCTCAACATCTTCAGGAGCTTGATGAATACCATCAATGCCTGGTGCATTACCTTGCAGGAGGGGTTTACATGGTGTTAAAAAAATGGTTTGAAAATGAGATGAACACCCCCTTTGAAATAATAACAGATGTTTTTAAGAAGTCTGCCATGAATATAAATAAAATCTCAGAAGAATACATTAAGAGCAAAAAAAAAGAAAGAGTTCAGGGTACTTTATAGTCTTTGAATTCGTAAAAATTCTTCTATTGAATTTTTATATTCTGCGGCTATGCAGTACCGCAGAATATAAAAGCATTTAAATTACATCATATTTTATAACCAGCTTCAAAAGCAATAACGTAAGTTTCTTTCTTATATTCCACATCAAATCCGCCGGATGTTGTAATATCTTTCGGCAGGTAGTGAATCAATGCTATTGATCCTGTGATGTCAAGATCCGGTGTCACATTATATGTTGCTCCGCCACTTATATATACCCAGTCAAGCGGAGGATTTGTACTGGCTGTTAGCAGTTGACCGTCAGCTTTATAGTATTTATCTTTAGCCCCGGTTGTTGTATAGTTTACGCTGCATCCGATTTTAAGATCTTCCATGGCTTTATATGTAGTACCAATAGTAAGGTCATAACCTGTGTTATAAAAATCTTCCACTCCGTCCATGTCCGCTTTATTCATGAAGTATAAAACAGAGCTTGCGCTAATCATAAAAGCATCAGTGATATTGTATTCGGCACCTATGGCAAGTATCGCAGGGAGGTTCGCATCGGTCTTTGTACCATCATTCGCGGCAAGCTGAGAAGCAACTCCTGGAGCTACGGTATTACCAACGGAATCGGATGCTGTATTTTTTTTATCATCATACTTATATCTCAGGCCGGTTTCAGTTTCATACTTGATGCCGACATTGAGATCTTTTACCGGCTTTAGATCTACACCGAAGATGAAACAGTATCCTTCAGCAGCAAGCTCTGTTTCGTAATCGAGGTCAAGAGTCCATGAAGCGGGAAGAGGGGCAGTCCCTTCAAAAAAATATTGCCCGTCAATGCTGATGCTCTTGCGTGCAATTACATATCGTGCGCCGGCACTGAGGCTTATAAGATCATTAAGCGAATATGAAGCACCTGTGCCGATCTGATACATTCCGGCACTTGCATCGAAATCTATATCAGTTTTTTTCAGGGATGATGCTGTTTTACCCGCAGTGGCGAAGCCTAATGCCGCAGCACCCGCAGTCCCATCCCATGCAAGATTACCCCCTCCGCCTATTATCCCGGCGTTGAAGAAAATGGCCAGGTTCCCAATCCCCTGTTTGCCGAGGTTATCAACAACATAAAAATTCGGGATAGAAAGAACAGGTTTATCCTGTGAATATGACTCACTAAAACCTGCGGCAGGCATAGCAAATTTTTGATCATATGGAATCAAAAGAGTCTGTGTGCTGAGAGAAAAATAAATCCCGCTATCCATGAAAGCTGTACCTGCGGGATTGTAGTAGGCAATATCAGCCGAATTATCAGTTGAAGCATATCTTGCACTGTTGATCCAGTATTTCGCGCTCTGGTCAGTTACTACCTCTGTACTCATTGCAAATGCTGCTGTACTGATTATCAAAATCGCTAATGCAAATACAGTTTTTAACATTTTCTGTTTCATAAAATATCTCCTCTTTAAAAAAATCATTTAAAAATTTTTAATTTTACAGTTGAAATTCAGATTAAAAAATTATATTGATCCTCCCTGTTTGTTTTATCATCGCAGGGAGTAATAACTCCCCTCTGCGTGTAGTTTTTAATGCTGCTTCCCTGTAATTATTTTGAGTCAAACAGAATTTAGTCAGAGGCAAAACATACGCCACAATTTGATATAAAATGACACGTAAGTGAGGTGCGATGGAGTGTGTTTAGTATTCGATTTTAGCGGGAAACGCGGAAGAATATATTTATAATAAAACTGAAACTTTCAGTGTAAAGATCTATGCTGAATTACAGATTATTTTAAACCCTGCAAGTGTCGCAGGGATACAGGAGAATAACAGATGTTTGGCGAACTATCAGAAATAAACAAACGGCCGAAACCTTACGAGTATTATACGGCAGAGGATTTATGGACTGACGGATATACTTCACAGAGGATGCTTGAATATCACCTGAATGAATCGGTTGATGCAGCATCGAGAAACCGCAGGTTTATTGATCGTTCAGCAGAATGGATTATTGAATATTTTAATCTGGGCCCGGGTTCAAAGGTTATAGACTTCGGATGCGGCCCAGGACTTTATACGTCACGTCTTGCAAAAAGCGGTGCAGGTATTACAGGTATAGATTTTTCCAAAGGGTCCCTTGACTACGCAACTAAAGAGGCCCGCAAAAACAATCAGAGCATTAACTATATTCATTCAGACTATCTTGAATACAAAACTGAAGAGAAATTTGATCTTGTTATTATGATTATGTGTGACTTCACTGCATTGAGCCCTGAGCAGCGCAGCATTATGCTTGGCAGTTTTTATAAAATGCTTAACAGCGGCGGCTCCCTTCTTCTGGATGTTTATTCACTGAGCTATTTCAGGTCTGTTCAGGAAAAAGCTGTTTATGAACTTAATATGATGGATAAGTTCTGGTCTGCTGAGGATTGCTATTGCTTTCTTAATACTTTCAAGTATGATGATGTGAAGCTGTTACTTGATAAATATACGATATACAGCAAGTCAGATAAACGCACTGTTTATAACTGGTTTCAGTGTTTCAGTGAAGATTCAATAAAAGAGGAGTTCGGTAACAATAACATTGTGATAAAAGATGTTTTTTCTAATGTTGCGGGGGATGTTTATAGTTCGGAATCCCATGAATTTGCTGTTGTTGCGTGCAGGGAGTGATCTAAACTGCAGCCCCGGAATGTCGGACCGGTTTCACCGAAATATGCGATTTATCAGAGACCAGTTTGTTTCAGTTTTGTAACAACCATTCAAGGGCTTAATTTTTTACAACAAAAACAGGTAATCATATTTTTTTCCTGATATATTATATTATTATGGGAATAGAGAAGGTTTAAAACAAAAAACTCAAGCCAGGGCTCATGCATATAAAATTTATAACTCAAGTACTTTCAATATGCATTTTTTTAATTTTAATTAAAGCCGAACTGCGCCCTTCCGAATTAGAAGAATGCAGAAAAATTTATATTATTAACTCATATCATATTGATTATTCCTGGACGAGAGACCTCACTATGGCTCAAATAAATTATATCAAGAAACAATATCCCCAATCAGAATTTATGGTAGAATTCCTGGACTTGAACAGATTCACGGAAAATATCTATCTCCTCTGGTGTAATGAAATAATAAGTTTTAAGGTCAAGAAGTTCAAACCTGAAGTTATCATAGTAAATGATAATGGGGCTTATAATTTTGTAATAAAATTCAGAAAAACCCTTTTCAAAGAATTGCCTATTGTGTTCGCCGGGTTAAGTGGTTTTGAAAATAAGATTGAAACCATCCCGGCAGGGATTACCGGTGTTCTTGAAAATGCCGATACAGTCGGAACAGTTGAAACAATATTAAAATTCCATCCGGAGATTAAAACTCTTTATATAATTGCTGACCAAAGTTTGACAGTACAATACTATAAAAAAGATATAGTAACACATTTAAATAAATATGCTGCAAAATTTTCATATAAGTTTCTCGATTATATGAAAATTGAAGATATATTAACAGTCTCCTGAAAAACCCTGT
>DIEX01000014.1 GCA_002418835.1 Spirochaetia bacterium UBA5763 | reverse complement strand
CTGTTACTTGATAAATATACGATATACAGCAAGTCAGATAAACGGACTGTTTATAACTGGTTTCAGTGTTTCAGTGAAGATTCAATAAAAGAGGAGTTCGGTAACAATAACATTGTGATAAAAGAGATATTCTCTGATGTTGCTGGTAGTGTTTATAATCCGGAAAGCAATGAGTTTGCTGTTGTGGCGTGCAGGGAGTGATCAAGTAATTATTTTTTATGAATAATTGCTTAAGCTGTATGCAAAACCAGGAAAGGGTGGCAGGTTTAATATTGAATACAGCTTAAAAGTTTGTTAACAAACCTAAATACTCAAAGATTTCCAGATGCTTGAGGCAATTAAAGAGCTGGTTTTTTCAATATCCGTTATAACCTTATCAAATAAATATACACGTGAATATTCCTGGCATGGCCCTAAAAGCAAACAAAGAAAAATATCAAATGGTATTCGTCTGATTTTTTCTGATTTAATTTGATCCTTTAACCAACGGCTCACCATATTATAGAATTCATTATTAACAATAATCAAACCAGCTTCATTATTATCCATAAACTCAGCATTTCGATGCAAAAATAAAAACTTTGCCCAGTCTGGATATTTACTAATCCATTTCAAATGATATTTAACAATACTATATATTCCATCTCTTGCGGTAGAAGTTTGAATGAGTTCTTCCATAAATCCCGCCTGATAATTTTTAATACCTTCTATATAGACTGCTTTTGCCAGCTGTTCTTTGGATTTAAAATGATGATAAAGGCTGCCAACGCTTATATTTGATTTTTGACAAATCTCGTTAATGTTGGTTGTAGAATACCCATTTTCAATAAAGCATAAAAGTGCAGTTTGAATTATTCTTTGCTTGAGATCTGCTGTGCCGGAATGTAAAGATTTTGTTTTTTTCATTAAATTTGTGGCCTTTGAATTTATCAATAATGCATGATTAATTATATGTCAAGTATTCAATAAGGTATTGACATTTTAGAGCATAATATTAGAATAATATTCTAATATTATGATAGGGGAAAACTTATGGATATAATTGATACAGTTGAAAAAAATGAAATAAGAGAGTTTTTTTGCAAAGACTGGATGGTCCACGATGGTTTCTGGTTTGCCCAGTCTGTAAATGAAATTGGAATCGAAAAAACAAATAGAATTAATACAAACGGAATCAGGATGATGGCGGAAATAGAAATTAGAAGATTAATAAAACTGTTTAACAACGGAAATGAATCTTTTAATGATTATACTGAATTTCGGGAATTCATAGCTAAATCAATCGATTTTGTGAGACCGGATTTCATGAAGTTTAATTACAGTTTTAGTGAATCTTCAGTATTGCAAATTGATTTTAAAACATGCTGGGCTTATGAAGGTGTTAAACAACTGGGTTTTATTGAACAATACGAATGCGCAGTTATAATGAGATTAAAGTCGTGGTTTAATTATTTAAATATTGAATATACGGTATCACCTGATTTCAAAAACTGTTTAATGCATGAAAATGGATTATGCTCTTTCGGATTTATTTTTTCGGATAAAAACCTCATCATTCAATAGATTGTTTTCCGGTTATGGCATTTATGATTAAAAAACATAAGGAATAATGCAGTGAAGAACTTGTTAATTAATGAACGTGATCAGAAATTCATTCTTTATGAAATGCTTGATATTGAAAAGGTTTTTAAAAACCGCCGTTATAATATGTTTTCACGCGAAAGCTTTGACATGATACTCTCCACCGGATTAAATCTTGCTTTAAATGAATGTTATCCTGCCATGAGAGATGCTGACATAAAAGGGTGCCGGTTCGAAGATGGAGCTATATCTGTACCCTCATCATATCATCATCTGAAAAAAATATTCGATGAAGGGGGATGGTCCTCTCTCTTGTTACCCGGGGAATACGGCGGACAGGGATTTTCGATACTGATGTATCTTTCGGCATGCGAAGCTTTTATGCATAACATTCCCTTCTTTCAATATACAAACCGCCCTTTAAGTACATCCGATGCACTTATAAATTTCGGCAGTGATGAACAGAAAAACAGGTATCTGAATAAACTTGCTGATGGCAGTTTTGCCGGACCCATTGCACTAACCGAGACAGACGCAGGCTCGGATATTGGTATGATTTCAACAAGAGCAGTTAAGCAGCCAGACGGATCTTATCGCATAAGCGGTACAAAAATAACAATAACAAACGGTGATTCAGATCTTTTTGAAAACTATATATATACCGTGGGTGCAAGAGTTGAAGGTGCACCTGCAGGTATGGGTGGTATCTCGCTCTTTCTTGTCCCGAAATATCTTGTGAATAACGATGGTTCAAAGGGAGAGAGGAATGATTATGCTGTCAGCGGACTTGATAAAAAAATGGGCTGGCACGGACTGTCCACGTGCACAACACATTTTGGTGAAAACGGGAACTGTTACGGCGAACTGATCGCTTCTGAAAACATGGGCATCCTTATGATTGCATCTATGATTATGAAAGCCCAGCTTAATATTGCTTTATTTTCCACCGGCATTGCTTCAGCATCTTACCTGCATGCACTGGATTATGCAAAAGAACGGGTGCAGGGAGTGAGTATATCTGAAGCAATGACCCCTACGGCAAAACGTGTACCGATTATTGAGCATCCGGATGTAAAGCATATGCTTTTGAGTATGAAATCAAAGGTTGAGGGGATGCGCGCTTTTGTTTATTACTGTGGACTTTTAAATGATCAGATTAGTATCAGTCAGACTAATGATGAAAAGAAAAAACTTGAGGGATTAAGAATGCTGCTTACTCCGGTTTGTACCGCTTTCTGTTCTGATACGGCTTTTGATGTTACAAGGGATGCAATGCAGGTTTATGGTGCAGCGGGATATTTTAAGGATTACCCCATGGAACAATTCATGAGAGATGTTAAAGTTGCATCTGTTTATGAAGGTTCAAACGGTGTTTTAGCTTTGCGGATGCTTACAATGAATATGGGTAAAGACTATAAAAATCTTAATTACCTGCTTGAAGAAACAGGTGTTACAATTGAGAAATACAAAGGATTAGACATGATAAAAGATATTACTGATGACCTGCAAAAAGCAATATATATTCTGCAACAGACGGGTGATTTCATTCTTTCCTGTGCAGCACAGGAAAAATTTTTAGTACCGGCTGCTTACGCCGCCACTTTTTTAAAAATCATAGGTATTATTACTATGGGATGGCTGCTTTTTAAACAGGCAGGTATATCCGCTGAAAAACTTTCCGGATTACATGCTGATTCATTCATCATTACTGAAGGTAATCATGAGGCTGAATTCTACAACAGTAAAATATTAACCGCACGTTATTATTGTAAAAACATTCTGCCACTGGCTGATTCGTCAGCTTCAATAATCAGACATGGTGACATGACAATAAATGATATGAATAATGAAATGTTTTAATATTAAATTAAGAGAGGATGAAGAGTATGATTAAACTGATTTTTATTGGCGGTATTTTTAATCTGCTGTTTGCAGTATTTCATCTTTTTTTCTGGAAATTATTTAACTGGAAAGATGAACTTAAAAGTATCAGTTTTATTAATCGTAATATTATGCAGGTGCTGAATTTATGCCTGGCCTTTGTATTTATAATATTTTTTTATATTTCAATTTTTCATACAGATGAAATGCTGAATACTGACTTAGGTCTTTCTTTGACTCTATGCATTTCTGTTTTCTGGTTTCTGCGTTCACTGGAACAGATATTATTTTTTAAATTAAAAACAGCAATATCATGGATACTGTTAATTCTATTCGTTGCAGGTACATTGCTATATGGGTTACCTTTCTTTTTAAAATAGATCTTGTTTTAATCAAACCGGATAATATGTTTTTAAGTATGCCGGATTTTATTTGTTATTCAGGTATTATATGATCTGATTTTTGTAAAAAAAGTTATATGAAATGATGTGCTGAATTTTAGAACAAACCGCTCGTCCATGCACAGCAGGAAGATGAAAATTAGTTTTAAGAAGAATCTATCTTTTATGGAGGCATAAAAATGAATATTACATTCCAAACTGCAGTTGAAAATGATTCACTAGTAATTGCAGATATGATTAATTTTGCTTCAGGGGGTGTGGTTGAGTTTTTATTTCACGATCTGATTACTGGAATGACACCCGCGCAAATGATAGCATTTTCTTTAAAAGAAGATAAAAATTATCACACATACAAAAATGCTATTACTGCAATTTGTGATAATATAATAATTGGAATGATAATGTCTTATTCATCCGAGTTCCACTGTATAGATGAAGAGATGAGAGCCTTTGTCCCTAGAGAAAGAATAGAATATATGAAAGATATTTATGAATCAAAAGTTGATAACAGTCTCTTTATAGATGCACTTTTTGTAGATTTAAAATTCAGGAATCGTAATATAGGAATGAATCTTCTGGTGTCAGCAAAAGATAAAGCGATAAACAATTATTTCAAATCATTAAGCTTAATCGTACTAGCTGATAATGTTGCAGCTATAAAATTATATGAAAAATTCGGGTTTAAAATTATAAAAAATGTTGATATCAAGCCATGTGAATTAATTCCCCATGAAGGCGGTGGATATCTCATGGAATGTAAATTAATTAATTCTTGAAACAAAGATAAAAGAAAATTCAATTAATAAAATGTTGAGTATAGGGTTCATACATCCATGTATTCGCCCAACAAAACTTATTGTAAAAGCACGTCGCATTATATAACAAAGTAGTCTGTTGCATAAATCAGTTTTATTTTTAAAAGAAGAGCACCGGTATCAGAACTGTACAGAAAACCCGATACAGTCCATATATAAACCGCTTGAAGGATGCCGGATTGTATTAACCTTTGTCAGTCCTCTGCGGTAAAATCCCCTGATTTTTATATACTCCTTTATCTCACCGGAGATATGTTAAATGATGAATGACCATTAACAGTTGAACCTCAATCGCGGATTTCATCTAAAATTATCTTCAACATCGACCTGCCGGGGCTATGTTTATTGATGATGATGTGGTAATTTATAGGGATATGGTATGGACGCGAAAAGGTCCGGGCACAATTAATCGCGCCCGTACCTTTTCGCTGCAAAGAAACAGGTTTCTGTTAAAAGAACTTTTTTTATCTGTGTCCGGTGAGCAGGTGCTCTTTTTTTAGCTTATGCGGATTGACATACAATGTTATTATAAGTAATACTCAGTCTAAACAATCATCCCTTATACCGTATAATGGGGAAAAGTAATTTGCTGGTTCTCTATATAAATCTGATTAAGGAATGAAGGTGTTAAAAAGGAAAATTGAAATGAAAAACAACTTAGCAGATAGTTATGATAAGATAGCCCAATGGTGGCATGATAACCATAATGAATCTTCTTACGGTATTAAGCAGATAGAGAGAGCTATAAGCTATTGCAAGAGGAGAGGCACGGCCCTTGATATGGGGTGCGGAAGCGGCGGTAGAATTATCAGAAAACTCCTTTCAGAGGGTTTTGATGTAACAGGGATTGACCTGTCACAGAATATGATCAACATAGCCAGGGAGCTTCATCCCGGTGCGAAATTTTATGTGGCAGATATATGTACGTGGATGAGCAATGAAACCTACGATTTTATTGCAGCATGGGACAGTATATTTCACCTGCCGGGTAAAGATCACAGGCTAGTTGTATCAAAACTCTGCGGGATGCTCAATCCCGGCGGGGTACTCATATATACACTGGGTGACGAGGAGGGTGAACATGAAAGCCTCTGGCATGGTGAGAAATTTTTTTACGGTTCTATCGGGATTGATGAGAATCTGAAAATTATTATGGAATCGGGATGCAGTTGCAGACACCTGGAGCTTGATCAGTACCCGGAGAAGCATGTGTATATAATTGCACAGAAGCTTTAATACAGTTTCACTTGGTTTGATTGCCGGGATTTTAATCTGCTGTTTGCAGTATTTCATCTTTTTTTCTTGAAATTATTTAACTGGAAAGATGAACTTAAAAGTATCAGTTTTATTAATCGTAATATTATGCAGGTGCTGAATTTATGCCTGGCCTTTGTATTCGTAATATTTTTTAAATTAAAAACAGCAATATCATGGATACTGCTGATTCTATTCATTGCAGGTACGTTGCTATATGGGTTACCTTTCTTTTTAAAGTAGATATTTTTTATTCAAACCGGAGAAGATGTTTTTAAGTATGCCAGGTTTTATTTGTTTTTCAGGTATTAAAAGAAAATAATTGACAATATTAACGTCTCGCGTTATTATGAATTATGATACAGTCATTTAAATGTAAAGAGACTGAAAAGATATGGAATCAGGAATATTCAAAGAAATTTTCTGAAGATATCCAAAGAGTCGCTTTAAGAAAACTATTCATGATTCAAAGAGTGAAAGAATTAAAGGATTTGATGGCTCCGCCAGCAAATAGATTAGAAAAGCTCAAAGGTGATAGGAAAGATCAATATAGCATTCGAATAAATGATCAATATCGTATCTGCTTCCAGTGGGAAGATTCAAATGCTTATAATGTTGAAATAGTTGATTATCATTAAAAAGGTAAAGAAATGAAGAAGATAAAGAATATACATCCGGGTGAAATATTACAGGAAGAGTTTTTAAAGGAATATAATATCACAGCTTATAAACTTGCTAAAGATACAAATATTCCTCCAACAAGAATTTCACAGATTATAAAAGGCAAAAGAAGTATAAGTGCAGATACAGCTTTAAGATTTTCAAAATATTTTGGGACGACTCCTGATTTTTGGATGGGCCTTCAGATAGAATATGATTTAAGAGAAGAA
The DNA here is from genome assembly GCA_002418835.1 of Spirochaetia bacterium UBA5763. Taxonomy (GTDB): domain Bacteria; phylum Spirochaetota; class UBA4802; order UBA4802; family UBA5550; genus UBA5550. The sequence goes on along the minus strand of DIEX01000014.1, from coordinate 5,215 downwards.
TCAAATATAAAGGCAAAAGAAATAAAAGCGATTAAAAGCCTTTATGAAATACAGCATACATTATAAAATATAACCAGCTTTTCGCCCGTCCGTGGGCTCAAAGCGAATATATTTACTGTAACCATGCGGTCACTCCGCACAACACAGCTTACATGCCCAACTCACTGTTGCTCGCTTGGGCTGCGCCACATCAAAGAGGTAAGACAGTCGAGGCTTTGCATAAGAAAAATGCTGTATCCATTGTCTGGTTTTTTTCTTTTATGCCGCACCATCTATTGTAAACATTGAAAATCATAAAATATCTCTAATTTATCAGGATAATTCAAGTCAGGTGTAATCATAAAGGAGAAAATCAAATTATGAAAACGCAGTACTACACGGCCACGAGCCTTGACGGATTTATCGCAACAGAAGATGACTCTCTGGACTGGCTTTTTTCCTTAAGTGATCTGAATAACTCCAGTTACCCGGAGTTTATATCACATGTGGGCGCATTAGTAATGGGATCTGCAACTTACGAATGGATTGTACGAAATTCGGAAATGGTTGCTGCTGAGACCGGATCACACTGGCCATATACGCAACCAGCTTGGATATTTTCAAGCCGCAAGCTTCCGGTAATCGAAGGGGGAGATATAAGGTTCGTGAATGGAGATGTATGCCAAATTCTGAATGATTTACGTGAAGCTGCCGGCGGCAAAAATATATGGATAGTTGGAGGTGGTGACCTCGCCGGTCAGTTTTATGACGCGGGTCTGTTAGACGAGCTGATAATCCAGGTTGGTTCAGTAACTCTGGGCAAAGGTAAACCGCTTTTCCCCCGCAGGATTCTAAGCCCGGTTTTGAGGCTGATCTCTGTTCATCAGATGGGTGCCGGGATGGTAGAGCTGAGGTATGAAGTATGTAAAGACGGGTCGATAAAATAGAATGGCTGCCTTTCAGCATAGACGTTTGATTTAAATAACCGCCTTAAGAATGCCGGAATTTTAATTAGCCCGGCATTTGGTGTCTTATGAGATATTTTTACCGTACTGTAGTTTGGCAAGTTTTCTGATGTTGTGAGTAATAAAGAAAATAGCCCGGATGATATTGACTCATAGTAACGTGTTTTCATATCAGCATCAAAGATATAGCATAAAGTGAAAACTAAAAAATCAAATGGTCATCACCAAATTATAATTACAGTAAATATCCTGTTTATTGTTGTTTAAAGTTTAGTCATAATACAGCTCCACTCTCCTGCACTCAAAAAAAGGGTTGAAACTCCCCGCGTGAAATGGCTATATCAGAACTGTGGCAAAGCACACTGGATATTAAAGCAGATTAAGTTAGAGATAAGCCCCCCGGGGTATAACAGTTTAAAATTAAAAACTAATGAAGCAGGTATTAATCTGCGGGGATGAAGAGTATGACAAAACTGATTTTTGCTGGCGGTATTTTCAACCTTTTGTTTGCAGTATTTCATCTTTTTTTCTGGAAATTATTTAACTGGAAAGATGAACTTAAAAGTATCAGTTTTATTAATCGTAATATTATGCAGGTGCTGAATTTATGCCTGGCCTTTGTATTTATAATATTTTCTTATATTTCAATTTTTCATACAGATGAAATGCTGAATACTGACTTAGGTCTTTCTTTGACTCTATGCATTTCTGTTTTCTGGTTTCTGCGTTCACTGGAACAGATATTATTTTTTAAATTGAAAACAGCAATATCATTGATACTGTTAATTCTATTCGTTGCAGGTACATTGCTATATGGGTTACCTTTCTTTTTAAAATAGATCTTGTTTTAATCAAACCGGATAATATGTTTTTAAGTATGCCGGATTTTATTTGTTATTCAGGTATTATGTGATCTGATTTTTGTAAAATAATTTCTGCGAAAGTCCGGCCTCGTTTCGGATTAAAAGCATTCATAATTCATGTCGGCAATATACAAAATACTTCTGTTATAGGGATATAATAGGTATTATGAAATGAAAATTAAAATTCTTGGAAATGGCGGTGCAATAAGTGAAGGATTACCCTATAATTCTTTTATATTTGACGATAAACATTTAATTGAAACGCCACCAGATATTATGAATAGTTTATTCAGGGAGAAAATTGATATTTCAAAAATTGAATCAATTTATATTTCTCATTTTCACGGTGATCATTATTTTGGACTTCCATTTCTTTTGCTCCGATTATTCTTTAATTCAATAAATAAAAATATTAATGAAATTTTGATCTTAGGGCCTAAAGACATTAGAAAAAAAAGTAAAGAGATTTGCTTTCTTGCTGTAGGAGAAAAACATCCGTTAAATGAATGGATTGAAACAAATATCAGATTTATTGAATTAATTTCAACAGATAACATTCAGATTGATGATAAAGTCATATTAAAACCCTTCCCCATGTTTCATTATATAGAAACATGGGGGTTTGTAATGTATTATGAAAATAAAGCTGTTTTTTCATACTTTGCAGATACAATTTGGAATGATGAACTGCTTGAACAAATAAAACTATTTCCTGAAGTCATTATAATTGATTTAAATGGAGAACCTACGGATCCGGTAAAAGTTCATTTGTCACAGGAAGATATTATGATAAAAGCTCTTCCGGTAAGTAAAGAAAATATTGTTTTTTATGGTACACATCTGAAGTATCAGAAAGAAGCATTGAATAATATTTTAAGATATACTTATCCGGGACAAGAAATAGTTTTAGGTGACTGACCATGATGCATGATCGCCAGAAGTTGCATCTTTATAACTTGCTTTAAAAATACGATTGTTTTTAAAATTATCTGCAACATCGACTTGCCGGGGCTATGTTTATAAATCTTTTTGTGCTATTATAAATGCCGGGTAAAGATAGTATGTCATACCGCCCCTATCTGTATGTGGGTAAGATTCATGGCAACACACTGTCACCCCCGCGAAGGCGGGGGTCTATGCCTTTGCGTTGTACAGAACGGGTTTTGTGTTTAATAATAAGTCTGATTTTTTAAGCTGAAAAGGGTGAGCATCTGCTCTTTTTTGACACAATCGGGTTGACAAATATGCAAATATTTGTATAAGATAATCTGCCGGTGAGACCTCACCCCGTCGCTGACGCGCCACCCCTCTCCTCAAGGCGAGGGGAAAAGATATTATGATGAACTGGAAAAAAGAACTTACTGAACGCGATATCTGCACCAAGTTTATTACTCCTGCTATTGAAAAGAGCGGGTGGGATATTCAGAAACAGGTGCGGGAACAGGTCTACTTCACTGACGGACGTATATACGTGCGCGGCCACCTCACTGTGCGCGGAAAGAAAAAATTTGCAGATTATATACTCTATTACAAATCGAATATCCCCATTGCCGTAATTGAAGCTAAAGATAATAAACATACTCCCGGTGCCGGAATGCAGCAGGCACTTGAATATGCCGCAATACTTGATATACCCTGCGTGTTCAGCAGTAATGGTGACAGCTTTATTTTTCATAACAGAACAGCAAAAGGTAAAATGGAAACAGAACTTGATATGGAGAGCTTTCCATCCCCTGAAGAACTGTGGGCAATATATAAAAAGTATAAAGGGATAGATTCACCTGAACAGGAGAGGATTGCATCACAGGATTATTACCATGACGGGAGCGGACGTTCCCCGCGATATTATCAGCAGATTGCCATTAACCGCACAGTGGAGGCCATTGCAAAGGGGCGTGATCGGATTCTCCTTGTAATGGCAACAGGCACAGGTAAAACATATACAGCTTTCCAGATTATTTACAGGCTATGGAAGAGCGGTACAAAGAAGAGGATTCTATTCCTTGCAGACAGAACCGCTCTCATTGACCAGACCCGCAGGGGCGACTTCAGGCACTTCAGGGACAAGATGACAATAGTTAAGAAGAAGGTCATTGAGGTTAACGGTAAAGAGCAGCTTGTAAGCAATGGAAAGAGGGGCATTGATTCATCTGACAAGGCTTATGAGATCTACCTCGCTTTATACCAGGGGCTTACAAACCCGCAGGAAGTTGAAGATGCATTTAAGGATTTTTCTCCCGGTTTCTTTGATCTTATTGTGATAGATGAGTGTCACAGGGGGAGCGCTGCTGATGACAGCGCATGGAAGGAGATACTTAAATACTTTGATAAAGCCACACATATCGGTTTAACAGCAACGCCGAAGGAGAGTGATGAAGTTTCAAATATTGAATATTTCGGTGATCCCATATATACCTATTCTTTACGCCAAGGAATTGATGACGGATTCCTCGCACCTTACCGTGTTATCCGTGTGGGCCTTGATATTGACCTTGAGGGATGGAGGCCCCCTGACGGGTTCCTTGATAAAAACGGCAACCCCGTTGAAGACAGGATATATAACAGGTCTGACTTTGACAGGAATATAGTTGTTGAAGAGAGGCGCGAGCTTGTAGCTGCCAAGATTACTGAGTTTCTAAAAGGTACAGACCGTTTTTCAAAGACAATAGTTTTCTGCCAGGATATTGAACACGCTGACGGAATGCGAAGAGAGCTTGTTAACGCGAATTCCGACCTTGTGAAAGAGAATGATAAGTATATAATGAAGATTACAGGGGACGATAACGAAGGTAAGAACGAGCTTGATAACTTTATAGACCCTGAACAGAAGTACCCTGTGATTGCCACCACCTCAAAGCTAATGACCACAGGTGTTGACGCGCAGACCTGTAAGCTCATTGTACTGGACAGCAATATAAGGTCAATGACCGAGTTTAAGCAGATAATAGGGCGCGGCACAAGGATCAATGAAGAGTACGGCAAGAGGTACTTTACAATACTGGATTTCAGGAATGTCACTGACCTCTTCTCTGACCCTGAATTTGACGGTGACCCTGTACGCGTAAAGGGCGTAGGACAGGGTGATGATATAAGCGGCATTGAAGATGAGGAGCTTGCGGATGAAACCCCTGTATTTGATGAAGCCAGTGGTGAAGAGGTGAAAGGTTACGAAGAGTTTACCGAAAACGGTTATGAAACAGCCGGTGAAGGCGAAGAGAGTTTTGAAGCAGAGAATTCCGGAGGAGTAAATAGCGGTAAAAGAGAGAAAATCTATGTTAATGGCATTGATGTATCTGTCCTGAACCAGAGGGAGCTTTACTTTGACAGTGACGGCAAGCCCATTACCATGAGCCTCAGGGATTTCACTAAACAGCAGATACTTCAGAAGTACAGCTCACTTGATGAATT
>DIEX01000002.1 GCA_002418835.1 Spirochaetia bacterium UBA5763 | reverse complement strand
TTGACAATTGTTATTATATAACAACAATATCTCTATTAAGTCTTTATTTAATTATTAATAACCACATTAATAATTGCAACATTAATAATTTACGGAGGGTATCATGGAAATCTTTGCTTTCAGAACTGATGGTGTGGAATATAAGCTTTACGATATTTTATCAGCTTTTAATGCCCTTTCTTTTGCTGTTAACGGACTCAGGTATATGGATCGCATTAAAGAGGATGAACTTTCCGGCTTTGAATATATCTTAAAAGATGCTATTAAAAAAGCCGGGGCTCTTGTGCAGGGGATGAAACCGATCCTTGTTAATAATGATGAAAGGATCGTTCTTCTGCTTGGCACAGAGGTAAAGGAAGAGGCTTAACTGTTTTCTATATCAACTTCCAGATTTTACACAGGATTTTTTATGTCCATTTCTACCAGACACAGGTACCATACCGGCATTAAGCTTGCCTGTAAAATGAACCTTCTTCCTCCTGATACAGTTAGTAAGATCCCCAAATCAACTCTTCACAGGTTCCGCTATTCCGATTACTCAGACCTGTTTGGTATTGAACTGGCTGGTAAGCTTGAATCAAATGAATTGATCATTAAAGAACTTCTTCTTTGTAGATCCGCACTTGCTGCTGCTAAAGGTATTATCCGTATTAAGAATACGATTATCAAAATCAGAGAATCTGCTTTGTCAGGAATCCAGCGGATGAAAGAGATTGTTTCCGTTATTAATGATATCAGGGATTCCATTGGTCTTGATTCTGCCTGTGAGCACTTCTCTATATCACGCTCAACATTCCACTCATGGAATTTTCAGGTTAAACATTACTGTTTTGATTCATTTTTCGGCAAGTGTGTTAAACGTTGGCCTAATCAGCTCTCTCTTTCATCTATTGAAAAAATAAAGGTGCTCTGTGAAGGTGATATGTTCAGAGGATGGCCTTTAGTATCCATTGCTCATTATGCCAGAAGAACCGGACTGCTCAATATTTCAATTCACACCTGGTATAAATACGCTAAACTTATTGGGATTTCCACAAAACCTCCACGATGTTTAAAAAAACATAGAAACGGTATCAGAGCTCTCTATCCTAACCAGTTCTGGCATGCTGATGTAACCGTATTCCGTACATTAGATAATACAAAGGCTTATATTTACCTTGTGGTTGATAACTTTTCCCGTGCCATTCTTTCCTGGAGAGTTTCATTAAAATTATCAGCGGAAACTCGGCTTGATACAATCAGAGAAGCATATGAACGATATATCAGTAGTGATATCAATGATTCATCCCCTGATGTTCAGCTTATTGTTGATGGTGGTTCAGAGAATAATAATTCCGTTGTTGTTGAATATATCAACTCTCCCGGTATTTCTATTAAAAAGATTATTGCTCAGCAGGATATTATTTTCTCCAACAGCATGGTTGAAGCTGTGAACAAAATCGTCAAGTACAGGTCGCTATTTCTACAGGATATTCCGGATGTCCATGCTTTACAAAAACATCTTGAAAAGTTTATTCCTGTTTACAATGATATAAGGCCTCACTGTTCGCTTAAAGGTTTAACTCCTTCCGAGGTTCTGGCTGGGATGCGTCCTGATAATATAGATCACCTGAAATCTGTTAATCTGATAGCAGATAAAACATATAATTCTATTAAACAGGAGATTAAATGTACCAAATGTATTAAATAATGAGATTGATGTTTTGAAAGAACGGTGTTTATATAGTCTCTGATAGTCTTTCTACTGATTTTCTCTGATGCAATGGTTATTCGCACTGGCCGGGATATCCGGTTCCGTTATCGGAACCGGTTTGTTTAGAATGGTCTTGTTAGTGGCATGGCGACCTGCTCCGGGCTCCGCTATCGCTTCGGCCCTGCGGGCTAAACCCTCCACATCCCTGACGCGGCAAACTGATATTTCTGATTAATATTTTTACTATCTCTCTCCCTTACTTATCACTACCTTTAGATTTTATTCTAAAACATATTTGACAGTTTTTATTCTAATAATTATTATCTTATAACTATAATCCGTTGCTATCATATATTTTTATTGGAGGTGATTATGAAAGGTATTGTGAAAGGTAATATTATCATCCCCGATTCACCAGCTGGCCTCATTGACGGTGCAGAGGTCGAAATATTACTGCTGAATTCAGAAGACCCAATCTGCGGAATCTGGCAGGATGAACGTACAGCGGAGGAAATAGTTAAAGACATCAAAAGTTCCAGGTTTTCCCGCGAAAGGAGCATAAACCTGTGAAATACCTTCTTGATACTGATATAATTATCTACTGGATGAAGGGGAACCGGGACATCTCTCATAAAATAGTATCAGAAGGCTTTTCAAACATTGCGGCAGCGGACATTTCAAAAGCTGAGCTTTATTACGGCGCATACAAGTCTCTGAGAACTGAAGAAAACCTTGCAGCAATTACAACCCTTTCAGAGAGAATCAACTTTATCCCGTTCAATGACCCTTCTCAATCAATTTTTGGAATGATTAAAGCTGACCTCGAAAGAAAAGGGACAAGGCTTGATGATGTTGACCTCATGATTGCATCTACCGCTATAGCCTTCAATCTTGTGCTCGTTACCAACAACATAAACCACATGCAGAGGATTCCCGGTATAAATATTGAAAACTGGGTATGAACTGACTATAAAGAAATTAATCTTGTCTGATTAAGGGATCAGAATTCAGATAGTTTTTCTATTGATTATCTTTGCTTGTAATTAAAACAGCCGGAGAAAATGAAGAAATGTTTTGTCTGCGGTCATGAAACAATCAATCATGGTTTCACAAATAAAATTTTAGAAGATAACGGACATTTTATTATTGTTAAAGATGTTCCATGCCTGATATGCGCAAACTGTGGTGAAATATACTTCGAAACTGATGTAATCCTTAAACTTGAAAATATTTTAAATAGGAATGTCAGCGAACTGGAGATTATCAGCTACAGACAGGTTGCCTGATAACTGATAAATTCTCCTGTACCACTTATTTCCCCTGAACCTCTTTGTCTAGCTCCTCAAGTTCACGGTCACCCTCCTCCTTGGCTGCCTGGCGGGATATTATTCCTGATACCTTCTTCAATATCTCCTTATCCTTCACTGATGAACACTTTGTTATTATATCCCTCTGCTCTTTTGTGAGGTTTTTAAACCACTTTGTGCGGGTTATCTCATTGATATCTGATATGGCTGTATAGCTTACCTTTCCATCTTTAAAATCAGTTAGTGTGATAAACATCACCCCTTCTCCTGTGAGCAGCCAGGCGGGGTTTATGTTATACACATATCTAATAGCAATTAATAAAGTTTTTGATATATTTTTTGTTCGCCCATTTAGGATGTCATTTAAAGATGAAGGTGTTAATCCAATGCTAATAGCAAAATCTTTCTGTGAAAGATTCATGTAATTGATTAGTATTTTTAGACGTTCTGAGATCATAAAAATAATTCGGCACCCGTATTTATTGTTGACAAAATACGTATACCGTATAATGTCATTATAATCAGTTTGATTTATTGAAAATAATCAATCTGTCATATCCGCGCAGGCGGATATCCACTTATTTTATAAGAATTAGATTAGCTTCCAGCTCTTCCTGCGGTCGCCCACCGCTTTCGCGGGAATGACAAGGATTGAATTATTAAAATATTGAAATGCTATAATATCATTAAAGCAATTATTACTCAAGAATATTTAATTACATCAATAATTGCAACATTAATAATTTACGGAGGGTATCATGGAAATCTTTGCTTTCAGAACTGATGGTGTGGAATATAAGCTTTACGATATTTTATCCGCTTTTAATGCCCTTTCTTTTGCTGTTAACGGACTCAGGTATATGGATCGCATTAACTTTTTGGTTTTGAGTATATCTTAAAAGATGCTATTAAAAAAGCCGGTGATCTTGTACTGGGGATGAAACCTATTCTTGTTAATAATGATGAAAGGATTGTTCTTTTGCTGGGGAAAGAGGTGAAGGAATAGGTTTAATATTTAATTGTTGATTAATATATCTATTCTCCCGGAATATCAATTAAAAAATTATATCATAACAGGATGTTCTTTTCTTAAATCACATTTTTAAAGCCGAACTCGAAAACTTATAATGTGTAAATTAGGAAATTATCTTTTTGTTGACACTAATCTTTATTAAATATTATGATTATAATATAACTTATCCTGTATGGAATAAAATATGATAAACATCAAAGAAAAATATATCGTTGATCCAAAGGGGAACACTACAAACGTAATTCTCACCAAAAAAGATTTTGACCGCCTTGTGGAATACATTGAAGAGCTTGAAGATGTCGCGGCCTATGACAGGGCAAAAGCTGGCCAGAAAAGTGTAACCTCATGGAAAAAGGTCAAAAAGCAGCATGTATGAAGTTCTCCTCTCCTCTGCCGCAGTTCAGGATTACAAAAAAATCCCCGACAGTGAACTTGAAAAAATAAACAAAACCATTGACCAGCTTGAAAAGAACCCCAGGCCCCAAGGGTACAAAAAACTCCAGGGGAGAAACGCCTATCGTGTCAGGGCTGGCAACTACAGAATTATCTATGAAATCAAAGACAAAGAACTCATCATCCTTGTTGTTCGTATAAGGCACAGATCTGACGTGTATAAACATATGGCCTGAAACTAAAAAGGGAGTGCCCTAAACACTCCCCTGGTCACTGAGCTTAGTCGAAGTGCCTGAACCTCTTCCACACCCTCGCACACCGCATAATTGTCGCAGCCCGTTCGCCATAAGCACATCGCCGATCTTCTGTGTCAGAAATTTTCTCTAACAGTCGGCGACGTCGGGCTGCTTAGCCATTATGCTATATGCTAAATCAACTAAAGGGCATTTTACAAACATTTCTGCATATCATCAATCAAGGTGCAGTTTTCGGGTCCCAATAAACAACTGTACCTGTTTTTGATTTCTCATAATGATCCTTTAGAACTTGAGCACCTTCTTTGCTGATCAGAGTATTCACAATCGAAAAAGAATCAATATTATTAAATTTCATAAGATTATAAATTGATTTATCTGTAATTTTTGTATTATAAAGTGTAAGATTACGTAAACTCTGAACCTCTGAAAGATAATTTGTAGCAACATCATCAATCTTTGTATTCCTTAATTCAAGGACATTCAATTTTTTAAGTTTGCCGATATACATAAGCCCTACTGAGGTTATAGGCGTATTATTTAATATTAATCTTTCAAGATTGGGATGATTTATACATATCATCTGAAGTCCTTTATCTGTTAGATTTGTATTTTCAAGAGATAATACTTGTAGGTTTTGCAATGGATTTAAATATTCAATCCCTTTATCGGATAATAAGCTTTTACTCATACGGAAAACTGTAATATTATTAATATTCTTCAAATACATTAAATCACTTTCTTCGACTTTTTTTTCTGTACTAAAATCAACAATAACCTCAAATTCATTATCAATTTTTTCTTTACTAACTCCTTTTTCATATTTTTTATTTAGATAATTTATTGCTTCCTCCTCTAACACTGATTCTTTGCAATTTGCTGTTAGGAATATACTTAATAATCCGATCATAAAAAAAGGCTGTATTTTTTTAAAATTTGAAAAACACATAATCTTACCACCCATTATTTTTTTATATATTGGAAACGAACAAATTTATCTTTCCCAATAACTTTTTTATAATTCATCCCATTATTCCCAGATGAATTTTTTCCTGTATCTGAAAAAATTCTTACATTTCCATCACTACCTTTATTAATTGTTACTGTATGTTCTATATACTTTTGCTTTTGTTCACTCCACTTTTCAAAAGTTGCTTTACCGTAATCAAAATCCTGCTCTCCTATTTTATCATAATCATAGAAAGATATTTGCTCTTTCTCATACTGTTTTGCTATATCAGCTGTACTTCTGTTTAGCCAGCCAGTTTCAGAATCTATATCAGTACCAAGATGATTTCTATAAAAATCTTCTTCCGTCCCAACATTAGCACCACTCATTCTTAACGCGGTATATGTAGCATTAGCCATACATGCACTGCCTGCAAGCCTATCAGCCTGTGTTGGACCGTAACCAAATACCTTCTGGAACATTTGAGATAATGGCCCGCCTGGATCTTGGCTGAGCACTTCCGGTGAAAAAGTACTATTATTTCCATCTTGCTTTGGTTGCTCACTTTCAGAATAATATGCCTTTTTATACTTCTCAGCCAGTGCCGGATCAACATTACCTCTCTTCATCGCAGCATCAAATTCAGCTTCACTCAACTGTTTCATTCCATTCTTATCATAGACAGGCATAAAATCACCATTTGGTCCCATCTTTGATGCATCAGCATAGATGTTTCCTGAATCAAGTCGAGACTCAGTATAAGCCATCATGTTTCTGAAAGATGCGGCAATCTCTTCCTGTCTGATCCTTTCCATCTCACTATTAGTAGCAAAGTGTCCATCAGTAAACAGGTTCCCTGTCCTGACTTCTGCCTTGACCCCGTTCCCTGTTTGCCGGTTTTTCCTGTATACACCCTGCACAAAGTTCATTCTTAATATGCCTTCAATTCATTTTCAGAAATCATAGATCACGGTAATATAATGTCAATGGATTAATCATATGATGCGGCCGCAGTGATAAAGATGCGGTGATGTGGGTAACCCGGCCGGGGAATATTCAGGCGGTAGAATAATTCATTAATGCATTGAATTTATGCGGTTGTAGAATGGGTTATCCATATCTCCGCATCATGAAGGGGTGAGTCCGTGGAGTTTCAACCGAACAGAGATTGACCCCGCGTTGCAGGGCCGGGGCTGTATAAGTTTATGATTCTTTGATGCCCTGCAACTTACGATAAGGACACATTATGTGGAGCTCGCGCGGCATAATGTGCCTTATCGGAAAGGGGGAAAGGTAAAGCGGAAGATCTATGACAGCTTGGATAAAATATACTGGTTGATTGACACTCCCTCTTCAGCCGAACGTATAGCAAGGTATCTGTGCATCTCCGGAGTAATGCGGAGTGTAAGGTTGCCTTTAAACTTCTTTAACCCGTAAGGTTCAGGGATTACCTCTTTCTCCTCCTGCATCCATTTGATTGTCTCATTAACAATATACTCAATCTCTTTCAATGCCTCTTCAGCCGACTTCCCGTGAACAGCCAGTGATGGAAACTCAAGGCACCTTCCAATATGTGCCTGATCCTCCTCTGACCATTCAATCCTGTAGGTATATTTATCAAGCAAGCTATTTCTTTTCATGTTGTGCCTCCAGCTTCTCTAACGCCTGTTTTACCATTTTAACCTGGTACGGCTTGGCCATCTTGCCGTCTTTCTGTATATTGATCCTCGGGTCTCCCTGCCAGGGAGTTTTAAATATATGGTGGCTCCCCCTGATGCGCGGCTTCCCGAAGTGCTTCTCACAGATTTTTAACAGATCCTGAAAACTGACGTTCTTTGGATTACTCAGTATCTCTTTTTCGTTCATAATATTCAAGATAGCATATATGCTATCATTTATCAATCCTTTTAATATTTTAATTCCTGTAATTTTTCACAAATAAAAACAAAATAGATGCTCCGTGGAGATATGGATAACCGGCCGGTGCAGTTGACACTGCCTCTTTGAATTTCGAGGGTTACCCACATCCCCACAGAGCCCACAGACTCGAAGCTCACTTGAAGAATAAAAAAAGGGAGGGGGCTGTATTGAGGGAGATTTTCTGCTTTTGTAATTCGCTTTGCCCCCTCATAACTCCTCCCGCTCTCTCGGGTGACACCTGCTGTGCACCTCTTTTAAATCTGTTATCTCCACCTTTAAATACCTCTCTGTTGTACATATACTCCTGTGCCCCAGCTGCTGCTGTACATACCGTATGTCTGCCCGCCCCTTTAACATATGCGTTGCGCATGAATGGCGGAAGGTGTGCGTTGTGATGTTCTTCTTAATTCCTGAATCCTTTGCCCTCTTTTTAACCATAGCAAGCAGGCTGTCAGGTGTGAGCGGTGTACCCCGCATTGTGCAGAAGAGGAGGTTTTCACCTTCACTTAATATAAGCGGCCGCACCTTCTCAATGTACCGCACTAACCAGTACCTGGTAGACTCACCATATGGCACATACCTCTCTTTTAATCCCTTTCCGTATCTGATAAAGATAATCCTCTCATCAAGGTCAACATCCTCAATACGCAATGTGCAGAGTTCCGATGCCCGTATCCCTGTTGAATAGAGGAGTTCAAGTATTGCCCTGTCACGCAATGAATGCACTGAATGACCTGTGCAGTTTTTAAGCAGGCTATCCATCTCATCTATGGTGAGTAGATCCTTAATCACGCTCTCCTTAAGCTTCGGGAGAGCAACTGCCGCCGTGGGATCTCTGTATACCTTCTCCATCTTCTGCAAGTATCTGAAGAAAAGTTTAAGATTGCTCAAATGCTTTCTCCTCCTCTCCCGGCTCATGGTCTTCCCTCTGCTGTCCCTCTTTGCTGTGAGATATATCTCGTAACTCCTCACAATCTCCTTTGTGACATCTGTCAGATCCTTAATATCAGGGTATTCGGCTTTAATAAAGTTAAGGAACAGAAGGAGTGTCCTCTCATGGTCTCCAACAGTTGAGGGGGCGAGCTTCATCCTCTTTTCATGAAGGGTATATTCATAGAGCAGTTTTTCAATATTCATTCTGCCGCCTCCGCTTTCGGATGGCTCGCTCTATGGATCTCTTTTAAGTCTGCGTTCATCACATGGGTGTACTTCTCTGTTGTGGAAAGCCTTGAGTGTCCCAGTATCCGCCGAATGGCCGGGAGCGGTGCACCGTTTTTAAGCATGTGGGTAGCGCAGGCATGGCGGAAGGCGTGGCTCAC
>DIEX01000003.1 GCA_002418835.1 Spirochaetia bacterium UBA5763 | reverse complement strand
AAAATCTTCCCGCAGAACCGTCGCTGATCTCTTAACAACGAAATGGACATTACTGCCATGCCATAAGTCATGTCAATATTAATTTTTTATGAAAATTAAATTAATATTAAAATTTTTATTTTTTACCTTTCTGCTGCTTTATTCCTGCAATAAATATGCCGGCAAGTTCAACATTTACACTTTTACGTTCAGGAAGTTTATTAAAGATCTCTTCATCGCAGAGAAGATCCATCACCTGGGGCCCTATTTTTGCTTTAACAATAGGCACTTTTCTGAACTTATAAATCTTCGGAATCTGGGCAATTACACTTTTAGGTATATTTGCATTATTTACCTTATCCATTCTTTTTTCAAGAATAAGTATAGATGTGACAATTTTATGCTGATCAACGAGATCTTTCTGGAGTGAAACCTTCTTCTCCATTCTCTTTTTAAGAAAAAAGTAGCCGGCCACTATTGCCGCTATTACCACTCCGAGAATAATGTACAATATCCACCACTTCACAATTAGCTCCTCCGGCGTATTATTTTAAACACTCTTTAAACAAGTAAATCATTCAGTCAAGTTAATTAATAACACGGGAAAAAAGCCGATACAGGCCGTGTTTTTTAAAACGTTTCATAAATATATTAACTTTTTTTATTGAAAAGAAACACTATAAATTTCTAATGTTGTAATTAAAATAAATACTCACAGGAAGCATCACAATGGAACCAAAAAAAGTCACAATTAAAGCTCTTGAAAAGATGATTGAGGATCTTAAAAACGGGTCTGACGGATCTATCGGTAATTATCTCTTCAAAGGATACAGGATCCAGGTAAGCAGATACAAATCATCCGGAACAGAGAGATACATGAGGCTTTATAAAAACAGGAGAGAGCAGGGTTTATGTGTAAGATGCGGTGTTAAGGTTACTGACAAGAATCCCCGCACAGGTAAACTCTACAGACTTTGTGAAGAACACAGGGAATCAACTGACAGGAAGAAGAGATAAGAGGCTCATCTTCTTATCCCTTCCTGATTCTTAAAAAGTTTAACATGAACATTCTCTTCTTAAAGATTATCTGAAAACTGGCATACCTTTCTTTATCTTACCTGCATCAGATGAGTTCACGGCTTTACACTTCGCAACAGTCATCATTGGGAACGTCACCTCTATGATTATTTTTTTTCCTCCGGAGAGGAGAAAGATTTTATCGCCCATGGCAAGGGCTCTGCTGCTGTTTACAGTTATCTCTCTTCCTGATATAGAGCCGATCTTTCCTATGAGCTGTTTTGATACGTCTACAGCGTCAGGGGCTTTCTCCTCGATTTTTCCGCTGTAGCCTGCAAGGAGAGGGAGCAGCCCTTTTTTATGAAATCCTTTGTCAAAGTCACCGAGCATAATGACCTCGTTTCCGGAAACCCAGTGGAGGTTTTCAATTCCACCCTTTGTCGCGTCATAGCGTCCGTCAGAAGAGGCCAGGGCATATTCATTCCCCTTTGTAAATGCAGATGTAGCTATAACAGCATCTTTTTCAATATCATATATTCTTATTACACCTTCCCGTGAACCGATCAGGAGTCGTCTGCCATCTACGGAAAATGTAATCTTTGTCAAATTGGCACCCTTCACTTCAAACTCCACTATTGAACTTCCGCCTGACGCGTCAAAAAGCATAACTTTTCTGAATGTGGATACAGCGGCGACTTTTTTACCGTCAGGTGAAAAGGCTGCGGAATAGATAAAGCCCCCCTTTTTCGCAAGGGTACTTAACTGGCTCCCGCTTTCGATGTCCCAGAGCCTCAGGGAGTTGTCATTGTGATCCTCTCCGCTCCCCGAAATGAGCCTTTTTCCGTCAGGGGAGAAATCCAGGGTATGGATCCTGTTGCTGTGCCCTTTCAGTACGGTTTTAATTTTACCGTCCGCTGTATTAAATACTGTTATGTTGTAATCAGGGCTCCCTGATGCCGAGGCGATGAACCTGCCGTCGGAGCTCAGTTTCGAAAGCTTGTTATTGGCGGTATTAATAGAAATAATCTCTTTCCATGTTGAAGTATCAATCAGCTTTATGGTTTTCCATAGTGCAAGAAGCAAACGGCTTCCGTCCCGGTTAAGTTCAATTGTCTGTAAAGTGGACATGACTTCCGGATAAGATCTTACCTCTTTCCCGGTATCTGTATCTATTAGCACAACTTTTCCGCCTGTCCCTGAATATGCAAAAAGTTTTCCCTTTTCTGAAAATGTCCATAGATTACCTTTTTCAGGGACACGGTATGTATTAATTCTTACTCCTTTAATCATATTCCAGAGTGTAAGGTTCTCCCCTGCATCCTTTCGTGCCACCAATGTGCCGTTATTTTTGAAATTTATCCTGGCATAGAATGCCAGAAAACCTCCATCGGTATCAGAGAGACGCTTTAACTCCTTCTTCTTATTGATATCAACGTAGGCAATCGTTCCGCCTGAAAGCGCCACTGCAAGAAGCGTTCCCCCCGGATGAATAGCAATATCATAGGCGTAAGTTTTGTTCAGGGAGATCTGAGCCGTGCTTAACCCTGTCACAGGATTATTTATAAAAACTCCGTCAAGGTCTTTCGATGTTATAATGCTTTTACCATCGGGGCTGAAGACAAGAGGAGTGGTGCTATAAATCACACCTTTTTTCTCCCCGCTTGAAAAATCATATATCTGCCAGTTTGCCACAAGAGTCTTTGAGTCAGGGCTGAAACAGAGCTTTAGAGGGTTCGGATGGTTTATTGTTTTTACGACAGACCATGACGCGGTATCTCTTATCAAAACAGTCCCTTTGTAAGCCGATTTATTATAAAATCCCGAGGCCATAAACTTCCCGTCAGGTGAAAATGCCACATCGCTCATTTTTTCAACCCGCTCATTTATGGTCTTTACCTTGCGCCAGTTCTCCGTGTTCCATATTATAATCTCCGGTTCCTCTCCCGCTGATGCAAGCATCCTGCTGTCCGGGCTGAATGAGAGGGATTTAACCCATGCGTCATGACCATCAAGTACTTCAAGAAGGCTCCAGTCTTCAGTTTTCCAAATCTGAATTTTTTTATCCCGACCGCAGGAGGCAAGGAATCTGCTGTCGGGGCTGAACTTCACTCTTGATACATCTCCCCGGTGTGACCCGGCAATACGGAGTTCTCTCCCCGTTGCGGCATCCCATATCTTTACCGCTCCGTCGGCCGATCCTGAGGCTAGAAATTTTCCGTTACTGCTGAAATCAACTGTAAATACATCCCCGGAATGACCTGTGTTGAAAACAAGCTCAGGACCTGAATTTCCGCTCTTCCCATCCGCGTAGAGTATTGCTGTTACTGCAGCAAAAAACACAAGTACGGTGAACATTATACGTTTTATCATTCTAACCTCATCTGGACTTTTTCGTTTATTTCAGCTGTTCGCCGGCATAACGTTTAAATTCATCAAGCCGGTCAATTGCTCCGGCTGCTGTTACATAGCATTCGCTGTAACCATCGAAATGTTCGGCAGTGAAAACAATTTCTGTATTTTTTTCTATCCTGATTTCAATGGGGGGGACTTTATAATGAACACTTGGACAATCCGCCTGCCACGGCCAGAAGGCTCTCCGCCAGTGATGCTCTGTAATATCTATCAGCAGAGGTTTATCTTTCAGGGAGCCTTTGATTACCGTTAAAACCTGTATGCGGGCAGTAATATCCGTACTGCACCTGCTTTCACTTTTTTCTACTGAACTGATTATCCCCGTACCGAATATTGAAGATTTTTTTACAGACTCCTCAAGATTCCCGGTAGTTCTGCTGTGAAAAAGGAGCAACGGGAGAGTGCTGACAATTACCAGGATTTTATGCTTTGTTCTCATTTTTCCCTTTTATTTTTTCATGGAGTAAACTTTATTTTCCATAGAATTATACATATCCTTTATGCAGCCGGCATAATAATCAACCCATTTATCCTCACTCACACTGCAGTTGGAATATTCACCGCTGAAGCCGAGTGTAGATGAACTGTCATATTCGATCATAATAAATTTGCCATCCACAACCAGGTAGAAGGTGTAGATATATACCGGGCAAACACTACCGTGCCCGCGTTCTTTTGCGGTCAGGCACTGAAAATATACTATTATCTGGTTTTTATGTTTATCCGCATCGGGTGCTTTCCATCGGGCAAACCGGATACCGTAATTCTTTTCGGATATGGAATTTTTATTTTCCGTTATAGGCCCCTGTTTAACAGCAGCTTCAAATTCTGTAGAATCAACCTGAATATTCAGCTTCTTTTCAAGGAGGGCTTTTATCTTCCCGATGGGGATATTTTTTGCGTAATGGTTCTGCAGTTTTTTTGTATCCTCTTCTGTCAGTTCAAAATTTAGCAAAAACTCTAAAGTACTCGTTTCGAATTTATCAAGATAAAATGTCCTGTCCTGCATGGTGCGGAGTTCAGTATAATTCATTGTACCGCACGAAGAGGAAAACAGCAATATAATACTTATGGCTAAACAGAACAATACTGATTTTTGTTTCATATTAATTTCCTTTTAATTTAGTTTTTCAGAAACAGATCTGGCAAAGAAGGCTTAGAGGCCATCAATATGGTGACGTTTCGCCAATGAACATTTCATTGTCCCTGAAGTTTGTCACTTCCACGATCTTTATTATCTTCAGCCCCCGGGTTATTCTCATCCTGTTATAACTGATATTTCTTGATGTATTGATGAAGTATACCCAGATCTCATATTTTGCTCCTGCCTTTGCCTTAAATTCCGGCGCAGCATCACTCCTGGGTGCTGACTCAAAAGCCAGGGAAACAAGGTACTCCAGAACATAAGTACCCGCAGGGAGTGAAAATACCGCGTCATCATTAAAATAGTAGTACGCGTTCCCGGCAGCAAAACCCGATTTAAAGTTCTCCCACTTTTTAGGGATATAGATGCCATATTTACCATTCACCCTTATCATGGAATCATTTCCAAGCCTGTTTTCGCCAAGTTCGGCCTTGTTGACTCTCATAAGTTTGAAGGTTGCACATTGGTCCGGAACGCATTTATCCGGGAAGGGCGGCTCTTTGGGGAGAGATGCACAGCCTGAAAGAAACAGAATCATGATTGATATTAACATAATGTCTTTTTTCATTGGAATACCTCTTTAGTTTTTGAATGGGCGATTATACCTGATACAGTGAATCCTGTCATCGTAGCAGATACGTAGGGAACAAAAAAATATATAAACTGCTAAAGAGGCTTAATCCCGAAGTCCGATGTTATATTAAGAAGCTCGATCTTGTTGTTTATCCCCAGCTTGTTGTAGATATTGCTCTGGTGAGTCTCCACTGTGCGCTTGGTAATATCAAGCTTTTTTGCCATCTCAATGTTTGTGATACCTGAGATTGTATTCAGTATTATATCCATCTCTCTTGCTGTAAGTTTAAAATAATTCCTGAAATTGTTTATACCCCTGTTCTCCCGCGAAATGATAAGGATTGCCGATAAATCGCCGAACCTGTCATACACTGCTGAAACATCTGAATCTGTTATTACTGCTACCGGGTTCACCATGTATGATATCCTCTGCTTCAGAGAGACACGGTTATTCCGGACAGAATCAAGTGCGGCATCCAGAGCTTCTCTCTCATAGACAATTTCTGTGAAGAGTTTCCCTTTCAGCTCATCCGAACCTGATCTTAACATAACTGAAGCACTGTTGTTCATCTCCATAATTTTTTTATCAGGTGTAAGTATAATGACCGCATCCTGAATATGAGAAAGTACATCCTGTGCAATATCATTTATATTAAACACCATGAACCTGTATTTTGTCATGGCGTAAAAAACTCCGTAAAGATATACCGCAAAAAAATACGGGGTGAGGAGCGGTATCCTGAAACCATCGAAGAGCGGCATGATCATCAGAACAAGAAAACCTGCACTGCATGATGTCAGTATAAAAGTCAGCATTACTCCTGCCTGCTTCTTCTCCTTGTTTGACGAAGCCCCCCTGCTGTAACTGTAGAGAGTTGAGATCATAAGAAGCACGATAAGAAAAAGGAGAGGGGAATAGAGGAGAAACCAGAACCTGGTGTTCAGAAGCTCATAAACCCATACGCCGTTCTGTTTTGTAAGATGGAGCAGATCATCTCCTTTAAAAATAAAAATTATGAAGACTGCGGATGTTGAGGTTGAGAGTATCATCTTGCTGATTCTGTTCAGACTCCTCCCGGTAAAAACAAGGTTGAAATAGAGAGATTCAAGCAAAAATATAATGAGTACAATATTATACATTCTCTGAAGAAAACCCGCTGTTTCAGCATCAGGGGAGATCTGGATGAATACTGTAAAAGCAATCACAGCATTGAGAAGCATTGAATTAATAAAGAAGAGCCTGTTTATCCTCGAGGATCGGTCCCTGAATAAAACGTGGAATCCGAGGATAAAGCAGATGGCTGCAATCACAGCAAGTGTTGATATGTATATAATCGGGAACATTCTGTTTTAACGGTTATGGATCTCTTTTAAGATATATTTCAGTATAATTCCGATTGTCTCACATCCATTCAATGAAGTAAAGCATAAACCTGTTTTAAATTATCTGATATTTAATCTTATTTCCGGGAAGACTTTGGAGGGCTGCAGGAAGAGCTGACAGCTAATCCATTGTTAATAGCATTCAATAATAAAAGAATAACGGATCTCCCCCTGCGCGATGATGACAATGAGGAGTAATTTTATTATTATAATATCCGCAGATAAACTCCACAATAAAAACCACCAGTCCTTTAAATAAGAAGAATTAAAATTCAGCAGCTTTAACTGCTATTATGAAATGCTTGCTTTTTTCTGTATGTATAACATTATAAGAGCCTTAAAATTATTGAACCGGAGTTATTTCTATGAAACGATTGTCAATGACCCTGCTGGTAATTTTCGCAATGATGCAAGACTCATCAGCAGAGAAGCTGCCTGATGGCACTGATGTTCAAGACTCTCTCATAGAAAAAGCTCAGAAAGAGTACAGAGAGTACAATTTTAATTCCCCTGTTTCACTCAATACCCCTCTGGGTAAAAAAAATTTAAAATATATACGGTTCAATTCAGACAGAACAATCGACACAATCCGTTTCAGCTCAGATGAGAAAATCTTAACACCGGCCGGAGAGATCTCTGCTGCGGAAGTGCAGTTTTACCTTTACGGCTCAAAGCCTTATATCTCAAAGGCTGTACTTGCCGGTGACTTCACAATTAAGATTCCGGCAGGTTTTCTATATCTTGAAAAGAAGGACTCCATGAGCTTCGACTGTTTCGGGCATATGTATGACATTACAATGTCAGGGAAGAGAAAACTTGAATCCTCCGGTTCTGTTCTTCAGGTAAATGGAAGTATAATAAGAAATGCGGGGGATGACCGGTTCTATATTACTCTCGCTGAAGCTGCCGAAATAAAAACATCTGCCGGGAAGCTTAAATTCACTGAAAAGATCATGTATAACCTTGATGGAAAATTAATTTCCGGTAAACTTGAGAAACCTCAGAAAGCTGACACACCGCAGGGCAAGCTCACAGTAACAGCACTTACTTTTCATCCTGACGGGGGAGTCTCTCACTGTACCCTTACCGCGCCTGAAGTCCTGGATACATTATGGGGAAAAATGAAGCTTACCGGAAGTGTAAGGTTTTCGGAGAACGGAAAAGTTGACAGCGGCAGGTGTGACGGCATACATAAGATCTCTTTCAGCTTCGGTGAGTGCTGGGTTAAGGACTCATTTTATTTTGACCATGCTGTGATGTGGTCAACTTTTGATCTTGCTGAAGATACGGAGATATCAACCCCTTTCGGTAAGCTGGTGATCACAAAGGGTTTCGGCACACACCCCGGCAGATCACTGGCGTGGTTTACTCCGAAAAATAATCTCAAACTTCAAACAACTTATGGTGAATTTATAAATAAAAGCGGTAAGAGCCTGGGGCTCTACCCTGATTCAAAGCTTTCATATTTCAGCATAACAGAACCCCGCATTATCGATACTCACGCAGGAAAACTCAAGGTGTTCGGAACAACTCACATGCATAATGATGGTAAACTTAAATCAACAGAGATACAAAGCCCTGTTGTGATTAAAACTCCGGCAGGGAACCTGACAGCGAAAGGCTTTGTCGAATTTTATAATAACGGCAATGTGAAATTCGCCTCTCTTGAAAAGAAGACAATGCTAAAAACAGCGGCGGGGAACCTTGCTATTCAGGGATACGTTGATTTTAACGAAAAGGGTTCTTTCATTGAGGGGAAGCTTGCCTCTCCTGCGAAGATCAGAGGTGTAACATACAGGGCCGGCTCAGTAATTAAACTCAATGATAAAGGTGAAGTTTTAAGCCCAATGCCCGGGAAATAATCCGCTCTCACAGAAGGGGGACGAATATGAAAAAAACAATTTTAACCTTAACAGCCGTTCTTATTTTATGCAATACACTCTTCGCAACAGGCCAGCGCCCCGAGCGGATAATTTACAACAGCAAAGAGTTTTCTCTTTTTACAGATCCACTTGAATCATTATTTACAGAGGGTAACCCCAGGCCGGCAAAACTTTTCGGTTACGCATGTACCGCAAGCAGAAGGGGATACATAGCCACATGGGAGATCAACAACGGAAAGCTCTTCCTTATAAAAATTGTGGCAGGGGATTGTTCAGCGGAACCTGCCGACCTTGATGTCAGTTCAATTTTTAAAAAACCTCTCCCTGTTGAGGCAACATGGTACAGCGGCGTGCTCCGTATACCCAGGGGGAAACTCCTGAAGTTTATTAATGCGGGATATGCTTCAGTTTACGAGGAGGAACTCCTGCTGACCATAAAGAATGGAATTCTTGTAAAAGAAGAGATAAAGAAAAACTCAAGGCCCGATTGATAAGAGAGTTTTATTTTACCACACCCTGATCAATAAGCACATCAAAATAGACAGGCGCTCCTCCTGCACTTCCTCTCTTTTCGTGCCGGATTGCACGATAGAGATTCCCCTGTTTTATACCTTTTGCCGTAACCCATGATTTCAGATGATTTCCCATATGATTATAAAAAAGCTGCCTTGAAGAATCGGGGAAGTTTTTATACCTGTACCCGGAAGGGGCAGCCGTATCATCCGGAATAAAATCAAAAAAGATATCAACGTATTCGTTTTTACCGGTGGGATTGTATTGCGAGGCTTTTACTGATATTATTTTTGCATGGCCATTGAATGAGTTATATGCCTCTTCAGGTGTTGTGATGCAGGATGAACATAACAGGATCATCATAAGCAGGAATAAATATTTTTTCATCATACCCTCGCGCACGATTTTATCATCAGGATTATATTACTTTTTTATAACTGTCAACACCAATAGATTAACGGAGTATTTGAGCCGAATATTAAACCTTCACCCCGTAATCTCATTTTAAAATATCAGATTTGCAGCAAATCTGACGATCTAATCCTGATCCCCCGGCACTGAAATTCTTAACCGGATGATACAACGACACTCAATAACAATGTTTATGAGGAAGCAATAGCTTTATTATAAGAATAAATTGCTCTTTAATACAACATAATGAAAAACTTAACAGAATATTCATACTGTCACTTTAAAAAAAACTTGATTTAATTTCACACGCACGGGCTTTTTTATAATATAAAATTTAAGGCTTTTCATTAGTCTTTATTTATTATGACTAGATTAAAATTATTTCCCTACCCGATTTTCAGTCGGACACTGTTTCTCTTCGAGCGATTAAGACTATAGAGAAAACACAGGTGTCTATCAAATTACAAATCATGAATTGAGGAGTACAGCATGAAAAGTATTGCAAGATTACTTATTGCTTTATGCATTTTTTTAACATTTTTTACAGGTATTGCAACTTCAATAGACAGGGATAAATATTACCATATAAAATCTGTTCTCTCCGGTGATGAGAACAGGGGTTTCTGGGACCTCCCCGGCGGGGGTGGCTTTAAAAAAGGTGAACGGCTCCAGCTCTGGGCATTTGATAAGGGAGATGACCGCAAGTATATGATAACTCCCGCTGGTAACGGATGGAACTACATCGCTCCCAAAAATGCGGCATTCGGCAGGGCTTTCCGCGGAGCAGTGGATGTTTCTGATAATAAGCTTAAAAACGGCTCAAAGGTTCATATCTGGAACTGGAAGCTCACAGACAACTCAAACCAGCAGTTCAAGTTCAAAGAGATTGGCGGAGGGAAGTACAAGATATATATAAACCGTGGCGGAGGAAAGAAGATCCTCTGTGCGAATAATGACTCCGACGCAAACGGGACATATGTTGTGCCGTGGGATGATAACGACAGGCCTGCATGTCAGTGGAAATTCATCGAGGCAGGGAATGCAGGTATACTCTACGGTGCCGGAGCATCGGTTGTGAATAAAGTTGAGGTTGCAGGTGGATGGGACAGGTACATCTATGACTGGGCTGAACACGATATACCTGATACAGAGAGATGGACAGCGATCAGAACTCCGTTTAAAAAAGACAGCAGCGATATGGGGAACTTCTGGGATATTCCCGGTGACGGCGACTTCACCAGGGGAGCGGGTAAAGCCCTGCAGCTCTGGGAAATTGCGTACAAATTTCAGAAAAATCCTGATATAGACAGAAAATACAAGTTTCTGCCTCTCTGGGAGAGATCAGGTAAAATTGAGGATATCGGCTACTACATAATCGAATCAGGTACCGGCTATTATGTCCGCAACAACGCGCTTGTCAGCCCGGACAAAGTTCAGGGGACAGTCCCCTCGGGAAATATTTACATAAAGTCAGTACAGGCAGGATATTACGGTGACCAGGGATTCTGGGATCAGCCGGGTCATCCGTCAAAGTATAAGCAGGGGGACAATCTCGCTTTATACAGCAGGGATTTCGACGTTGACCAACAGTTTAAATTTGTGTCTGCCGGCAACGGGATGTATTACATAGTTTCACAAAACGGCGGCTATGTAGATGTTTCAGGTGGGAATAATGGAGACGGCGTTAACATGCATATCTGGAGCCCAAATAACTCCGCTTCACAGAAGTTCCGCCTGCAGTTTCTCGGTAACGGAAAATGGAAAATTTTCACCAGCTGGGGGAGAGTTATAAGTACACCAAGGAGTTACGCGAACGGCGCGAATGTTCACACATGGGGTGACCACGATGGTCCATGGATGGAGTGGTATTTTATAGATTCAAATGGAGACAGCGTTGAGCAGAACAAAACCGCTTCTCTCAATACTGACACTTCATACCACTGGAAGATCAATAACATAGGGAAAAACCGTTTCACCTTTGTTTCCAGGTCCGACAACAGGTATCTCACTGCTTTCGGAAACCCCTCACAGAACGGTTCAAAGCTCGTAATGTCTGCTGACAAAAATCCCTCTTCTGAATGGGAATTCATTATTATTTCAAAATATGAAGAGAAAAAGAGCACAGAGGAGCTTGTACAGAAGAGGACTGAAGAGATCAATAAAAAACTCAATAACCTCAACGATGAGATTAAAAAGAAGGGATACAAGTTCAGAGTTAAAGCAACATCTGTTATCAACAAAACCATAAAGGAGATAACCGGCTCCTTTGATGTACAGCCGGATCCGAGAGATGCTGTTTACATGAAGGACGACAAGGCTCCGTCATCACTCCCTGCAACAATAAAACGATCCGCAGATATGAAGGCATTTAACTGGCGTGATATGAAAATGATGACACCTGTAAAAAACCAACAGCAGTGCGGAAGCTGCTGGGCATTCTCCGGGATGGCAGTTTATGAAAGCGTTTACAAGATCATGCACGGGAAGGAGCTGGACCTCTCCGAACAGTATGTTGTTGACTGCCTTGAAGGTGTTACAGCTGCCAACGTCAAAGCTGACTGCGGAAGCTGCAGCGGCGGGAATGTCCCCTTCCTCTTCAGAACACTTGTGACAAGCGGAGCCGCCCTCGAATCACAGTTCCCGTACCAGGGAATAAACACCTCCTGCTCAAAGAAAAACGCGGATATGCCGTATAAGGTCAGAAAACAGGGGTATGTCAGCTATAAACCCTCTTCAGTTAAAGAGATAAAAGAGGCTATATGCAAATACGGCCCTGTTTACTCAAGCCTCAAGGTCACAAATCTTTTTCAGGCTTACGGCGGCGGAGTATATGACGAAAAAGTCCCGGTAACCGGGCCAATGGACACCAACCATGCCATTGTTATTGTGGGATGGGATGACAGTAAAGGCGCCTGGCTTGTCAGGAACTCCTGGAGCGAGCAGTGGGGAGAGGACGGTTATGTCTGGGTTCAGTACGGATGCGCGAACATCGGCAATATGGTCGCATGGATAAGGATCGATTAATAATTGCTTATAAATTCAAAAGATATAAGAGGTTAGCATGAGTCAGAAAATTTTCAGAACACTTATTGCGGCAGCAGCAGTGTTTATTTTTGCAACAGCAGATAGTTTTGCGCAACAGGCCGTTGACCAGTACGGTTTCGGGAACAGGGTTTTTATGATCCAGTCTTCAATGGAAGTCGGCAAATCTCCAACTGGACTATGGGATATACCGGGAGCTCCAAACAAAACTGACGGGAATTTAAAAGGATCTAAATGGATGTCGATGCAGGTCTGGGAGAGAGAGAAGAGAGATCCGGAAGACAGGGTTTTCAGGTTTAACGCAGCACAGGGATCAGCAGCAGGGAGATATTTTATCTATGTCGGGCGTAACAGTTCCTGGGGAGTAAATGCCATTGACGGAACTGGTGCGATTGAAGCGCGCACAAGAGCTGATCACTTTGAACTGAAGCACCTTGGAAACGGCAGATGGAAGATATTCTATACTCCCAATCTGATAGTATGCCTTGAAGCAAACACAGCAAAAAACGGGACTAAGCTTGTCCTGAGGCCTAACCAGAACGGCCCGCATACCGAGTGGGTATTATTTGATATTGCAACAAATAAATCCTTTATACCTGTTTCAACGACAACCAATACCTCTTCCTATAAAGGTACACTTGCCACTGCGATTGCATCTAAAGAGCCGGGTACCCAGTACTTTGAATATGCTGACGGTGCAAAATTCAACAGTGAAAATGCTAATGGTGAGCTGCAGACATATTTAAACGATAAGGAAACATCAAACCAGTGGGCTGCGCTTCTTAATATTGTAAAAGCTGTAGGGCGCAATAAGGATACTGAAGCAAGAAGAAGCATGTTCAAGGCAATGTCTGAGGCAAACATAAAACCGGCGAGTAATTTCGCGGAGAGACTTCTTCAGGGCAAATTCGTAGAACAGATTAATGCCGTTGGAAACAGTGAAAAAGACCTGGTTGCAAAGGGTTACATTACAACTATTGCAGGGAAGATTAAATAGCTGATAAGTACACTTTAATTTTAAAAACATAGATAGCAGAAACGGGATGCTTCTCCTTCGCCGGAAAACATCCCGTTTTTTATTAATCCCTTTCTGCTGATATGTGCGGGGAATACAAATCAGTTTTCTATTTCTTTTTCTGAATTGACTGAATCACAACATCAGTCACAGGGACATCCTGAAAATAGCCCCTGCTGCCGGTCTGAACAGATTTGATCCTGTCAACCACATCCATCCCTTTAATAACTTTACCGAATACACAGTAACCGTAACCGGCAGGAGTTGATGACTTATAATCAAGAAATGTATTATCCACAACATTGATGAAAAACTGAGATGTGGCGCTATGAACATCCTGAGTGCGCGCCATAACTATTGTACCGCGGCTGTTGGATATCCTGTTATCCGCTTCATTTTTTATAGGGGGTAATGCGGCTTTCTGCTGCATACCTGGAGTAAATCCTCCACCCTGTATCATGAAGTTCCCTATTACCCTGTGAAATATTGTCCCGTTGTAAAAGCCCTTATCAACATAAGAGAGAAAATTTGCCACAGTAACAGGAGCTTTATCAGGATATAGCTCAATCTCCACTACTCCCACAGATGTTTTCATCACAACAACAGGATTCTGTGCCGCAAAGAGCCCTGCTCCTGACAATAGAAATATCATTACCAATATAAATCTTTTCATAATATATAAACTCCTTAAATTTCTTTACCACGGAGACACGGAGGACACAGAGTTTTTATTTTATACTTCTCCGTGAACTCCGTGCCTCCGTGGTGATTTTTTATTTCCTTTTCTTTTTCAATACGTCAATCTTTCTTTCAATATCGATCATCTGATCCCGAAGCGCTGCTGCTTTTTCAAATTCAAGATTGTCCGCAGCCTCAAGCATGCCCTCGCGGAGTTTCTCTTTATGCGCTTCAAGATCCGGTATGCTGTTGCTCCTGTAGGATGTCCCTGATTCAGCAACATATTCAAGATAGCTGTTTTCCTTTATATACTCACGCTCAATCATGTCGATGATATCTTTTTTAATCGATTCAGGTTTGATATTATTCGCAACATTATATTCATGCTGAATTTTACGCCGCCGGTTTGTTTCATCAATAGCAGCCTGCATCGAATCTGTAATTTTATCAGCATACATTATAACCCTTCCATTAAGGTTACGAGCTGCCCTCCCCGCTGTCTGTATCAAGGATCTCTTTGACCGCAGGAAACCCTCCTTGTCCGCATCGAGTATTGCCACAAGTGATACTTCAGGAATATCAAGCCCCTCCCGCAGGAGGTTGATCCCTATCAAACAGTCGAACTCCCCTTTCCTGAGATCGCGGATAATCTCCACCCGTTCAATTGTATCTATCTCCGAATGGAGATACTTTGCCCGTATACCTACTTCATCAAAATATGTTGCAAGATCCTCCGCCATCTTCTTGGTGAGTGTTGTTACAAGAACCCGTTCACCAGCCTCTGCCCGTTTATTAACTTCACCGATGAGATTATCCACCTGATTTAAAGCGGGACGGACTTCTATCTCCGGATCAAGAAGTCCCGTGGGACGGATCACCTGCTCAACTATATTTTCAGAATGCTCCATTTCATAATCTGCAGGAGTTGCGGACACAAAAATCGACTGGTTTATTATCTCTTCAAACTCTTTGAATACAAGAGGTCTGTTGTCCAGTGCGGAGGGGAGACGGAACCCGTAATTCACAAGGTTCTCCTTACGCGACCTGTCCCCCTCATACATCCCTCTCACCTGAGGTAGTGTAACGTGTGATTCATCCACAAGGAGAAGATAGTCCCCCTTGAAATAATCGAGGAGACAGGAAGGCCGCTCCCCCTGTTTACGCCTGTCTATTATGCGGGAGTAGTTCTCTATGCCGCTGCAGTAACCTGTTTCAATCATCATCTCAATGTCATACTTTGTGCGGCTCTCAAGCCTCTGCGCTTCAAGGAGCTTCCCCTCTTTACGGAAAACAGCAAGGCGTGACTCAAGCTCCGCCTCAATGAGTTTAACTGTCTCCTGCATATCCTCAGGATCTGAGATGAAGTGCTTGGCAGGGAATATGGCGCACATATCGGTCTCACCTTTCACCTCTCCACTCACAGGGTTGAATACTGTTATACGCTCAATCTCATCTCCGAAGAACTCTATCCTGAAAGCCTCCTGCTTCAGATAAGCGGGGTAGATATCAACTATGTCACCCTTCACCCTGAACATGCCGCGTGTGAATGCAATGTCGTTCCTCTCGTAATGAACAGCTACAAGCTTGCGGAGGAGAACATCGCGCCCGAAATCCTGCCCTGTTTTTAAGACAAGGTGTGCCTTCTCAAAATTCTCAGGGCGTCCCAAACCGTATATGCATGACACAGAAGAGACCACAACAACATCACGGCGCTCCAGCAGAGAGGATGACGCCTTGAGCCGCAGCCTGTCTATTTCATCATTTATTGATGAATCTTTTTCTATATATAGATCGGATGATACAACGTAGGCCTCGGGCTGATAATAATCATAGTAAGAGACAAAATACTCAACAGCGTTCTCCGGAAAGAACTCCTTGAATTCCCGGAAAAGCTGTGCAGCAAGAGTTTTATTATGAGTAAGCACAAGTGCCGGTTTATTTACAGCCTCAATGACTTTTGCCATGCTGAAGGTCTTCCCTGAGCCTGTTACTCCAAGGAGTGTCTGGAATTTCTTCCCCTCATTAAGGCCCTCCACGAGCCCCTGAATAGCCCTGAACTGATCTGTTGAGGGTTTATATGGCGATACAACTTTAAATTTTTTCATATTATTCCTGTTTAAATGCCTCTGTTTTATACCGATCTTACTGATGGAATTATAATACAAAAAAGTATAATGTATGATATCCTTTAGATTCCGGTATTTGACTGCGTCAAAACCGGAATGACAAAGATAAACAAATTATATTATAAATTTGTTAAACCCAAAGCACAATACAACCAAATAATTTAAACTCAATTAATTTTGTATGCAAATACACCTGTTTTCATTATATTTGATCCTGTTTATGGAACCTAAAAAGATACTATTCATCGGCCTGAACGGCTCTATTGTAAATGAAATTAAGCATCTCTTTGAAAAAGAGAAGTACATACCTTTATTTTCTAAAGCTGATGAAGCCGATGACTATATAAATAAAGAATTACCATCACTAATAGCTACAGGGGATCTCTCCCTGCATGATAATGCCGCATATATTCATTCCATTAAAAGTATTGCGGCTGATAAGAGGATACCTATTATAACCATTATATCAGATGGAAAAATGAAGCCGTACATTGCGGCTCATAGCGAAGATATATTTTCGATTATTACTACACCGATATTAAAGAAAGATTTTTTTCAATTTCTCGACAGGTACATTGAAGAACCGGAGCCTGCTGAAACTGATTTTACCGGTGAATCTGATGCAATTAAAAACAGTTCAAAAATATCTGATTTCACAGGTTCTCTAATCCTGAATATTCTTGCCCAGAATAAAATTGTAAAAAGATTATTAAAGAAAAAAACAGATCTATCCGGACTGAATTTAAGTGATGACAGCAAAAATCTGCATAAAAAAGAGATCGAGGAACAGCTGTGGGATGCTTTCGATAAAAACTGGTTCAGGCTTTATTATCAGCCGGTCATCTCTCTGAATACAGGAAAACCTTCCGGTTTTGAATCTCTCATCAGAATAGAACATCCGGAAAAAGGTGTAATCTCCCCAGGTGAATTCATTGCAATTGCGGAGAACTCAGCTATTATCTTCCCTCTTGGTTTATGGATCATAGAGGAGGCGTGCAGGCAGATCGATTACTGGAAAAACAAGTTCCATCTTGATACACCAATCAGGATTAATATTAATCTTTCCGCGAAGCAGTTTATTCACCCGCAGCTTACATCTCACATCTTTGAGATTATTGATAAATACAATATAGATCATAACGACATCGGATTTGAACTTACAGAGAGCGCCTTCATGGAGGATATGGAATCAGCAAATATATCTCTTCTGGAACTGAGGTCGAAACAATTTCCCCTTTACATGGATGATTTCGGTACAGGTTATTCGTCACTTACCTACCTCATGCATTTTCCGGTGGATATAATTAAAATCGACCAGTCCTTTGTTAAATGGATGCATATTGATGAGCAGAGTGAGACTCTTGTAAAATCACTTGTAGCCCTGGCTCATAACTTAGGTCTTAAAGTTGTTGCAGAGGGAGTGGATGATGAATCACATATTGATATCCTTAAAGAGTGCGGGTGTGATTACGGGCAGGGTTATTTTTTCTCTAAACCTCTCTCTTCTGATAAAGCGAATATTTTTTTATCACAGTATTTTGAAAACAGAAAAAAATAAATTAACGCTCACTTCAGCATCCCCAGTACAACTGCAAGGTTGTCCCTGTCATCGCGCACATCATCAACCGGTGTTTCCATAATATAATCTATATGATTAAACCTCTCATCATTCAGAAGGAGAGAGAGCCCCGTGCTTCCTATAACACCAAGTCCGATATGCTCATGCCTGTCTACCTTTGAGCCGGTACTCTTTTTCGAATCATTGAAATGAAAAAGCTTCAGCCTGTCAAAGCCTATAAGACGATCAAATTCATCCATAGTGTAAACATAACCTTCAGGAGTTGATATATCATAACCAGCAGCAAAGATATGGCATGTATCCAGACACACACCGATTCTTGAGCTGCATTTACTTAACGCGATAATATCCCTGATATGCTCAAACCTGTGCCCCACTGATGATCCCTGACCTGCAGTAGTCTCAAGGAGTACCATAACTTCAGTTTCGTCCTCCGCGAAAATTTCATCAAGGTTTTCTGCAACTGATTTTATCCCTGCATCAACTCCCCTCTCTTTATGATTACCGGGGTGAAGCACAAGGTATTTAATCCCAAGCAGATGAGCACGAAGGATCTCTTCGCGCATGAGGGTCTTAGACTTCTCCAGGTTTTCACCCTCACCCGCAAGATTTATCAGATAACCGGTGTGTGAGATGATTGAGAGATCACCAGAAGATCTCCACTTTTCATGGAACAGCTTTATATCGTTCTCCTTCAGCGGAGGCGCTGTCCACCTGTTCGAATTCTTTGTGAATATCTGCAGGGCATTAATACCAAGCTCTGCTGCCTCATCTATTGCGTTATATACTCCACCTGCTGCCGAGAGGTGGAACCCTAATCTCTTCTTCATTTATCACCTTTAATCTTCTGCATCACTTCATCCATCGACATCCCGGAAACCGCAATTCTCTTGTGTCTCCCCTGCTCACCCTTTTCAATAGAGATATTCGATTTTGCTGTTTTCAGTTTTTTTGAAAGCACCTCAATACACTCTTTATTTGCCTTTCCATCAACAGGTGGGGAGTTAAGGTACACCTTTATATTACCGCTGCTGTCAATTATGGCTTCACTCTTTGAAGACTTGGGATTTACCGTAATGTCAAAAACCGCGTTTTTTTCCATGGGACATTTTGCAGAGATACGGGTGAAGATTTCCATTAAAAAATTATCCGGTTAATTATTTTTAAACCGGCACCGTTCTTTTTTTAAATTCACCTTATTTTGTAACAACATTCGTTATACTGAGTCAAAAAAAGAATATAATAATTATATCTGTGAGGATACAAATGAAAATATCAGTTCTCGATGCAAGCAGTTATCTGAAAGGCTTACTTCTTCTTATACGGAAAGACAGAAAAATTTCTGAAAAGGAGCATGAACTGGTGACCCGTGTCGGTGAAAATCTCGGTTTTGAAAAGTCATTTGTAGAAAATGCAATCCATGAGATACTGGACAATAAATATATTACTGTTACACCTCCGGAATTCTCTTCACCTGACATTGCCGAAAAATTTCTTAAAGACGGACTTCTCCTTGCCGCCTCTGATAATGAAATACACCCGGCTGAAGAGAAATGGCTGTTATCTGTTGCCGCGCAGAACAACATCAACAAAGCATGGCTGCTGGAGGAGAAAAACTATATTCTATATACAGATGAGCACAGGGATCGCCTTGAGGCTGACACGCTACAGGTAAATTACTGAAATGGAACAGGTGTAAAATGCTTTACATCTTTTTATTTTAATGAATAATCATAATCAGCTGTTTTTTATAAGT
This sequence comes from Spirochaetia bacterium UBA5763, assembly GCA_002418835.1. Taxonomy (GTDB): domain Bacteria; phylum Spirochaetota; class UBA4802; order UBA4802; family UBA5550; genus UBA5550. The sequence continues at coordinate 25,572 of DIEX01000003.1, read as the reverse complement.
CCATTGCATTGTTGATATTAAAAAATCCTTAAAAGAACTATTCTTTTTATGAGGTAAAATGGGACAGCCTATTCTGCTGATTATTTCTGTTATCCTTCTTTTCATGGTTTTTATTGCCAGGGTATCCACAAGGCTTAATGTCCCTCTCATTATTATAGCCCTTGCCATAGGGATAATTTTCGGAAGTGATGTAACCGGAATAATTTATTTTGATGATGCTCTTTTAACCAGTAGTGCAGCAAATATCGCTCTGATATTCATTCTCTTTGCCGGAGGTTACGGCACCAAAACTCACAATTTCAGGCCTGTGGCAAAACCTGCGATGCTACTTGCAACAGCAGGTGTTTTTCTTACTGCAATTATATCCGCAATGATTTTCTATTATTTCAGCGGCTGGACATTCATAAATTCATTTCTTCTCTGTGCGATAATTTCATCAACAGATGCTGCTGCAGTTTTTTCGATTCTCAGAACAAGATCAATCAGCAAAAAAGTTGCATCTGTAACTGAGATAGAATCAGCGGCCAATGACCCTATGGCGATTATTCTTGTAAGCTTTATAATAAAAATTGCCGCAGGTGCAGGAATACAGACTTCTGAGTCCATTCTCCTTTTTACCTGGCAGCTTGGCGGAGGTGTAGTTTTCGGCATAATATCTGCTAAAGCAGCTATCTGGTGCTTCAATAAAATCAGGAACATAGACATAGGTTATTACTATGTTTTTCTCATAGGTGTAATTCTTTTCAGTTTCGGTATAGCTGACCTATGCAGGGCAAGCGGTATGATTTCGGTTTTTTTTACCGGATATATTATGGGGAATAAAAAAATTCCTTTCAAAGGCGGAATCTCCTCTTTTACCGAGATTCTCTCATTTATTGCAAATGTCGGGCTCTTTATTCTGCTGGGTCTCCTTGTTTTCCCTCATCAGCTATCAGATGTTCTTATTCCTGGATTTTTGCTCTTCCTGATTTTTACTTTTTTCGGACGCCCTGCTGCAGTTTTTATATGCACTGCTTTCACCGGATTTTCAATGAAAGAAAAACTATTCATAAGCTGGAGCGGTTTGAGGGGCGCAGTGCCTATTGTTCTTGCGACCTATCCTGCTGCTGCAGGGATCGATAACGGTCATCAGATCTTCAATATAATATTCTTTGCTGTTACACTCTCCATAATAATCCAGGGTACAACCATCGGAAAGCTTGCTGATATTCTGAAATTGAGCGGGAAAAACCGGAAGAAACCTGCACAGACAATGGAACTGGTCACAGTTCATGAAACTGATTATGAACTGATACAGATATTTATAGATAATGATGTTTACACAGGAGCATGCCGTATATCAGAAATGGAACTCCCCGCCGGTGTAACAATAACTATGGTAAACAGAGACAATGTAATAATAGCTCCACGGGGTTCAACTGTTATCTTTCCGGGGGACATTCTCTCTGTGCTGGTGAGCCAGAAGGACATGGAGAAAACAACTCTTAAAATTCTTAACTGTTTCAGCAGATGACAGTTTTTTTATTATAGAGCAATGATGTAACGGGTATTGACTTTAAATGGTTTATATATTAATATGCGATAAAAGATAAAAAAGACAGGGTGACGAGATGGCAGTTCCTCCGGTAAAACTTCTTCTGGCAACAGACTTCAGTGCAAGGTGTGACCGTGCACTTGACAGGGCGCTCCAGCTTATGAGACAGTTTGATGCTGAACTGATTATTCTCCATGTCATTGAGCCATCCAACGAATTCCGGACCTTCTACCGTAAACGATTTATAAGCTCCCACAGCTATGCCGAAAAACTTGCTGAGAAAGCACGGTATGAACTGAAGGAATTTCTCCCTGATAATTCAGGAAGGATCAGCATAGTAATAAAAAAAGGTGATACTGCTGATATTATTCTTGAAACAGCTTCAAAGGAAAACTGTGACCTTATAATCTGCGGAGTAGCGCGTGATGTAATGCTGGGGCGCCATACTCTTGGCAGAACAGTAAACAGTCTCATGGGGCGTTCAGATATATCAATGCTCATAGTAACAGACAGAATGAGCAGGCCATACAGCAAAATACTTGCCGCATCCGATATATCCAGTATTTCAGCAGGGGCGATAAAAACAGCCCTTGCTATATTCAAAGATCAGAAGATAGACATACTCCATGCTGAAGAGGCTTACGGATCACATGCACTTGACGGCCATAATGCATTCCACGAGCAGATAAAAATCAATGCACAGAGAGATTTTAACACTTTTATTGATTCAATGGGTATGTCCGCACATGACAGGGAGAGAATGAACATCATTATTGAATGGGGAAAACCTGCGCCGCTTGTTCAGGAGTTTGTGGAGAACTCATCAACAGACCTGGTGGTAATGGGTTCCCGGAAAAGAAATCCTGTGACATCATATTTCTTTGAGAGTGTAGCTAAACGTATAGTTTCAGTGCTATCCTGCGATGCCCTGGTGATCAGGGAGTCACAGAATTCCTGAAAATAATCAAAATAAATCATTGGCTTAATTTTTTTATGCTACAAATATCTTTTCAAACTGATTTCTCTTCTCCTCTGTCCCGATTATGGCAACAATATCCCCGGCGGAAAAAGCAAGGTCAGGCTCAGGATTAGGGATAAAAGCCCCGCCCCTCATGAGCCCCACAATTGATACCCCGGACTTCTTACGCACCTCAAGCTCTCTGATGCTCCTCCCCTCTATATAATCACCGCTTTTTACTTCATACCACCCTGTCTCTATGAGAAACGGCGTATCTTTCATCGATTTAAGTATAAATGAATTTATAGCTGATGTCCTGCCTGTGGAGTACGTAGTCTCTTTGATATCGTCAATGAGACTCTGAATCGCCGGCACTCTGTAATTAAGGTGAAGAAGGGTCTGCCTTATCATTTCAAGACTTGCCTCAAATTCAGGCTGAACGATCTCTTTTACATTAAGTTTCTGAAGTTCCTTTATCTGATCCATATCATTTGCCCGGACAATTATCTCCACGGCAGGATTATGAGTCTTCACAATATTCAGAATCTCCCTGGCCGTTATCATTGAAGGAGCAGAAACTATTACAAGTTTAGCCTTATCGATATTTGCCGCAGAAAGAACAGGCTCCTGCCCTGCATCTCCGTATATTACTGGGAATCCAATCTCCTTGCTCTTCTCAAATCTCCTGAAGTCCTGCTCAATAATAATAAAGGGGAAATTAAGCCTGTGAAGAACAGAGGCTATCTGTGAACCGACCCGCCCACCTCCTGCAATGAGAACGTGGCCCGAAAGCCCGCTCTCCGGCATATTGATTGTCTGCACCTGCTCATGCATAAACCACTTTCTCTTCAGCGCGTAAAGCGGAGTTGAAAGCATCGAAAGGAACGGTGATAAAATCATAGTAATAACAGAAACAGCAAGAATGAGAGAATAGAACTCCTTGTCAATAACTCCCCCCTGCATACCTGTACGCGCCAGAACAAAGGAGAACTCACCAATCTGCGCAAGGCTCAGCCCCAGAGCCAGGGGTATAATATTCCTGTATTTGAAAATCAAAGCCAACGATGAAAATATCGCGAACTTACCTCCAACCACAAGAAAAACAAGGAGAGAAATAAGGGTAATGTTTCCTGTAATTACCTTCGGGTCCAGCAGCATCCCTATGGATGTGAAGAATATAAGACCGAATACATCACGGAGCGGAATAATATCATTAAGCGCCTGGTGGCTGTAGTCAGATTCACTGATCACCATACCCGCCACAAATGCGCCGAAGGCAAGAGAAAGCCCGAACATGTGAGTAAGGTAACCTATACCAAGCCCTATTGCGGTAATCGTAATAAGAAAAAGCTCCCGTGAATTAAGCATTGCCACATACTTCAGTATAAAAGGTATGAGCCTGATCCCCACTATTATAATCACTGCAAGGACAACAACAGCTTTCAGGATAATGAAAGCCATACCGCTGAGATTGCTGCTTATATCATTAAGTTTCGGTATAACTATCATTAAAGGGATCGCTGCAAGATCCTGCACAATCAGAATACCGATCATCACTTTACTGGAGAGAGTTCCGATGAGGCCCCTGCTCATAAGGACTTTAAGCACAACCATTGTACTTGAAAGAGAGATTACCATACCGAAAACAATTGATACAGTTGCCGGCAGACCCATGAAATGCCCGATTGCAAAACCGAAAAGAATACACAGCAGAATCTGCACCGTTGTCCCAATAATTGCAATACCGCGTACATCGCGGAGCTCCTTGAACGAGAGGTCAAGGCCTATGGAGAAGAGGAGGAGAGCAACACCGATCTCCGCAAGGAGTTCAACCCTTGCAAGGTCGGAAACAGTTATTCCACCGGTAAATGGGCCGATTACAATTCCTGCGATAATATATCCAATAATCGGCGGGAGCTTAATCATGTTGAAAATAAGCCCCGCAGCAAGACCGAAAACTATGACTATTATTATATCACCTGCAATCCCCATGCTCACCTCAACAATCTCTTGAAAAAAATATGACTGGTATTCTTTTTTTGTCAAGAAGAGTGTTTGTGCGTTTATCAATTAATAGCATAGTAATCCAGTTCCCCGTCCTCAAGTTTCAGAAAATAGAGTTAATTTCTTGACTGAAAATAAGTTCCTGATTCAATTGAGCTATGGTAAAGGTCTATACTCCATCACCTGCTCTTGCGGATTATATAAGCAGCTTCTGGTCTATTGACACTCTTTCATCTCCGCATACTGAGCTTGTTTACCCCACGGGTCAGATTCAGCTGATATTCCACTACAGGGAGCCCTTTCTTGATCGAAACTCATCTGGTGATGAAATTAGTCAGCCTGAGTTTTCTCTCTGCGGGCAGAAATTATCCTACAGCAACGTCACTGCGCCGGAAAACTGCGGGATGATCGCGGCAGTTCTGAAAACCGAAACAGCATCAGCTCTCCTGAATATACCTCTTCATGAAATAACCGGCAGAATTATCAGTTTCACTGATATTTACAAAAGCTGGAAAAATTACTCATGGCTCTTTGCAGACTCTCCCGATGATATTTCAAAAATAAAGATTATCGAATCTTTCCTGCTCAGGCATGTCAGAGTTAAATCACTGCATCATAGTTACTTTATAAAATCGTGCATTAATGAAATCAGATATACTACCGGGATGAGCCTCCCGTATAAATCTCTGGAGAAGTTCAGTTTATCAGAAAGGAGCCTTCAGAGGATCTTCAAAGAGGGGGTGGGGCTATCACCGAAACAGTTTGCTGAAATAGTAAAATTCGAAAACTGCATCTCACTTTTACAGAGCGGTAAATCTCTCACTGATATCTGCTATGAGGCAGGTTATTACGACCAGCCGCATTTCATAAGGGCATTTAAACATTTCACAGGGATTACACCTTCGCAGTTCAGCACTCTTGACTGCAATATGCCGGTTTGTCGTTTTTATACAATCAATTAAACCGGTTACATCTGAATAATTCTCCAGAAAATAAGGAGAAAAGAATGAATAAAACTCTTACACTCAAAGCTTCACGCTACCTGAATACTCTCTGTAATGAAACCGGAAACCGCTCAGTGGGGAGCTCCGGGAATATAAAGGCAACTGAGTTCTTTGAAAAGATTGTATCGCAATCAGGTTGGAGTATAGAAAAGGATCGCCTTGATGTAATGGACTGGCTCCCCGGTTCAGTCAGTTTAACCGTCAATGGCAAAAACTTTACAGCACAGGCTTCGCCATATTCTAAAGGGTGCAGCGTAGAAGCGGTTCTTGTGTCTGCTTCTGATATTGATGAACTTGAAGCTGCAGACATTGAATCAAAAGCACTTCTTCTTTATGGAGATATTGCAAAGGAACAACTTATGCCGAAAAATTTTGTTTTTTATAATCCCGAAAGCCACAGGCGGGTTATTGCGCTTCTTGAGAAAAAGAATCCCGCTGCAATAATCTGCGCCACAGGTAGAAATTCCTCTCTTGCAGGCGGAGCATATCCTTTCCCCCTTATAGAAGACGGCGATTTCAATATACCTTCAATTTATATGACAGACATTGAGGGTGATCAGCTTTTAAAATTCAGAGGTGAAACTATCAAGCTTCAATCAACTGCTGTTAGAGTCGATTCAAAAGCTTACAATTTAACAGCATCAAAAGGTGATGCCGGATTAAACAGGATAATAATCTCGGCACATATAGATGCAAAAAAAGGAACCCCCGGCGCAATTGATAATGCAACAGGTGTTATAATACTGCTTCTGCTTTCTGAACTCCTTTCAGACTATGCCGGAGAATACAGGATCGAACTCACCCCTTTTAACGGAGAAGACTACTACGGTGTCCCGGGGCAGATGGATTTCATCAGAAAAAATGAAGGGAGATTCGGCGACATCCTTCTCAATATCAATATAGATGGTGCAGGCTATTATGAAGGAGATACTGCTTTTTCTTTCTACGGAATACCGGAATCTTTCCGTAAAATTGTAATTGATGAGATTAATAAACATGCCGGCGTCTCAGAGGGGCCGCAGTGGCCCCAGGGGGACCACAGCATTTTTATTCAGTATGGAGTACCCGCAATAGCTGTATCTTCAATGTGGTTTACTGACAACATGGAGATCCAGGATATAACCCACACTGAAAAAGACAGGCCGGAGATTGTTGATATTAACAAAACTGTCAAAACTGCTGAGATTCTTACTGAAATTATAAAGAAATCAAGCAGTATATAAACTGGCATATAACGGGATTCAGTTTTTAAAACTGCAATCCCATACTGTTCATTCAATAATCAGTTCGCGTGTATGAATCAAATGAATATGTTAAACCGGAGCAGCTTAAACCATATTACAGATTCTTACGGCCATTTCCTGAATTTCCTGATGATAGATCTCCATATTTTAAATATTTGACATAGCATACAAACTATAATATTATTTTTTAATGCTATTGAAATTCTGTAAAAATTCAAGTACTTATTCTTTAACTTTTTAAAGTAAAAAGAAGCCCTATTATTCATGCGGCCTTCGGCAGATGAAATAATTTTTTTTAACTTAAAACTACGTTTTGGAATTATTACTGAAAAAAATCACCTGCAAAGGATGAATTTAAACACTAACCGTATTAAAGAGGTATTCGTGGAGACAGAAAAAAACAATATTTCAATGGATACTTACAACCCTGATACAAAGGCTTTCGCTGAATCTTTCCCTGTTATGGTTTTAGAATGTGACCAGTCCGGCGGGATTATTTTTGCAAGTTCAAGAACCAGGCAGTTCCTGAATTTGAACTCCATTGAAACATATCCCTCAATATTTTCATTAATATGCAAAAAAGAAAATGATAAACTGAACTCCGCCCTGAAATCAGCCTTTACCGGAACCCAGCCTGTAAAAGATGAGTTTATTTTTCTGACAAAAAACGGTACAGAGCTCCCCTTCTATGTGATTATTGAATCGAAAGAAGGAATTGCAAGATTGATAATTATCGATATAAGCAGCATCTCTTCAGTTCATAAAAAAATGCTTGAAACCGAACGGAGGCACAAAGCGCTTGTTGAACATGCTATTCACCAGGCACTTCATGATTCTCTTACGAATCTTTTTAACAAGGAGATGTTCCTGACCCGGCTTGAAGTGGAGCTGATGAAAGGAGCAAAAAGACGTGCCAGGGGGAGCCGTCTCGCAATCACATGCATAGGGCTTGACGGCTTCAAAAAAATTAATGACATCTATGGAACCCATATAGGAGACGCTCTGCTTCAGCAGTCAGCGAACAGGCTGCAGAACGCAATCAGAACCGATGATATTGTGGCCCGCTTTGACGGAGACAAATTCATGATTCTGTTTACTGATATCGCAAGCAGCGATGATGTACCTTTTATTCTGCGTAAAATATTTTCAGCATTCAATGACCCCTTTGAAGTGGAGAGTGAATCCATTCGCGGCTCGGTCAGCATAGGTATAAGCCTTTACCCCGATGACAGCCATGATGAGGCTGCACTTATAAAAAACGCCGAAGAGGCAATGTTCAATGCCAAAGATCGTGGAAGAAACTCATACCAGTTTTTTGACAGAATAATGCATGATGAAATGATGAGAAGATCCATACTTGAAAAAGACATGATAGAAGCGATAAAACAGGATGAATTTATCGCATACTTCCAGCCTAAGGTCGACAGGGATGGTCAAATTGTTGGAATGGAATCCCTGATACGATGGTATTGTCATAGAAGAAAAAACTATGTTGCACCTATGGATTTTATACCAATCGCAGAAAAAAACGGCAGGATTGTGGATATTGGAAACAATATACTGCTCCAGTCCTGTATCCAGAATAAAAAGTGGATCGATGCAGGATATAAACCCTTACGTATTTCAGTTAATCTTTCAGTATACCAGTTCCGTCAGAAAAACCTTGTAATTATGATTAAAGAAATATTAAAGCAGACTTCACTTGAACCTCAATATCTTGACCTTGAAATTACTGAATCCGGGATTCTTGAAAACGAAGGGGAAAACATAAGCAAGCTTAACGAACTTCATAACATGGGGATATCTATAACCATAGATGATTTCGGAACAGGTTATTCATCTTTAAGCAAACTGAAGGAACTTCCGATCTCCGCTCTCAAGATCGATAAAAAATTTGTTGATTCACTCCCCTTTGATACAAAATCTATAACCATTACTCGTTCAATAATTGATCTTGCACATAATCTGGAATTTTCAGTTGTAAGTGAGGGTATTGAAAACAAAGATCAGTTTGATTTTCTTGTTCAGCATAATTGCGATGAATACCAGGGTTACTACTTCAGCAAACCTGTCTCTGCCGGAGAATTTGAAGAGCTGCTGAAAAGAGGATACTGCACTCCCGGAATGGAGGAATAACATGAACAAAATACCAATCGGAATAAGCTCCTGCCTTCTGGGAAATAAAGTCAGGTACGACGGGCAGCATAAACACGAACCGTACCTCTCCGGAACCCTGGGTGAATTCTTCGAATACACACCGGTATGCCCTGAAGTACAGTGCGGGCTCTCCATACCACGGGAAGCAATGAGGCTTGTGGGTTCTGTAGAAAACCCGAGGCTTGTGACAATTAAATCAGGAATAGATTATACTGATCAGATGAAAAAATGGGGGGAGGAGATACTCGGCTTTCTTGCTGATAAAAAACTCTGCGGATTCATCTTCAAGGCAAAATCACCCTCAAGCGGAATGGAGAGGATAAAGATCTATCCTGAAAAGGGCGGCACACCGCAGAAAAACGGTCGCGGAATATTCGCTGCCATGTACATGGAGAGATTCCCCCTTATCCCTGTGGAGGATGAAGGGAGGCTCCACGATCCCCTCCTGCGTGAAAATTTTATAGAAAGAGTATTCGCTTACAGAAGATGGCAGGAGATGACCGAAACAGGTCATACAGTTCACGGGCTTCTGCAGTTCCATGCCGCTCATAAACTCCTCCTCATGGCGCATTCAAATGTGCATTACAGGGATTGCGGAAAGATTGCGGCATCAGCAACAAAAGCAAACCTTCAGGGAGTAAGCAGTACCTACTTCAATACATTCATGGAAGGTATGAAAAAGCCTGCAACAGTCAGTAAAAACTGCAACGTGCTTCAGCATATACTGGGCTATTTCAAAAAAAATCTCACCTCAGAAGATAAAGCTGAATCTCTTGAACTTATAGATAACTATAAAAAGGAATTAATCCCGCTAATCGTACCTGTAACACTTATGAATCACTACGTCAGAAAATATGACGAAAAATACCTGAAAGAGCAATACTATCTACACCCCCACCCAATGGAGCTGAAACTCCGAAATCACGCCTGATTTATCAACATATCTCTCTTTTCCTTTAAATGAGGTTAAGGCCACAAAAATTAAAACATCGTCTCAGCTCGGACATCGCCCCCTGGGAGCCCCTCGCAGAGGCTTCTGCGATTTTAAACTCTATAAAAATTATAGAAAAAACAAAAAAATTCATTTAGTATTTGACTATTTTATAAAATTAATATATATTAAACATATACTTAATGAGGGGTAACAATATGAAAAATTTAACAGAAAAACATCAAAATATAGAAGAGAAAGAAAAAATACATACACTGGATAAATGTGTGACAGCGCCTCATCCTGAGATGGCAAGAAACAATGAAAGAGATGAGCCCTGTGAAGAAGAATAATTATTAACACAAACTGAACTTATTGCTCGTAAAAACCTCCTTAATTGAACAAACTGAAAAGCCGTGTAAACGGCTTTTTTTTTGCTTCTATATACAGAGTTCTATAAGTATAAAACAATTGACATCTCCCTGAAGCACCTGTAAGGAGATGAGAACATAAATAAGCCGGAGAAGTTATGGACATTTTTACACTTGCAAACGGGCCTTTCATGGTGAATTCATACCTGGTTGTAAACGGGAAGAAAGCGGTAATAATAGATCCCGGTGCAGGGATAAAACCCTTTCTTGTAAAGATAGAATCTGAAAAACTTGAACTTGAAGCAATAATTGCGACCCACGGGCATATTGACCATATTGATGGTGTAAACGCTGTTAAAAAAAAGTTCCATGTCCCCTTTTATGTTAATGATATGGATACCGACCTTATACAGACTGTGCGTATGCAGGCAAGGATGTTCGGAGTCCCTGATCCCGGAGATATAAGCTCTGACAGGAACCTCCCCTCCTCAGGCGAAATTGAGATTGCAGGGATGAAGCTTGGCCTCATGCATACACCGGGCCATTCAAAGGGCTCTGTTTCCATTCTCATAGATGATGTTCTATTTTCGGGGGATACCCTGTTCAACTACTCCATAGGTAGAACTGACCTTCCGGGGGGAAGCTACGAGGAGCTTATAAACTCAATAAGATCTAAAATTTTAATACTACCCGATTCTACAAGAGTGCTTTCGGGTCACGGGCCTGAAACAACAGTGGGACGCGAGAAGAAGATGAACCCCTTTCTTTCCTGATTAACAGAAGGAAAGACCTCCAGCCGGATTTCAGCCGAAACTCGCTATTGCATCATCAACTGCGCCGAAGAGCTTGATTACTGAAGTAACTTTTGTAAGTTCAAGGACTTTTTTCACATCATCGTTAGGGCATGCAAGCTTAAGCTGGGATTTCAGAATCTGGTTTATATTGAGAAAAATCCCTATACCTGTACTGGTTATGACCTTCACTTCAGAAAGGTCAAGTACCATCTTTTTTATACCCCTTTCAACTATGGCATGCTGAATTTTCTCTTTAAGATCAGGCACATCAAGAGTGTGAACCTCTTTCATGACAATTTTAATGACAAAAAGCCCGTTTCCCTTCTCTTCAAGGTTGATCATATTCATTCCTCTTAAGCTTGTTATATGCTTAAAATTAAAACCTCATTTTATTATCAGTCAATCAATTTTTATTCATCTTTTTTATAATGCCACTGAATTCATTTTACAATTCATAAATACTGTTTATAACCGGCAATATAGACTTGACGAATAAACAATTATCCATACTATTTACAAAATTCAGGATTTTCAGAATCCGTTATTGTCTTGACCTGAAAAACTACATACATCAGATATGGTGACATGAGCCTTCTTGACAGTTTAAAGAAAAATAATATACTCGTAAAACCCGCTGCCAAAAACAGATGGGATATGATCGAGGAGATGGTGGAACTTGCCGCGAAGAATAAAGATATTCCAGCGGAAGACGCCGGGGCAATTAAAAATGCCCTAATTGAGAGAGAAAAATCGATGAGCACAGGTATCGGGAACGGTGTTGCCATACCACACTGCTCCACTACAAAAGTGAGCGAAATCACCACAATAATGGCACTGAGCCCCAAAGGGATCAATTTTGAAGCCATAGATAATGAACCTGTAAAAATTATAATACTCCTTATTGTGCCTAAAGACAAACTTACACAGCACATCAAAACGCTGGCAAATATCGCAAAGATGATGAGCGACGTCAGGTTGAGGGAGGAGATCCTCTCCCTTAAGACTGCTGATGCCATACTTAAGACCCTTAAAAACTACACACTCCCCTGAGAGAAATGGACCAGTTTTCAAGACTTCTGGATACAGCAAAGATTCCCGGTGAAGAGACGGATCAGGACGCGTCGCTCCGCCCCTCTACGCTTAATGAATTCATAGGGCAGAAAAAAATTACAGAGAACCTCAAGGTATTCATCGAATCCGCAAAGATGAGAAAAAAATCTCTGGACCACATACTCCTCTCAGGTCCTCCTGGACTGGGGAAGACAACTCTTGCTTTTATCATAGCACAGGAACTGGGTGTAAACCTCAAGGCAACCTCAGCACCTATTATAGACAAAGCTGGCGACCTTGCATCAATTCTCACAGGCCTTGAGGAGAACGATGTGCTCTTCATAGATGAAATCCACAGGCTCTCACCTGCAATAGAGGAGATACTCTATCCTGCAATGGAGGACAGGTCTATCGACATTATCATAGGCCAGGGGGTTGGAGCAAAGAGCATAAAGCTGAACCTTGCCCCCTTTACACTTGTTGGCGCTACAACGCGCACAGGACTCCTCACCTCAGCTCTTCGCGACAGGTTCGGTATACCGCTGCGTCTCAACTATTACGAGCCTGAGGAGCTGAGAACCATTGCTCTCCGTACAGCGGGGATTATGGGTATAGCAATGGATGATGACGCGGCACTTGAGATAGCAAAACGCTCACGCCGCACGCCGAGGATTGTAAACAGGATAGTCAGGCGTGTCACGGACTTCTCTGTTGTAATGAAGAAGGGGTGTGTTGACCTTGAAATAACAAGGTACGCATTAGAGCGCCTCGATATTGATGAGCTGGGCCTTGATGAAATGGACAGGAGGATACTCCACTCCATAATCGAAAAATACAGCGGCGGACCTGTTGGGCTCAAGACAATCGCAATTTCAGTGGGAGAGGAGACAGACACGCTTGAGGATTATTACGAGCCCTTCCTTGTGCAGAGCGGGCTCCTGAAACGGACCCCGCGCGGAAGAATGGCAACCATGAGCGCCTATAAACACCTTGGCATAAAATTCAACAGCTCAATAGAGGAGGAGCAGCAGGCCCTCTTCGAGGAATAATCTTACTTAACAGTAACGTAAACCTGCCGCGACCTGGGCCCGTCGAATTCGCAAAAGTAAATACCCTGCCATGTACCGAGCCTGAGCTTTCCGCCTTCGATAATAACAAACTCCGAACAACCCACAAGTGATGATTTAATGTGTGCAGCGGAATTCCCTTCGCTATGTGCGAAATCCACAGCATCAAAATTCAGGTGATTAAGCCCTTTTATAAAATCACGCCGCACATCGGGATCTGCATTTTCATTTATTGTTATAGCAGCTGTTGTGTGAGGTGTGAATATATAGCAAATACCATCCATCACTCCTGACTTTGTTACAGCGGATGCAACCTCCGCTGTAACATCAACAAGCTGTTCCCTTCTATCTGATTTAACAGAAAAAATCTGCAAAGACATTACTTCTCCTGAAACTTCCCTTCAACAAATTTACCCTTCTGGGCCTCAGTACCGTCAGGCCTGTAAAGAGCACCGTTTCCGTGAGGTTTTCCATCCTTAAAATCGCCGGCATATTTTATCTTATTCGGCTGAGTGTATTCCCCTTTACCGTTGTATTTATGGTTTTTAAACATCCCTTCATAAACAGCGCCGGTTTTAGAAATATGTTTACCCTTTCCATTAAGGAGATCATTCACGAAATCCCCTTCGAATATTTCACCATTTGAAAAAGTGACTTTACCTTTACCATTAAGTTTCCCGTTTTTAAAATCACCTACATACATATTACCTTTGTCATCGGTAAATGATCCCTGCCCGCTCATTACACTGTCGATAAAATTACCCTCGTAATGTGACCCGTTTTTAAAAACAGCTTTACCGTTTCCGTTGATCTTCCCGTTTTTAAAATTACCGCTGAAAGTATCTCCATTAGCATCAGTAAAAGTCCCGGTCCCATTCGGTTTACCCTCAACAAAATTCCCCTTGTAAGAACTTACGTTTTTATAATTAAAAGTCCCCTCTCCGTTGAATTCGTCTTTACTGAAAATTCCTGAATATTTTTCGCCTGACGCGTAAATGAATTCGCCTTTCCCCTCTTTCTTCCCTTTTTTAAAATCGCCTGTATATTTATCACCGGTTTTGGAAACTATAACACCCTTACCTTCGAGGAGATTATCTTTATAGTTACCTTCAGCTGATTCACCGTTTTTATAATTAACTTTCCCTTTTCCATTCAGTTTACCATCTGTAAACTCACCCTCATACCTGTCACCTTTCTGATCAACATAAACGCCCCTGCCGGTCATTTTACCGCCTTTGAACTCACCTTCATAAACAGCTTTGTTGGTAAAGAGAAACTTACCTTTGCCATTGGTACAGTCCCCATCTGTACACTGTGCATAGAGATTGAAAGATGAAAAAACCATAGCCGCCGCAGCTAAAACATATAACACCTTCATTCTTTTAACTCCTTCGTTTATTAATTTTTTATATAGCAAGAACCTGTGAGATAATTCATTATTGTCACTGCGAGGCATTAAATACCGTGGCAGTCTGTATTGACAGATAAGGGTTTTATCTGATATAACAGTTCCTGCAAGGACCGATTTGTTTCCAGCTCTTCCGAAGGTCGCCTCACATTCCTTCGTAATGACAGCACACTGTTCATTACATAAACTGCAATTTTTAATAAATCACAGTTCAATAATAATATAATTATTTTCTCTCCTGATTTTAAATTTTTTCAGGTTCTTTTTTGCGGATCCTGACATTATTGTTCCATTAATATCAAAAAAAGACTTACCGACGCTGCAGCACTGCACTCCATCTCCGGAAGAGTCGAGCCTTCTCCCGCCGTGTGTGCACCTGTTCCTGAAGGCATGAAACTCTCCATCAGTTCCGTGGATGAGTAGAATCCGCTCCGGTAGCCCTTTCCCTTCAATTCGCACACCTGTTCCCGGAGATGAAAGTCCCGGGAGTTTACCAGGATCGATTTTTAAATTTTTGCCATCGAGAGTCCAGCTCCCCTCCGCTGCACACGCTGTTGCTGATATTCCAAAAATCCTCTGAAAAAAAGTACGTTCGCTCATATCATTCTCCTTGATGAATTACCTATAAATTTCATGCCGGCCGGAACAATACATCTTCTGAAACCGGCAGCCTTTTATAATATAATACCATGCTGAAACCGCACTGTGACAATCCATAATTGAACCTGAACTTAAAATTTTTAAAATTTAATTATCACCCTATGTCATTTCAAAGAAACAATTGTAAATGGGATGATATTTTTACGGTATTACCCCTAAAATTCAGCTGCTGACAAGATTTTACCAGCGCGGCTGGTTCCCCACCTCAACCCCTGTTACATCCGAAGCATTTATAATGCTTATAAAGACATTGGGATCAATGTCAACTGCAGTTTTTTTTAATGCTGAAACAGTTCTTCGATTAATAACTGTGTAGAGAATCATCTTTTTATTGGTGTGATAACCGCCGCGGCCATGGAGGAGCGTAACACCGATTTTATGAACTTCAGTGAGCTCCTTCAGAATATCCTCCCACTTATCTGAAATGATCAAAGCCGCCTGCCTCCTTGATAGTCCGTGGAATATATAATCTGTCCCCCACATGCTTACTATAATATAAACAAGGGTGTAGAGAACTTTATCAAGAGGATAGAAACTGTATGAGACCAGAAGTACAGACGCATTGATTATAACACCGCCGGCACCAAGAGTAATGGAAAAAAACTTGTTCATGATAACGCTGAGTATCTCCGAGCCGCCGGGCGCGCCGTAGGATTTAAGCATTATCGCCACACCCACACCATTAAGTCCACCTGCAATCACCGCTGCCAGCATCCTGTCCTCTATACCTAAGCTGAAATTAAAAACAAAAAGCATAGCCGAGTAAAGCAGCATTCCCCAGAGGGAGTAGAGCACAAAACGGAGACCGACAAAAACAAGCCCGACGATAAAGACCGGAATATTAATAAGAAGGTACATAACCCCTACAGGGATAACAGGGAATTTATAATAGAAAGCAAGAGTGACCCCTGTCATACCGCTTGAGAGAAACTCCTGCGGGATAAGGATACCATTGACAGAAATCGCACATATCGCACCACCCGCAGAAAGAAGTAATGTATTATATAAAAAATCACCCAACCTTTTCATTGATTTTTCTCCGGCACAATGGATAGAATTGTTATTAGTATATCGAAAACAGTTACTCTTTTCCAGTTTAAATAGTAGTTGCTGAAATGTTTTCAGTCTGGAATCTTTACATCATGAAACAGTCAGAGTTTAAACTGCAGCGTCTGGATGATTTTGCAGCAGCAATGGAGAAGGAAATTAAAGACAATCCATTTCTCCGTTCACCATTCGGCATGAGCCGCGATGGTCAATGCATCAGCACCTGGGAGATGAGTTTCAGAAGGCTCGGCCTTTTCAGGGGGACAGGGGGGTGCAACATCTTCGGCAAAGAGGAGATGATTATAATAACAGTACCACCGGCATCAGGGATACACCCTCTTGTGGATGACGGCCAGTTCGGGTGGACGGGTAAGATAAACGAATTTGTCGCAGAGATGGCCGTAGGCTGGGCCTTTGAAATTATCTGGGATAAAGAACTGAAAGAATTTCTGGAAAAGAATAAACCCGGGGTGACTTTTACCTATTCAGACAGCAACGGCCCGGGGAGCATCACAGTAAAGTACAGTGGAAGCTGCTGGCTGATAAACGGTTGAAGAATGTTCCCCTGTCAGTTCTCCCTGTAGTAGAAATCGACATCAAAGCCGCCGAATGATGATGAGAATGACATATTCACATTGTCATAAAGAGCCTTTATTGAGATGGGATCATCATTAAACTCAGGGGGGGAGAGGATCAGATCATGCTCCGCGTACTGCATAAGGTTGGCAAAGGTGCCTGTAATGAGGTTAGCAAGCTCCCCTGCAACATCAGCACTTACGCTTTTAGTGATCCTCGCTTTAGGATCACCAATGAAATGCCTTGATATCTGCGTAAGTGTAGCCTGGGGCATATTGATAAGGAGTTCACCTTTGAGAGTCCCCATTATCTCTATGGCAATCTGCGGGTCTTTTTCTGACGCCTGGGCTTCAAATACCTCAGTAACCCCGTTATCATTGAGAAATTTTTTAAATATGTGGTTAACCGATTTTGTCAGAATTTTTGAATAAGCTTCGTAGTTGCTCATGGATGCTCCGTAAATCAGATATATATGTATTATGTCCTATATACAGAGGATTTTTCTGAAGGTCAATTATAATTTTTCAAAATTACTTATGAAAACTATCCATATATCTCTTAACAGACTCATAATTACACCCTACAACTATTGAAAGATATGCCGTTAAAACAAGGCCCAGAACAATACTCAAAGGAAGAGTGTACTGTGAGCCGAACTGCTCCTCAAGCCAGATGAATGATTCGCTGAAATTCAGCAGGAGTATGCTTGAAAAAATTACTGTACCTGCAAAAACCCATTTACCGCCGGAAACCCTGCCTACGTGAGATAAACTCTCCCCTGTTATTTTATTCATTATAGAGAGACTTAACCCGCGCGGTGCGGTGAACGGCGACTCTGATGCAAGTATATCCAGGGCAGCTGTTAGAGCAGCAACCTCTGCTCTGCATCTCCTGCACATTATTATATGAAACCTCAAAAGAATAGGGATATCCCTGTAATCATCAAGTTCCATGAATTTTTCAACTGCTTTGTCACATTTCATAACATTCCTCCGCGAGAGTGCCTTTAAGCTTGTCCCTCAGTATATTTTTTGCCCTGAATACATCCGATTTTATTGTATTTACAGGGTATCCGGTAATCCCGCTTATCTCGCTGTATTTCAGCCCGAAAAAAAAGTATAAGTCGAGACAGATCCTGTATCTTTCCGGGAGCCTGTTTATCTCCTGCATCAGAAGCTCCTTCAGCTCATTATTTACATGTGTCTGGTCAGGAGATTCGCCGCAGTACACAGGCTCATTAACTTCAACCTGAAGGTGCTCCTCCCCCCGCCCCTTCTTTATATTGATAGCCAGGTTATAAGCCAGTTTTACAAGCCAGAACCTGAAGGGAGCGATCTCCCTGTAGGATTCAATTTTATCAAAAGCCTTCAGAAAGACCTCCTGGGTAAAATCAGCTGAATCCTCACTATTGTAAAAAAAACGCATCCCTATGCTGAAGATCCTGTTGCTGTACCTCTCAACAATAAGTGAAAAGAATTCGCTCTTACCCTTTTGAACCTTTCTGACAGCCTGTTCGTCCGAGAGATTCTCTTTATCCATTCTTGGATTTTATCTTATATGCAATTCGCACATATATAAGCAGGCTCAGACCGATTGCTGAAGGGATAAGACCGCTCAGCACCCCGTAACTGAAACCCTCCTTGACAAGAAAAAAGAAAACCAGAATCAGTCCCAATATAAATAGAACAAGACCGGCGAGGAGAGAGAATATCTCCATGTCAAAAGGGGTTCTGGAGTAGATCCCTTTTTCTATCATCTCTTTTTTAAGCTTATAACTCCAGAAAAGATAGAAAAAAATTACGGTGCAACCCATAACAATACCTACTATAGGTATTATGCTTACAATAACCTGCGCAGCTGTGGAAGGCATACATCACCTCTTTTATAAAATCAGTTTCCGTTTATCATAACTCATATATAATATTTAAAACAGAATTTTTTCTTAAAGGTTGCATTTTTTTAGCAACCGGATGAACGCCGGCGCTGTTTTAATTTTTAGAAAGAGTCAAATCAAAGGGATGGAACATTATGAATATACCGGAAAATGAAAAAATTTCCGCATACACACATGGCGGTGCAATACCGGTTATGGCAATAGGGACAGCAATTCTTGTTTATCTGAGCCGTGGAAATTTAAATCTTCAGATTGTATCACTTATATACGGATTATCAGCTGTTCTTCTATTTACTGCAAGCTTTCTGTATCATTCACGCAAAAGTGAAGAGAATGACACAAGTATATGGAGAAAACTGGACCACTCCGCAATTTTTCTTCTTATCGCCGGGACATACACTCCGATGTGCTATCTCTACCTTGACGGATGGATGCGATGGGGGATACTTATAGCGCAATGGTCGCTTGTTTTTTCCGGAATAATATTCAAGCTCTTCTTCATTAATGCACCGCGCGTAATCGGAACCGGAATTTACCTCATTATGGGGTGGATTGTAGTTGTCCCCATTAGCAGACTGGTGAATACCATGCCTGGAGATGCGATGTTTTTCCTTGCGGCCGGTGGTTTGTCCTATACGGTAGGAGCTGTGATCTACGCGATAAAAAAACCGAACCCGCTCCCCGATTACTTCGGTTTCCATGAGATATTCCACATTTTCATCATAGCAGGAGCAGCTTTTCACCTCTGCATGGTTTTCACAGGGATTGAAGCATTTTCAGCAGCAATGTAATAAAAAACTCAATCAAACCCCACATGTAATGTTTTTTTGAAAAATGGGGCGAAAGCCCCAAAAAAAACCCGCAGAATAAAATTTCTTTTACTTAAAATAGTGCATTTTACGATTAAATTAGAACATCAAATCGTCATTTCGAACCCACTTCAATTTTTCGGGTGAGAAATCTAATACTTTAATATACGATAACATTGCTCAAATCATTTCGTAAACTGCTATAATTAAAAAAATTTCTCTTTTTTTAACTTTTTTTGGCTATCCAATACTATTATTATTGACAATTGGTTTACCAATTAATATATGGTAAACCATAAAATAAATGTTAAAGTTCTTTGGAGGAACAAATTATGGAAAGTCTTATTTTAGCAGCAGGCCTCATCCTTTTCTCAGGTACAGTATCTTATGACGTAAACCACAAAGAAGTGGCCGTAAACAAAGGTAATACTGTTAACACATCTGCACAGGTTGAAAAAGGTTTTTTTGACCAGGATGTAAGAAAGTAAAAATTTAAACGAAATTATCTAAAACAAAAGGAGAACAGATTATGATATCAGAAGCAGCAATTCTTATTACAGGTTTAATTCTTTTTTCAGGTACAGTGACATATGACCTTCACAGCAAGGCAGTTGAAGCCCAGAAAGCAAATTCAGTTAACACAACAGTCCAGGTAGAGAAAGGTTTCTTTGACCAGGATAAAAGAAAATAGATATAATAAACAAACATTTATGAGTGAGAAGAGGGGACAGAAAACTGTTCCCCTCTTTTTTTCCGGGAAAACATCTGCACCTGTTCAGACAATATAAAACCCTTGCATAAAAAAACCGTTTTTTTAAACTTAATCCGGATATTTTTAATTTTATACTCCGGAGAATTTTCTATGTCAATACCAAGAGAAGAATCGTTGAATCTCCTTAATGAATATGTAAAAAATGATAAGATGATTGCTCACTGCATTGCGTCAGAAGCTGTAATGAAAGCCATTGCCGTAAAGTTAGGAGAAGACCAATGCAAATGGGGAACAGCGGGGCTGCTTCATGACCTTGATGTTGAAATTACAAATGCTGACATGAGACTTCATGGCCTGAAGTCTGTTGAGATCCTTGAATCAAAAAATTATGACCCTGAAATCATTGATGCCATAAAGATGCACAATGAAGAGGCTACAGGGATGGAGAGATCCACAAGCTTTCAGCATGCCCTTGCGGCAGGTGAGACAATCACAGGGCTTATCTTTGCAACAGCCCTTGTTTATCCTGACAAAAAGCTATCCAGTGTTAAGCCTAAATCAATCACTAAGCGGATGAAGGAGAAGGCCTTTGCAGCTTCTGTTAAAAGGGAGAATATCATGGAGTGTGAGAAGATCGGGATACCGCTGGATGAGTTTGCTGCTATTTCGCTTACCGCAATGCAGGAAATAAGCGGGGAACTGGGGTTTTAAATAAAGCCCCGGTATCACTGGATAGATATACTACCAGACATATTTTCAATTCCCTTTCTTTTGCTATGGTGAGATCTTTACCACTGTCTATCGAAAGATTCTCAGATGTATTTATTAATGATGATTTCTTTTAGGGCGTGTCCCTGCCCCCTTTTTATTATAATGGTCGTAGCATGCTACGACCCTACATGATGTTCCGGTATTTACTCTTGGATAAATTTCATGTTTACATGCGGCATGGCCGGGCTGCTCCGGGCTCCGCTGACGCTGCGGCCCTGCGGGCTAAACCCTACGCATCCCTCACGCGTCAAAACCGATATTTCTGATTAATATTTTTACTTGACTGCTTATCTGAAAAAATATCACTCTTTTCTATGCAATATGATTTAATCATCTCTGTAATTAAAACAGCCAGAGAAAATAATTCTCTCTACTGGAAGGATCATATCCTTCAAAGAATGAGACAGAGGAAAATCTCCGTCTCTGATATACTTACAGTTTTAAACGATTTTAGTATAATCAAAGAATATAAAGTGGATAAACCTTTCCCCTCCTACCTTCTGGTTGGTTTTGCAGATAAAAAACCTATCCATATTGTAGTAGGAGTTAATGAAATTGATTTTGAAATTCACCTGATTACTGCTTATATTCCTGATGATTTAATCTGGGAAGATAACTACCGGAGGAGAAAATGAAGAAATGTTTTGTTTGCGGACATGAAACAATCAATCATGGATTCACAAATAAGATGTTAGAAGATAACGGACATTTTATTATTGTTAAAGATGTTCCATGCCTGGTATGCGCAAACTGTGGTGAAATTTATTTTGAAACTGATGTAATCCTTAAACTTGAAAATATTTTAAACAGGAATATCAGCGAACTGGAGATTATCAGCTACAGGCAGGTTGCCTGATAACTGATAAATTCACCTATACCACTTATTTCCCCTGAACCTCTTTGTCAAGTTCTTCAAGTTCCCGGTCTCCCTCCTCCTTGGCTGCCTGGCGGGATATTATTACTGATACTTTTTTTAATATATCCCTGTCTTTCACTGCTGAACAGTTTGTTATTATATCCCTCTGCTCTTTTGTGAGGTTTTTAAACCACCTTGTTCTGGTTATCTCATTGATGTCTGCTATGGCTGAATAGCTTAACTTCCCATCTTTAATATCAGATGGTGCGTTAAACATCTCTCCTTCTCCTGTGAGAAGCCAGGCAGGGTTTATGTTAAACTTAATAACAATATTTTTAACTGTCGAACTGGACAAATCTTTTGAACGACCTTTAAAAAAATCAGTCAATCCTCCCGCAGTTATTCCGATTTCTTCTGAAAACTGTTTCTGAGTTAATTCCAATTCTTCAATAATTAATAAAATTCTATTCCTCATTTATAAGATTTTCCGTAATTATTATTGATTAGTAAGAAATTTCTTATTGACAAAATAAGATAAATCTTATTTATAATATAACTAATTTTACTCATAGTTATTAAAAAGAACCAATAATTGCAACATTAATAATTTACGGAGGGTATCATGGAAATCTTTGCTTTCAGAACTGATGGTGTGGAATATAAGCTTTACGATATTCTATCCGCTTTTAATGCCCTTTCCTTTGCTGTTAACGGACTCTGGTATATGGATCGCATTAAAGAGGATGAACTCTTTGGCTTTGAATATATCTTAAAAGATGCTATTAAAAAAGCCGGGGCTCTTGTGCAGGGGATGAAACCGATTCTTGTTAATAATGATGACAGGATTGTTCTTCTGCTGGGAACTCAGGTTAAGGAATAATGAGATAACGCCTCCATCTGACATGCACTGAGATATTTATATCAACTATGCTCTCTGCAAGAGATAACTTCAGGCGTACATCAGTTTCCCGCGAGGTTCAGGAACAGCTCTCTTTTCCTCGATCGCTGTCTCAATCCATTCATCAATGATAATACGGACATTGGCCAGCGCCTCCTCATACGTCGTCCCGTCAGACATGCACCCTGGAAGTTCCGGCACCTCTGCCACATATGAATTATCCTCATCACTCCAGTATATAATAACTTCGTATCTATATTTCTCCATTTTCACCTCCGAGTTTGTAGCGGATTATCAGGTTTCTCACCTGCTTCACCTGGTACGGCTTTGCAAGCTTCCCTTGGGGCTGGATGTTGATTATCTCAATAACATCCTCCCTGGTAAATATATGATGATCACCTTTTACCCTTTCAAAAAATCCAAGTTTCTGAAGAAGGCCGCGTAACTCCTCAAAATCTATATTTTTGTCATGCCTTCCTGTCAGTATCTTTAACAAAAGCTTTTCAATTCTGCTCATCAGCACTCCTGTCTTTAATCAAAAATAACGATTCAATTTAATTTTGCAAGAGTTTTATTCAGCTTAGTTTTAAACATTTTAATTAACTGGCTCAATTTTAATCAGAAATACAAAGGGAGCGTATCAAACACTCCCCACGGTCACTGAGCTTGGTCGAAGCGCATGAACCTCTTCCACACCCTCCGCACATCGCATAATTATCGCAGCCCGTTCGTTAACCCTTCGACAGGTGGTCAGTGAGCCTGTCGAACTGCTCAGGGCAAGCGCACATCGCCGATTTTCTGTGGCAGAAACTTTATGTATCCCCGGCGACGTCGGGCTGCTTAGCCATTATGCACAATGCTGACTTTTTGGAAAGAAGCCTTCAATTCACTTCCGGCTTAAATACTTTTATCTCACCAAACTTTTCTTCAAACATCTTTATGTTGTTCTGGAGTAACTGTGTAAACTCTTTTGCAAACTGCGGGCTCATGCGTACATTCACCACAGGGCGCACACCTTCGTAATTGTTGCTGCCAAGGCCGAGTGTTATCTCAAACTCGTATGATGTCATGTTTGTGAGCACTGCGTTTGTGTATACTTCGGGGAGTTGTGTCCCCTGTTCATTGTTTATCTTCAGTATTGATGGTGATTCTGTTTTTTTGTTCATTGCCCTTTTCCTTCAATAGAATTATTGTTTAACATTAAACTCAATTTAATTTTTTTATCATCTCAAATTTCTTTAATAGCTTATTCTGGAAATATAATAATGCTAAACAACATATTGCATAAATAATAAGAAGAACATTAAAACTTATATAATATGAAATGAATATATTGTATAAGAGCAATGTATTCATTATACACCATAAAATAAATAAAGGGGAAAGTATATATTCTATAATAATTCTTTTAGAAGTCATTACTGACTTATACTCATTCACATAATACTGATTAATATAAAAATATAAAAAGAAAATTATTAATCCCCATGAAAATATATTTTTACCTAAACCAGAAACAGGAATTGATCCTTTAAAATACATAGTATCTGATTTATTTATAATAAAAATAATCCAGTTAAATAATATTAGAATAAAACTATGAGTTAGAAATTTATATTTATTCATTAATTTCTATCCTTCCTTTTCTTAACTTTATCTATAGCTTCATCATAGATAGATTGAACTTTACCAGTAATTTTAAAGTTTGCTTCAACAAAACCAGCTCCCCAACCCCACATATAATTGCTTTGTGTAGCATACTCCCAATTAGGATATGCGGAATTAGAATAAGATCCATCAGCAAGCCCCATTCCTCGATAATTCCAATTCTCAATATTATTCACCACACTTGGTGAAACCCTGTTTAATAAAGTCCATGATGCATTATTAACCTGTTGTCCTATATATGTCGCTGCCATTGCAGCCATCAATCTTCCCTCGGTTGACGCAAGATACGATACTGCATTAACACCAGCACCCAGAAGTTGACCACCGCCATACATTAAAGCTGTATCCATGACAGCCTCGCCGGTACCCATAAACATATTAAGACCACCTGTTATATACTCGTCATTCTGAAAATTCTGACCTGCCTGATTTGCAAAATCCCGCCCGAAATCACCATTTGATGCCCATGCTGCTGCATAAGGATTCGGTTCTATCCAGTAGCCACTTCCCGAAGAAATATTCAGCGGGGTATTTGATGCATTCCAATTTGATTCACCCGCATTCAGATTCAGAGCACTTACAGGATTAATTTCTCCACCTTTAAGAAAACGATCTGCAGCATATGCATAAAAATCACTCATATTTAATATATCAGAACTTCTCTGATTCATAGCCTTCTGTGCAAGCATCCTGTCATAATCTGCATAGTACTCCTTCTGCATACCTGTCTCCCAGCCAAAGCCGTCAAATGCTTTAAGCTGATCCCCGTTTCTAATTAACTCCTGCAGTTCTTCAACTGTCTTTACCCCGTTGGCAACTAACATCATCTCTGTCATTGCTTCTATCGGTATTTCATGGTTTGATGCAAGATTACGTATTAGTTTCTCCGCGTTGGTGTTCTTCCTCAGTTCAGGCATGTCTACTGTATCTCCGTCGCGATCCGGTTCATACCCGAGAACTCTACCTTCTGCACTAACTGCACCTGTAAACATCCTCTCAACGCTTGTTCCCAATGCTCCTGCTGCCGCAACTACTGCGCTCATTGCGTCAGATACACCGCTTGCCACTGTTGCCGCTCCGGACTTTATTGCATCTCCTATCTCCTTCATCCCCTGACCAAGACCGTTTCCGAGTGATACAAACATTCCGCTTATTGCAT
>DIEX01000012.1 GCA_002418835.1 Spirochaetia bacterium UBA5763 | reverse complement strand
CGTATACCATGTCGGTTTTCTTTTCGGGCGTGTCCCTGCCGCCTTTTTATTATAATGGTCGTAGCATGCTACGACCCTACATGATGTTCCGGTATTTAATGTTGAATAAATTTTCTCTTTACCTGCGGCATGGCCGGGCTCTCGGCTTAAACTCCTCGCATCTTTTCTATATAACAGATTCTATATTTCTAAAAAATTAATCAGATTTATATTCTCTCCGTTGTGCTGCGGGGTAACGCCTCCATCCCTCACGCGGTGTGGACGGGATTTTTTACTGCTTCATTGGGCTGGTGTTTTCAAAGAACTGTATTTTACTTCACTTTATTTTTGTATTATATGATTTTAATATTGCAAATAATTCTTTTTTATAACTTCCTTAATCAGGTATCTCCGGTTTTTAAAAATCTATTTTGTTTTATCTTCAAGCTCCTCAAGTTCACGGTCTCCCTCCTCTTTCGCTGACTGGCGGGAGATTATTCCTGATACCTTCTTCAAGATCTCCTTATCCTTCACTGCTGAACAGTTTGTTATTATATCCCTCTGCTCTTTTGTGAGGTTTTTAAACCACCTTGTTCTGGTTATCTCATTGATGTCTGCTATGGCTGAATAGCTTATCACACCATCTTTAACATCAGATAGTGTGATAAACATCTCCCCTTCTCCCGTGAGAAGCCAGGCGGGGTTTGCATTGTATAAGTATTTACATAATTTTACAGCAGATAAAGAAAGACCTGAAGTCTTCCCACGAATAATATCTGATACTGTTCCCTGAGTCAATCCAACATCAGAAGCAAATTCATGCTGTGTTTTATTGATTTCTTTCAAAAAAATTTTTAAACGTTCAGATCCTGTCATCTTCTTATCTAATAAATAAATTAATTATAGAAATTCTATTATTTACTTGCAAAAAATTATCGAATATCTATATATGTCAATTGTTACTTTAAACATTTATTATAGATATAATAAATTGCAACATTAATAATTTACGGAGGGTATCATGGAAATCTTTGCTTTCAGAACTGATGGTGTGGAATATAAGCTTTACGATATTTTATCAGCTTTTAATGCCCTTTCTTTCGCTGTTAACGGACTCAGGTATATGGACCGTATTAAAGAGGATGAACTTTCCGGCTTTGAATATATCTTAAAAGATGCTATTAAAAAAGCCGGGGCTCTTGTGCAGGGGATGAAACCGATTCTTGTTAATAATGATGAAAGGATTGTTCTTCTGCTTGGCACAGAGGTAAAGGAAGAGGCTTGACTGTTTTCTATATCAACTTCCAGATTTTACACAGGATTTTTTATGTCCATTTCTACCAGACACAGGTACCATACCGGCATTAAGCTTGCCTATAAAATGAACCTTCTTCCTCCTGATACAGTTAGTAAGATCCCCAAATCAACTCTTCACAGGTTCCGTTATTCCGATTACTCAGACCTGTTTGGTATTGAACTGGCTGGTAAGCTTGAATCAAATGAATTGATCATTAAAGAACTTCTTCTCTGTAAATCTGCACTTGCTGCTGCTAAAAGTATTATCCGTATTAAGAATACGATTATCAATATCAGAGAATCTGCTTTGTCAGGAATTCAGCGGATGAAAGAGATTGCTTCCGTTATTAATGATATCAGGGATTCCATTGGTCTTGATTCTGCCTGTGAGCACTTCTCTATATCACGCTCAACATTCCACTCATGGAATTTTCAGATTAAACATTACTGCTTTGATTCATTTATCGGTAAATGTATGCGAAGATGGCCTAACCAGATATCTCTTTCATCTGTTGAAAAGATTAAATCTCTATGTGAAGATGATATGTTTAAAGGGTGGCCCATCGTTTCTATTGCTCATTATGCCAGAAGGGAAGGATTGCTTAATATCTCTATTCACACCTGGTATAAATACGCCAGACTCATTGGAATTTCCGCAAAACCTCCACGATGTTTAAAAAAACAGAGAATCGGGATAAGGGCTGTCATGCCTCATCAATACTGGCACGCCGATGTGTCTGTTTTCAGAACTATGGATAATGTTAAAGCGTATATCTATCTTGTGGTTGATAACTTTTCCCGTGCCATTCTCTCATGGCGGGTTTCATTAAAATTATCAGCAGACACACGGCTTGATACAATTAAAAATGCTTATGATACATTTATCCATAATCCATCGGATGATGTTCAACTCATTGTTGACGGCGGTTCGGAGAATAATAATTTCATTGTTGATGAATATATAAACTCTTCAGGTATTTCTATTAAAAAAATTATTGCTCAGCAGGATATTATTTTCTCTAACAGCATGGTTGAAGCTGTGAATAAGATTGTGAAATACAGGTCTCTCTTTCTTGAAAGCATTCCAGATATTCACGCTTTACAAAAGCATCTTGAAAAGTTTATCCCTGTTTACAATGATATAAGGCCTCACTGTTCTCTCAAAGGCTTAACTCCTTCCGAGGTTCTGGCAGGTTTGCGTCCTGATAATATAGATCACCTGAAATCTGTTAATCTGATAGCAGATAAAGCATATAATTCTATTAAACAGGAGATTAAATGTACTGAATGTATTGAATAATGAGGTTGATGTTTTGAAAGAACAGTGTTTATATAGTCTCTGATAGTCTTTCTACTGATTATCTCTGGTTCAATGGTTACCTGCACTGGCCAGGATATCCGGTTCCGTTATCGGAACCGGTTTGTTTAGAATGGCCTTGTTCGTGGCAGCGTCACTGTACAACCTATTCAACTCCAAGAGGTTGATCTTCCTGTTCAGCATTTGTAATACTATCCATATCTTTAATGCGCTTTAAACAACCATTTACATCACAGTCATATTGAGTATCAAATACACAAAAATCATAATAATTACCACCATTACTTAATTGTGACGCGTCTCTTTTAGGATTATATTTATATTCATCTTCATAAAAAAAAGTTAAGGAAGAATAATCAGGTTTAGACTTGCTACCAAGCTTAACAATTTGAAAAACTCGCTTCTTGTTATTGTATATCATTGAATACTTCGTTTCATCAATTTGTTCAATCATTACAGAAAATATTTTTTCTGTTACAGCAAAATATAAATTTGCTGTTTTTAAATCACCAGCTACCTTCATACAATATCCGTCTGAATAATTTAAATTTTCACCTAAAAAGCTATTTACTTTTTTAAAGTCATCACCTGTTATATACCATAATCCTTGTAAATCACCATTTTTTCTATTAACCGAAAGCATATCCCAATATTTTTCTTTTTTTTCTTTTAGAATTTGCTCATTTTGCTGCACTCTTAACTGTTCGTTTATTTGCTTTTGCGACATTTGCAGGTTATCACCTCCAACTTTTGGTAATTCAGATGTCTTTTTCTCTTTACAACCTGAAAAAACAATTATAATAATCATTGATAATACCATTTTTCTCATAATCATATTCCTTTAGTAATTAATATTGTGTATCAAATTTATATCTACATCTACAATAGGTTTGGTCTTATCTCTATTGTTATCATAATTCAGAATTAACTTATTATTAGAATCACCAATTTTACCACCTATCCAGTGATCAGGTTTGCCATCTTTATTTTTATCAATATGAAGTAAAACTGTTCTATTTGGATTATCTGTAATAATCTGATTAAGACGATCTAAATTTACAGGATTATATGTTTTTGTTGCTTTATCATAGCCAGATACATGATTCTCGATTTCATATTTTTTAGACCATTCATAACCACCTGTTCCCCAATATGCATTGGCTATCGGTTTTCCTGTTGTTTTATCATATTTAACAGATCCTATATTACCATTAATTAGTTCATCTTTATAAAATCCTTTTACTGATCTATCTTCTTTACCTCTGTTAGTTCCTACACCCCAGTATGCAAGTACATTACATAATTTACTTGTTGTTTCCTCAATAAAAATCTCTCGTGGTGTATTATCAATATAATCTCTTATGAGAATACTTTCATTTTTTGATTTCATTGTATTTTGAATTTTGACTTCAAGATTTTCAATTTTTTTATTTAATAAATTGATCATATCTTTATCATCAGTAGAATCAATTTGCATAATCAGATCATTTATTTTCTCTTTATTTTTATTAACCACTTCATAATACTGTGAATCTCTATTCATTACATCAATATTTTCATTTAATTCATCATATACTTCACCAATTACTGCTTTAAGATTTTGTGACTTCTGCCCAATTTTATCCGAATCAAATATATTCTCTATATCTCCAGCATTTAATTCGCTGAAATATCCCTCTTTAACCTTTCTTTCTCTTTCCAGATTTGACAATCCTTTGCCGCTCATAGCCCCTTCTGCATCAGCAATATCTTCTTTTACCAGCTTATCATAAAGCCTATCTACTCTCTCATCCTGATTCTCCCATGTAAGACCATCACCTTCATTAACACTTTTATAGCAATTAACAGTTCTACCACTCGTATCAACGGCCCTCTCTGCAATCTGGTCAATACCTTTCATTGTATCATTATAGGTATCGATAGGAGATGAAAGCATGTCTATCGTACTTTTATCCGCACTAAGCTGCACCCCAAGGTCCATTGTACTGTACTGTGCTTTTGAAACGTCCCTGTTAAGCTTGCTCAGATCTGTATTCCCATCACGGACTGTTATAGTTCCTTCACCAATAGTTGCAAAATTAGTCTGCCTGCTGTCGCTAAAACCAAAACTTGCGCTGTCCAGCCCACCGCCAAGGCCCTTTTCAGTTACATATTCACCTTTCTCATTTTTAATCTTTCTGCCGCTGGTATCTCTTTGTACTTCATCCCCGTAAGTTAAACTTGCTCCGCCACCAAAGTTTGTTGAACTGTTCCTGTCTTTTATGTGACTGTATTCAAGACTCCCTGTGGCAAGTGTAAGGTCTCCTGTATCTGATGCTATCACTGCACCTCTGAGTGTTGTCTTCTCTGCCACATCTATATTTACACTTCCGCCAGTAAGGGATGTCTGTTCAGATACCCACTTACTGCTTCCATTGGACATGTTCCCGTTAATTCCGCCATTAACACTTCCACCGCCATATCCGGCGCTCACACCTAATGTCC
>DIEX01000016.1 GCA_002418835.1 Spirochaetia bacterium UBA5763 | reverse complement strand
GAGTTGACCCTGCATATATGGGACTAGGCCCTGTACCTGCGATGAGGAAGGCGATGAAACTTGCTGGAATGACAATTAAGGATTTTGACATGGTGGAGATAAACGAAGCATTCGCATCCCAGGCAATAGGCTGTTTTAGGGAGCTTGGCCTTGACAACGAATTTCCGAATCAGCTTGGAAGCGGAATATCTCTTGGCCACCCCATAGGATGTACAGGCGCAAGGATGACAGTAACAACAATGTACCAGATGAAGAGAAAGAATTTCTCAACCGGTATCGTATCCATGTGTATCGGAGGTGGTATGGGTATGGCGATGGTATTCGAAAGATAGGAACGGATATAGGGGCACCGTGTAAGCGGTGCCTTTTTATTTATTAGTATCGGGGGATTAAAAATATGGCAGATTTCCAGAATTTAAAATATACGAAAGATGGCGGTATAGGGATAGTCACTGTTTCACGGCCCAAGGCAATGAACGCTCTTAACACGGAACTTCTTGTTGAACTCGGGAAAGTCGCGGACATGGCTGCTGAAGAGAAGGATTTAAAAGTCCTGATTATAACCGGAGACGGAAAAGCCTTTGTTGCAGGCGCAGATATAGCTGAGATGAAGAATTTCAACAGCGAGCAGGGTAGAGAGTGGGGTGAACTCGGTTCATCTGTTTTTAATAAGATTGAAAAACTGAAGATCCCCTCAATTGCTGCTGTTAACGGATTTGCTCTCGGAGGCGGATGCGAGCTTGCCATGTGCTGCGATATAAGAATTGCCTCAGAAAACGCGAAGTTCGGGCAGCCGGAAGTGGGGCTTGGAATTACACCGGGATATTCCGGATGTGTGAGGCTTCCAAGACTTGTGGGGCCTGCAAAGGCAAAGGAGCTTATTTATACCGGGGATATTATTAACGCTGCTGAAGCTGAGAGAATCGGACTTGTGAATAAAGTTGTAGCTCCTGAGCAATTAATGGAAAGTGCAATGGAGCTGGCGCGCAAAATAGCATCCCGTGCACAGATAGCTGTCCGTTATTCAAAAATGGCAATCAACAGGGGCCTTGAGACAGATATTGAAACAGCAATAGCTTTTGAAAACCAGGTATTCGCACTCTGCTTTGCCACTGAAGATCAGAAAGAGGGTATGACCGCATTTATTGAAAAAAGAAATGCTGATTTTAAATGCAGGTAGAACCTGCACGTTTTTGTCTTCTATTACTCTGATATTCAGCCGCAGATGCGGCTGAATATCTCTTAAATCTTATTCCAGCCACCGCTCTTTATAATTGTTAAAGCTACAATAATTTAATCAATAGAATTACATTAATAATTGCAGACTGAGTATTGTTATTAAAGCTGAAAAAGGCCTTATGTTCTATAGCGGACTTTTTAGATTAGAAGAAATTACAGTTTTTTACGATTGAATTAGAGCATCAAATTGTCATTTCGAAGAAGCGTCAGCGACTGAGAAATCTATTTTTTTAATGATAATTTTTAGATTACTCACATACATTCGAAATGACATAGCTCTAATAATTTCATAAAGCGCTATTGTTTAAAAAAGTTTGATAGAAGGTATTTCAGTTTAAGGCGGTGTAGATAATTATGCAATATATAGTGCAGAATGAAAATGATTATTTCAGCCAGTCGGGACTTGCTACACTGGAACTTGATGAAGGTTTAACCATAGTCAGATTTAATGATGAACTCTCAAAAATTACCGGGATACCGGAGCCTGTTCTTTCCGGTATGAAGTGGAATGATCTTATAGCGTATTACAATCCCTGCTCAAAGAGGGGGGAAAACTTATACATTAAATGGGGGATGAAAACACCTACCGGTAAATTCTGGTGCTGGCAGAAATATAAAAAGCCCCGGAGAATTTTTTCAGCTACAGTAAAATACGACTGGATACAAAGGATCTATTATGCCACTCTTTATGATATAAGTGATCAGATATCACCTGATAAACTTGTAACTGACGGCGGGATAATAACCGATGTCATAGCAGATTCTGTAAAAGGGGCAATGGCATACCATGATAGTGACGGTATAATCAGATTCGCATCCCGTGAGATATGCAGCATGGCTGGTCTCAGCAGCAGGGATATTATCGGCAGGCATATCAGCGATTTTTTTGAGCATAAACTGGTTGAGAAGTGGATATATCTGATGAATGAAAAAAACTGCGAAGTTCCCGGTTACCTTGAATTTAATACTTCAAGGAGCCATAGCCATGTGAGGGCTTTTCATTTAATCGCAACTCCCAGGTTGTTCATGGGAAGAGATGGCTCTGTGGCAGGGTGCATGTTTATCTTCGCGGATATAACAGAGTTGAAACACCATGAATATAAACTGAAGATATCCGATGAGAAGTACTCCAAGGCGTTTCACGCCAGCCCTGCTCCCAGTATAATTACAACACTGAAAGATGGAAAAT
This sequence comes from Spirochaetia bacterium UBA5763, assembly GCA_002418835.1. Taxonomy (GTDB): domain Bacteria; phylum Spirochaetota; class UBA4802; order UBA4802; family UBA5550; genus UBA5550. Next base: position 3,275 of record DIEX01000016.1, on the reverse strand, counting down.
TTATTGAAGTTAATGAAAGTTATGCGCGACTTGTGGGTTATTCAAAAGAGGAGCTAATCGGTGAAACTACAACCAGTATAAGTTTCATCGTTAACAGGGAGGAGAGAGAGAAGTTTTTAGAGGAACTCATGGTAAACGGAAAACTCAGTGATTATGAGACACAGGTTTATTCAAGAGTAAAAGGTGTGAGGACTTTTTCCCTCTCTGCAGAGATCATTGAACTTCAGGGTGAACAGTGCATTATTCTTGTGGGATATGACGTTACTGATCAGATTCGTCTTGAAAAGGAGGTTCTCACTATTACCGGTAGGGAAAGGTACAAAATCGGGCAGTATCTCCATGATGATCTGGGTCAGCATATTGTGGGAATTGAGGCCATGTGTGCAATACTGGAAAACAGAATGAAATCGCATAACAGCCCTGATGTTGATATGCTTGAGGATATATGTGAATACCTGAGGGAGGCTCATGAGAAAGCAAGAAATATGGCTGGCGGATTATGTCCTGTGAGGCTTGAGGAGAACGGCCTCAGTTCCGCGATTGAAGAGCTCTCCCAGAAAATTTCTAAAATGTATAATATGAATTGTGAGTATCATAACTACAACTCTAATATTAAAATTTATAACAGCCAGATTGCAATTAATATGTATTATATTGTCAGAGAGGCAGTTAATAATGCAATAAAACACGGGAAAGCCGACAGGATAGAGATAACATACTCCTCAAGCACAGATACTATTTTTATTCTTGTAAGAGATTACGGTGATGGATTTGATATCACGAAAAATGAATCATCAGGTATGGGTCTCAGTCTTATAAAATACAGAGCAAGGGCAATAGGAGGCTCTGTAGATATAGAGAGTGAGCCCGGTTCGGGGACTTCAGTTTTATTGAAATTCCCGATGATTAACAATAAAAAGAATGAATGGGACTGGAAACAGAAAACCTATGAAGAAATCGCAAGTATTTATCGTAGATGATCACCCTATTTTCCGCAAGGGGCTCAAACAGCTTATAAATGAAGAGAGTGACATGACAGTCTGTGAAGAGGCTGAAGATGTGTTCAGCGCTACTAACAAGCTCAGGGGAATTAAACCTGACATAGCAATTGTTGACATCACATTGAATGACACCAGTGGACTTGAACTGATAAAGTTTATAAATGATAACAGGATGAAAATACCGGTCCTTGTACTCTCTATGCATGATGAAAAAATATTCGCAGAACGTGCTATTAAGTCCGGAGCCAGGGGCTATATAATGAAACAGGAGATGGCAAAACAGGTGGCGGGTGCAGTACGTCACGTACTTTCAGGGAAGATATACCTGAGCGATAAGATGAATGAGCGTATGCTAAATTCCTTTGCTGCAAAAGATGAACATCCCGAAGAAACTCTTAATAATAATCCAGCTTCAATACTAACAGGACGTGAACTTGAGATATATATGCTTCTCGGCAAAGGATACCAGCGAAAAGAGATAGCCGGGATGCTGAACCTTAATATTAATACAATCGGAACCTACAGGGAGAAGATCAAAGAAAAGATGGGATTTGAATCTTCAAGCGGTCTTGTGGCTCATGCAATAGCATGGGTTAAGAAGCAGGAGAGCGGCAGCCCGGATGCGCAACTTTAATAAATAGACACTCCTCTATCCATCACATTAAAATCAATTTATTGACCACAGGATGTAACTAAGTAGGGTTATTGTTCATTTTCCCCGGAGATGGTATATCTATGTAATAAAATAATTATTTTTCCAGGAGGAGAGATCATGTTTGATTTAACAGAAGAACAATTGATGGTAAGAAATATGTGCCGCGAATTTGCGGAGAAAGAGTTAAGGGAGCAGGCTGTTGAGATAGACAGAACGCACAGGTTCCCGCTTGAGACAACAAGGAAACTCGGTGAGCTGGGGATAATGGGAGTAGTCTATGATGATAAATATGGCGGAGCAGGTATGGACTATATATCATACGCCATAGCAGTTGAAGAGATATCAAGGGTCTGCGCTTCATCCGGTGTAATAGTTTCGGCACACAATTCACTCTGTGTTTCACCAATAAATTATTTTGGTACAGAAGAGCAGAAGCAGAAGTATCTTCCTAAACTCTGCAAAGGTGAGCATATCGGCGCTTTCGGCCTCACTGAACCAAACGCGGGATCAGATTCGGGCGGAACTAAAACAACAGCAATGGCTGACGGTAAAGGCTTTATCCTTAACGGCAGCAAGAATTTTATTACTAACGGAGAGTATGCGGATGTGCATGTAACTCTTGCTGTGACAGATAAAAACGGTCAGAAAAATAAAAATACATCATTTTTTATAATAGAGAAGGGTGATCCGGGGTTCAGCGTAGGAAAGGTTGAGGATAAACTCGGTATATGCGCGTCATCAACTACTGAGATGATTTATGAAGACTGCAAAATTCCTGAAGGAAGAATGCTCGGCAAACCGGGTGAAGGATTTAAGATTGCGATGCATACCCTTGACGGCGGGCGCGTAGGTATAGCAGCTCAGGCTCTCGGTATAGCACAGGCTGCTCTTGAAGAAGCTGCAAAATATGCCAACATGAGAGAACAGTTTGGTGCACCCATTGGCAGACTCCAGGCAATTCAGTGGATGATTGCTGACATGGCAACAGAGATTGAAGCTTCAAGGCTTCTTGTTTACCAGGCCGCTTCAATACTTGATAAAAACGGCGCGAACAGGAGACCGGCAAGTAAATATGCGGCAATGGCTAAACTTTATGCAGCTGAATGCGCTCACAGATGTGCACATAAATGTATACAGATCCACGGCGGTTACGGCTATGTTAAGGATTACATTGCTGAAAGGCTTTATAGAGATGCAAGGATTACTGAAATCTATGAAGGGACATCAGAAGTACAGAGACTTGTTATTGCTCTTAATGTTCTTTCGGAGTTTGAAGGCTGATTATTCATTTTTACAAACTCAATCATAGGGGGGTTGAATTATGAAAGAAGTTGTTATTGTAAGCGGAGCAAGGACATCAGTCGGTGCTTTCGGGGGGAGTCTAAAGGACGTATCAGCTATAGAGATGGGATCTCTTGTAATGAGAGAAGTATTCAGAAAAGTTAATCTAAAGCCTGTAATTTCGGGCGAGCAGATTAGTGTTGCCCCGGATAAGCTTAAACATGCAGGTCAGCTTGAGCTTGAGAAAAAGGGATATAAATACGAAGCAGGTGCAAAGGAGATTACAGTTGATGAAACAGTAATGGGCTGTGTTCTCCAGGCAGCACAGGGGCAGAACC
>DIEX01000027.1:109795-146313 GCA_002418835.1 Spirochaetia bacterium UBA5763 | reverse complement strand
TATTTTTGTCATGTAATCGTTATGCAAAAGAATTGGCCAAACTTTTTTTGTCTCTCAGTTGTCGAAATACAATTTTTTAAAGTAAATTTTAAGTTGACAGTACATCATATATGATGTACATTGAATTATAATGAAAAACTGGAAAGTCATATACTATGAAACAGTCGAAGGAGAATGCCCCGTTGACGATTTCATTTCTTCAAAAAGCATAAATAATCGAGTTAAAATACTTGGATTAATTTCATTCCTTGAAGAGAAAGGCCCAAATCTCCCACGACCATACGCTGATTTTTTAGTCGATGGCATTCATGAACTACGGATAAAAATATCTGGAGATCAACTAAGAATTTTATACTTCTTTTGCTATAAAGATTATATAATTCTAACTCATCCGTTCATTAAAAAAACTGATAAAGTCCCGATTCCGCAAATCGAAAAAGCAAAAAAATTCAGAGAGGATTTTTTAGAAAGATTTGATGAGAAAAAAATATTGGAGGTTTATAATGAAAACATTTAAAAAACAAATAAAAGAAGAATTAAAAGATGAAAAATTTTCACAATTATTTAATGAAGAAAGAGAATTACTGTCTCTATCAATAAAAATTTTAGAAGAAAGAAATAAGCTTGGAATTTCTCAAAAAGACTTAGCAAAAAAAGCTCATGTAACACAACAACAACTTTCAAAAGTGGAAAATGGAATTAATTGCAATATCACTACTTTTTTAAAAGTGTGCGGAGCTCTTGGTTTAAAAATTAATTTTGATAATAAAAGAGTAAGGATATAAAAAGAAATAGACTCATCGTATTTCTTGAAAACATTTTCTGTAATGGCCAATTCCTTCGCATAACAAAGCTTACCTGCGGCGCTCGGAGTACCTCGCTTGGGCTTCGCCACATTGCGGCAAAAAACCGCCGCAACGTCAGGTAAGCAAAGCGTTGTGTGACAAACTCAGCTGAGTGCCGGAGACATCGGTAACAGTTTTGTAGTGACACATCGGTAACACTTCCAAATAAAATTATTACCAGAATCTACCCAAAAGGAGGTCTGGTAATGCCCTGGAAGGAGGCCGATTTAATGAATGTGAAACGCGAATTTATCTTTAAATCCTTTAATAAGGAACAATCATTTACCGAACTGTGCCGGAACCACTACATGCGGAACACCTCCGAAATGTTCAAAGGCATGGATATGGCAGTTTATCCATGTTATCACATCCTGGCTCGTCACTATCTCAAAATACGCATCACGGGAAAATCCGAGAACCATTGCAAATATATATGCTTTAACCGGTTCTCCGGTTTCGTCATCCCGGATTCTCCCTGCGTATCCAAAGTCAACCTGTGCTATCTCCCCAGCTTTTGTCTCTATCCTCATCACAGGGCTCGTGCTCTGCTCTGCATGCTTGTTCATAAATCTCACAAGCGATGAATAGCTGCCACGAAAGCCTTTCTCCTGCAACACCTCATTCAATCTGACGAGATTATCACACCTGCTTCCAAGTTCATTTATCATTTCAGAATTTCGGAGCAGCCACCCAAAGTTTTCTGAATGTCGCTCCTCCTGGCGAATGCAATGAAACCTGCTCATCACCTCCTCTATATTGTGGGCTATTTCAGGCTCTGTTTCCAATATCCGTTCAAGATCTGTTTTATATTTCTTAACTGTATTTTTTGATATCCTGCTTTTCCGGGCTATCCTTTTTACCGGCTCATCTTTCAGCAGAGCCTCTATTATTTCCTGCAGTTTATACATATCAAGCTCCCTTCCATCCATGCTTAAGCCCTCAGTTTTTGAGGACATTTTTACATCATGCAGGGGGTCAGCTTTGCGATTATGAAGGGGTCAGTTTCGTGAAAATTGACATGATTTTCACAACTGGCTCACGGAAGCAAAGAACACCGTTCTCCCGTCGAGTAAAATCGGTGATGCTGTAAACTACACACTGAATGAGTGGAGCAAATTAATCAGATATCTAGATGCCGCTTTTTTAACTCCGGATAATAATGAAACAGAAAGGGCAATTCGGCTGTTTGTCATTGGCCGTAAAAACTGGCTATTTTCAAATACTCAGCGCGTAGCTAAAGCCAGTGCTGCGATGTATAGCCTTATTGAAAGCGCTAAGGCCAACAGGCTTGAGCCTTATGCGTATTTACGATTTCTTTTTACAAGGCTGCCGGAAGTTTCTAATAAGGCAGATTTAAAAGCTCTCCTTCCGTGTTACCTTTTGGCTGACCAGATTGATATCTCCTGAAATCAACGGGGGGAATTTGACGCTTACTTTTAACTGTATCAATCTCTTTTTTTCTTGACATTCATGGTTTATTGACTGTATAGTCGCCGACTAAATAGTCATATAATTTTTTTTAAAGATAGCCTTTAAGGCTATCCCTGCCGCACTGTTTAATGTTATAAAAAATTAAAGGAGTAAAACGATGCTTGGATTGGAAGGGGTTGGGGTTTTTCTGGCCTATATAATGTCGATCTTTGCCGGAATAGGGTGTGTTGTTTACGGTATAAAAAACTGGAATACACCTGCGGATACGGATGTTGACAAAGAGATCAATGAAGAGATTGAGTGGGAAAAGAGTGACCCCGAAAATGAGGAGAAAAACTGAATATGAATATTCTGCTTATCACAATAGTTACACTCATATATCTCATAATAACAGCTTTCTTCGGTTATCTCGGATGGAGGCATACTAAGGATGCTACTGACTTTCTACTTGCAGGCAGAAAAACACATCCCTTTATTATGGCAGTTTCATACGGTTCAACTTTTATAAGTACTTCTGCAATCATCGGTTTTGGGGGTGCTGCTGCTGTTTTCGGAATGGGCGTGCTCTGGCTGACATTTCTTAATATTGCAGTGGGGATATTTATCGCATTTGTTGTTTTCGGGAAGAGAACACGGAAGATGGGGCATAATCTTGATGCACATACATTCCCTGAGCTTATAGGTAAAAGGTATAATTCAAAGCTCCTCCAGGGGGCATCCGGGCTTATGATATTTGTGGCAATGCCGCTTTATGCGGGTTCTGTTATCATCGGAGGTGCACAGTTTATAGCGCAGACTCTCAGCATATCTTATGAAGTCGCGCTTTTCTTTTTTGTAGCAGTGGTTGCTGTCTATGTAATTATGGGCGGGCTTAAAGGTGTTTTGTACACCGATGCATTTCAAGGTGTTATTATGTTTATAAGTATGATCATTCTTCTTGTAGCAACATACTGGATGCTGGGCGGTGTTATTGATTCCCATCTGGCTCTTACAAATATTGCACCTGAAGCTGTAAAGGTCTGGGGTAAAACTGGCCATGAAGGATGGACAATTCTGCCTGCAACAGGATCGGTCTTCTGGTGGCAGCTTGTTACAACAATTGTTCTTGGCGTGGGGATCGGTGTTCTTGCTCAGCCCCAGCTCGCGGTGAGGTTCATGACTGTGAAGAGCGACAGGGAGCTTAACAGGGGAGTTCTTATCGGCGGTATATTCATACTTATGATGACAGGTGTTGCTTTCACAGTGGGGGCTCTTACAAATGTTTATTTTCTGAATAATCCCGCTTTCGGAAAAATTTCTGTTCTTGCGGCAGATAAGAAAGTGGATAATATTATCCCTCTCTACATCAACTCCGCTATGCCGGTATGGTTTACGGCACTTTTTATGGTTACCATGCTTGCCGCAGCGATGTCAACTCTGAGTGCTCAATTTCACACTATGGGATCAGCTTTTGGCAGGGATTTCATAGAACAGGGAATTAATATTAAAACAAGGAGCACCATTCTTACCACAAAGGTATCAATGGGTTTTGCAATTATTATAAGTACTTTCCTGGCATATTTTCTGCCGCGTTTTTTCGAGCAGGGAACCGCTATTATTGCTATTGGTACTGCTATTTTTATGGGTCTATGTGCTGCTACGTTTCTCCCTCTTTATTTTGGCGGACTCTTTACACGGAGAATTACCAAAGCAGGCGCTCTTGCAGGTTTTTTCAGCGGACTTGCCACAGCCTCTTTCTGGATTATGTTTATGCATGCAAAGGAGTCTGCTCCGCTGGGTTTATGTAAGGCGCTTTTTGGAGTGTCTTCACTTGCGGGTCAATCAAGCCTTCAGTTTGTTGATCCCATAGTGGTAGCGCTCCCGGTATCAATTGTTGCCACCATAGTGGTGAGCATTTTTACGAAATCTCCCGACAGTGAACATCTGGAAAGATGCTTCTCAGGAATCAGATAGCCGGAATGTCTGAATACTTAATCCCTCTCTGAACAGGAGAGGGATTTTTTTCTAAAAAACCCTCCCGGCTCCATCAGAAATTACAGGTGAACAGGCTTTCTAACCGGTACAACTCCCCGAAACCATTTCTGTAGAAAAAAATAAAAAATAGAATATTTTATCTAAAATTTTACACTGATTGTTTAATTGGATATATTAACACAATCAGGGATAATTAAGTAAAGTCCTCATTATCTATCACTGATTTAGTTAGTGAACCGGTGAAAGTGAGCGATATGAAAACAAATAAAAGCAGAGAGTCTGAATCTGATAAAAGGGAATATCTTATTGATGGCAGGTATATGCTGCTTGAAATTCTCGATATGGAGAAGCTTGAGTATTTTTTTAATCTGTTTACCGCATCAACAGGTTTTACCGCAAGCCTTATCATTCACCCGGATCACAATATCCTTATAAAGTCAGGATGCAGAAAACTCTGTCAGGATTTGAAATGCATAGACCCTTCGATTGCCAGGGAGTGTATTGCAGAAGATCTGCTCCTTGACAGTGAAATCAGAGAGCAGAATGAAATTACAATGAGGATAAGCGGAATAGGGCTTGCTGACGGAGCTCTGTCTGTTTATGTAAGAGGGGTCTATTGCGCCAATATTATCTCCGGGCATGTGTTCCTTGAAAAGCCTAATCCGGACTTACTCCTCAGAACATCCGGTGAGAGTGACATCAGGCATTACCTCCAGATGGTGGGTGGTATAGAGAATATCCCGGTTGTTAAAGAAGATGTCCTTAAGGCTTCGTTGATTATGCTTAGAGACATGACTGTTCTTCTTGCGGAACAGAAGCTTAACATGCTTTACGGTGAGGATAGCAGAAACAGCCTGAAGGCCAGTGAACAGTTCTTTCGCGGGATTGCGGACAGTATACCGGGAGTTGTATACCGATTTTACGTACGGCCTGACGGCAGTATGGGTTTTGATTTCATTAACGGAAGATCAATGGAAATTCTCGGAATTGAAGGGGATGCTGCTGATCTGTTTCCTAAAATAGTACAGCAGATACCCCCTGAAAAGAGAGAGGAATTTATCCGGTCAATCAGTGAAGCGGTCCGGGAATGCAGAAGGTGGGAGTATGAAGGGAGGATTGTCAACCCTTCCGGAGAGGAGAGATTTATTCATGGGATATCCCATCCGGAACGCTCGGGGGATGAAATAGTATTCAACGGTGTTCTTCTTGATGTTACAGAAAGGAGAAGGGCTGAAGAGTCATTGAAGGAGAGTGAGGCCAGGTACAGGGAGATCTTTGAAGATGCCACTGTGGGGATTTATCAGAGCCTCCCGGAGGGGAGATACAGGATAGTAAATCGCGCATTTGCTGAGATGGCGGGTTTTGAAACTCCGGAACAGATGATCTCAGAAGTAAAAAATATAGGCGAACAGCTTTATGCCAATCCGGAAGAGAGGCTGCTCCTCAATAAAAATCTCAGTGAGGACGGGTTTATCCGCAATGCTATCTTTGAATTCAGGAAAAAAAATGGAGGCAGTTTCTGGGGTTCTGTTAATTCCGTAGTTGTACGGGATGAGAAAGGGGAACCTCTTTATTATCACGGTACATTGCTTGATGTAACTGACAGAAAGAAGGCTGAAGATGCATTGAGGTTCAGTGAAGAACGTTACCGGATGCTGGCTGACTTTACCGGGGAGATTATATATGATCGTGATTTATGCAGAGGTGGAACACGATGGGCGGGGCGAGCTGATGAGCTCACCGGTTTTTCAATAAAGGAATTGGAATACATGGGTATAGAGGGGTGGCGTGGCCGCATCCATCCTGATGATGTTGAAAGGGTCTTGGCAGAGATTGACATCGCAATAAAGGAAAAAACAGTTTTTTCAGTGGAATATGGATTGATGGAGTCAGACGGCACTTACATGTATATTGAAGAGAGCGGCGGATGTATCTATGATGAATCGGGCAAACCTGCAAGGATGCTAGGCGCGATGAAGGATATATCAGACAGGGTCTTCGCCGCGGAAGAAAGGCTTCAGATGGAGAGGCGTCTGCTCTACGCTCAGAAGATGGAGAGCCTGGGGATAATGGCCGGAGGGATAGCTCATGATTTTAATAATCTTCTGATGGGGATCATGGGGAGCATAGAACTTGCAATGATGGATATGAAGCATGATACTCCGCTATATAAAAATCTTAAAAGAGCAATGAATGCTTCACACAGGGCAGCTGATATAACCGGAAAGATGCTCGCTTATTCCGGGAAAGGGCATTTTGTAATGACACAGGTGCAGCCTGCATCTATTCTGAAGGAGATGCGGGATATACTGAGGTCGGCAGTGCCTCTCTCTATATCAATTAAAACTGAAATTTCTGAAAGTATTCCTGTTATTATGGCTGATGCCAGCCAGTTCAGACAGGTGCTGATAAATCTTGTTGTAAACTCTTCGGAGGCAATAGGCGACAAACGTGGTGAAATTGTTATTACGGCAGGAGAGGAGTTCATTTCTGCGGATTACCTTGTGAGTAAACGGCTGGATTCCGATCTTAAACCCGGGAGTTATGTCTGCATTGAGGTTAATGATAACGGATGCGGTATGGATGAAAATGTCAGGAAAAAAATATTTGAGCCGTTTTTTTCAACAAAGCAGACAGGCCGTGGACTCGGTCTCCCTGCGGTGCAGGGTATTATGAAGGGCCATGGTGGAGCAGTAATTATTGAGAGTGTAAATAATTCCGGAACTAAAGTGAAAATCATTTTTCCAGTCCATGGAGAGACAGAAGAAATAAGACAGCGCGGAGTATCATACTCCGCCGCCTCATCAAAGTCTGAACAGAGAAGCGGCCTTGTTCTTGTGGTGGATGATGAGGATGTCGTGAGAGACCTGTGCATGGAGTTCGTCAGCATTGCCGGTTATAGGGCAATAGGTGCTGAGGACGGCCTGAAGGCCGTAGAAATTTTTAAAGAAGAATCGGATAAACTTGCCGGTGTTCTCCTTGATCTCAGCATGCCGAGGATGGATGGCGTTACGGCTTTTCATGAAATGAAAAAAATTAATCCCGTTATCCCGGTTATTCTCTGCAGCGGTTATAGTGAAGATGATGCGACGCGGTCATTTGCGGGGGAAACTCTTGCTGGGTTTCTGCAGAAACCGTACAAGCTTGATGTTCTCACTGAAAAACTGAATGCAGTGTTTAAGGGCTCTCCTGCTCAATAAAAATCTTGCATTTCATAAGTATTCTTTTATCACTGAATAATTTCAATGATGGGAGACTCTATGCTGCTAAATTACAATAATCGAAAATTCAGACCGGTTTTAAATAGTGAAACAGGTGAGGTCAGCGGAGATACACTCTTCCGGTACAGGCAGAAAGGGAGTATTGTAACAGGCGAGTATTCCGGAGGTGCTATCATTGCCGGAAACTTAATTGCAAAAGTTGACGAAGCCGGGAATCTTGATATGAGATATCAGCATATAAATACGGATGGCATTATTATGACAGGGAAGTGTTCCTCTGCCCCGGAAGTCCTCTCTGACGGAAGGATCAGACTACATGAAACATGGCAGTGGACATCAGGAGATCTTTCATCAGGAAATTCAATAGTTGAAGAGGTTAACTCATGAACAAACAGTTTGATGAAAGTTCTCTCACATCAGCGGAGGTGAAACGGCTTGCGGCTGAAATAGGTGCCGACCTTTGCGGTATTGCTCATGTGGGGAGATTCTCCGAGTCGCCTGAGGGATTTCATCCGTCAGATATTTTTAAAACAGCAAAATCAGTAATAGTTATAGCCCGTAGAATTCCTGCAGGTGTATTCGAATCACAAAGCCGTATACCATACACTTTTGCTGATGATATTGCGATGAGAGAAATTTTCCGGATAACATATGAGCTTACTTTAAAACTTGAAGACCGCAGTGTAACGGCCGTTCCGGTTCCTTCAGAACCCTATGAATACTGGAACAGTGAAAAGATGGAGGGGAGGGGGATACTCTCTCTCAAACACTCCGCTGTTCTTGCCGGGCTCGGTGTCATTGGCCGAAACAAACTGCTGACAAACAACAGGTTCGGAAATCTCCTTAAACTTGGCCTTGTACTTACAGATGCTGTGCTTGAAAGTGACCCTGTGGCAGAATACAGCTTCTGCCGTGACAGTTGTAACCTATGCATAAAAAATTGTCCGGTGGGCGCGATATCTGAATCCGGCGTAGACCAGAAAAAATGCAGAATGAATTCTGAAGGTGTAACAGTGAAAGGGAGCCCTGTTTATACATGCTGGATGTGCAGAACTATCTGCCCATTTATGAAAGGGATAAAATATGCATAATTTTTATGCAGAGCAAGATTATACAATACAGAGTTTTTTTCCTTCTTACAATCAGCATTATAAGAAATTATAAGGAGGAACATTATGGAGAAAAGTTTAATTTTCAGTGAAGGGAAAATATTTGCAGGAGCAAAAGGTACTGATATTGAATCTTTACCGTGGAATTCGCACCCCTCTTTTCGCGGAGTAAGCATGAAAAACATTGTCAGCGGCAGCGATACTAATGGAAGGCTCAGCTGCCATCTTGTGAGGATCGATCCGGGTTGTGAGATCGGGAATCATATGCATGACGGGAAGATGGAGCTTCATGAAGTTATTGACGGAAAGGGGATCTGTAAAGTGGGTGAGGATTTTCTGCCCTACACCAACGGAGTTGTTGCATGTATTCCTGACAATATATACCACAGGGTTGAGGCTGGTGAAACGGGACTTTATATTCTGGCAAAGTTTTTACCGGCACTTATTTAGGTGAACGTCATAGGGAAGGAAGCATTAATAATTAAGCAGATACCGGGGATCAACAACCTGAGGCTGGTGACAGGAATTGATATACTCAATGACTTCCCGAAGCATGTGCATCATGACTATGTGGCAGGAGTAATAACTGCCGGTAAAAGAGGTATGACAATTGCCGGCAGCTCTTACGATCTGTCAGCCGGGGATATTTTTATAATAAACTCCGGAGAACCTCATTCGCTTCAATCATCAGGAGGGGAGCCGCATTCATACAAGGTTCTCATTATCCCGGATGATATTCTGAAGGAGGTTGCTGCAGATATTTACGGCAGCAGTTTAAATCTTGTTTTTTCAAACTGTATAAAAAATGATCAGGATTCATTTCTAAGAATTAATGATCTTTTAAATATTCTGGATGATCCTGATTCACTGCTTGAATCCGAATCGGTTCTGTTTTCTTTTCTTGAGTTCCTTGTACGATATCATTCCGTACGAGGTTTCCCTGCAGAGAGGAATAAACTGAATAACAATGTTAAACTTGCTGAGGGATATATTAACGAAAATTTCAGAGAACAGATTACCCTTGATGATCTGTCATGTGTTACAGGGGTGAGCCCCTTTCATCTGAACAGAATTTTTACTGAAGAAACAGGGATATCGCCTCACGCTTACCAGATACACAGGAGGATAGAATTTTCAAAAAGAATCCTTCTCGAAGGGTTTTCAATTGCTTATGTATCTGCTGAATCAGGATTTACAGATCAGAGCCATTATACCAGGTTCTTTAAAAAGATTACCGGCACCACCCCCGGAAGATTTGTAATGTATAACAGATAGGGTTATTTCTCTCTAATTTACAGAGAGGTATTGTAAAAATTTTTAGATAAAGTGATGTCATTCCTGTCTGAAAAATGACATCACTTATACGGTCTATGACCCTGCCGGTTTAGAATATGCAGCATCTCCGAACCCCAGCATGGGGTATCCGACAAATGGGAACAGCACAAGAAGCGCGAAGCCCCATCCCTTGCTCTTCCCGAAGCAGACAGCAAGTTCCATCCCTACGAGGATTAATGCCACAAAGTTTACAAGCGGTATAAGGAAGAGAACTATCCACCATATAGGTTTACCGACAATTTGAAGCAGAACAATAAGATTGTAGATCGGAATAATTGCAGCCCATCCCGGCTGTCCTGCCTTTTCAAAAACTTTCCACATACCGGCAATCATAGCTATAATTATAGCAAGATAAATAAGGGTACCCATAAAACTTCCGTCGCTATCCATATTAAAACCTCCAGAATTAGTATTATCCCCATGGTAATTATAATCCGGGAAAAAATCAAATCAGGAGAAATTTTTCTTAAATAGGGAAATTAATTGTATTTATTTGACTTCGGCGAATGTCCTTATTATTTTAACACTGTGTTATGTGCTAACCAGATTATTCTGAGGCACTCTGCCTTTTTTCATCAGGAAATATTTCAGGAGGATATTTATGGTAATTAAAGAAAATATAACATCAGAAAGCCATTTTGAAACAGGGCTGACCCGTGAACACGCGGAGTTCCACAACTCCTATAGAATTGATAAAATAAAGGACAGTATAAGATTTCTCCAGTCTATTTACAATGACAGGATATCGATTTCACCTGATGATGTCACTGAGGATTTTTTAAACAATCTGAAGATTCTTGGAAAGAAATTATACTTCTTTATACTTGCCCTGGAGAGCGATGTTTCCCCGGAGGATTACATTAAGTATAAGTTTGAATTTATACAAAACAACGTTCCCGGAGGTGATCCTCATCTTTTCTACCTTGCATGGAACGGCCTTCTCGATAATGACAGCTTTAAACGGCTTCTGCACCAGAAGTTTTCCATCGCAAGATTCAACGATATACTTGTAGCCAAGAATATTCCGGCATTCGGCGCGAGACACACAAGGTACAGGACAAAGCTTGTACTTGCCATTGAGGATATGCAGATTAATCCTGGAGGAGAGATGCGCACCAGCGGGAGAATTCTTGATGACGGTAGCGGCCTTCTCCACCGCGAGGGGATTGTGTGGCTCAATAACAATAAAGGTGTACCGATCTATCCGGAGGCATATGTTCCTCTTAACCAGGCGCAGATGATTACAATACGACATGGTAAGTCAATACATGAGTCCGGTGGTGATAACCCCGAGTTTGTCGGCTCAGGAGTATGGGACCACTGGAAAGATAATAAAAGGATATCCGGGTCAATGGGGAATATGCTTAAACCTGCCGGCATAGACACAGCGAGAGAACTGGGAAAAGACTTCAAAGTTCTTGTAGATCTCCTTAAGGGGAAGGGGTATCCGCTATGGAAGGATGGAGTGCCTGTTGAGGTATTCGGAAGTGAAAGTGAGAATACAGAGGAGACCGCGCGATGTTTTCTGGAGGAGGCCGGTATAACAAAAATCCACTTCACGCCATTTTACGGGCTTAATTCGCAGAAATACGGCTCGCTTACTCATAAGCTGAAAAATGATATATATAAAAAGATGCTTGAAGTCTACGGCCCCGGTATGAAGGGTACGGATGATGAGAAGAAAAAGGCTGCCAAGGAACTTTTTAAAAACAGGTTTTATCATTTCCCCGAGGGTGAAACTCTTATTGAAGCTGACTGGAGGATCGCCCATTCATTTGTTGAACTCTTCAGAAATAATCTCGGGAAGAGAATGGTACTCTGTGACCACTCCGGAGCCCTCAGGGTACTTGAGGCTATAATCAGGACACTTGACTTTGCGGAGTACTCATCGATCAAGGAGGGGCAGGATTCCATAATGGCAATGGTATACCAGCCCGGGCATAACGTCCGTTATGATTATCTCCAGAAGAAAGGATTTATGCTGAGGGAGAGGAGCAAGGCTTAGAACAGTTTAAAGTCCGTTTTGAGATCGACTGAGAGGAGCATCTGGGAATACCTGTATGACTCCTCGATCTCTTTTGAATAGAGCTTGAACCATTTATGTTTTACCGAAACACCGAGTATTGAATTAATACTCAGAGAGAGTGTATTTGTAATTTCAGTCCGCGCTTTCAGTGTTTTTGAATCACTTTTTCCGGAAGAGATAAATGAATCGAGTTTAAATATATACTTAAGATAATCAGTAATCGGGAAGTTGGCGTCAATTATTGCCTCAATACCATATAGTGCAGGTTCTTCGGGATCCTGTATCTGTTTCTCAAAACCGGAACCGATCTTTCCTGAAATCCGCTCTGAAAAAAAAGATCCTCCCACAGTCTCCCTGGCAAGCATAGGCCGTGGCCCCTCTTCATTCTCTTTATCCGCAACCAGTACAGTGTCAATCTGCGACTTATGATAAGGTTTAAAAAAAGCGTTAAGGTTATAAGTATATAACAGCGTCCCCCTGAGCAGATTCTGCAGGTATTGGTCGTCCTGTTTTATAAAATAAATATATGGTGTAAGTACGAGGTGATGGTACCTGTTGTATATTGTGATGTTGAGCGTATCCTCCATCCCCCATCTGGTGTAGTTTTCCGAAGGTTTACCCGGAGGTGTTTCGATTGTTTCATCGCGTAAAACATCTGACTTGTCATAGAAATTTGAGAGAGTAATATCTATAAGAATCCGGAACCTCCTTTCCAGATAGTCAAAGCTGTCTGAAGCTATTATTCTCTCCGATGAAATATCGTCCTCAAACTCCTCTTCTATAGTTTTCCATGTATTCTCATAAGGGATATTTTCCCTGAGTAGTCTGCATACCCTGTCATAAGCTGACTGGGTTGAGCATACAGTATATCTCCTTGAATCCGCAATGGGGTAGTTCTGCACTTTCCCCTCATGTATCCCGGTAATAACAAAATCCTCCCCCTCTGCAGAAACCTTTTTAAGTTCTGACCCGGTGAGTCTGTATCTGAAAATAGGGTAATCGTTGTTTACAATCCCTGATATAGTAGAAGCATAAACTGTGCCATATAATGCCTGCGGAAAAACGGTGTATTTATCTATTATTGCAACTTCAGTTCTATGCCTGTGCCGTAAAATCTCTGCTGCTGATTCATCAGTGATTGCGGCAGGGGGGAATCCTTCAGCTATAACCCGGTTGGCTTCATCCGCAAATTTTTCTTTCCAGATGGTCAGCCTCTTTTTGAATTCGTTGTACTCTTTATCAGATACTCTGTTATATTCTGATTTGCGGAAACTAATTGAGGTTACTGATATTCTTTCAGCAAGGTCCAGCTCAAGCCTGTAATAACCTTCACTTTCAGAAAGGTTTACGATGGATCTCCCTCCCTGCAATTCAGCACGTGCTAAAGGGACATTGAAAAGTTTTCCTGAGGAATCCCCGCCGCTTATGAGAAGGTCTGCTTCAGGAATTTCCTGCATAAGCCCGAGATTTTTTCTGTAGGTCAGTCCTGAAAGAAGTATTATATCAGTGCATCCCTCTTCTTTCAGTTTTGCCGCAGCCTCCTTTATTATGGCGATGTTTTCGTTAAAGTATATTTTAAACATTTTTTTATCAGCTATATCAAAGAGTCTTTCTGAAGAAGTAACTCCGATGAATCCGATCTTTCTGCTGCCGTGGTTAATTATCATGCCGGGATTAAAGACAGGTGTATTGTCACGGGTAATATTAATAGAGAGCAGCTTTGTCTCTCTCCCTTTCGCAAGAAACTCAAGATTTGAAAGACCTATACTTATATCCCGCGAAGAAACAAGAGTAGCTGCGCAGTTAAAGTAAGTGAAGAAATCCATCATTACTGAGCCGTAACTGTATTTTGAAACAGGCCCGGGATAGAATGAATTGCCGAGATCAAGAAAAAGATCAAAGGGGGATCTGCTGCGTTCAGTTATAATCGACTGCGCGAGAAGAAGCATCGGATCTTTTTCATCCTGTGATTCAATTGCCGGTGTGAATTTTCCCTGAAGGTTTGATGTCAGTATAAGAGAGAATTTTGTACCTGCAAAGGCGCTTAAAGGGAAGATGATGACAACGGAAGCCGCAATAATCATTGCTGATAGGCGGAACCGGTGTGAGATTGTCCCTCTGTGTAATGAAATCATCGGCTGATGCTCATTGAGCAGGTTTCTGATTCTGCATGTTAGAAGTTGTACCGTCGGCTGATTTAAGGTTTTCAATCTGACGGTTTTTTGCGGCTATCTCGGTGTCTGCGGTTTTCAGCCTGGATTCAGTTTGAGCAAGTATTGACTTGAGCGATTCAAGTTCTCTGTTTGCGGCATTTATCTCTTTTTTTAATTCAGCAAGCTCCTTTCTGTATTCCAGTTCTTTGCCCGCAAAAGCTGTTTCCATGTTGAGCCTTTCTTTATTGAAAGCCTCTTCGCGTTTTCTGTTTTCATCTGTCAGCCGGGAAATCTCGGAAGAGAGTTTCTCTTCAAGGGATTTATTAACCGTTGAGAGCTGACGGATTTTATCCGAGCTTTCTTTTTCAAGGATCTCATTTTTTTTGCTGAGATTGTCATATTTTTCATTGAGCAGGGTTATATCTTCGGAATGTTTTTTATTAAGAGATACTATCTCTGAACCAAGGAGTTTTACGCGGGACTTCAGGTTGCTGTTTTCTTCTTTTATACCGATGTTTTCATCTTTAAGGACGCTGTTCTCGCGCAGGGCAAGTTTCAGGTTCTGTTTCATTATTCTGTTTTCGGCACGTATTATCTCTTCCGGTGATTCATCAGACGACGGGGTTATGGTTGTGCATGAGAAATGAAATAGCACAAACGCGGCTGTCAGCAGGCAGGACATGGCGGTTCTTTTTCTCATTGTAATATCGTTATACACAGATTTATCACTCCCTTTAACCGGCACCGGTTTACAGACAATACAGGAATAAGAGAAATAAAAATAACAGCAATATTCCTCTCTGTCAAGCAATATAAAAGAGGGGAATAACATGGTGTGCAGCGGGAATAATTTAATTGAAATTCCATGAATATGATCTTTAATGGTGCTGTATTTTAACATCATCTGTTAAATAAAAAAAGGGGCATCAGATATGGGGAAGCTGATATTTGAAAAAATTACAGAAGACCGGGAAGAGAGAAAGCTGTATTTTACTTCATATCTCAGGACAGATTTCGTTGAAAGATCTCTTGTCCTGACATTAAGAAAAAACAATACGGTTAAGGAGATATTCCTTTCATCATACCATTTCGGATCTGTTGAGTGGAAGAGCGGCACGGGCCTTGTAGAGCCCCGTTTATGGGAGAGCGAGGAACAGGCTGTTTCTCCTTCATATCTTACACGTAGATACACTGTGCGTATGGCAAACGGCCCGGCTACTCAGAATCTTGCTGTTGAAAAGATGATCCCCGATGTGCTTGAGAACATGGAGAACAGTGAAATTGCTGCAAGAATAAGTTCTATTCTTGCAACAAAGAAGTCTAAGAAAAAGATAGAAAGCTGGAGTTAATTCCGTCGGGCGCTTTAAACATGCCCGGAAGCAATTATAAACAGTCAGAGAGCATGCTTATCCGAAGATCAACTTCATCCCCATCCCTAAAAAGAATGAGAGTGTAACAACCCCTGCTGTTATAATCGAAACCTCCGCAAGGGCCTTTGTGTAATTAAGCCCTTTAACTACTGACATGAAGAATGTGAAGACAGAGACAATAATAACAACTGCCGCAATAGCAGCCGCAAGCGCTGTGTAGTGATGCGCGAAAATGAAAAAGGGGCTCACAAGAAAGGCAACCACAGCAAGGTAAATTATTCCTGTGTAAACCGCGGCCTGCACAGGAGCGCTCCCCTCTTCACTATTCGCCTTCTGTGACAGGTACTCTGAGGCCACCATGGCAAGCGTTGCGGCAATACCGCTTATAAGCGCGGTCTTCCCTATCATAAGGGTGTCTGCAATGGCAAATGTAAGGCCAACGACAATTCCTGTAATCTCCTGTATCGAGTTATTTATCGCGAGCACCATTGAACTCATGTGGTTCAGCACACCCTCTTCAAGCTGCCCCATAAGGGACTCTTCGTGCTTAACCTCTTCCTGTATAATTTTTTTAATACCGGGGACAGTGTCTTCAACTTCTTCGTAGTTATGTTCCGCCTGCTCTTCGCCGTTTGACATCATCTTTATTGTGAAGGTGAAGCCGAAGATCCTTGAAACAAACCTGTAGAAGTAGATTTTAATCCAGTCAGGCCTTGTGTCCTTGCCTGTGATCTTTTTAAAGAACTTGTAATGCTTCAGTTCGTCTTCAGATATCTTCTGAAGTATTTTGGCGTTCTTCCCCTTTGCCCTCTTTGCCAGGGCGCCGTAAAGAATATGCTCCGTGATTTCATTCTTCTGGTATGTTAGAATCTTTTTTACTGTATCATTATTCATAGATTTTTCTCCGTAACGCGATTACAGTTTCGCGATTCTCTCCATTGCGTTAATTACATTCTCTCTGCTGTTGAAGGCGCTTATACGGATATACCCCTCGCCGCATTTGCCGAAACCTTCACCCGGTGTTGTGACCACCTGGCATTTATTAAGGAGCATGTCAAAAAACTCCCATGAGTTTTTCTTCGCGTTGACCCAGATGTATGGAGAGTTCTCGCCCCCTGTGCATGAGTAACCGTATGATGTCATCTTCTCCCTGATTATCTTCGCGTTTTCAAGATAACCGTCAACTATTGCTGTAACCTGCTTCGTCCCTTCCGGTGAATAGACCGCTTCTGTGGCCTTCTGTACAGGATAGGAAACTCCGTTGAACTTCGTGGTGTGCCTCCTGTTCCACATGGCATGGAGAGAGTGACTGTTCCCCGCATTGTCATATCCCATGCACTCCTTCGGAATAACAGTGAAAGCGCAGCGTGTCCCTGTGAAGCCTGCTGTTTTTGAGTAGCTGCGGAATTCGATTGCCACTTCGCGCGCGCCGTCGATTTCGTAAATAGTTCTTGGGAGTGAACTGTCCCTGATGAATGCCTCGTAGGCCGCATCGTAAAGGATGAGAGCTTTGTTCTCCCTTGCGAAGTCAACCCATCTCTTCAACTGATCTTTTGTGATTGTGGCGCCCGTGGGGTTGTTGGGGTAGCAGAGATATATAAGGTCAACTTTCTCTTTCGGGAATTCCGGTACAAATCCGTTATCAGCAGTGCAGTCCATGTACACCAGCTTCTGGTAACGGCCGTTGACGTTATCACCTGTGCGGCCTGCCATTACGTTTGTGTCAACATAAACCGGGTACACAGGATCAGGGATTGCGATTGTTACATCAGTTGCGAAGATCTCCTGAATATTACCTGTGTCGCATTTTGCTCCGTCACTGATGAAAACTTCGTCAGCATCAATTTTTGCTCCCCGTGCGCGATAATCAAATTCGGCAACCTTTTCA
Organism: Spirochaetia bacterium UBA5763; assembly: GCA_002418835.1. Classification (GTDB taxonomy): domain Bacteria; phylum Spirochaetota; class UBA4802; order UBA4802; family UBA5550; genus UBA5550. Next base: position 128,961 of record DIEX01000027.1, on the reverse strand, counting down.
CGGAGGAAGTCATAACCCTGCTCCGGGCCGTAACCTTTGAATGTGGAGATATTCGCCATCTCGTCAACACCCTTGTGGAATGCCTCTATAATTGCAGAGGGGAGGGGCTGTGTAACATCACCTATACCCATGCGGATAACCTTTGCCTCCGGGTTTGCCTGCTGGTATGATGTGACGCGTTTTGATATCTCTGAAAAGAGATATGATGATTTCAGTTTAAGATAATTTTCGTTTATTCTTATCATTGGATTCTCCTGTTATTGATCCCCCGCCCTGCCGGGCAGGGGTTGTCTAAAAAGTCAGATTTTCCTGTTTTTGTCATTCCGGTTTTGCAACTTCAATTCGTGCAAATACCGGAATCTCCTGATTTAATCAGTTGTATGAGATACCGGCATTACGCTTCGCTACAGCCGGTATGACAAAGAAACTACTTTCAGGTCAGCCCCACTAATGGGATGTGGAATTTGATAAATACCGCGGGTAATATTTTTTTCTGTCAAGAGTTATGAGTTAAGGGGATGTAAAATTTTTTTACAAAAAGGGGGAAGCAGATAATTATGAATTCAAAGTAAATATCTTTGAATTCATAGCAGATAGCTCTGAGTTTAAAGCAATTATCTCTGGATTCAAGGCAGTTAGCTTCGAGTTTAAAGCAATTATCTCTGAACTTAAAGAAGATTACTCTGGATTTAAAGTAAATATCTCTAAGCTCAAAGTAATTATCTTTGACACCAGAGCAAAAAGCTTTGAGTTTAAAGCAAATATCTCTAAACTCAAAGCAGATTACTTTGAATTCAAAGCAAAACGCTCTGAATTCAAAGCTGCTGGCAGCATATTGGCAGTATTCTTCTTTGTAATTGTATTTTTAAAAATGGAAAAAGAGGGGAGACGCTCTAACCTCCTCCCTGTGTAACTATCATCTCTATAAAATTATCCTTCCTGAGCTGCTTTGTGCCTCCCTCTGGCGGGAAACCTGGAGGCAAGGTCGTCATAAATATTCCCTGCCTTTGCAACATTCGATTTTTTTGCGTATTTTACAGAGTTGTAGAACATAAGTGCTGCTGAGTATGCGTCACTACCTGCCAGTATCATGCTGTCAGAGAGGAGTTTCTCAAGCTGTTCTATGGGGGAGTGTAGAGAACGGAGTGTTTCAACTGTATCAATATCAGCTTTAAATTCATTTATATCCAGAAACTGCGGAACAAGTTCCGGATTCGCATCACAGTGTTCTAAGGCCTTGGAAACAAAGGCTACGGTTTTGTCCCCCATTTTCGGGAGTTCTCTTCTCTCTTCGTTGCCAATGGCTTTAAGCCTTGGTATCAGTTTTGTCTGGAGTGTGGCTATTGCTTTTTTGATCTCTGTGAGTTCATTCTGCGGGATGCTGACTGTAATTAAATTCTGCTGGGTCATTGTTTTCCTCTTCATTAGTTTGTTTGTTTTTAAATTGCTCCAAAAATTCTAATTTGTAAGTGAAAGGTCAAGAATAAATTTTCCGTTATTGCCGGGGCTTTAATGAGTAAACTGCGATTGAGGAGTAATGGTCGTTGCAATGATGATTAAATAAGTGTTTAATGCTTGAATTTTTTGATTGTAGAAGTGGAATGTTTTATAGATATTTGCAATAAGTAGTATTATCGAATATTAATATATAGTGAATAGTGGTTAACAATGATTGCGGAACAGCTTAAACCCGAAATAAAAAAAGCAGTGTTGATACTTAAAGATGCAGGAGCCGGGAAAGTATATATTTTTGGTTCAGCGCTTACAGGAAAATTCAATTCGGATTCAGATATTGACCTCGGAATTTCAGGACTTCCCCCTGAATCATTCTTTTCAGTGTACAGCAGGCTTGCTTCGTCTATCAATAGAAATATCGATCTTGTTGATTTTGATAAGGAATCTGATTTTTTTAACATGCTGAAAGAGATCAATGAGGTTGAAGAAATTGAGTTGTTTCTTGACTCTGAGCAGCTTAGATAATTGATAACCATTTCCGGATAGATTAACGTGAACAGTTTATTGGAGATATTGTCGCTGTTGCGGATAATATTTTATAGGTTATTTTACTTTCATTTATTAGATATCCCCTCTCGCCTTTGAGGAGAGAGGGGATAGGGGAGTGAGGTCTACTTCCCCGCCATTATAGCCTCAATATCAGCCTTAACTTCACCTGTGGGCATAATATTAAATTTCTCCACAAGTACCTTTGCAACATTGGGCGAGAGGAATGCCGGGAGTGTAGGCCCCAGCCTTATTGTCTTGAAGCCGAGGTATAACAGTGCCAGGAGTACAGTTACAGCCTTCTGTTCATACCATGCAATATCGAATGAAAGAGGAAGTTTGTTTACGTCATCAAGGCCGAATATCTCCTTGAGCTTGAGCGCGATAATTGCAAGTGAATAAGAGTCGTTGCACTGACCCGCGTCAAGAACTCTCGGTATCCCGCCGATGTCGCCAAGGTTCAGCTTGTTGTACCTGTATTTCGCACATCCTGCTGTGAGTATAATTGTCCCTTCAGGGAGCTGCTCTGCAACATCAGTGAAATAGCTCCTTGATTTCATCCGTCCGTCGCATCCTGCCATTACAACAAATCTTTTGATTGCTCCGCTTTTAACAGCTTCAACAACTTTATCAGCAAGGGCGAATACCTGGGCATGCGCGAATCCTCCGACGATTTCACCTTTCTCAATTTCAACCGGTGACTGGCATTTTTTCGCGAGATCTATTATTTCAGAGAAATCCTTTTTACCCCCCTCTTTCCTGTCAGTGATATGTTTCACGCCCGGATAGCCTGTCATACCAGTGGTGAAGATTCTTTCCTTGTAAGAATCCTTCACAGGGATGATACAGTTTGTTGTCATGAGTATGGGGCCGTTGAATGAATCGAACTCCTCATTCTGTTTCCACCACGCGTTGCCGTAGTTCCCGGCAAAGTGGGAATACTTTTTAAATGCAGGATAGTAGTTGGCAGGGAGCATCTCACCATGAGTGTAGACGTCAACACCTGTGCCCTCTGTCTGTATAAGGAGCTCCTCCATGTCTTTAAGGTCATGGCCGGAGATTAGGATGCCTGGATTACCTCTTACTCCGATATTAACTTTTGTAATTTCAGGATTACCGTAAGTTCCGGTGTTCGCTTTGTCAAGGAGAGCCATGGCTTTCACGCCGGTTTCACCGCATTTCAGAACAAGTCCCACCATCTCATCCACAGAGAGATCTTTAAGTGTAGATGCGAGCCCCTCAATCATGAATTTATAGATATCATTGTCGTTGTAACCGAGAACAACTGCATGATCAGTATAAGCGGCAATACCTTTTAATCCGTAAATCAGCAGTTCACGCAGTGATCTTACATCCTCATTCTCTGTGGATAATACTCCGACAGTTTTACCTTTTTCTATGAAAACAGTTGAATCAGTGCTTATCCATGATGCAGCTTCAGGTGCATCTTTTATCCCGGATTCTTCAGCGAGCTGTTTCTTCATGGCAACTGCGCCTTTGATGAGTTCAGTTATTCTTGCGTTATCAAAATTTGCATTTGTTATTGTAGCAAAGAGTCCGTCGCAGATGAACTTCCCGATAGAAGAAACATCATCCCCTTTTTTAACTTTCCCCTCTGCAAGGTAAGCAATCCCCTTGAGATTGTATATCAGTAGATCCTGAAGCTGCGCGGTGTTCTCCTCTTTACCGCATACACCTTTTACCAGACAGCCCTGATTTTTTACTGTTTCCTGACACTGAAAGCAGAACATGCTCATTTGTATTCCTCCGAATGTATTGTTTTATAATTAACAGTGTATATTATTTAAAAGAAAAGTCATTGACTCAGATCAAGAGGGGGGAGTTTTTGTTTGTATTTTGTCGTGGAGATGCGGGAAGGAAATACTCTTTTGTCATTTCGATGGAGCGATAGCGACTGAGAAATCTGTTAATGGCGTCAGTTATTAATTGATAAAAAGATACTGGTTTATTAAAGTATAGATTTCTCATATTCGTTCGAAATGACTTAATTAAAACTTAGTCTGCATGGCTATATATAAAAACGGATAAGGCTGACTGATGACAAATAACAACTTCACAGAAAAAGATATATACCGTGTGCTGAAAGAAACCTTCAACGCAGATGAATTCCGCCAGTCACAGAAGGAGATAATCCTCCGCACTCTGAACGGCGAAAATTCTCTGGTGCTGATGCCCACCGGTATGGGTAAATCCCTCTGTTACCAGCTGCCGGCTTTACTCCTTGATGGCCTCACTGTAGTTATATCGCCGCTTATTGCTCTCATGAAAGACCAGGTGGATTCACTTAAAAAGCTCGGCGTTGACGCGGCTTATGTTAACTCCTCCCTGATGAAAAGTCAGAGGGAGGAGCGTTACAGGAAGATAAAAACAGGCGATTACAAATTGCTCTATGTTTCCCCTGAACGATTCAGGAAAAAGGAATTTATTGAAGTCATAAAAGACAGAAAGGTTTCACTCCTCGCATTGGATGAAGCTCACTGTGTGAGCCAGTGGGGGAACGATTTCAGGCCGGACTATTCACGCATAGCTGAGTTCCGTGCACTCATCGGCAACCCAGTAACAATTGCACTCACCGCAACAGCAACGGCGCCTGTGCAGCAGGACATCATCACAAAGAGCGGAATCCCGGCAGATGAAATCAGAATATTTAATGAAGGTATATGCAGGCCGAACCTCCGCCTTTCGGTACAGGATGTCATTGATGAAGAGGAGAAATTTCAGATAATTCATAAAATGGTGAAGAAGTGCAGCGGAACTGCAATTGTATATTTCAGTCTTATCAGCAACCTCGACAGGTTTGCGAAGTATCTCGACATGAAGCGGGAGAAGTACTCCGTGTATCATGGCAGACTCTCCTCTGAAAGGAAGAAGAAGGTGCAGCGGGATTTTATGGAACTGTCAAAACCTCTGATGCTTGCCACCAATGCCTTTGGTATGGGTATTGACCGCCCTGATATAAGGATGATTATTCACGCGGAGATCCCCGACTCCATCGAGTCGTATTACCAGGAGATAGGGCGCGGAGGACGTGACGGGCTCCCCACTGAGTGCTCTCTCATCTATCTCCGTGACGATATAGAAATTCAGATTGAATTTTTTCGCTGGAAGAATCCCGATGCAGGTTTCATTAAAAAGACCTATGAATTGATTAAGTCGCTGGGTGATGCTGTAAATTCTCACACATATGATGAACTGCAGGAGAAGCTTGTTTATAAACAGAGAAGTGATCACAGGCTTCGCACTGTGCTTAATATTTTTGATATGTACGGAGTAACCGAAGGGGATATCGACGCGGGTAACCTGAAGCTCATCGGGGATCTGCCGGATGAGATACTGGCTGACGAATTTATCCGGGAAAAGATTGAACGCGATCGCAAGAGGCTTATCGACATGGTGAACTACGCGGCAGGTGAGGAGTGCAGGCGTGCAATGATCTACAGGTATTTCGATATCCATGATTATACATGCGATAACTGTGATAACTGCAAAAAGGGATAATTTAGTTATTGAAGTTTTTATGGAGCCATAGTATTATCTATCTCTGAATCCGGGGCTTTACAATGAAAATAGCAAGCTTCAAGAATTTAAAAATAACTTATAAAATACTTATTGTTTTCCAGTTTATGATGATCCCTGCTGTCATGATTTTTATAGTTCTCTTCTTTATGCTGCATAAGGTTCAGGAGGTGAACAGAACCATCCTGATCAAAAATCTAACCAGTATAACCGCTGCCTATAATGTTGAAAATGCCTTGCTGAATCTTAAGGAGTTAAGGGCAAACTATATCCTTGACGGCGATAAAAAGTGGCTTAAGGAGTTTGATGACAGCGTAAGTACTTTCAATTCCTGGTACAATAAAGCATTTGATGTTGCTTATAGCGAAGATGAAAAGGATATCCTCTCGGATCTGTCGCTGGAGTTTTCTCATTATTTAAAGGCTCACCGGGATATTATGTATCTCATAGAGAAGGGTAAAAGGGTTCAGGCTGTCCATATTCTGCTCGGTAAATCAATGGAGCACTTTAATGCGATTCATGAAGATTGCGAACAGCTTATCACCCGGAATAAAAGCATAATTTCTGAGAGTGAAAAAAAACTGAGGGAGTATTCTTCAAATAGCCTTTATCTTTCATATGCGATTATATTCAGTTTCATTGTCCTTGGTGTTGTACTTGTTTATCTCATCGCCAAGAGTATTGTGAAACCGATAGAAGAGATGGTGAATGCCAGTGAAAGAGTGTTTCCTGTTGACACAGATAAAACTGAAATGGAGAGCCTGAAAGAACGTTTTGAAATGATGATTGAAGCAATCAGGGCAAATCAGCAGAAACTGATAATCTCCGAAAGGCGCGCTGCTGTTGGCGAGATTGCTTCAGGTATCTCGCATGAACTTAATAATCCAATTGGTGTTATATGCGGTTTCACTGAGCTGCTGCTTAAGAGAAAAGAGATTACAGAATCGGACAGGGAGTTTATTAACGATATAAGCAATGAGGCGCAGAGGTGTAAAAGACTGCTCGGGCAGATGCTCGATTTTGCCCGTACACCTGCTCCGCATTATATAGAAACAGATTTAAAAAGCCTTGTAAATGAAACAGTCAGGCTTTTTAATACAGACAGGTTCAGAGGTGTAAAAATTTCCTGTAAGACCCCTGACAATGCGCCGCATATTCTGGCAGATGCTGTACAGATCCGTCAGGTTATCTTCAACCTTATTCTTAATTCATGCGAAGCTATGAATTATTCCGGAGAAACTGAGATCAATCTATCCTATTCAGAAACCAGGGCAGAGATCAGGATATCCGATACCGGGCCGGGAATTAAAGATGATATTATCAGCAGAATTTTCACACCTTTTTTCACTACTAAGGCCGGTGGTGTCGGACTTGGTCTTGCAATCTGCAGTGACCTGATCGAAAAACATAATGGGTCGATTACTGTACGGAATAACGATACGCAAGGGGCGGAGTTTTTTATATCTCTGCCAATCGGAGGTTAACAGTGGAGAGCGCAGCCAGGATTCTGATTATTGATGATGAGGAGGGTATGTGTAAACTTATTAAAAGTATCCTCTCTGAAGAAGGTTATATCATTGATATAGAAACATCCGCATCTGCAGCCATAGATAAGCTTAAGCCGGATATGTATGCAGTTGCGATAGTAGATATACGTATGCCGGGTATGGATGGGCTTGAATTTCTTGAGAAGGCGTCAGTTATAGATCCCCGCATCCAGTTTATAATGGTGACAGCATATGGCAGTATCGAAAATGCTGTTGAGGCTGTAAGGATCGGCGCATTCGATTATATAACAAAACCCTTTCAGGGGGACGAGATACAGATCTCTGTCAGAAAGGCCATCGAACATACCGCTCTCCTTGAGGAGAACATAAAACTGAAAAGAGAGATTGATCTTCTGCATGGTCGTGAAAGTCTTAATGCGGCAAATCCTGGAATGACTGCGATTATCTCTCTCGCTGACAAGATTGCTTCATCAAATCTCAGCGTTCTGATAACCGGTGAAAGCGGAACAGGGAAAGAGGTCATTGCAAGGTATATTCACAGAAGAAGCGATAGGAACAGTAATCCCTTTGTCCCTGTTCAATGCAGTCTGTTGCCTCTGAATCTTCTTGAAAGTGAACTCTTCGGATTTAAGAAAGGTTCATTTACCGGCGCTAATGAAAACAGAACCGGGTTATTTGAACAGGCGAATAATGGCACGATCTTTCTTGATGAGATTGGCGATATTGGAATCGATGTACAGGGGAAACTTCTCCGCTTTCTTCAGGACAGGGAGATACGGCGGATAGGTGACTCAAAGTCTATAAGCCTTAATGTAAGGCTTATATCTGCGACAAATAAAGATCTTGAACAGCTTATTGCGGATAAGGAGTTCAGGGAGGATCTCTACTTCAGGCTTAAAGTTCTTACAATACATATGCCACCATTAAGAAACAGGAAAGAGGATATTACACTGCTTGTTCGTGCTTTTATAAATGAATTAAATACTGTCAGAAAAACTCCGGTTGAAATTGATGGTAGCTGTATTTCAATGCTGGTGGAGTACGAATGGCCCGGAAATGTCAGGGAACTGAAAAACTGCATTGAGAGCGCCTCGGCATTATGTGATGGTAATATTATTCAGTGCAAAGATATCGAAGCAATTATAGGAAACAACAGAATATCCCGTTCAGAAATAACGGCACCTGCCGGATTACATGGAAATGATGTTTTATCTGACCTGAGCTACAGGGATGCAAAGGCGCGTGTCATTGAGGATTTTGAGAAACAGTACATAGCCTTAATGCTTTCAAGGAATAAAGGAAATATATCTGCTGCTTCAAGGGATTCCGATCTTGACAGGAAGAACTTCTGGCAGCTTCTTAAAAAATATGATATTGATCCTGATAAATTCAAGTAGCCTCTTTTACCCGTGGTTTTTTTGCCATAATGTGGTATTATACCCCTGACATTTTTTAACAAATGTACTTTTTTGCAAACAATTCATCCCCTTTTATGTATTAATCAGACCGCAAATTCCGGCACACAATGTGCATATATAATATACGAGATGTGATTCCTGGTATCAGAAACTTGTATTTTATTTCCCTTCATCTCCGGGAAAAAATTACGGGAACAGGAGATTCTATTTTAAAGGTGATGTATGGCAGCTTTTAAAAAAAACGTTTTCATCATGTTAATTCTTTTAACAATTTTTTCGGAAATTGCATCAGCTTCTTCTACAGGTGCATTGACTATTAAAACAGACGGTTTATCCGAATTGCAAAATCAGGTTGCCATAATAAAAATATCACCCAAAAGCATGATCCTTTACCGTGGAGGATGCATGCAGTTTGTTGTTTCAGCTTTTGACAGTAAAGGGAAAAGAGTACCCTTTGCGATGCACTGGGAGATTAAGAGTGATATCCCCGATTTTGGGATTCTTGATAAATCTGACGGGGATAAGGTTGTTTTTAATGCAGTAAATGCAGGTAGAGGAGCTCTTGTTGCTGTAAGTGGAGAAATCAGGGCGGAGATACCTGTTGAAATAAGAAAATCCGGAAGGTAGTATGTGTCACGCAGTTCTGGAATCAGATTCCTTCAAAGACAGATTGGATATATGATATTGAGATTTAATATGATCCTTTTGATAGGGGTTATGCTGAATATCCCTTCGTATGGTTCATCCGAATCTGAGGTTAAGATAATAGGGAGGCTGGTAAAAGTTGATGCGGCGAGTGGAATTATATATGTAATGCATGATTCGAGAATTGTTAAATTCAAAGCATCTAAGGAGATATGCAATAAATTTGATATAAAAACAAAACCTCTTGTTGAGATAGAATATTCCAAGTGCGGAGAAAAGGGATTCTGTATTGAATCAATTGTAATAATTTCTGACAAAAATGATAAAGAGGATTCCAGAGACTTAAATAGTGAAAGTACTGCTAAGAGCAAAAATTGAAATTAGCAGTTCTTATTAAAAATGAAAATCCCGGTTTTACCGGTATAATAAAATTTAAAACTCCAAGGAGATGTTTCATGAAAAATTTCAAACTTTCAGTTCTTATGATGATGGTAGTTTCACTTGTAGTAAGTTCAATGGCATTCGCTGCTCCAAAAGCTGATGCAAAAAAAGCAGCTGCAGACACAACAAAAGAAGTTGTAAAAGATGCTGCTAAAACAGACGCAAAAGATGCAAAAGATGCTAAAAAAGAAGAACCAAAAAAGAAAAAACCTGCAAAGAAAGATAAGAAAGTTAAAAAAGAAGATAAGAAAGAAGAAGTTAAGAAAGAAGAACCAAAAAAATAGTTTAATAAGATGAGATAAATTCAATCTCATCCTCGGTGCCGGATACTGTCTGTCCGGGAGCATAAAACCCCCGCTTCCGATGGGCACCGGCACCTGGTTTTAATTCAGTTTATAAATTCCTGTCTTCAATACAGAAAGATAAAAGTCCCAGTTTTCGCGGTATATTTTTTTAAGTTTGCGTGTGTTGTCGGAATTCTGTTCCATGGCGTGCAGAAAATCGTCTCTTGTTTTTGCAAGGAGCCATATGAGTATGTCTATGAGCTTCTCCCTGTCATAAAGAAGGTTGTCTCCGCTTATTGTTCCGAAAACGGAGAGGAATTGTCTCATGAAGAGCTTTTTAATCTTCCCCTCAAGCACAGGATCTGTGAGACGCCCGGTTGCAGAAATAAATTTAATGTAGTCAGGATTTTTAATGTAAAAATCTATCGCTATTGATGATACCATCCTGAACCTTTCAAGTATATCTGTGGGGATGCCATCTTTGCATTTTTTAAGGTGTTCCCTTATGTGGGCATACAATGCCTTATATGCAAAGTCTGTCATATAGAGGAAAAGGTCCTCCTTGGAGTATATATATTCATATAATCCCCCCTTGGAAATACCTGCGCTTTTAATGATCCTGTCAGTTGAGCTTTTTTCATACCCGTATGTTCCGAATTCCTTTATGCATGCTGCTATAACTCCGTCTCTTTTCGTGTCAGAAATTCTGAAAAATGAGCGTTTCATGTGATACAAACCCCCGGTAAATTCATTCGGAACTGAGCCCTTCTATGACTCTATGATGGTAATTATCAAATCAGGCAGGATTATGTCAAGTTCGATACAAACTTTTATTTTTTGTCAGCAAAACCCGGATATAATTTTTCCGCACAATCCGGGCATAATCCGTGACTGAATGTTGCTTCTGAATGTTCTGAAATATATTTTTCGATCTGGTTCCAGTAGCCTCTGTCATCCCTGATTTTTTTACATGACGCGCAGATCGGAAGAAGGCCGCTCAGGGCTTTTACTTCGGAGAGAGCATCTTCAAGTTTTCTCTTCTCATCCCGGAGGACCTCCTCCACAACCTCTTTGGCCCTTAATTCGTTCTGGATTTTTTCATAGGCCCTGGATAATTCCGAAGTCCTTTCTTCGACAAGGCCTTCCAGCCTGGTTTTATGAACCATAAGTTCATCATTAATCAGTTTCAGGTTAGAGTTGTATGCCCTGTAAAATCCCCTGAAAATAAAGATAAAAGGGACCGAAAAAAATATGAAATAGAAGGCACTGAGCACAGATGTCATAAGATTTTCCCGCAGTATTGATTGAAGATAACTTATTTCGAAATCAGTACATGCAAGATAGGTTTTTCCACCCGGAGAAACCTGGGGTAATGCCACGGATCTGAATGTGCCCCAATGATCAGTATAATTGACAAAATATGTTTTCTTTTCTTCAAATGCTTTCACAAATTCAGCGGGGATATCTTCATAAGGAAAAAAATACCATGATTTCCTCTCCACAGCCTCTTCATCTGAAACGGAAGGCGCCGAAAAGAAAAATTTACCATCTTTTTCAGCAAGAGTATATGACCATTTGAACCCGTTTTCAGAATTAAACCTGTTAATTGCAGCCCTGTTTTTTGTTTCTTCACTGAATGAGATACTATGGGGGTCCGTTGCTCTGTCATGAAAATCCGCAGAGAGGGTATATTTTATACTCCTTGCCACAATGAGTAGCCTGTGGTCAATTTCATTCATGATCAGTTTTTTGCGTGATTCATTTGACCAGATAATAAAGCCTGTTACCGCAATGATATATAGTGCAGTCCAGAAACTTAAGGTGAGATAAATTTTCTTTTTATGATTCATGGGATAATCCTGCACCTTGATTTCATAAAGGTTAAAATCTTGATATATAGTTAAATTGGTTAAACAGCAGATTTATATGTCCAACACTATTTTAGGTAATTTAAGTAAAGGTGCTGGTGCATATATAGAAGCAATTTTACCTCTTGACAAAATCCTGCGGTGTGAAGAATTAATTTAAGGTTTTAACACCATCAGGACAAATTTTTAACCCGGAGCGGTATTTATGATAGATCCAAAAATTATAAGAGATGATATTGAATCAATAAGAAAGCTTCTTGTAAGGCGTAACATGCAGGGAGCAGTGAATGTTGATGAGCTTAAAGCAGTGGATGAGGAGAGGCGTACACTTTCTCTGAAATCTGATGAGCTCCGTGAGAAAAGGAACACTCTTTCCAAAACAATAGGCCAGCTCAAATCGCAGGGGAAGAATGCTGATGATGCGATGAAAGAGGTTCAGTCCATAAGCGATGAGATAAAAACTTTTACTGACAGGCTTGAAGAGCTGAACGAAAAGTTCAAAGACCTTCACCTCTCAATACCGAACATGCTGGATAAATCCGTACCTGACGGAAAAGACGATAAAGACAATATAGTTGTGAGAGAGTGGGGCAAAAAACCTGAATTTAAGTTTACACCGAAACCGCATTATGAAATCGGCACAGACCTTGGAATACTCGATTTTGAGCGCGGAGTTAAACTGGCCGGCGCCAGGTTCTATGTTTACCGGGGACTTGCAGCATCTCTTGAACGCGCAATCATAAACTTCATGCTTGACCTGCATACAAAGGAGAATGGATACACCGAAACTTTCGGCCCTTTCATTGTTAATGACGAGAGTATGACAGGCACAGGGCAGTATCCGAAGTTCAAGGATGAATACTACCGCATGGAGCGTGACGGGCTTTCCCTTATACCTACAGCAGAAGTAACTCTTACAAACATATACAGGGACGAAGTTCTTGAGGCGGAGAATCTCCCGATATGCCTCACAATGCAGTCGTCATGCTTCAGACGCGAAGCAGGAGCAGCGGGCCGCGACACGCGCGGATTGGTTCGCGTGCACCAGTTTCAGAAGGTTGAGCTTGTTAAGTTCGTTGAACCTGAAACTTCATTCGACGAACTGGAAAAACTCACAGCTAACGCAGAGGAGGTGTTGAAGAGACTTGGCCTTCATTACCGCGTGGTGCTTCTCTGCAGTGGTGACGTGTCAGCTTCATCAACAAAAACCTATGACCTTGAAGTGTGGATGCCGGGGCTTGACAGGTATATGGAGATATCATCATGCTCCAATTTCCTTGACTACCAGGCGAGACGCGCTATGATAAGATATAAGAAGAAAGGGGAGAAGCCTGCGTACCTCCACACGCTGAATGGTTCAGGCCTTGCTGCTGGCAGAACAATGGCGGCAATTATGGAGAATTACCAGACAGAGGATGGACAGATAATCATCCCTGACGTTCTGAAAAAATATATGTAGTCCTGTTTTATGAAAGAGATTGAATTGAAAGATCTCTCGTGGCAGAGGATCAGGCTTGCCCTTTCGCTTGCATTAATGAAAGGGGAGCCCGTGGTTCTCCGAAACGGCTGGTCCTTCATTGAGAAAAATTTCGACTACCTTCCTGTCTATGAAACAATCAAAAAATTTATGTTTGAAACAGGGTGCGGCATGCTTGCTGATTCTGGTGATGACCTTCAGTTTATGCCGGAGGGGCTGAGGTATGGGGAGTACCATATCGATACAGGGAAGTTTACACCTCTCTCAGAGATCGAGCTTCTGCTGCTTCCGTCTCTTTTCAGACAGGAGTTCCGCTCTGTGATTAACTACAGCGGCGTGACCCATTCACACATCTCTTATCCCACGGTGTTTCTTAAAGAGAGCCTCTTTTTTCTTCTGGAAAAGATGGGGTTCTATGCCAGCATGAATCTCAAGCGCTTCGGCTTCTACGGTTCCGGCGGAGGCTTGGCAGAATCAAGAATCTACCCTGCGGAGATTAAGCCATGCGATGATGTTCTCTCCTTCGGAGAGAAGAGGATCGAAGGTGCACGGGTATTCATGGCGGGAATGAACATGGAGATGGCAGGGAAGGAGAAGGAGTTCCTGATGCGGAGCCTGAAGCTTGAGGATAACAAGGTCCAGATAATGGAAGTCGTTGATGCTGACGGGATGGGGAATTCGATCCAGATATATGTTGATTGCGGCGGAATGCATACGATTATCTCAAGGGATATGGCTATATACAACAGCGCCGGGGATATTGTCTTTGATGAGGCGAAGTACTATGCTTCGGTCTCCGCACTTGTGAGCGAGACTGAGAGATTTATCAAGACTGATTATATTCCGGCGGAAATTATATCTGAAATTATTCCATATATTATTATGAGCGGGTCAGCAGTTCCGGAGAAATTTAAGGATATGGAAGAGTACAGGGTGTGTAGGGAATTTTTGTGATACAGTAAAGTAAAATAAAGCGAGGTGTTGCAACCCCTCGCTTTATTTTACTTTACCCCATACTCCTCTTCGCTCCGATAAGTGAAACAGCAGTTACCGCTGTTATAATCACTGCTCCCCCGACCACAGTATTCCATCCCGGGAATTCCCCTATGATAAGAAATACCCATACCGGATTAAATACAGGCTCAATTACCGCAATGAGATTTGCGGATAGTGCGGATATCCTTTTAATGCCGATTGAAATCAGTATTGACGGAATGCCCATCTGAACTGCACCAAGCACAAGCATTGCTGCTGATGCCTTCAGCGTAATATGCGGTGCGGGGAGGAATAATGAAACAGCAAGGCATGCCCCTGCTGTAATCCAATGAGCAAGAATGTTCGATTCGAATGGTGACCCCTCTTTCTGCATCCTCATGAAAACAAAGTAGAGGCTGAATGTCAGAGCTGAGCAGAGAGCGATTATGTTTCCGAACATCTGCCCTCCGCCGATCTCATCCATAAACATTATAATCATACCCGCTGCCACAAAGAGTATAGATATCCAGTGTTCCATGCGGGTGCGCTCTTTCAGCAGGGCTGCCCCGATAAAGGCTGTAAGCACAGGGGCTATGTACTGAAGGAGAATGGCGTTGGCTGCTGTTGTTGTTTTGTTCGCCATTACAAAGAGGATCATTGTCACTGCATAGGATACAGCAGCAGCAACCTGCGCGAAGGAGAAATGAAACACAGGCCGTTTTATAAATGCAAGTATAACAAGCGAGGCTATAAAGCTCCTCATCCCGGCTATTGCAAAGGGGTGCCAGTCTATCAGTTTTATCAGCAGCCCGCCCATGCTCCAGAGTGACGCTGTCCCCACCATCGCAAGGACTCCGCCTGATTTATGATTTATCTTCATTGTTGTATGACCTTGTCCGGTATAGTCTCTTAATCAGTTATCATTGTTTAAACGTGATTCCGGTAATCAGTAATAGATTCCCGCCTGCGCGGGTATGACAGAGCTTAACATTGATAATTATTCTTCCAGCTTTTTCAGTTCAGATTCAAAATAATTTTTCTTTTCATCCAGTTCGTTGTGAAGTTTTTCGTATTCATCAAAGAGTGTTTCGATCTCTCTCTGTAGTGTGTGTATCTCTTTTGACAGGGATTCAATCTCCCTGCCGGTTTTAACTCCCGCAGCTTCAATCATTTCATTGTTTTTCTTCTCAAGTAGAGTCTCTTTTTCAGAGATAAGTGTTTCAACTTTCTGCGTCCTCTCCTCAAGGGGCTTCAGCTCTTTTGAACGGCGCGTTATAATGTCAGAGCGGAGTTTACGCATATCTTTTTTGTTTATGGATTCTTTAGCGTCAGAGGACTTACCCTGCTGCAGCCCTGCCTCCTCCTCCCAGCCGATCTTGTCGAGGAAATACTGATAGCTCCCTTCAAATACAGTTACGCCGCTCCCCTGAAATACGATGAACCTGTTTGCCAGTGTATGAAGGAACATCTCGTTGTGCGTAACCATAATAACCGCTCCGGGGAATGAGTCAACAGCAGCCACAAGAGCATCGCATGACTCCATGTCAAGGTGGTTTGTCGGTTCATCAAGAAAGAGGATGTTCGACGGTGCAGCGAGGATCTTCCCCAGAAGCACCCGGTTCTTTTCACCTCCGGAGAGTACACTGATCTTTTTAAGAGCGTCATCACCTTCAAACATCATTGCACCTGCAATGTTACGCGCAGGCTGCTTGTCGCAGCCCGCAGACATTATCTCCTCTTCTATTGTGAGGTTTTCGTTAAGGTTAATTACATTTGTCTGTGCAAAGTATCCGGAGCACATGTTGGGGTGAGTTATAATTGTGCCGCTGTCGGCTTTCAGATCCCCTGACAGAAGGCGGAGCAGCGTTGTCTTTCCCCGTCCGTTTTTACCAATGACGCAGATACGGTCGTCGCTCCGAACGCTGAGGCTAAGATTTTTTACTATATCATGAACTTTATCATAAGAGAATGTGAGACCCTCCACTGTCATGAGGCTTTTTGCATTGAATGGCTTGTAGCTGAATGAGAAATCGAGATCTTTGATCTTCTCAAGTTTATCAAGGTTCTGCTGCTTTTCAAGGGCTTTTACCCGCGACTGTACCATCCCCGCAAGCCTTGCCTTTGCCCTGAACCTTGTGATGAAGAGCTCAACCTCCTTCCGCTTTTTCTCGTCATTGATCCGTGTCTTTTCGTATATCTCTTCCTCTTTCAATATCTGGTCATAGAGCTTGTCTGTGGAGCCTTCGAGCTTTCTCACCTTCTGCCTGTGTATGCCGATAGTGTGTGTGGTGACGTTATCCATGAATGATCTGTCGTGAGTTACGAGAATAAGTTCCCCCTTCCACTGGCGGAGGAAAGATTCCAGCCACCTGATTGAAATAATATCAAGGTAGTTTGTGGGCTCATCAAGGAGGAGCATGTCAGGCTCCGACACAAGTACCTTCGCGAGATTCAGCCTCACCTGAAATCCGCCGGAGAACCTGTTGGGGCTCATCTGCATCTCTTCTGCGGAGTAGCCGAGTCCTGAGAGAATCTTCTCCGCCTTCCATTTATCATCCCTGTGCTCTTCGGGGAGCCCCATACATGCTTCCGCGATAACTGTGCTCTCTGTGAAATGGATATGCTGTGTTACATAGCCAATAGTGTAGTTCTTCGGTATAACGATCTCCCCTGAATCCGGATGATCCTCACCGGTAATAATCCTTAGAAGAGTGGTCTTCCCGTGGCCGTTACGCCCCACAAGTCCGATCTTCTCCCCGGGATTAACGTTGAAGCTTATATCGTCAAATATCTCCTGGCTTCCGAAGGATTTGGAGAGGTTGTTTACAATAATCATGGCAGTTATCCGCTTGAATCTTTAAATTTGATCAAAGAGTGTGATAGGGGGGATAATTTTCAATTAAAATATGGGGTGAACGCGGGAATCTATTGGAGCTAAAAGCTTTTGTTTTAAATTCCGGTTTTAATGTTGCTGTAATAACTGAATTTATCTTGACTAGGTTTGAAATCAGGCATATTATTCAGTTACGTTGATAATAAATAAATTAAGAGGATGCAGTGGATAAAGAATATATTTACATCACTTTCAATCCGGAAATACTTAATGGAAAACCGATTATAAAAGGAACAAGAATTAGCGTAGAGTTTATCATGGAATTAATCGCATCCGGAGCATCAGTTGATGATATTGTTAAGGAGTATCCCCATCTCCCGCTGGACGGAGTGAAAGAGGCTGTTATTTATGCTGCCAATTCTGTAAAAAATGAAGTTCTTATATCTGCCAGGATTACAGCGTGAAATTTGCGGTTTATTCTCCCTCCCCGTTCATGGGGAGGGCCGGGGAGTAGAGGTTCAGTCAATCTTAAGAATTGTTAAAAAAGCCTCCTGCGGGATCTCAACGTTGCCAACCATCTTCATCCGCTTTTTACCCTCTTTCTGTTTCTCAAGGAGTTTTCTCTTCCTTGAAATGTCACCACCATAACACTTGGCTGTAACATCCTTTCTGAGTGCTGAGATATTCTCTCTTGCAATAATGCTTGCGCCGATTGCAGCCTGAAGCGGAATCTTGAACTGGTGCTTCGGGATAATATCCTTCAGCTTTTCAATAATCTCTTTCCCGCGGAGCCTTGCCTTGTCCCTGTGTACAATAAAAGAAAGTGCGTCAACAGGCTCTCCATTAACAAGTATATCAACACGCACCATGTCAGCAGGCCTGAAATCAAGCATGTCGTAGTCGAATGAAGCGTATCCCCGTGAGATCGATTTAAGCTTATCATAAAAGTTGAATACGATCTCCGCCAGGGGGAGTTCATAAGTAAGCTGAACGCGCTGCGGTGTGATGTACTCCATGTTTTTATGAATGCCCCTGCTGTCAGTAACAAGCTGCATGATGTTCCCCACGTAATCTGTGGGGGTGACAATGGCAGCAGAAACGTAAGGCTCATCTATCCTCTCAATCTGCCCGGGGTCAGGCATGTTAACCGGGTTGTCGATTGTAATCTGAGTTCCGTTGATCATATATATCTGGAACTCAACACTCGGCGCTGTTGTAACAAGCGCAATGTCGAATTCACGCTCAAGCCTCTCCTGAACAATCTCCATGTGGAGGAGCCCTAAGTATCCGCACCTGAAACCAAAGCCAAGAGCGTATGAGTTGTCAGCTTCAAAGAGCAGAGACGCGTCATTGAGCTGAAGCTTGAAGAGCGCGTCACGTAGGTCCTGGTATTCATCGCTGTACATCGGGTAGAGGCCTGAGAAGACCATGGACTTCACATCCTTAAAACCTTTCAGCGGCTCCTTTGCAGGGTTCTTCGCCAGGGTTATGGTGTCACCGATCTTTGTGTCAACAACGCTTTTAACCCCGGCAACAATGTAACCCACGTCACCCGGTGAGAGCATATCTTTCTTTTCGAGGTCGAGCCTGAAAACACCAACCTCGTTTACAGTGAACTCGTTCCCTGTTGAAAAAAACTTTATCACATCATCCTTCTTAACACAGCCGTCTATAATCCGCACCTTGACAACAGCCCCAAGATACTGGTCATAGAATGAATCGAAGATAAGGGCTTTCAGCGGAGCGTTGATGTCCCCTTTTGGCGCCGGTATGACCTCGATAATCTTTTCAAGGAGTTCGTCAATCCCGATCCCCTGCTTTGCTGAAGTGAGCACGGCGATGTCGGGGTCAAGCCCCAGAGTCTTGTCAATCTGGTTCTTTGTGCTATCTATGTCGGCAGCGGGCATGTCGATCTTGTTTATTACCGGAAGTATCTCCAGATCATTTTCAAGTGCAAGGTAGAAGTTCGCGATGGTCTGCGCCTCAACTCCCTGTGTGGCGTCAACAATAAGTATAACACCATCGCATGAGGAGAGCGCCCGTGAAACTTCATAAGTGAAGTCAACGTGCCCCGGAGTATCAATGAGGTTGAAGATATAATCCTCCCCCGCCCTGGAAGTGTAGTTGAGAGTGATCGCGTTTGACTTGATAGTGATGCCGCGCTCCCGTTCAATATCCA
>DIEX01000027.1:0-109750 GCA_002418835.1 Spirochaetia bacterium UBA5763 | reverse complement strand
CAGCCAGGGTCGATTTCCCGTGGTCAATGTGCGCGATAATTGAAAAATTCCTGATCTGAGATAAGTCCATTTTTTACCTGTAATCCCCGATATTTACCTGAATTTAAGCATAAGTACATCTGGAAGGCAATAATTATTGCCCCTGATTGGCAAGTATTTTTTGTGTGTGTATAAATTGATCCGGCGGAGAGAGGGACTTCCCTGTCGGAGCATCAAAGTTGACTCTTTGAGGGTGAAAATTCCACCTCTGAGCATAAAAGCCGGAGTTCAGAGCTTTGAACTCAAAGCAAAAAGCTTTGAAATTGCAGCTCAGGGCTTTGAACTCAGAGCAAAAAGCTTTGAAATTGCAGTTCAGAGCTTTGAATTCAGAGCTAAAAGCTTTAAAACCGGAGCTTTGAGGTGCAAAATTACCCCCCTGAACCGATATTTTAAAAATCCTCCCCCTTATTACGATATAATTAATTTATTAACTCTCTTGTAAAGATGCGGAAGCCGGATGAAAAGAGGACTTATTATATTTACGGCGGTATTTATGTTATGCTCAATATTCAGCTGCTATGAAAAGGAGTTAACCAGGGCTGTACATTACAGCACCGGCAGATGGGATAGCAGCGGCAGGGAATTTATCTTCCTCAGGTGGGAGAGGGATTTTCACCAGCCGAAGGGGGCAGCGAGGTTCCCTGACGGAGGGATTCCTAAGTATGTGCGGGATGAAAAATTTATATGCGTATTCAGCAGGGATACAGGTGAGGTGAGGGTGGCAGCAAGGGCATCCGGTATACCGAGGGGCTATCCGCCATCTGCCCGTTTTTCCCGGAAGGGTGATATGGCTGCGTATAAAATATGGAGTGCTGATGTGAAAGAGAATTCCGCCAATCCCGTGGTGCTCATTAATATGAAGAGTGGTGAGACAAGGGAGTTCCTCTCTGCCGGGGAGAAACCTGAACTCTCCCCTGACGCGATTAGAATCGCCACAGTAAAAAATAACACTGTATGGATAATGAACATCGACGGCACCGGCGGGCATGCGGCCTTTGAACCTGGCGAACCTGAGCTTATATTCATGATGTGGAACAAGGCTGATGAGATGGACCTCTATTTAAGGGAGCAGGGGAAGTTTGTTGTGTACACCCTTGATTTAAAGAAGGGGGAGCTCCGGAGGAGCGGGAAACCGTACCTTGAAAATTACGGGAATGAGTCAACACATGGTGTGCTGAAAGGGGGAGGGAGGTGAATCGGAGAGATTCTCTGATACGGTCAAAATTGACTTGAAATATATATAATGGAATATACTCTCATTAGCATAAACTAACCGGAGAGGCCCAGATTATGAAAAAACTACTTATACTCCTTACTTTCCCTTTGCTCTTTTCATGCAATGATATAGGGGGAGATAAACCTGCACTGGACTTCTTCCAGAAAATGAACATGAAAAAAATTGCAGCCCATGAACTTGCAGAGGATATACCTGATTCTGCTGCCGCAGCAGGGGAGTATGTTTACGTTCCGGTTTATTCCAGCATCTATTACAGGGACAGCACCAAGGTGTATAACCTCACGGTAACTCTCGGGATACGCAACACTGACACGATTAATGATATATTTATAAAAGAGATAAACTATAATAATTCAAAGGGTGAGAGCGTGATGAAGTTTCTCAAAAAGCCTGTGAGAGTTAAACCCCTTGAAACATTCGACCTTGTTATAGCGGAGGATGACACAACCGGCGGGATAGGTGCAAACTTCATTGTGAAGTGGATATCAAAGTCTCCTGTGCAGAGCCCAATCATTGAAGCTGTTATGATAAGCATCAGGCAGGGTGTGGGGATCTCTTTTGTGGAGAGCGGGCGTGTTATTAAAAAGATTAGATAATAGCGTTTATCTTCTGGAGGTCAGCGATCTTTCCTAACATAACCAGCACGTCATTTGCCTCCAGTACCTCCTGGGGGCTTGGATTAAATTTCATCTCGCCGCTGCTTTTTTTGATCAGAACAATAATTACTCCGTAATCTTTCCGGAGATTGCTCTCAACCAGGGTCTTCCCTTCATAAGGGGAGCCTCCCCTGATCATTGCCTCCTCCATGCGCAATCCGAACTTGTCATCCATTGTGGCAATATCAATGAAGTCAACAACAGTGGGGCTCACCAGGAGCTGTGCCATTCTCTGCCCCCCTAAAAGATAAGGTGAAACAACTTTTGTAGCTCCGGCGCTTTTAAGTTTTGACTCATTCTTAGGCTCAGATGCCCGGGCAAGAATAAAAATATCAGGGTGGAGCATCCTTGCTGTCAGTGTTATGAATACGTTGTCAGCATCGGACATAACAGCTGTCACAAGTCCCTTTGCTCTCATTATCCCCGCCTTCAGGAGAGTGTTTTCATCACGGGCGTCAAGGAGCATATATGGAGTCCCGGAAGCTTCCAGTTCCGCAATCTGGCTGCTGTCAAATTCTATAACAAGGAACTTCTGGTTATGTTTACGCAGCTCTTTAGTAAGGAGTTTACCAATCCTTCCATAACCGCAGATTATATAGTGATCTTTAAGTTTCAGAATCTTCTTTTCCACTTTTTTCCTCCCGAATCTTTTCCCCAGCTCCCCTTCTATAAGCATCCGTATGAAAGTACCACCGGTGTAACCTGTTATTGTAATGCCGAAGAGTATGATAAAAACAGTGACCATCCTTCCGGTGGGGGAGAGGGGCTGCACTTCGCCGTAGCCCACAGTACTGAGAGTTATGGCAATCATGAATATGGCATCAGAAAATGTCATGCGCTCAAATATATGGTAATAGGTCACCCCGAAGGCGGATACAATCAAAAAAAGGTATAATGAAATACGGAGTTTTCTCAAAATAGTTTACCGGCCGATTGATAATTACATCTTATTTTCGGTATATAACTGAAATTGTGCAAGCAAATAATCACACGACCCTGCCGCCACCTCATGGGACTTGAGATGAGAAAGAATCGCGGAGAGCCTCACTCAGCATTCACCTGATTTTTTCCTGATTCCTATTACGCGGTTTCGCCCGGACTCCTTTGCCCTGTAGAGAGCTGAGTCAGCCCTGCTGATAAAGGTATCGCCCTTCTCTCCGGGCAGATATGCGGTTACACCGAAGCTGCATGTTACCTGCTTAACTTCGGGGAATTCATACTCCATGATTGCTTTTCTAAGCTTCTCCGCCATGCGTGCGGCGTTTTCAATAGAAGTGGATTCAAGGAGCACAAGAAATTCCTCCCCTCCCCAGCGGGCAAAAATATCCGTTCTCCTTATGGTGGCGGATACAAGAGAGGCCAGTGCGCGAAGAACATCATCGCCGGTGTTGTGGCCGTAAGTGTCATTAATTTTTTTAAAGTGGTCTATGTCGAAGAACACTATGCTCAGTTCATGGTTGAGGCGTTTGGCGGAACTGATACCATGTTCAAGAAGTTCAAGAAATCTCCTGCGGTTAAAGATATGTGTAAGGGCGTCATAGTTTGCCCGTGTTTCAAATTCTCTTGATCTCTCCTCAAGCGCGGTGACATCTGAAAACTCAAGAACATAAAGCTCCGACTCAATGGAGAGAGGCCTGAATGTTACGGAGAAAAACCTGGGGTTCTCCGCCCCCTCCTGCCTGAAAGCAACGAGGCGGTATTCTTCTGCACTCATTTCTGCATTCAGCGCATTGAGCCATAACGATTTGGCTTCTCCAGGCTTAAGGCATCCTTCAACTTCAACTGTCATTTCGCTTATGCGGCCGATATTTTTCATCATGTCATCAGGGGAGTAGAAGCCGAAAAACTGGAGAAAGCTTATGTTCACTTCATGTATTTTTTCACGGTCAGCAACTATTATCATGTTGTCCTGCGAATCAAGGATAGACTGGAGATACCGCTTCTGTTCCATAAGCTGCTTCTGCGTCTGCTTCAGGCTTGTAATATCCTCACCCATTGCCTGATACTCTGCAATGGTTCCATCTTCATGAAAAATTCCCTGCACTGTCCAGAGCTGCCATCTCAGGTCACCATGTGCAATGGTTTTTATTTCGAATCTTGCTACTGAATTATCACCGGTTATCCCGTTTATATTCTGCATGGATTTTTCATGATTACTTCTCGGTATCAGGTTGAGCACATTCTCCCCGAGAATTTCAAAACGCTCCACATTGAAGTATTTGCAGAAATAATCGTTTATGAAAGAAACAGTATAATCCTCCGGGAAGAAACGGGCTATCAGTATAGGGGAGTTTTCAATAAGCCCCCTGTACCGTGCTTCTGAGAGTTGAAGAGCTATCTGTGCCCTGTCGCTCTCTTTCACTGCTTCGTGACGGCTGATTGCCCCTGTGATCATTGTGGTCAGTGTTTCGCTGAAGTCCTGCTCCGAGAGCCTCTTTTTCGGGATATAGTCATAGGCCCCTGCTTTTAGGATGGCGGCAGCTGTGGCGTCATCCCCCTGGCCTGTGAGCATAATTACCGGCGCTGCGACACCTTCAGCTTTCAGCATCCGCATAAGTTCAAGGCCGGTAATGTCAGACATGAAATAATCCATGAGTATGCAGTCCGGCGGGGACTCTGTGATACTTCTGAATACAGTGGCACGGTCCTCCGCTTCAGATATCCTGAATTTGCCATGTCTATCCAGCATTTTCACAAGAGATCTGCGGATAAACCGGTCGTCATCAGCAATCAGTAAATTTATCATTTTATCCATATAGCTTTTCATACTCTGATCGTTTAATTATAGCGGATTTACAGTGAGATGTCAAGTTAAAGAGAGGGGAGAGCCGGAAAGAATTGGGCTATATTATAATGCCGGTTCTTTTGATTTCATTAATGAGTGGATTAGGGTTGTTGAAATCAGATTCAGAGAAAATATGCGGTTCAATGCGGAGGTCAAAGTTTCTTCTCAGTTTCATTATTTCAATTTCATCGTCATATTGGATTGAATTTTTAACAATTACTGCAACATCAATATCACTATCTTCAGAATATGTTTCTTTCGAGTATGATCCGAATATATATACTGACAGTATGTCGAATCTGTCACTGAGTGATTCTTTATATTTTGATACGATATTTATAATCTCTTTTTGAGCCATTTTCTTACTTCTATTATATTGTTTATCTTATCTGAAGTGAATGATTCAGTGCATATTTTTTTAAAGCTTTCCTTATAATCGTCATACCTCCCTTTTATATTGAAGGTGGTAATTTCATCAAGCAGATCCATCATTCTCTCTTCGGGATCGATTCCTGCTTTTTGAGAAATTCGTAATAGATCATGAATTAGAGGGGGATCTTTTTTTGTATTTTTCACATAATGGGCTTTAAGGAGTTTTTCAATAACCAGATGACCCATGAATAATGCCCAGGAATAATCGCCTGATTTGAAGAGGTTTTGCATGGTCTGAAAATTCTCATCAGAACTGCGAATCCAGTAATCAATTATTTCCTGTTCTGCCATTATCACTATTCTCTGGATATATTATATCACAAACGTATTTGTTTTCAACCATTAATTATCTTATGGATAACAATACCCGCAGCAACAGATGCATTCAGTGATGAAATTTTACCTTTAAGCGGGATGGATACAATGTAATCGCATCTCTCCTCGGTGAGCCTCCGCATCCCTTTCCCTTCGCTCCCTATGATTATGCAGACCGGACGTATATCTTTCAGCTTTTCAATTGAAGCATCTCCATGATCACTTGTGCCTGCAATCCAGAAGCCGAGAGTTTTGATTTCATCAAGGAACCGGGCAATATTGGTGACAGTGATTGTCTCTATATATGCAGTTGCCCCTGCTGATGTTTTTATTACAGTATCATTTATGGCTGCGGAGTTATCTTTTGTAATTGCCACAGCACCGCACCCCAGGGCTTCGGCGCTCCGGATAATTGAACCGAGATTGTGGGGATCTGTGATCTGGTCCAGGAGAACAATCACTCCTTTGTCCTCTGCTATTTTCTGAAGGAGAGAGCCCGGCTCCTCCTTTTGAACTTTTTTCGGCGCATAGAGTACAACTCCCTGATGTACTGATGAAGAAGTGTACCGGGAGAAAAATTCCCTGTTTTCCTGAACTATTTTAACTTTCCGGTTCCTGCATATTCCGAGAATTTCATCGATGATCTTCCCGTGCGCGGAGTCCGATACATGGAGTTCGATCCCTGACGGATCTTTCATCCCCCTGAGATACTCGATTACAGGGTTGCGACCAGTTATTACTTCTTTCTTTTCCATCTCGTGCCGTCTTTAGTATCCTCGAGTATAATCCCTTCATCCTTCAGCATGTCCCTGATTTCGTCAGAACGCCTGAAGTCTTTATTTTTTTTAGCCTGAATTCTCTCCTCAACAAGGGCATTGATCCTCTCAGCGTCCACATCCTCCTCTTCTCCGAAGCTGATGAATCCGAAAACAGAGTCGAGCCTGCTGACTGCCTCAAGGAACATGGAGGCATCCTTTTCTGTAAGCTTATCCTCTGCAATCAGGGTATTGACTTTTGTAACAAAGTCAAAGAAAACTCCGAGTCCCCCGGAGATATTCAGGTCGTTGTCCATTGTTTCAGTGAAATCTGCTATAAGCTTTTTAATCATATCAGCGGTTTCAGCTCCGGCTTCACCGGCTTTTTTTACATCTTTCAGCCGCACAATGAGGTTGTCGATACGCTCAAGCGCCTGGTCAGCCTGCTTTATTCCGTCAAGAGTGAAGTTAAGCTGCTTGCGGTAGTGTGCTGACATCAGCAGATATCTTATTGAACGGGGAGAATACCCTTTTGCAATTAGGTCTCTCAGCGTGTAGAAGTTCCCCGCTGACTTTGACATCTTAGTCCCGTCAACAAGGAGATGCTCAACGTGTACCCAGTAACGCACAAACTGCTCGTCATAAGCTGCTTCACTTTGCGCGATTTCGTTCTCATGGTGCGGGAATATGAGGTCAACTCCCCCTGTATGAATATCGATGGTTTTGCCGAAAATTTTTCTTATCATGGCTGAGCATTCAATATGCCATCCCGGCCTCCCGGGGCCGTAGGGTGTCTCCCAGAATGGCTCATTCTCCTTCGGGGCTTTCCATAACGCGAAATCCCGAACATCGTCCTTGTCATATTCGTCAGCGTCATAACGTGCGCCGGCCTTTGTCTCCCTGCTCTCAAGACAGGAGAGTCTTCCGTATGAAGGGAATTTTGCTATATTAAAGTATAGTGAACCCTCTCTGCTGTATAGTATACCTTTTTGATCAATCTGCTTCAGGATATTGATCATCTCATCAATGGATTCGGTGGCCTTCGGATTGTGCTCAACAGGCTCAATGTTCAGTGTTTTGAGATCCTCAAAGAAAATGGCTGTATATTTTTCAGTGTAATCCTTGAGTGTTACTCCATCCCTCAAGGAGCCGTTGATTGTCTTGTCATCAACGTCAGTGATATTCATGGCGTGATTGGTTTTATATCCGCTGAATTTCAGGTAGCGCCTTAGAAGGTCATTGAACATGAAAGTCCTGAAGTTTCCGATGTGTGCAAAACTGTAAACTGTGGGTCCGCAGGCATAGATTGTCACAGGGGGGTATTCCGAAACATCGTCCTTTCTTACTCCGCCGGGGATAAGCTCCTCCACCTTGCGTGACATGGTATTGTAAATTTTCAGGGTCATTTAAGCCTCCGGAAAGAATTAAGCTTTTTTAAAACTTCGTCAGGGGGGGATAATGTCAAACATTTTTCGCAAGCAGGGGGTTAATCGTCATCCTCGGTCATGATGAGTTCCTCAGCCTCTTCGTATTCAGAAACAAATCCTTTATCCGGCTCAGCATCAGAAATACCGGGGAGAGTTATGCTTATTGTATCCGCATTTTCAGGATTGGCGTTGAGGTATGACAGGAGCTGGTGAAGCTTTTTAATGTATTCAATAAGCTCCTTCAGCGTTTTATTTTTCTTTTCTATAGTTTTTTTCGATTCAGCAATGTACTGCTTTATCAGCAGTGTCTGTTTCTGAAGTCTTTTCTGGAGATCAATTGCCGCTTCGTAAAATTCCCTGTCAACCTTCTGAAAGTCGATCCGCGCCAGTACAATTTCATCCTTTTCCCGCTCTTTTTCTATGTTTCGTATTATATCATTCAGTTCACGCATGGAAAACAGGTCATCTGTGGATGTCTGCACCCATTTTTTCCCGCTGTCGTCAGTGAATTCTCTTATGTCGGGTATAACTATTTTTTTTTCTTTCTTCTTCATAGCTTTATTGTATGCCGTCTGAAATTCATTCGGCTGATTCTGCACATTTTATCAGCCGCTGATGCGGCTGATACTCTTTTTTAATTATCGGTAGAAACATGTTTATTAAATAAAAAATCTTTGAATATACATTAAGTTCAGGGGTTGCTTTGTGCTGAAACTATCTGTATATTGTATTTAACAGCGGATTTGCTGTGATGAAGTGTTTATGCATGGATGATCGCCCGGTTAAAAAAAGTTTTAAAAATTAATATATAAACTGAATCTAAGATATTTTCCTGTTTATACCATGTATATAAAGCTTTTTTAACATAAATATGTGGCACTGATAAAGAAATTTCCTGAAAAATCTAATAATTATTTTATTTTTTAAAAAAATATTTGACAAACTCAATGAATATTGTTTATTAAAAATGTAAAGTTTTTTGGCGGTTTATGTTTCCTGAATGCCGACTTAGTATTTTGAGTTAACATTTTTGCTTCCTCTTTATCTCCCCCTGCAGCTGAAAATTCAAGCAGGGGGATTTCTTTTTTTATGGTAATATTGCCCCTTCTTCTAATTTAATTGACATCACGATGCTGTTAAAAAATATGAAATAAACAGCAGAAATAATATTAATATGTGTAATTCAAAAAAATATATACCTGATTCAATTATTCAGAAGCTTTCCACCCTCGGTATTTTCAGGGAGGGGGTACTGATGTCCTCTTTGACCACATTTAAAACAGGCGGGGCTGCGGATTATCTCCTTGAGCCATCTGACGAAGCATCAGCTGTGTCTGCTGTCTCTCTGCTTAAATCTGAAAACATTGAGTTTCATGTCATAGGGGGGGGCTCAAATCTCCTTGTGAGCGATTCCGGTCTGAGGGGAGTTGTGATCCGCCTCTCAGATGAAAATGCAGAGATACATATTTCTGACGGATTAATTTATGCGGCATCCTCCGTGAGCAAGGAGAAATTTATCTCTGAAGCAATAGAAAAAGGTTTCGGCGGAGTGGAGTTCATGGCAGGAATTCCGGGTACAATGGGCGGCGGAATTTTTATGAATGCCGGAACTTTTATGGGCTGCTTCAGTGATATACTCCGCAAAATCAGGATATCGGATTTCCGGGGTAATATAACCGAGGTTCAGGTTACCTGTGAATCCTCCGGTTACAGGCATATGGATATTCCGGAAAACAGCATAATACTGGGAGGTTTTTTCTCTCTCCCTGAAAATGATGATCCTACTGCTGTCAGAAAGAGAGTTGATGATATAATAGCAGACAGATGGAATAAACATCCTATGGAGTTCCCTTCAGCTGGTTCTGTTTTTAAAAATCCTGAAGGTCATGCATCCTGGAAGCTTATAAATGACAGCGGACTGAAAGGCTTCTCTATGGGAGGGGCAATGGTATCAGAGAAACATACTAATTTTATTATAAATAGCGGTAATGCCTCCTCTTCAGATATATTCAGGCTTGTAAAACATATTCAGGAAACAGTGTATAAACGGATCTCAGTTAATCTCGAAACTGAGATCAGGTTTATGGGGGATTTTTAATTTCATGAGCAGCAGGACAAAACTCTCGACTATTAATTTCTGTGCAATTGACCTGGAGACAACGGGTGTAAATCCCGCATTTAATAAAATTGTAGAGATCGGCGCGGTAAAATTCCGCTTTGATGGAAAACCGGAAACATTTCACTCACTTGTTAATCCCTGTGTCCCGATGCCTGATAATGTAATTAAAATTCATGGAATAACAGACGGAATGGTGGAATCTGCCCCTGTGATCGAGGAGCTCCTTTCTGATTTCAGCGATTTCATAAAGGACACAATTCTGGTTATTCAGAATCCGAGATTTGATCTTTCATTTATCGACAGGGCGTTTAAAACGCACGGGATTGAGTGCCGGCAGCTCTGGGCCCTTGATACAGTGAGGCTTGCAAAAAAATATTTTACCGGTCTCCCTAACCACAAGCTTTCCACTCTCTCTGAACACCTGGGACTTGACCATAAAAAGCACCGGGCCCTTGATGATGCCATTGTCTGTATGACGGTATTCCTTGAAGTGCTTAAAGGGAGAGGGGTCAATGGTGATTCATCATTTGAAGAGGTAATGACTATACATGGAGAAGGGGTGAATCCCGGGATATCCAGTGTTCCACGTAACAGCGGTGATGTATTTAAAAAAATTTCAATAGGCGAGAAAGTAACAATCCGCTACAAGGACTCAGACGGGCACATCACTAAAAGGAATATTCTCCCCAAGGAGTTTATTTCCTACGGCAGAAAAAATTATATCCTGGCGCACTGTTATCTCCGTAATAGTGAAAGATGTTTTATGGCAAGCAGGATTATTGGAGTCGATTAAACTACCATTTTTTTCTGAATTTCATCTGAAGATTTGTACCGCTCGTTCCTTCCGGCAGCAGGTAATCCAGGCTGTAATAAACTATAAACTCAAACTGATCGTAAAACAGGAACCTCCCTGTGGGGCCTGCTGCTATTCCATGTTTTGTCCCGGACATTAAAAATCCCTCCGGTTTAAAAACAGTATAGTCTGCGAAGGCTCCGGCATAAATGTAATCCTGGTAAACCGAAACCCTGTATTCATTTGATATGGAGAAAATTCTGTTTGTATAATATCCGCTCCCCGAAAATCCTTTAAAAAAACTGCTGTTAACAGATGCATTATGATGAAAAGGTGTATCGTAGAAATTAAGATCCGATTTAAACTTGAAGGAGTATATACTGAGGTCGCTGAACTCAAAGTCATAAGCGCATCTCAGACTCAGCTCCCTTGATGTTCTGCTGCCGAAGTATTCTGTAAAGGTGAAAATAAGGTATTTGTCTATCCTGTTCCCTATACGTATAGGTATTGGATCAAGTTTTATCCGGCTCTCGAAGAAGGGATAGCTCTCCTTGTTATTTTTTATTTCAATGTGCTGCGGCGCTGTATCCTCTTCGTCAATGTCATAGAAATGTACTTTTTCATAGCCTAAACCTGCATAAATATTGAAATAGTTCAGGAAAGTGAATTCCGGTGCCAGTGTTGATTTTGACTGAAGATATTCATATTTTGTAAGTCCGAGATCCGGTCTGGATGATTTACTCTGGTATAACCTGCTCCTTGTGATGGGCCCCCATAAATCATTTTTGTAGGGATTGAACTTATATTCAGCAGTCACCTGTGAAAAACTTCTTTCAGGAGGTATGTTCAGAGTGTTGGACGGCGGTATTGATATAAACCCTTTTAAGCCGGGATCAAATCCCGAGGAGAGATCAATTTCAAAATAATCTTTGCCGTAAATGAGATTATCCCTGTAATAGGATACTTCCGGAATAACAGTAGAGGGATAATCATAATCTATATTGAAAGAAATTCCATCCCTGCTGACACCGAGTCCCTTCATCCCTGAACCTTTTTCGGGATAGATATGAAGATCATATTCCGGCGGGAAATCGCTGAAAATTTTAAGATTGTTTTGTAAAAATACGACTTTTTTCAGAGTACGGTCGAGCTGAAACAGGGAGTCGCTGTAGTCTGCAATCTGCTGCAGTTCAATTTTAATATCGGGGAATCTGTACTTCTTTTTTATACGGGAGATATTCTGTTCAGCTGTTTCAATATTATAAATTCGTCCGGGGAAGTCAATCAGCTGTTTTACTTTAAGAGAGTAGTAGTTATTAAGTCCGTGAACTATTATCTTTGCCAGCCTCCCTTCATTGACATAGAGGGCGAGTCTTTCCGGGGAGTCTTCAACAATATGAATTTTTACAATTGAGTAACCGTTTTTTCTATAGAAGGCGGCGATGGAATCAGCAGTCTCTTTTCCTGTTTTCCCTGCTGAGAGGTGCTCCTGAAGCCGGAGTATCTTTTTTAACTCCTCCTGATTGAAAATCCGCAGTCCCTCAATAAACAGCTCCCTCCCCGCTGTAGAGGGGCGGGCAGTGTTACTGATGCAGATTATAGAAATAATGGCAAGAAGAAGGGTATTTTTTTTTAAGAATCGCATCTATTCACAGAAATGTTTTTTAAGCGTTTCCATTAATGCGACAATATTATTGTCCTTGAGAGAGTAAAACATGAAATTGGCATCTTTTCTTCTGAGAATTATATCAGCTTTTCTGAGTACTGTGAGGTGCTGTGAAATGTTGGATATTGTTGAGCCGAATTTCTGTTCAATCTCGCCGACATTTTTTTCCCCCTCCAGAAGAAAACAGAGAATTTTAAGTCTGATGGGATGAGCAATTGATTTAAGAATTTCTGTGGCAGTGTCAATCTGGCATTCTGAAAAAAGCATCATTATTGTCCTGAAATTGAAGAGTTTAAGTATTTATAGAAATTTTAAAATACCTGTTGATTAATGTCAATTTTTTTTCACGTTTCTTCATTTATGTCAGGATTGTTTTTCTGTAATGTTATAGCTGAAAAAGTTATATATATTAAGCATGCGGAAAATGCGTTCACTTCTTTTTGAGAGGATTATCCAGAGTTTTCCGTTATCTTTTTCTATTATCTGCTTTGCATGAATAAGAAATCCGATGAAAGATGAGTGAAGTATGTCGGTTTCTGACAGATCAAGAACCAGTTCTTTATGAAAACAGCTGTTTTTTAGTATAGCGAGATATCCCGGGACATTCTCATATCCTATGTTTTGAGGGAGTCTCCATACCCTTGTTTCTGCCGCCTTGTAATTCATATAATTACCATCCTTGGTTTATATTTCCGGGCATTATTAATATCGGCAGAGCATTGGATTTTTTTAGTTTTTTTAGTATGTATGGCATTAATTGTATTAAATCAGTATTATTTAGAGTCCGGGGTGCTTCCTGATGCTATAATATAGGACTAAAGAGTATGATGAAAGGATTTATATTCCGGGGGATTATAAAATAATTATATACTGAACTGAATTCACATACGGGCACAGAATAGCGATATAAACGAAAAAAACTTGAAATAATTTATCTTATATTTTAACTGGTTTGAACTCGGCAGGCACTATAGAAAATCATGTATTCAAATCCCAGACATTCAAGATCACGGGAGTGTATTCCGGTTGATATGGAGCAGATCCGCAAGCTCTTTATAATGCCTGAATCTCCGGATAAATTTCATGAATTCGGCAACGAACTTCTTGATCTGATTCACACGTTTTTCACTGAAAAAGGGGGAATTCATAGTTCCATTCTTCTCACTGATCTCGCGAAATTATTTTCAAATATTGATATGCCTGATCATCCGCATCTTCTGAAAGATGTTCTTTATGAGATTAAGACAAATGTAATATCACATTCAGTTAAAGTCGGTAATCCATACTATATCGGTCATATGACGAGCGCTGTGCCATATTTTGTAATTCTCCTTGAAATGATAATAGCTGCACTGAATCAGAATCAGGTTAAGATTGAGTCCGCCAAGGCATCTACCTTTGTTGAAAAAGAGCTTATCTCCTGGATGCACAGAACTATATTCAGGAGATCCGCAAAATTTTATAAAACGAATATTCAGAACAGGGATGCTGCCCTGGGTAATCTTACCCTTGACGGGACAATGGCTAATCTCACAGCTCTGCTTACAGCAAGAAATCTCGCGTTCGGGCCTCATGGCAGGTTCCCGGGAATAAGGGAGGCTGGACTTGTCGATGCATACAGGTATTACGGATATGACAGGGCTGTAATAATCGTATCAAAAAGAGGGCATTATTCCATAGACAAAGTGGGCCGTACAATAGGTATAGGCAACCAGAATGTTATAAAAATTCCGGTTGATACAAAGAATAAAATTGATTTAATAAAACTTGAAAGAGCATGCAGGGAGATTGAGGAGGCAAATGCCGGCAGCGGCCCGAAGACAAAGATAATCGCAATGGTGGGCATTGCCGGGACTACTGAAACGGGAAACATAGATAACCTGAAAGAGATCCGTAAAATTGCTGACAGGCATAAAACCTATTTTCATGTGGATGCCGCATGGGGCGGGTCGCTTCTCCTCTCAGATGATTACAGGTATCTTTTTACCGGCATCGAAAAAGCTGATTCAGTTACAGTTGATGCGCATAAGCTTATGTATGCTCCGCCGTCACTTGGAATGGTTTTTTTCAGAAACGGCACAGATCTCCGTGCAATTCAGCACTACTCCAATTATATAATAAGGCAGGATTCAGTTGACCTGGGCAGGTTCTCAGTTGAAGGATCCCGTCCATTCGCAGCCCTTAAACCCTGGGCAACACTGAAAATAATCGGCAGGGACGGATTTAAACTTATCTTTGATCATGCTTTTGAACTGACTTCTGTCCTCCGTGGCCTTGTTGAGATGCATTGCAACTTTGAAGCCATGAACCAGCCGGAACTTTTTATTTTCAACTACAGGTTCGTACCTAAATACGTTCAGGAAAAACTGAACAAACTCATGACCAGGATCCAGAACGAGGATTTCGTTGATGAGAAGAACAATATGATCAAAATGGAGTACCTGACGAGGGTTGAGAATATAAACATGGCTCTTAACGATCTTAATACTGAACTTCATAAGGCTATCCGTGAGGAGGATGAGAGTTTTGTATCAAGAACCATGATCGATTCTCCGCAGTATTTTTACCAGGACACCGTTGTTCTCAGGGCAATAACAATCAATCCTCTTACAACTCCGGAGATACTTAAAGAGATTCTTGAACAGCAGAACAAGCTGGGACAGAAGATATATAAGAACTTTTTCCACAACAGGTTTGAAAGAATTTAAAAATTTTGTATTGACAGCAGTTTGAGACTGTTGTTTCTGACTAATAATAATTGAGAATAGTTATGACATTACAGAGACAGAAAAATTTATTACTCGGTCTACTCCTTAGCCTGCTTAGAGCTGGCACGGATTCGTGATGTCTTTTAAGATAGATGAGTAAAAGAAGGCCGTCACGAAACAAAGTGGCGGCTTTTTTTTTGATAAATTTTACCGGGCGGAGGTGCAGGGAATGAACTTCCCGTACAGGCTTAGATGGTTTTATTATAAAGATTTCGACAGGCATGAATGCCTTAGAGCCGCGACTGCACGGATGAGGATGAGCGGCCTTCACTCCATGTCAGTCGCTCACAATGACAGGATGATATAAAATATTAAGGAGAAACAAAATGGATAAAAATAAAATAATAATTTTTGATACAACCCTCAGGGACGGAGAACAATCTCCCGGTTTCAGCATGAACATTGAAGAAAAACTTATCTTCGCTGATCAGCTTGAAAAGCTCGGAGTTGATGTAATTGAAGCCGGCTTCCCTGTTATCTCTGACGGAGATTTTGAGGCTGTGAGCGCAATTGCAGAGAAGGTTAAGAAAGCCCAGGTGGCAGGCCTTGCAAGGGCAAATAATAAAGATATTGAGGCAGCGTCAAAGGCCCTGGCCAAAGCTGTTAATCCGAGAATTCATACATTTATTTCCAGCTCTGATATACATATCGAGTATCAGCTCAAGAAGACAAGGGAGGAGGTACTCAGGCAGGCGGTTGAAGCTGTGAGTTATGCTTCAACATTCACAAAGAATATTGAGTTTTCACCCATGGATGCCACAAGGAGCGACAGGGGATATCTTGCGGAGATGGTTCAGGCTGTTATAGCTGCCGGTGCAAGGACTGTTAATATTCCGGATACTGTCGGTTATGCGATTCCCAATGAATTCCATGAACTTATAAAATATCTCTTTGAACATGTTAAAAATACCAATGATGCGGTAATTTCAGTTCATTGCCACAACGATCTCGGCCTTGCCGTGGCCAATGCAATTGCTGCAGTACAGGCCGGCGCGAGGCAGGTAGAGTGCACGATAAACGGTATTGGTGAAAGGGCGGGAAACACTGCAATGGAAGAGCTTGTAATGGCGATTAAAACCAGAAGTGACATGTTTAATAATTGCCACACTGATATTAATACAAGGCAGATAATGCAGGCAAGCAGGCTCCTTGTCAATATCACAGGAGTATCAGTACAGCCTAACAAAGCGATAGTCGGCGATAATGCTTTTGCCCATGAGTCCGGGATTCACCAGGATGGCGTTCTCAAACATGCCATGACTTATGAGATAATGAAGCCTGAAGATATAGGGATCACAAGGTCCAAGCTGGTTCTCGGGAAACACTCCGGAAGGCATGCTGTGCTTTCAAGGCTTAAGGAACTGGGCTACGAGCTCAGGACAGAGGAGCTTGATGCATTCTTTGTCAGGTTTAAATGCATCGCTGACCGTAAAAAGGAGATTTTCGACGAGGACCTTGTGGCAATTATCGGAGAGGTTCTCCACAAAAAGGAGCACAACTGGAGATACTCTGTAGAGAATGTTCAGATTTCAACAGGGATGTTCTCCCCTCCTATGGCAATGGTTACTCTTAAAGACCATATAAATAACAGCGTGGAGGTGTTTGAAGTTGCCCATGGTAACGGCGGTGTTGATGCCGGTGTGAAAGCTGTAAAAAAGATTACAGGAACCAAAGCTTACATAAAGGCATTCAATCTTGTGGCTATTACAGGCGGATCGGACGCTCTATGTGAAGTATCTGTCACTGTTGAAGAGGAAGTAGGCGGAAATAAAATCAAGGTATTCGGAAACGGGATGAGCATCGATATCTCTGTTGCAGGAATATTCTCCTTTGTTGACGCGCTTAACAAGCTTGAATATATGAAAGCAGCCGGAGCCGGTAAAAACCAGGTCTCTGACGGCGTGTGATATATGGGCCCGGGCAGCAGGTTAATGCCTGCTGCTCCTGCTTATTATCTCATCATTCTCAATAATTATGATCCCCGGTTCCTTCCTGAATGATTCTTTAAGCATAATATCTGTTATATTATCAATACTGACTGACCTGTATTTTTTCAGATTCCCCATAAGCAGCGGATTAAATATTTTCATTATTTTACGTGCTATGAACTCCCCCGTTCTCCATTCCTTTCTCGGGCCTTCAAGAAGTGATGGTCTGATTATGGTAAGATATTTAAATCCCATTGCTTTGATTTCTTTCTCCAGCTCACCTTTTATCCTGCTGTAGAAAATTTTTGAATCAGGATCAGCCCCGAGAGCGGAAAGCAGTATGAATCTCTCAATACCGTTTTTTCTGCACATGCCTGCAAAGTCAAGATTATAGGTAAAATCCACCTGTCTGAAATTTTCTTTGCTCCCTGCTGATTTTATTGTAGTTCCGAGGCATGAGAAAGCTGCATCTGCTTTTATCTTTAAGCCGGGCAAATCTTCAAAGTTTATCTTCTTATATATAATTCCGGTATCAGATTTTATCTCTTTTCTTACCAGTGCAGTTATAGATTTAAATTTTTTTGTTGTTTCAAGTTTGTTGAGAAGGAGAGAACCGGTCAAGCCTGTTGCACCGATTATGATCGCTTTCATATAAATCCTCCTGGAAGTGTAATTTAACTTTTCTTTTTTCTTAGTAATATACCACTAATTAATGATCAATTATTTATTTCAGTATGTGAGATTTTACAGTAATCAGTTTATAGTTATAATGATCATTTAATAGTTGATCCGGTAAATACTATAATCACAAATAGCTTTTATTGAAAATGTCAGATTGTGAGGTTATATGGATTTTGTGGAAGCTGCAAAGTTTGCAGGGATGGTTGCCGGGATTGTTATGCCTCTTTTCAATATACCTCTTATATACAAGATCAGGAAACGGAAATCCTCATCCGATCTGTCTCTCACCTGGGCGCTCGGCGTTTGGAGTACCATAATCATCATGACCCCCTCAGCAATATTATCCACTGATCCTGTTTTCAGAATTTTCGGTATTGCCAATGCGATTCTTTTTAGTCTGGTTGTCTTTTTTGTTCTTAAATACAAATAAGTTCTTCCTGTGCATTGTATTAAACAATCTTGACAAACAGGCTGCCTTTTAATTATTCTTTATTCATGAAATTATCTGCCGCAGGAATATTGACAGTAACAGTTGTTGTCATTGCATCTGCAATGGGGGCTCTGTCCGCGTCTGAAAATAACGGCATCAGGGAATTCGGGAAAGTTATTTTTAAAAATGAATCCTCCGGAGAGGTAATGGTGCTCGGTCTGGTTGAGACCCCCTCTCTCTATATTACAAAAGGGAGTATTCTGGAAATCGGCAAAGGGGGGGGAGCTCTTAAAATATCTGTGACAGATATTAGCGGAATGTATATACGGTGCAACACAGTTAATTCCGGCAGCGGACTGCTTTCCGGCGTTAAAGAGGGTGATGCTGTTTATTTATCAGCCGCAGGTAATGCATCGGTTAAATACAGTGATGTTAAAATCGTGCTTTCAGCCCTGATAAAACTGTATGAGGATTTTATATTTAAAATAGAATCAGTGGATGAACCGTCTCTTATTTCTGAATATGTAGAATTTTTTTCTGCTGATATGGAAAAGCTCATTCCTGAGATTGACCGGCTTAACAGTAAATACCCTGAGCTTCTGAAATTCTACTCTGAACCGCCGGCTGAATTGAAATATGAATCAGAGACACTGAAGCTTCTTGAACCTGCCCTTGGTAATGCATTTTTCAAAATTAAAATATACGCGGAAGATCCCGCTGTGAAAAAGTCTCTCGGGAAGCTCCAGAAGGTGCTGGAAAAAATGCGTAGCGCAGGGAAATAGATGAATTCCGGTTTAATTTTTGAATATATAAACAGTTTACATTCCATTTATCCGCAGTTATATGAAACGGGCTGCTGGGTAGTTTTTTTTACTCTTCTTTATATTTATGGAAAAATCAGAAAAGGGTGGTGGAGAAAAATTCTCGGCGCATCTCTGGATTATCATAAATTTCATCTTGCGGCAATGCAGGGGGACAGGGGAATTGATGAAAAGACCAGAGAATTCTCCATGGCTCTCCTTTGGGCAATTAACAAACAGCTCCCTTCTGATCTTTCTCATGGCGGCGGGAGAGCTCTCTGGAGTTCTTTCCTCGGACAGAAAACAGCTTTGAATACCTGCGGGTCAATTTTTTACGAAGCCTCAAGGCATGCAAGGTTTATTGATCTTAAAATATTTAAGCTTAATGATACTCTCTTGAGCACATTTTACAGAATTTTTTTTGTGGAATCTGTTTTTTCACCCTTTGCCATTCTGTTTATGGATCTGCTGTTTATCCTTTCACTCATTAAAAAGCCTGACAGTGGAGCAGCACGGCTCTATATAGAAATGAAAAAAGATATGTCAGGATGACATTTCTAAAAAAACATTCCATTCATGCCAATTAATTAAAGTTCCGCCTTGACATATTAAGTAATCTGGGTCAAAATAAAATATTCAGACGAAAACTTCGCATATGTAAAATATAGAAACCGGTTTTTTACTCTGATTCTGTTGTTACCCGGATTTTATTATATTTCTGATTTTAAGGCAGGATTGTAATTATCAATGGGAAAAACCCGCTCCAAAAAAAAGATTCTGATTGTTGAAGATCAGCTTATCATAGCTCTTGATCTGGAGCTTATTCTTAAAAATCTCGGTTATGAGGTCGCCGGTATTGTTAATACAGGGGAGGAGAGTGTTGAGTTTGTTAAAAACAGCAAACCGGATCTCGTTCTCATGGATATTATGCTCTCCGGTGATATTGACGGTATTGCCGCTGCTGAAGTTATTCATAAGACTCTTGATGTCCCTATTATTTATCTCACCGCACATTCAGATGAAAAATCCCTTGAGAGGGCACACCTCACCGGGCCTTACGGGTATATTGTTAAACCGATCCAGGAACGGGAGTTATACACATCCATAGAGATTGCCCTGCATAGATTCAATATGGACAGGATTCTTAAAAAGAGCGAGATGAAGTACAGGACTCTTTTTGAGCAGTCTCTTGACCCTATTTTTATAACTGATGAAAATGCAGTTATTATTGATGCTAATCCCTCAATGATGGAACTCTTCGGTTACCCTATAAGTGAAATTATCGGCCACAGTGCCGACGAGTTTTTTAAAGAGCAGAATGAATATCAGAATATTATTGCGCTGGCAAGAACCAAAGGGGCTGTGAGTAATTTTGAATGCAGGATGCTGACAAAAAGCGATAGGGTGCTGGATGTCCAGATTACCGTGAGGAAGTATGAATACGGCTGGCAGGGTGGTGACGGTTATCAGGGGATAATCAGGGATATTACACAGTATAAGCTCTATTTTGAAGAGCTTCTGAGATCCAGACAGGAACTGAGAAACCTTACGGCTCATATCGAAAATCTCAGGGAGCAGGAGAGGACAGATATTGCAAGGGAGATCCATGACGTACTTGGACAATCCCTTACAGCACTGAGGCTTGATCTCTCCTGGGTCCGTAAAAAGATTAAACCGGAAGAGACCGACCTTGGCGAAAAGATTCTGATTATGGACAACATAATCAATGATATAATCAGTACTGTGCGTAAGCTCTCTACTCAGCTTCGTCCCGGAATTCTTGATGACCTGGGGCTCCCTGCCGCAATCGAATGGCAGACAGATGAGTTTAAAAAGCGTACAGGGATTAACTGCTGCGTTGACTGCGATGACGTGGGGGATCTACAGGAGGATAAAGCTGTTGCCCTTTTCAGAATTTTTCAGGAATCTTTTACGAATATAATGAAGCATTCATGCGCGGATAATGTCATAATCTCACTTCAGAAGAATGACGGTAATGTGGAAATGATGATAAAGGACAACGGCAAGGGTTTTTCTGATCAGGATCTCAAGACCAAGGGATCTTACGGGATAATCGGTATGAAAGAGAGGGTCAAGAACCTTAACGGAACCTTAACTATAGATGGCAATTCAGGCACAACAATAAGGGTTGTTATCCCCGGCTGACAGGAGAGTTTTATGATACGGATAGTAATAGCGGATGACCATGAGATAGTCAGAGCCGGGCTTAAGCAGATTATCGCTGATGACTCAGATATGGAAGTTGCCGGTGAATCGAACAACGGTGAAAACCTAATCGAGCTGGTTAAGAAGAATGAGTACGACGTGGTACTTCTCGATTTAAAGATGTCAGGCTTAAGCGGAATCGAGGCAATAAAATATATAAAAGCAATGAAGCCTGAGCTTCCGATTATTGTGCTCAGCATGCATGCTGAGGATCAGTACGCGGTGAGAACAATAAAAGCCGGTGCGTCAGGTTACCTCACGAAAGAGACAGCAGCGGAGAACCTGGTTAATGCCATCAGGAAAGTGGTAAGCGGTGGTAAATATATCAGCTCCACTCTGGCAGAAACCCTTGCTGATACACTGGCAGGCGGTGGTACTACAAGGCCGCATGAATCGCTGACAGACAGGGAGTTTCAGGTTATGTGCATGATTGCCTCAGGAAAAACTGTCTCAGAGATTGCATCGGAGCTTTTCCTCAGCGTGAAAACAATAAGCACGTACAGACAGAGACTCCTTGAAAAAATGAATATGAAAAACAACTCGGAACTGACCCACTATGTAATAAAAAATAACCTTCTGGATATGTGATACAGGTTTTATCCCTGTAGGGCTTTGTCCTACGTGGCAATGGGAATTGTATAACATTTCGCCCCTCTCACTCCTACCTGAAAAGAGACTTTTTCCGTAAAATAAATATCCTTTGTCCGATTGAGTAAAATCTTCTTCTGTGATAAAAACTCACCATGCAATCAACGGAAGATTATATGAAAGTGCTGATAGTTGACGATTCATCAATGATTAGGGAGAGGCTTATAAAGCTCCTTTCCGCATTTGAGGGACTCAATGTGCTCGGCATTTCCGGTGACGAGGACTGGAGCATAATCGGCGGATTAAAGCCGGATTTTGTTGTTCTTGATATAAAACTAAATCGAAGAAGCGGCGTTGATATTCTGAAGAATCTTAAGAGAATATCCCCTTATATGCCGGTAGCTATGCTGACCAATTATTATGATAATTACTATATCAGCAAATGCAGGGAGTTCGGCGCTGACTACTTTTTTGACAAGTCTAACGATTTTGATGAGCTTGCAAACGCAATAATAGATTATAAAAGAATGAACTAAAACGGGGAGGGGGTTATGTTAAAGTGTGATTTCCTTGAAGCGGTAGAGTGTGATACAAGTGCGGAGTTCTTTCGCAGGGTCAGGAGTATCGGATGTAATGAGAACCACCTTGTTTTTGATTTTTCAAGACTGGATAGTTTTGAACCGGGCCTTATCAAGACTATATGCATTGCCCAGAGATTCGCCATGCTTGATAACAAGAAGATTATATACAAAGGGATTCCTAAAGAGACAATGGATCT
This sequence comes from Spirochaetia bacterium UBA5763, assembly GCA_002418835.1. Taxonomy (GTDB): domain Bacteria; phylum Spirochaetota; class UBA4802; order UBA4802; family UBA5550; genus UBA5550. Next base: position 87,327 of record DIEX01000027.1, on the reverse strand, counting down.
TCTTGAAAGCAAAACCAATGTTGCCGTAGCATTCTAAAATTTTCATATCAAACTTTTTAATTGACACCTGTTTTATTTTATGCTGTAAGATTAACTGCGGCATAAAATAATGAAAAGAGCAAGGATTCCAGTAATAATATTACTTCTTGTGATCAGCACTCTGCTGATCTGGTATTTCAGAATTGTTCATCGCCATGAGATTATTTTTACTCACCTTTTTTATATCCCCATAATTTTAGCAGCATTCTGGTGGCATTACAGGTCGGGTTATGTCGTATTGTATCTTTCTGCCGCTTTAATAATTTCTGATTTTTATGCCGGTGATACAGGCTTGATTCTGCACGATGCTGTGCGGGGGATGATTTTTCTTGTAGTGGGTTTTACAGTTGCTTATCTCAGAATCGGACAATTGAGGCTTTTCAACCTCACTAAATACAGACAGATAATTTTCTCCATGCGTGAACCTGTAGCCATTTTAAACAGGGGGGGGGAGATTATTCTCCGAAATGAAAAATTTTCCGGGCTCTTCCCCGGTATTGAGCCGGATATAAACCTTTTCAAGGGGCTGATGTCAGGAGAAGATTTTTCCCGGTTTAAAAATTCTCTGGAAGCATGCTTTGAAAAAGAGGGGATAACCTTTACTTCATATATAAAAATTCCCGGTTCATCAACCGGGTTCTTCAGTATAAATCTCTCCCCTGTCTCCTCCGTTGATTTTTCTGCTGATGCCGTGCTTACTCTCTGGGATATGACAGAGCAGAAGAAAATTGAGGAGAATCTTAAAACAGCTGTTGAGCGGCAGAAACTTGCCATTGATGTACTCGAGCTTCTGAATAAACAGCAGTCAGGCAGCGACGGTATTAAGGAGATACTCAGCCTTGTGAAACACAGCACAGGCGTGGAGGCGCTGGGAATAATGCTGTATTCAGAAGGGAAGTTTATGCTTCATGATATAAAAACGACTGATGAAACTCTTCCGGAAAAGATAAAATCGGGGTGCTCACTTATTAATGAGCAACATGTTAAACCTGAAACATTATGTCTCTGCTGCCGCGCTTTTGATATCTATAATAAAAATGAAAAGGGAAAAGCAGATGATGCCGCACTTTTCTGGTCCAATGATCTGGAGCAGCTTGCTGAAGCAGAGGGTCTGTCAATGTGCAGATGTTTAAGCGAAGGGAAATTCAGATCATCAGCAGTTATACCCTTCTCAGACGATGGGGGGCTTCTCGGGTTTTTTATTCTTTTTGATTCAAGCGATAATTTTTTTAACAGCGAGCTCATTGCTTACTACAGGGGAGTTGTACAGAGTATAGGGATAGCTCTTAGTCGTGCTGATTATGAGGCAAGCCTGAAAAAGACAATCCTTGAGAAGGAGCATCTTATCCGCGAGGTCCACCACAGGGTTAAAAATAACATGCAGGTAATAACAAGTCTAATCAGCCTTCAGGCCTCACGTCAGACAGATGAAAATATCAGGTCAGTACTTGTTGACTCCCAGAACCGCGTCAGGGCCATGTCTCTAGTTCAGGAACGCCTTTATAATTCAAGCGATTTCAGCTCTATTAATTTTCAGAATTATATACAGACCCTTGTTACAATGCTTATGAGCTCATACAGGATAGACAGGCAGAAGGTAAGAGTGTCTCTTGATGTTTCTGATATCAATATAGGAATTAGTACAGCAATTCCGCTGGCACAGCTTATTAATGAGATACTCTCCAATTCATTTAAACATACTTTCATATGTCGCGAAAACGGCGACATTTCTGTTTCCCTGCATCGTACCGAAGAGAATAAAAACTGTACTCTTATAGTATCTGACAATGGCAGCGGGCTACCGGGTAATGTTGTTTTCCCTCTGAACGGAAATCTCGGATTTCAGCTTATTGATGCGCTGATAAAACAGCTTCGCGGCAAATACTCTCTTAAAACTGAAAACGGCGTTTCCTACACAGTAGAATTTAGTGAAGGGTAAAAAGTTTTATAAAGCAATCATTTGAATTAACCTGCCATATAGTTTATTTTAAAGCATTACGTTCTCCCGGGTTTTTGAAGCTTAAAGCTCCCTTTATGCTTGACTATTTAACCATTAGTATAAAAAGTTACTATTAGTTAAAAATGTTACTGACAGTAACATAAAATATGAGTATATATTTATGTATAAAAAAAATAAGTTGAGAGATAGAAAGCTGAGAGAACGGGAACAGCGGGCAGATGAAATACTTACGGCTGCCGGAAAGGTTTTTTTTACAAAAGGTTTTTTAAAGACTACCATGGATGAAATTGCATATGAAGCTGGAATAAGCAAACCTACCATTTATAAATTTTTCCCCACAAAAGAGGATCTCTATTTTTCCCTTTTAATACCCGAACTTCAGGAATGGCTGCATAATATTGAAGAGATCAATGTTCAGCTGCAGTTGAACATGTATAGTTCAGGTGAAAAACTGCTCCGCAATGTTATGAATGTATTCTTAAAAAATTATAATAAGAATCCTGAGCTTTTCAGGATCGGGGAGCTTTTCCAGCAGGCAGGTAAGTTGTGGACAATTGATAAGAAAATAGACAGCACAATCAGAATTCTTTCAAGAGCCGTGACAGGTGAAATGAGAAGTCTTTATGATAATGCTGTAAAGCAGGGAATAATGAGAGACTTCGACCGTTATTCATTTACCGAGGTGCTTCTTGGTTCAATTTTCGGGATAATCCAGCTCCATGACGCAAGATTGCAGGGGGGTAATGAGGAGCATAAACTTGAAGCTATAATTGATACAGCAGTGGATCTTTTTTCCGGATCTATTGTTTTGAAATAGCAAATAAAAATATTATATTAACAGATAAAGAGGAAAGTTTATGAGTTTATTTATGGAGGATTACAGGTCTAAACTGATTACTCCGGCAGAGGCTGCGGGGATAGTCAATTCGGGGGATTATATCTATTACAGTGAATTTACACTTTTTCCTGAGGCTTTTGATGAAGCGCTTGCGGAGAGGATTGATGAGCTGAATGACCTTTACCTGAGAAGCGTATGTTATACGGCTGCTCCGAAAATGGTTCTAAAAGATCCGGAAAAGAAGCATATTAAAATGCAGGACTGGCATTTCGGTGTAGCATCGAGAAAATTGCACCCCATGGGGCTCAGCAGCTATATACCTGTTACATACCATCAGGGCCCGAGAATAATAAGAAAGTACCAGCATACTGATGTAGCGGTTGTTATGGCTGCACCAATGGATAAAAACGGTTATTTCAATTTCGGGATTTCAAATTCTGTCTGCGGCGCATATATGAGCAAGGCGAAAAAGGTCATAGTTGAAGTTAATGAAAATGTGCCATACTGTCTTGGCGGAAATTTTGAGTCTGTCCATATATCGAATGTGGATTATATAATTGAGGGTAAGAATAAGCCTTTGGTTCAGGTACCCCCTATTCCTGAAGAAGAAGTTGAGATTAAAATTGCGAAAATAATAATGAATGAGATTGAGGATGGCGCAACATTGCAGTTCGGTATCGGGGGACTTCCGAACATCGTCGGGAAAATGATCGCCGAGAGTGATCTGAAAGATCTCGGATTTCATTCAGAGATGATGACAGACTGTTGCGTGGATCTTTACCGTGCAGGGAAGTTTACCGGAAGGAAGAAGTCTATAGATCATTTCAAGATGTCCTACACTTTTGCTTTGGGGACAAAGAAGCTTTATGATTTCCTTGATCAGAACCCGACATGTGCGTCATACCCGGTAAACTATATAAATGATCCGCGTATTATCTGCGTCAATCCGAAGGTTATGGCAATCAATAATGCGATTGAAGTGGATATCCTGAGCCAGGTATCATCAGAGTCTGTAGGTTCAAGGCATATATCCGGCACAGGGGGACAGCTTGATTTTATCTTCGGCGCGTTTAATTCAAGCGGCGGGAAAGGTATTATTGCACTGAGCTCAACCTATGTGGATGGAGAAGGCAAGCTTAAATCAAGAATTGTTCCTACCCTGGCACCGGGTACTGTAGTTACAACACCCAGATCAATTGTACAGTATGTTGTAACTGAATACGGGATAGCATTTATGAAAGGAATGTCAACATGGGAACGGGCGGAAGCATTAATTGATATAGCCCATCCTGACTTCAGGGATGAGCTCGTGAAAGAAGCACAAAAAATGAACTTATGGGTAAGAAGCAATAAAATAAAATAGAGAGCAGTTATTAAGAAAATAAAATGTTTCTACCCTGGTTATATAGCCCCGGTGATGCTGTTAAAAGCTTCACCGGGGCTTAAAAAAAAGATATAAAGCTATGGATAGGGGAAAAAGAAAAATTTTTCCAGAGGTGAATATGAGCCGATTTATGAACGAATACAGAACAAAACTGACAACAGCAGAGAAAGCCGTTAAGGTTGTTGAATCTGGGAATAATGTTTTTTACGGGGAGTTCGTGCTCTTCCCCTGGGCGCTGGACAGCGCGCTTGCTGACAGAATTGAGGAACTGAAGGATGTTGAGATAAGAGGGACCTGTTTTACCAGACTGCCGAAAGTCGTTGAGAAAGATCCGGAAGGTAAACATGCAATAGTAAATGACTACCACTTTGGAGGAATTTCACGGAAGCTTCATGATAACAACAGATGTAATTATATACCCATCACCTATCACCAGGTTCCCAGGATAATAAGGAAATACCTGAAACCGGATGTGGCCTTTATAACTGCTGCTCCAATGGATGACAGCGGCTATTTTAACTTCGGGCTTGCCAACTCAATTACCGGGGCGCACCTCAGCAAGGCAAAGAAGGTCGTAGTTGAGGTGAATAAAAATGTCCCTTATTGTCTTGGGGGGAATTTTGAATCAATTCATATATCCAGCGTTGATTATATTGTTGAAGGAGATGACCATCCCCTTGTGGAGGTTCCCCCCTCCCCGCCGCGCGAAATAGACAGGGAGATCGCTGAACATATAATGAAAGAGATTGAGGATGGGGCTACGCTGCAGCTTGGTATTGGTGCTCTCCCCAACCTTATGGGTCAGCTTATTGCTGAGAGTGATCTGAAAAATATCGGTATGCATACTGAGATGCTTGTTGATTCATGTGTGGATCTTTATGAAGCAGGTAAGATTACCGGAAGCCAGAAAAAAATTGATCATTTCAAAATGACATATACTTTCGCCATGGGGACAAAGAAGCTTTATGATTTTCTGCATCTCAATCCCACATGTGCGTCATATCCGGTATATTATGTAAATGATCCCAGGATTATCGCTCTTAATCCTAAAGTGATAGCGATTAATAATGCGGTGGAAGTGGATCTCTTCAGCCAGATTTGTTCTGAATCAGCGGGCTGGAGGCACGTATCAGGAACAGGGGGACAGCTGGATTTTATTTTCGGCGCGTTTAATTCAACCGGCGGGAAAGGGATTATCTCTATGACTTCAACCTATACCGAGAAAGACGGCAGTGTGAGATCGAGGATAGTACCCACTCTTAAGCCCGGAGCAATAGTTACTGTTCCAAGATCAATATCTCATTATATTGTTACAGAGTATGGCTCTGCAATGATGAAAGGAAAATCCACCTGGCAGCGTGCAGATGCTCTTATTAAGATTGCGCACCCGGATTTCAGAGAGGAACTCATCGCAGAAGCTCAAAAGATGAAGATCTGGACAAGAAGCAATAAAGAGGATTAATGCTGTTTTTCAGCAATGGGATGCAACCCATTGCTGAAATGCTATGACTTTCTCCGTTCCGGAATTGACTGGGGCTCACTCCCGGATTTAAAAAAATCTTTTGTAAGATACAATCCGCAGTAGCAGTGACCGAACTCCTCCTGATCCGGGAGGCAGTAATCACAGGGACAGATTATATCGCTGTCTCTTTCTTTGACTCCTGATGCATCCCGGCAGGGGCATGCAAAATAACCGTAACGGTTATAATTTTTCATAAGGCCGCTGATTATTATTTCCAGGTGCTCTTCATCCCTGTTAAGCTCCCACCCTTGTTTTTGCGCCACCATCGATACAAAAAGACGGGTATTTTCAAAATTTTTTTCAGCCATATATCAATCCCCCGGAAATAGAGTTTTATACTCATCCTCTTTAAACCCGATAATCACCCGGTCTTCGTTTATTACCATGAACGGGAAGCCCACATCTTTTTTGTACGCTTCTCTTAATTTATCTTTCAGAGCCTGCTTATCATCAGGGGCCATATCATCAACATATATATACATGAAGGTGATAGAGTTCTCCCTCAGGTATTTCAGGGCTTTTTTGCAGAAAGCGCAAGTTGAAAGCGCATAGATCTTTATCTCCCCGAAATTTCTCTCCCCTGTTTCCTGTATAAAGTTAATATTATCCATGATTTTACCTTTTAATTATTATAATATATACTAAAATAGCATAACCATAAAATTTCTGCAACTAAAAGACTTAATAACTTCCGGAGGATGCATATTTTTGTAACTTTGTATTTTTCTGCTCTCATAAACATTTATAGACTAAACTTTTTCATTGTACTCTCCTGTTTCCTGAGGCAAAAGCTTCAGGAAATTTTTTTAAAAACGGCATTTTTTTTATTATTTTTTAACATAGAGCTTGACATTTTTGTATATTATTTAATATTTAATTAAATTCTAAAGTTTAATAAGGGGTGTGCTATGATAAATAATGATATTTATGATGTACTTGTAATAGGAATGGGCCCGGCAGGGATGGCAGTTTCTGCAATGAGCAGTGCAATGGGTCTTAAAGTGGCTGCGGTGGAACACAATAAAGTAGGTGGGGAGTGTCTTAATGTGGGGTGTATTCCCAGCAAGGCGCTTTTAAAAGCTGGTGAGGCAAGGAGTATTGCTGAAAACCTGATGAAATACGGGATAAAACCGGGCGGAAAATCTGTTGTTCAGAGTTCTCTGAAAAAAGTCAGAGAGAAAATTGAATATATAAGCGGCCCTAAAACTTCAAAGATGTTTGATAAAGTTGATCTTATCAAAGGGGAGGGTATGGCTGAGTTTGTAGATAAAGAGACTGTACGCGTCGGGGAAAGACTTATTAAAGCGAAGAAGATATTCATTGCAACAGGAACTGAACCATTCATACCGGCAATCCCGGGGATTGAGGATGTGTCGTATCTTACCAATGTGAATATGTTCAATGAGAATGAGATTCCGAAAAAGATGACCATCATCGGAGGTGGTGCTATCGGATCAGAAATGGCCCAGGCTTTCTCTCGCCTAGGGGCAAAGGTTACTATTGTTCATAACGAGAAACATCTTATCCCTCTCGGTGATGAAGAAGCAGCCGCTGTTCTTCAGGAAAGATTTGAATCAGAGGGGATCACTGTGTACAACAGTACCTCTATTCAGAAAATTGAAAAGAAGGGTAAAACTATAAAAGTTTATACAGACAGGGGAGTTATTGCTTCAGACAAGCTCCTTGTGGCCACAGGGAGAAAGCCTGTTCTTGAACCGCTTAAACTTGATAAAGCGGGGATAAAATATGACGCGAAGAAGATATTCGTTGATAAATACCTCAGGACTAATATTAAAAATATTTTTGCTGTGGGTGACATTAACGGTATTGCTCTCTATTCCCATGCGGCAATGCACCAGGGGATGCTGGCTCTTATGAATGCTCTTAATCCGCTGCCGTTTAAAATGAGATGGGATAAGTACATTGTTCCATGGTCTGTATTCACCAAGCCTGAGTTCGCTCATGCCGGACTCAGCGAAGAGGAGGCAAGAACAAAGGGGATTAAGTTTACAGTGATTAAAGAGAAATATGAAGATTATGGACGGACAATAGCTGACGGTGTGCCTGAAGGATTTGTCAAGGTGATTGCTACTAACAGAGGAAAGGTGCTGGGTGCCACAATCGTTGGTGAGTCAGCCAGTGAGCTTATTCATGAGTGGATTTTAGCTATACAGCACGGCATCGGCCTTACTAAGATTATGATGACACAGCATTCATTCCCGACGATATCTCTCCTTAACAAAAGGATTGCTGAGATATGGATGATGGGGAAGATGGGATCTACCCTGCTGCAGAAAATTGTTAAAATGCTGATATAATCTTCAGAAACTAAGCCGGACAGGAAATACCCGTATTAATTGCGGGTATTTCTATCTGTGTATTTAGCATCACGCACTGTTTAAAATTACTTGATGCAGACCGGGTTATAGATTAAATTATAAGGTGAGGCGCACAGCAGGATAATGAAATGAATCATATTGAGAGAATACTTAATGAGTTCCCGTTTATAGTCCTTGACGGCGGGCTTGCTACAGAGCTTGAAAAGGCCGGCCACAATCTTAAGGACAGGCTGTGGTCGGCAAAGATTCTCGCTGAAAAACCGGAAGCTATTTTGAATGTTCACCGCTCTTATCTTGAGGCTGGAGCGGACTGTATAATTACCTCTTCATACCAGGCTACGGTAAAAGGTTTTGTCTCTGCCGGTTATTCAGAAAGTGAAGCAGTACGGCTGATTAAGCTCTCGGTTAAACTTGCGGAAGATGCAGTTGAGCAGTATATTGAGCGTTTCGCAGATACGGCAAGGCCCGCACCTTTTGTAGCTTCATCTGCCGGATGTTATGGCGCGTTTCTTGCTGACGGTTCTGAGTACAGCGGTAATTATAAGCTTTCATTAAAGGAGTATAAAGATTTTCATCGCGAAAGGGTGGATATACTTGCGGAAGCAGGTTCAGATTTTATCGCCTTTGAAACTTTTCCCAATGTTGATGAAGGTGTTGCGGTTTCAGAATTGATGCAGCAGTATCCTGATATTCATTACTGGATTGTTTTTACCGCCTCTGATGAGAAGCATATAAGCCATGGAGAGCTTTTCTCTGATTGTGTAAGAGAGTTGAACGGTAAAAGAAATCTCGCAGGGATAGGGATTAATTGTTCGAGGCCGGAATATATAAGCCCGCTGCTTGGTGAAGTGAATTCATTTGCAAAGCAGCCCCTTGTTGTTTATCCGAATTCAGGAGAGCGTTTCGACATAGGATGTACATGCTGGACTGATGAAAGCAGTAAAGCGGATTTTGCCCTTCTGACAAAAGAGTGGTACAGTCTTGGAGCACGCATTATCGGCGGGTGCTGCCGCACAGGGCCGGAGGATATCCGCAGGATAAGTACATACAGAACAGGATTGATAAAAGAATAAGGGCCGGGATGAATTCACTATCCGGCGGGAATGGACACCTCCGGCATTTAAAGTTGTTCTTGACATTATCCGGCTTATGGAAATATTCTTTTAGTAATGAACAGCCGGATTTGAAAGTTCGCAATCATGGAGCCCTTTATTAATAAAAAGGCACAAAAAACTCTCCATCTGGATTCACTCTATCTGATAAATGGCGGCATTTTATGAAATTTTTTCCATCAACAACTCTGTCCGAGCAGATTGCAAATCATCTGGGCGATAAAATTACCAGGCTGGAATACCGTCCCGGTGAGAGGATTGTTGAGACAAAAGTTGCGGAGGAGCTTGGAGTCAGCCAGAGCCCTGTGAGGGAGGCTTTACGTATCCTGGAGAAGAGAAAACTGGTCCGGCTTGTAGCCAGGCACGGCACATTCGTTTCAGAGATAACAGAGGATTTCATTGAATCAATGTTTGATATTTTTCAGGAGCTTGTTGGCCTTGCAACAAGAAAGACTGTTAAAAATGCTACGGAAACTGACGTGGAAAACATACTGGCGCTGTTTAACGATATGGATAAATACTACCATGCGAGGGATGTATTTAAGTTTAATAATGCCTACTTTGAGTGGGGTCTTTACTGTCTTAAATGTGCCTATGACCCGATACTCGAAGAGATGATCCTTGATCTTGTTCCCAGTATAAGGCGTATTGAATATATGTCACTTATGAAACGTGACATTGAAGGTTTGTCTTCAGTTTACTCATATATAAAAAATGCGGCAGAGAGGATCAAGGCCAGAGATGCAGAGGCTGCGGAGATGAATAACCGGATGGGAACTGAAAGTGAAAAGAGGGTGGCCCTGGAGTTTTTCAGAAGCGGTACCCTCAAATTTTAATATGGCGGGGCTGTGTAATAAGTCACAGCTCCTCAATGCTTTTTACAATCTGCCGTATAACACTTTCGTCAGTCTTCGGATTAAAGAACACAGCTTTCCACCCCGGCATTGATATGCCATTGGGATTATAACCCATTGATGTTGTAAAACTCAGACTGGCATCAATTTCCGGATTGCATGAGTTTTTTCTTTTTTCGAAAAGCCGGTGAATCTCATTGAAATAGCGTGAATACTCTTTTTCATTCAGCTCTCCGCTAATTATTCTATCATAGATTTGTGATGCGTTTCTACCTTTCGGCAGTACCCACCATACAATACTGGGGCCCATACAGTGCTGGTTTAAAACACGGCAGTATTCGAGAGAATTCAGTTTCTTGCGGAGCAGGGCTGTCATCTCCAGTGAATGAGCCACCAGTATCTGGTATCCCTTCAGGCCTATTCCGTTGAGACTTGCCATAACAGAGTAAGGGCCTATGCCAGGCCTTGATGTTTCAAGAGTGAAGAGAGCAGGATCATGCCTGTAATCAGCTTCTGAAAAATAGGGCACCTGCTCCATGCTCCTGAAGAGGTACTTGAGATCATCCCGGTTGTAAACGATAAATGCGCTTGCGGGATAATGCCCCCAGCCCATTTTATGAAAATCGAGAGTAATGGAATCTGCATATCTGATTCCCAGTGAATATTTTCTCAGCTTTTCAATTACTGAAATTACTTCTGAACTTAATCCGAACTCATTATCTTCAAGATTATATTCGTTAAGAAAACATAGTGACCATCCCGCTGCTGCGTCAACATGAAGCTGGGGAACCGGTTTATTGTACTTCCGGCTTTTCTCATCAATGATCCGGCGTATTGAACTGATATCGTCAATTCCGAATGCGTCGGTGCTGCCGAAAGTTGCTATAACAAATGCGATTGTTATATTCTGATTGTAAAGAATTTCGATTTTTTCCTCCAGCAGTTCAAGATCCATGCTGCATGAGTCGTCCGTAGGAATCGAATGCAGGTTCTCTGTCCCAAGCCCCAGCCATCCTGCCAGGGTTTCATTTGAGTAGTGGGCCGCTTCTGAAACTATACCGGCAAGGTTGACCCCTTTTAGACCCTGTTTCATCGCACCGGGGTGGACTTTTTCAATCCCGATCTTCCCTCCATAGAGATTGGATATTGTGCCGCCCATGGTGAATATCCCCCAAGGATTTTCTGTGTGGTAAAATACAAGATTTGCAAGAGCCGTGATTGCTTTCAGTTCCAGTTCGTTTGATCTCTGGCTGTATGTGTCAACGCAAAGGTTCGGATTTTTTAAAAGACACGCGATTGAACCTATCAGCGACGCGTAATTTGCGGGCCCCTTGACATTCTCCAGGTGAAGTTTTGAATACCAGCCGTCTGTTCCCCAGAAGAATGGGAAAATGGCATCCCTGGCGTCTTTCAGATTTCCCGGAATATAATGTATTTCAGGATTGGATTGTGCGGTGTCATAATTTCGCGACATTAATTCAGTTACGGAAATCTGTTCCTCGGCTTTAAGCGTATTAATCAGCTCATTTATAATCTGCTGAATTTCAGGTCTGGAACAGTTAAAAAAATTATCAACGATTCCCGCAAGGAGTTCCTTTTTCATAATTATTGCCTCTGTTTATAACTATCATATAAATCTTGTTGAAAATAATTTTTATTCTTGATGTTACTTTCGTACGGTTGTGACATACTTTATGTATATGTAAGAAGATAAATACATTTGAGGTCAATTAAAAATATTTAACATTGATTTAATATTCATAACAGGAAATAGTAAAATTACATGCGGCAGCCGCATGATATAATTGAGGTCTGATACTATTCGAGCTACAATCCGGTTACAGTTAATAAGCATAATCTCCGCACTGAATTATTTTTAACATAGCTGTAATATTATCATAGTTTTTCTGCTTGAAGAATTTGTTAATAACAACTGTTATATTTTTTAAACAAGGCGTTATAATCTTAATGGATAATATTTTGTTACAGCCTTGTTAATTATTGTTTAACCGGTTAACATTGATTTGACAGAGCAGTATCTTACAATCATATGGCTATATCGGCTTCATAATAAAAGAAATTTCTTAAAAAAAGAGGGGTAAAATATATGAGAACAAATTACAGTCCGGCTTTACAGTCTAAAGCGGTTTCCGGGGAGGCCAGGGTAAGAAAACCAGTCTCTACTTTTTTCGGAGAATATACTTTTAATAAGACAGTTATGCAGGCCAAACTGCCGCGTACAGTTTACCTGAAATTAATTTCATGCATAGAGGAAAACAGCAAACTTGATCTTGAAACAGCAAATGTAGTTGCTCATGCCATGAAAGAGTGGGCAATCGATAACGGAGCCACTCACTTCGCTCACTGGTTCCAGCCTCTCACAGGCGCTACAGCTGAGAAGCATGATGCGTTTATAGAATTTACATCAGCTTACGAAGTAATGGAAAGATTTTCCGGGTCCCAGCTTGTGCAGGGTGAACCTGATGCTTCCAGTTTCCCAAGTGGCGGCATAAGGGCTACATTCGAGGCAAGGGGATATACAGCATGGGACATGTCCAGCCCGGCGTTTCTCAGGAAAAATGGTCTTGGCATAACACTCTGTATACCTTCAGCTTTTATTTCATATACAGGGGAAGCTCTTGACAAGAAGACTCCTCTTCTTCGTTCAGTAAGGGCTGTAAATAACAGCGCCATGAGACTTCTTAAAATCATAGGCAATACCACATCCAAAAAAGTTCATGCAAACTGCGGCCCTGAACAGGAATACTTCTGTATAGATATGGATTACTATTTACAGAGGCAGGATCTTGTACTTACGGGGAGAACACTGCTGGGAGCAGCTCCGGCAAAAGGGCAGGAACTTGAAGACCAGTATTTCGGAAGTATAAAAGAAAGAATCCAGTCATTTATGCATGAATTTGATGAGGAGCTTTTCAAACTCGGGATACCGGCAAAGACCCGCCACAACGAAGTTGCACCGAGCCAGTTTGAGATTGCCCCGATATTTGAAGAGGCAAACCTGGCAATTGACCATAACCAGCTCCTGATGGATACATTGAAGAGTGTTGCTGCAAGGCATAACCTCGCGGCTCTTATTCATGAAAAACCTTTCGCGGGGATTAATGGCTCAGGTAAGCACCTGAACTGGTCAATCGGAACCGATGACGGCATTAACCTTCTTAATCCGGGGAAAACCCCCACTGAGAATATTCAGTTCCTAATATTTCTTGTAGCAGTGCTTAAGGCAGTACACAGGCATAGTGATATACTGAGAGCAACAGTTGCCCATAGCGGTAATGATCACAGGCTTGGAGCCAATGAGGCGCCCCCTGCAATTATTTCCGTATTCCTCGGTGATCAGCTTGCATCCATACTGGAGTCGATAGAAAAAGGTGAAAACCTCAAGGCAACTGATGCCGCAATAATAGATCTCGGTCTTTCATCGCTCCCTATTTTAAATAAAGATAATACTGACAGGAACAGGACGTCGCCATTCGCTTTTACAGGAAATAAATTTGAATTCAGAGCTGTGGGCTCTTCACAATCAATATCTTTTCCGGCCACTGTGCTTAATCTCATTGTTGCTGAAAGCATTGATGAACTGACAGATAAAATTGAAGCAGCAGGAACATCTGATATCAGGAAAACCATATTTGAAATAGTAAAAGGCGAGATAAAAACTATCAAGCCAGTAATATTCGGTGGGGATAATTATTCAGAGGAGTGGCATAAAGAAGCTGAGAAGAGAGGTCTGCCGAATTTTAAAACTGCACCTGAAGCTCTGAAAGCTTACAATACTGATAAAGCTAAAAAGCTTTTTGAAAAGTATAAAGTTCTATCTGAAGTTGAGCTTGCGTCAAGGTACCACGTACATCTCGAAAAATATGTGAAGAATATTGATATCGAAGCTAATGCGTTCTGTAATATAGTTACGTCACAGGTTCTTCCGGCAGCTTATATTTACCAGGGAAATGTAGCTTCATCAATAAATCAGATTATTGATCTTGTCCCTGAAAATATACTTAAACCTCAGAAAGAACTTCTGCTGAATGTCAGCACTCTGATCAGCACAATTCAGACAGAGATTGCAGTGCTTAAGGCTAAATGCGAATCCGCAAAAAAAATTGAGGATGAACAGGCCATGGCTGATGTATACTGCAGCAGTGTAAAAACTAAAATGGATGAAGTCAGAAAACTGGTTGATGAGCTTGAAGCATTAACCGATGATGAACTCTGGCCTATGCCTAAATACTGGGAAATGCTTTTTTTGAGCTAAAAGGATACTGCACACAGCCGGTGTTTTTTACCGGCTGTGTCTTTCATACTTTTTGTTTACCCTGTCTGTCATCTGCACTGTCCTGAAATTACCCTGTTTCACCGCCTTGTCAAAAAGCTTATAGCCTTCCTTTGTGCACCTTGCGCAACCGTTAACAGGTATATCAATTCCGACACATGGCGGATTAACTGAAGATGAGGATTCAATGTATAAAAGTCCCCGGCAGTTTTTACATGTCATAATATACTCTCTCTGATCTTCCTGTATCCCGTCAGTGTCGTAGTATATATTTTTATGACGCAGGGTGAATTCTCCTTCCGGTGCCCGTTCCATATCCGGACGGGGATTAAAATAGTTATCAAGAACCGGTTTTTTAAGCTGTTTTATGTAATCTGTAATCTCCTCATCCTGTGGTGAGTAATTTGTGTCGTAATCAGGTTCTTTAATGTGGGAGTAGTCAAGCCCGGCCATGGCAAGCACTATGCCGAGGTTAACATAAGGCAATGCCCCCTGTATGGAATATCCCCCTTCAAGAACCGCAATGTGAGGTTTCAGCTTTTCGTTAAGCAGTGCATAACCATGCGCGGTAAAATTCATGTTGGTGATAGGATCTGTATAATGATTATCCTGCCCGGCAGAATTGATTATTATTTCAGGTTTAAAATCCTCAAGTATAGGCAGAACCATTTCATCTATGGTGTAGATGAAACCATCCTCTGATGTATAAGGGGGGAGTGGAATGTTGATTGTACGCCCGCGGGCATTCGGTCCCCCCATCTCGCGTAGATGTCCGGAACCGGGGTAGAGGGTTCTGCCGTCCTGGTGCAGAGATATAAAGAGCACATCAGGATCATGCCAGAAAATATCCTGTGTGCCGTCTCCATGATGACAGTCAGTATCAACTATAGCTATGCGTCTTGTCTTGTAATGCTCTCTTATATATTCAATCATTATGGCTTCATTATTTATATTGCAGAAACCCCGGTTGCCGTGTACGCATTTCATCGAATGGTGACCGGGGGGCCTGACAAGCGCGAAAGCCCGATCTACTTCTCCATCCATGACAGCTCTGGCCGCACGAAGAGCCCCTCCTGCTGAAATCAGGTGTGACTCGGTTGTGACGCTGGAGACATCAGGAAAGCAGAAGTGGGACCTCATTATATCAGTTTCAGTGGCGATATCAGGTTTGAGTTCTGTTATTCCTTTTATATCGAAAATCCCCTCTTCTCTCAACTGATCCTGCGTGTACAATAATCTTTCCTCCCTTTCCGGGTGAGTGGGGGAGATTGCCCAGTCATAAGCAGGGAAAAATACAAGGCCCAGTCTGTTTGCGGCTTTTATCATAAGTGTACTCCTTATTTATGCAGATGCATCACTACACCGGGCTTAACCTGACACTTAACTCTCAGGTCATTGCCTGAAGCATGATAATCATTAATCATCCTGAAACTCGAAGATTCAATAATGGTAATATCTGTATCTTTTATTCTGTAACCCGATTTTTCCAGGAACTCCCTTGTATATCTTCTGGCATCAGCCTCCGCCTCTTCAAGAGAATATTTTCGTGAGACCTGTTCTTCGATACCGATGTTAGGTATAATCATTTTTCCTTTACCGGTGTCGGAAAAGAGTTCCGTTTCAAATGTTGTCCGGGCGAGAGCTGCTCCTATTGCATTGGCAACATCGTAATTCTCCGGCACTAGAATTTCAATTCCATCGGACATTACCATGGAGAGAGCGCGTGCCGGGCCACCTATGAGGTACATTTTTTTAGGAATTATTTTATGTCCGTGAACCATTTCATGGATGGTATAAACAGGCTTCCGGTTAATTTCATCGAGAATTCTATTTATTTCATCCCGGATTTTCCTGATTGAAAAATTCACGGCTTTTTCGGCAAGGTCATCCGGTGAGAGCTTTGACTTTTTAGCAAGAGCGCTGATCCCTTCAGATGAACGGGCTGTATCCATATACTTAATGATTCCCCTGTAATTCAGGGCATCAACAAGCGCCGGTTCATTACCACCGTCTGCCATGCAGGGCCCTTCTCTTTCTGGGCCGACTGTTATCTCCCCGTCGATTATTTTAATTACAGAGTCCCCTCCGATGCCGATGGATCTATTCTGAAGTGAACGCACCAGTGTGGGTATCCCGTCAAGGGATGTACCCTCTTTGTCTATCAGCGGTGAACCGGCAGCAAAAATTGCAATGTCAGTGGTAGTCCCGCCGATATCCAGAATAACCGAGTCATCCTTGATACTGCTGAGTGCGATGATCCCCATTATACTTGCTGCCGGACCCGAAAGTATTGACTCTACAGGAATTTTCCTTGAAACAGCAAGAGGCATTGTGCCGCCGTCAGCTTTCAGAATATTGACCGGTGCCGTTATGCCGATATTTTTGAGGCCACCGATTATTGCATCAATGAAAGAGTTATATATTCTCCACACTGCGGAGTTGTAATAAGCTGTTGCAGCTCTTCTGGGGAAACTGAGCTGGCTTGAAAGTTCATGCCCCATTGTAACATAATCAGCTCTATCCCCTATTGCTTCAGCTATCTCATTCTCGTGAGTATTGTTGCGCGTGGAAAATTTTGTTGCTGCTGCAAATACTTTAATCCCTTCATTTTTGCATTCGCTGAGCGCTTTGCTGATATAATCAGTATCAAGCGCGGCAACTTCATTCCCCCTGTGATCAATAGACCCATTAATGATGTATGTATTTTTTCCGATGCAGAAATTTGAAGGATTAATCCCCGGGCCTGATGAAATAAAAAGTGCGGTTTTTTCCAGCCTGTTTTCAACGATAGCATTGGTGGAGAGAGTCGTGCTTAAATTGACATTGGTTATCTGTTTTACATCGAATCCTGAAGTAACTTCTTTCAATGCAGTTATTACAGTATCAAGCAGATTATTCTTATATGTTTTTACTTTGAATTTTGAAATTATACCTTTCTGTTCATCTATTAGAACTGCGTCTGTATGAGTCCCTCCTACATCAATACCAAGCAGCATATTCATTCTCCGGAGTTTTATTTGGTAGAAAGCCGATTATGTTAACAGTAAAACCGGCCGGCCTTTTTAATTTAAATATAATAAGGAAGTTGTCAAGGAAAAGTGGATAATATCAGGAGAGACTCTCCTGATATTGCAGTTATTTAACTGAAAAGCCCTAATGCTCTGATTTTTATTACTGCTATTTTATCAGCTGTAATCTCTCTTATGGAGTAAATCATCGATGTGAATTTTGTCTGTACGGCAAAGAATGCATCTTTTATATCTTTTAAAAGAGTGCTTTGTCTGCGTGTTTCTTTCTCTCCATTTTTTTGGGGAGTTAGAGAACTCTGCTTTTTCGAATTTTTCTGAATTTTTTCATTGTTCGCGTTTTTATGAACAAAAGGTTTAAATTTAGGCTGTTTCGTTATTTTTTTCTTTTTTTCATTGTTCTTATTATCAGCAATTTTTTTATCCGGCATAAAGATAACATCATTCATTACCATTTTATGGATATGCTGAGGATAATTATTAATTGTTACCTTGTAATTCTTTTTACCGCCGTCAACTGCCGCAACTTCTGTTGTACGTACCGACGTATTTGAGGCTGTACTCATCTTCTCCGCATTCTGCGCGAAGTATGCGATAAGCCCCTTCTGATTCGGTTTTGTCAGCATATATCTCGGTATCAGGAAATTTTCAGAAACAGGGATATCTGATATCTTCTGTATAAGGGACATACCGTATTTATAACCTGCATTTTTCAGTTCAGATATGGCAATATCGCTTGAAACGCCAAAAGGATAAACCATGAGTTCTATCTTCCGTCCCAATTTCTCCTCAAGCACTTTTTTTGAGAGGTATATCTCCTTCTTGAAACTCTGAGGTTCCTTTTCATAATATTTTGTTGAAAGATACATGTGGTGATATCCGTGTGAAGCTATGTAACAACCGTCATCAGCGAGTTTTTTCACCTCATCCCAGTTCATTGCATAATGCATCCTTCCGATAATTGCGGGATATATTCCAAGTACCGGCTTTATACCCATAGGTTTCATTATTGTATAATATGCCTGGTAAACACTTTTATTGCCGTCATCAATTGTAATCAGAATATTTTTAGTGCCGCTTATCCGCTGATTAATCATATCTTCAAAAGTAACGAATGTAAACCCTGCCTTTTTAAGGCGTTGAAGCTGATCTCTGAATTGCTCATTTGAAAATGAGTAGGGATCTTTTTTTTCAAGAAAAGCATGGTAGCATAGAACATATACACCATTCCTCTCCGCGAAAGAAGGAATTGCTGAGAATATGATTACAACAAGGAGTAGAGCCGGTATTAATTTATTTTTTTTCACAGTTTTCTGCCGGATGATATCAGTCGAGATCATCAAAGACCTCCTGCTTTATTATCCTTTTCCTCTCTTCTATAGTAGTTCTATATTTAACATCGATAATAATTACATTTTTCTCAAGCATTTCGAGAAATTTCTTTGTATCCGGGAGCAGATATTTTTCAATCAGGGTGGCTTCAGCCCAATCCTTGTCCTTTTTATAGTCATTCATATTCCATGTAAGAATTTCTGTGAGCCTGTATATCTTCTCGTAGAATAGAATCACTTCCTCAGGTTTAAACTTAAGCAGAGTATCCCTGAGCTTTTTTTCTTTTAATGCGATTTCTGAAGCAGAAAAACTGCCTGCCATATATACGTAGTCAAGTTTAAGGTCCGGATCAAATCCGTATCTGAAATCCGCAGCAGCAGTGGTTTCGGTAAGAATAATCATTTCTGCGGGAGTGTAGTATTTACTCTCCTTCTTTGTGAGCCTGTACCATGTTGTACACTGGGTAAAAATAACAGCAGGTATTAGCAGTATCAACAGACTTTTACGTGTAAGCATTTAAACACTCCGGTTATAAAAAATATTCAGGCTTCAGAATTGAGCCTTCTTTAACATCAGTTTTCAGTTTACGCCCTGTGAATTCAAATAAACGTGAAGCCGGTATACCTGTTCCGGGGCGGAGGCAGTGGATGTCAGTTTCAGATAGAATGCTCCCTGCGGTTAAGTCCTTCGCGGCAAAAAGGCTCCTTCTGGCTCCCCGTGCGGTTTCAGTTTCTCTACCGGAAAATTCAATTTTTCCGTTTCCTGCCATGAGTGATCCGCGTTCCGCTGCTGTAATCATCTCCCTGAAATGTGCCGGTGACAGTGAAACATCTTTATCCGGGCAGTCATGGTCATCGGCAAGCTTGAAGTGCTTTTCAACAACTGCCGCTCCAAGGGCTGCGGCAATCATTACTGACGCATAATCACGGCTGTGATCAGATATGCCAACAGGTTTTCCGAAACGCTCTCTCAGCGAAACAATCCTGCTGAGATTAGCCTCGGAATCATCCAGAGGGTAGAGTGAAACACAGTGAAGCAGAACAATCTCTCCTGCGCCGTTCTCTTCCAGTATCTTTATTGCAGTGTCTATTTCAGCCTCAGTACTCATCCCGGTTGAAAGAATAACAGGCTTCCCTGTAGATGCGACTTTTTTTAGAAGAGAGGGATTCGTAACTTCAGAAGATGCAATTTTATAAAGCGGAACATTTATACTTTCAAGGAGTTCAACAGAAGGGAGATCAAATGGAGCTGAGAAAAACAGAACTCCGCACTCTTCTGATTTTTTTTTGAGCCGTAACCATTGTTCCTTCGAAAAAATGAAAGTCCTGAAGAACTCCTGAATGGAAAAATCTTTAACAGGTTCCGCAGCGCCATTCATAAGTGAAGAAGTCAATGGTGAATTCATTAACTCCGGGAGAAATGTCTGGAACTTCACAGCATGGGCGCCTGATTCAGCCGCTTTCTCAATCATTTTTTCCGCCACATTAATATCGCCATTATGATTGAGCCCGATCTCAGCTATGAAAACGGGTTTTCTGCCGCCGAATATAGTTTCAAGCATTGTTTTTCCTGTTTAGTACAAATGATTTTAATCTATTTCAATAAAAAGCTTTATGATGTCAATACTGTCAAACATTTTACAGCGGATATTTTCTCCGCATCTTTAAATATTTGACACAGTAACGAATAGGTGTTTATTCTTTCGTGAGAATAATTTTCGGGGGAATTTATGGAAGATAAAAAATATATCATTTCGATTGATCTTGGAACTACAGGGAATAGAGTTTTCTGCTTCGATGATAAAGGGAAAGTTATATCAAGTGCTTACAGCGAGTTCCCCCAGTATTTCCCTAAGTCGGGATGGGTGGAGCATGATGCTCTGGAAATATGGGGGTCTGTTACAAAACTTATACCTGAAGCAATTAATAGAGGGAACCTTAACCCGGCTTCAGCCATTTCAATAGGGATAACTAATCAGAGAGAGACATCACTTCTGTGGGATGCTGAAACCGGACGTCCGATTCATAGGGCCATAGTATGGCAGTGCCGCAGAACTTCAGACATATGCAATCAGCTTAAAGAACTTGGATACGAGAATAAATTCAGGGAGAAGACCGGCCTTGTGATTGACGCGTATTTTTCAGGTACAAAAG
Source organism: Spirochaetia bacterium UBA5763 (assembly GCA_002418835.1). Lineage (GTDB taxonomy): Bacteria > Spirochaetota > UBA4802 > UBA4802 > UBA5550 > UBA5550. Next base: position 66,474 of record DIEX01000027.1, on the reverse strand, counting down.
TCAAATGGCTCTTTGATAATGTGCTTGAAGCAAGGGCAATGGCAAAAAGCGGCAGGCTTAAGTTCGGTACTATCGATACTTGGATACTCTGGAAGCTCACAGGGGGGAAGGTTCATGCAACTGACTTTACCAATGCTTCACGTACACTGATTTTTGATATAAGGGAGAAGAAGTGGTCAGAGGAACTCTGTGAAATTCTGGGAATACCGATGAACATTCTTCCTGGTGTTTATCCTTCGGCCTATGCTTACGGGAGCACTCAGGGATGCCCCGGTCTGCCGGACGGAATCTCTATCGGCGGAATAGCAGGGGATCAGCAGGCTGCCATGGTGGGGCAGAATTGCATATCCCCAGGGAGAGCAAAAAACACATACGGCACAGGGTGCTTCATGCTTCTCAACAACGGGGAGGATTTCACCATATCAACAAACGGGCTGCTCACAACACTTACACCTGACAATAAAGGGAATCCGGTATACGCTCTCGAAGGCTCTGTTTTCATCGGAGGGGCGGTAATGCAGTGGCTCCGTGATTATATGCATTTCTTCGACAGTGCCACTGAGTCTGAGGGGATTGCTTCATCCCAGTTTAACAGGGAGGATGAAGTTGTATTTGTCCCTGCATTTGTGGGGCTCGGAGCACCATACTGGAAGATGGATGCCCGTGGCGCCATTTTCGGGCTCACCAGGGATACAACCAGGGAGCAGATTGTCCGTGCTGCGCTTAAATCTATCGCTTTCCAGTCTCTTGATGTAATCCATGCAATGGAGCAGGATACAGCGAGAAAGATAAAGGACCTTCGCGTTGATGGCGGCGCAACTGAAAATAAATTCCTGATGCAGTTTCAGTCAGATATACTGGGAGTTCCTGTGCTCCTCCCTGAAATAAGGGAATCCACAGCTCTGGGAGCCGCATATCTTGCGGGTGTGTCAGCAGGTCTATACAACGGTATTGATGAGATAGCCTCGGAAAACAGAATTTCCAGGAGATTCGAACCTGTTATGAACAGCAATGAAAGGGCGAAACAGGTTGAACTCTGGAAAAAAACAGTTGCAAGGCTATTATAAATTGACCCTTTTAACTTGATTTTATACACATGATTTATATATTATTATTCAGGATATAACTTCACTTACAGTGAATGTATAAATATAGATACCGGAGGGTAAGATGGCAAAACCACTGCTCGGTGAAATGCTTGTTGAAAACGGAGTAATAACTCAGGAGCAGCTTAACAAAGCTCTTGAAGTTCAGCATAGCGAAGGGGGGCTTATCGGCATCATCCTTGTTTCGCAGGGAATTATTTCGGAACAGAAACTTGTTGAATATCTGGCAATGCAGGCTAAAATTGTAGCTAATTCAGAGTGACAATACTATTGGAGAGGAGGTGGTGATCCGCCTGGATTTTCCGCCACCTCTCCTTATATTAGCTTACCTGACTTCCTCCAGCCAGTTGAATTTATCCTCCAGTTCTCCATACTGAATACCTGTAAGATTCTGGTACAGTTTTGTTATAACCGGGCCTGCCTTCTCTTCCGGGCCGAAGAGCATCTCCTTCCCGTTGTAATTAATTCCGCATATAGGTGTAATAACTGCCGCTGTGCCCACTGCTCCTACTTCATCAAAGGTGGAGACTTCATCAATGGATATGGGCCTCTGTTCAATCTTCATCCCGAGGTCTGCGGCAATAATTCTCAAGCTGTCGTTGGTAATGCTTGGGAGAATACTTTTTGAACTTGGCGTGAAATAAGTATCACCCTTGATTGCTATGAAATTTGATGTGCCGAATTCATCAACATATTTTTTCTCCTTAGGATCAAGGAAGAGCGGTACAGGGTAGCCATGGTGTTTTGCGTGATCAGCACCGGGAAGGCCTGCCGCATAGTTTCCTCCGACTTTGCAGTCCCCCACACCGTCAGGGGCAGCCCTGTCAAAATCTGTAATAACCATAGCTTTTACCGGCGTGAGGCCCCCTTTATAGTATGGCCCGACCGGAGTGACAAATACTGCGAATATATATTCAGGAGCGGGCCCCAGTCCCACTTTAGCGCCTACTCCTATTAAAAACGGCCTTATATAGAGACTTGCGCCTGTACCGTAGGGAGGTACATATTTTTTATTGGCAGCTACGACTTTTTTCACTGCTTCAACAAACATCTCCTCAGGCATAGGGGGGAGGAAAATTCTTTCTGAGGTTTTCTGGAGCCTTTTCCAGTTTTCAGATGGTCTGAATATTACGATTCTGCCGTCCTTTGTCTCAAAAGCTTTCATCCCCTCAAATGCTTCCTGTCCGTAATGCAGGCAGGGGGCCGCCATGTGTATTGAAATGTTTTCGTCTGAGGTCAGTTCACCCTGCGACCATTTACCGTCCCTGTGATAGAAGCGGATATTGGAATCTGTCTTAAAGTATCCGAATGGAAGATTGGCCCAGTCGATATTCATGTTCTTTCTGTTCATCTGAAATCTCCTGAATAATTAGAAAATATATTGTTTTGCTGTAATCTGCAGTATTATATTGGATGCGGGTATAATTACGGATTACCGGCATTTAGATGGTATTTTAGCAGAAAACTTTTTTGTCAAGTAATAAGGGGTATTCAAAGTTATTAGCAGGTTAAATATTTTAAAATTTCTTGACGAAACGTCTACTATTAGTTGTCTTTTTTTTGTAATTGTTGATTTTTATAGCAGTTAACGAATTAGTCAGTCTCTGTCATTTCGAACGTTAACCGCTATAATTTAATAATTGAAATAAAATGAATCTCTATGGAAAATTAAATAATCCATTAATTGCTATTTTATCAGCAAGTTAACTAAAAAATTATATAAACAAGGAGTGTCACCATGACGCTGAAAAATACTGATATTAAAAGTCCGGAAGGGAAGCTCGGTATTCTGATACCCGGCCTTGGCGCTGTAAGTACGACATTAATAGCAGGTGTTATGCTTGTAAGAAAGGGGGCGGCTCTCCCTGTAGGTTCATTGACTCAAATGGGTAAAATAAGAGTTGGTAAAGGGGATAATGCCACTGAAGTGAATATAAAGGATTTTGTGCCGCTTGCAGATTTAAAGGATCTTGAATTTGCAGGTTGGGATATTTTTGACGAGAGTGTATATGATGCAGCAAAAAGATCACAGGTTCTTTCAAATGAGCATATTGAACTGGTAAAAGACGAACTTGTTAAAATCAAACCATGGAAAGCAGTATTCAAAAATGAATTCGTGAAAAAACTTCACGGGACATGGGTAAAAGAGGCTCCTTCGCATTGGGAGCTGGCGCAGATGGTTAAAGATGATATCCTTAAATTTAAAGAGGAGAAGAAAATAGCCAGATTGGTGATGGTCTGGTGCGCAAGTACAGAAATTTATCAGGAGATGATCCCTGGTGTTCATGATACTCTTGAAAATTTTGAAAAAGCTCTAAAAGCAAATCACCCGAAAATTGCGCCCAGTATGATTTATGCTTATGCGGCAATTGATCTCGGTATCCCATACGCAAACGGTGCACCTAATCTCTGTAATGATATACCGGCACTTTGGGAACTGGCTGATAAAAGACAGGTGCCAATGTGTGGGAAGGATTTTAAATCCGGCCAGACATTCATGAAGACACTGCTTGCTCCCGGACTTAAATCAAGAATGCTCGGCATGAAGGGATGGTATTCAACCAATATACTGGGCAACAGGGATGGAGAGGTACTGGATGATCCTGAATCTTTTAAGACAAAAGAAGTGAGCAAACTCTCTGTTCTTGACCAGATATGCCAGCCTGAACTCTATCCTGATCTTTATAAAGATTTTTACCATAAAGTAACTATAAACTACTATCCTCCGCGAGGAGACAACAAGGAGGGGTGGGATAATATTGACATCTTCGGATGGCTCGGTTACCCGATGCAGATTAAAGTTAACTTTCTCTGCCGGGATTCGATTCTTGCAGCACCTATAGTTCTGGATATTGTAATGTTTCTTGATCTTGCTAAAAGAGCATCTCTGTCCGGCAATCAGGAGTGGCTCGCATTCTACTGGAAGAGCCCGATGCACGCGCCTAATGAACTCCCTGAGCATGATCTCTTTGTTCAGGTAATGCGGCTTAAGAATACTCTGAGGTGGTTCATGGATGAGCCCCCTGTAACCTATCTCGGTGCAGAGACTTATAACTGACATAGCAGAATCTACGGAAGGGCTGTCTTAGCGGCAGCCCTTTTTATCTGTTCCCCGGGTCTCGACAGTTTTCCCGGAGATGCGGGGAATACAAAAGAGTAACCGAAGTAAAGCACGGAATTTCCGGAAAAATATGAAACCTGATAAAATAATTATCTTAATCTTTCTTTCTGTTGTTGTTTTCTCTCCTTTAATGCTCCACGGAGAAAAGTTAAAAACATTTTCAGATATTTCTCATGCTGCAATGCCGCAGGAGAAGTATAGTCTTAAAAATGGCAGAATATACATGGAGGAAAAATTTTTCCATGAGATCCCCATTGAAGGTGATATTCTCGGTATTTATAGTACTGATACTTCTCTTTATTTTATAAAAGAAACGGATGATGGATGGCTCGCCGGAAGTTTTACAAATCCGGAAGAGAATATCTCCGGGTATAAACTCGGGCAGGAATTTCAGGTTCTTCATAAACTGATTTGCCGTGATAATATATTTTACCTGCTTGCTGATATTATCAATGAAAGTAATCCGCTAAACATAGATGGTTCCGCTGAATTATCCGCTAAAACTGAAAAAGTAATTGTTCGTTTTGATCCGGATAAAAATGAAAAAAAGATAATTCGCGGAGTTGATGACTTCGTGCTGATCGGGGAAGAATTGATTTTGCTGAGCGATTCCGGACTGCACGGCAACGGTTTTATAATTCCTTTTACGCTGAAGGGGAATAGGTATATTGACAGGATAATCGATGGCCGTTTTGTTTTTCTGTCAAACGGGGATGAGTTTGAGGTGATCGATATTGTTTCTCAGAGAAACATCTATGCTTACAGGGATGGTAAAGCTTTTCCGTTTAATCCGGATTATAATATAATACTTGAGTTTAATGATAATGTAGAATTGAAAGATGAGGTTTCTACTAACGAAAATATGATATACTACCGGATTAATGTTAACGGCGTTGAAACCGGACGGACAGAAACTGCTTTATCAGAGACAGGAAGCAGTTCAATGATAAAAGCTGAGACTGGCAGATACTGTTTAATTAAAGCTGAAAGATGGGAACTTGATAAAATTAAAGGGAGATATGTCAGGGTAAATAATATCTATCAGCCGGAAGCAATTAAACTTTTTGTTCCAGAGAACAGAATAATTAAAATCAGTTTTGTTTTTGACGGGGAGAAATATATAATGAATCAGTCGGTCTTCGAAAATTGAACGCACTGTTTAATCATTAAATATTAAGTTTACCAGAATAAAAAGCCCCCTGGTTAAAAGGGGGCTTTTTATTTTTTATATAGGTTATATTTTATTTATTTACGTTTATTACTTCGCTTTTCTTTTCATCAAGCTGAACTATAATCTGCAGTTCTTTAAACTCCGGAGATTCCAGTCCATACTGGATTTCAACAGCTTTCAGGAGAGCCTGATTTTTCTTGTTCTTGTAGTAGACAATATCTTCATCGGAGCTTTTTCCGCTCTTGTCAAGAAGTGTCTCCATGAATGCATAACAGCTTGACATGTACTTGTATGCCCAGAGGTCTTTTCTGTTTTCATCTTTAAGAGTTATGTATCTCTCCAGAATCGGAATACATGGTTTAAGATTCCCCAGGTCGTACTGTGTTGACACATAAATTCTGAAGAGTCGTGATTTAAAAGTGAGATATTTTTCATTATGAATAAGATCATGTGAACGTATCTCGTCCATTGTGTTAATGGCTTTTGTGAAATATGTTATAGATTTTGTCTTGGCTTCAGTTTTCAGCCTGCTGATATATCTGTCCTGGGCATTTTTTCTGTCAACTTCCTGCCAGTACCATTTTTCATTCAGATATTTCTTGTTTTTATAAATATCTTTAAGCCTTGTAATCTCGGTTTCCATGTCGTCAAGGGTATCGAGACCTTTTGCATATTCATCTATTGATCTTTTAAGAAGAAATTCCGAATACTCCTCGCTTAAGGTCTCAAGCTCCTTAAGTGATGCTATATAAGGTTTATAGTCGCTTATTCTCCATCCGTCTTTAACATCGGAGTTGGGATTAACCGGTTCTTTTTTGGCATCATTTTTTGTTTCCGTCTGCTGCTTATTCGCGTCTGCCTGCTCGCTCTGCTGGGCTGAAGCTGTGTTTAAAAAAGAATATGTCAGAAAAATACCGCAGATCAGTACAGCTGTTTTCCCTGCTATTGAATTAGATTTCATATATAACCTCTTATAAAAACTATATCTTGCGCTTTATTTTCATAATCGTCTTTATTGAATAAAAAATTTATAGTTTTTCTCCATCTGAACTGTTTAATTTTAATTAAATTTCAATATAATAAAAATCGGCAATTAATCTTGACAATTATACTGCCATTTAAGCAATTTTTATTTAAAATATTTAACTTTCAATAATAAAATCGGGATGAACAAAAAAGATAAAAATAATTTCTGCCCGTATTGTGATTATTCAGGGATAATTCATAATACAGCATTTGAAATAACAGGGGATAATGCGCTTTCTCCATGCCCCAAGTGTGTATTGCCTAAATGTAAATGCGGTGGCGAAGAGCCATACTATTATAGCGACGGGGATAATATCAGGGCATGTTTCTGCAGAACTACCCGCCTTAAAATTGACAGGGTCCTTGAAATTTATAACGCTTCCGGTATAGACAGTAAAAAATTCAGATGGAAAACTATTAATGATTTCAAAGCTTCAAGTAAACATGCTTCTGAGGCAAAAAATGCCGCATATGATATAATTCAGAAATTCCCGGATGTAAACAAGGGGCTTTATCTGTGGGGAAATCCCGGTACCGGGAAAACACTATTGTCATGCATAGTGTTAACTGAACTGATTACACATCATGCTGTTAACGGAAAATTCATTAAAATATCAAGGAATTTCTTTAATCTTCTGCGTTCCACATTTGTTGAAGGATCAGAACGTTACGGGCAGTCCGGTAAAATTGAGAAGGATCTTGCATCAGTGGATGTTCTTGTTATTGATGACTTCGGGGTACAGAGAGATTCCCCCTGGGAACAGGAGACTCTCTACAATTTAATTGATGCACGTTACGAAGCAGAGAAATTTACAATAATAACATCAAACAATAATCCTGAGAAATCTCTCAAGGAGCTTTCAGAGGGGCGGATTCTTTCGAGATTACGTGAAATGTGCAGAATTCTTGAACTCAGCGGTGAAGATTACAGAGAGAAGAAGTAATGCCTTTAGTATATATAGGCCTCGGGAGCAATATAGGGGAGCGGAGAGAGTATCTTGTGTCCGCTATCGGGATGATTAAGGAAAGAATATCTCCTGAACTGCTGTATGAAAGCTCAGTCATCGAAACAAAAGCTGTGGATTATACAGAACAGCGTGATTTTTTAAACCAGGTAATATTGATAAAAACTCAAATCCCCCCTGAAACGCTTCTCGAAACTCTGAAGGAAATTGAAAAAACTCTGGGGAGAGTTAAAAGGTTCGATAAAGGGCCCCGGGAGATTGACCTTGATATTCTCCTGTACGATGATCTTGTAATGAATAACAGCAGCCTGGTGATTCCGCATCCTGAAATCCGGAACAGGGAGTTTATAATAAAACACCTTGTGGAATTAAACCCGGAGCTCCGGGACCCTGTAACTGGTGAGAATTATTCCGGCTTGCTGATAAAGGATAAGCTTAAAACTACAGGATTATCCGGTATTCAGTCCCGATAATTGATCTTTTTTTTGAAAAAAAGTTCTGCTGAAGCTAAATTATAAAGACAATTACATGAAAAAACTGATTCAGCAGATTACATCTTTATAAAGATACGGAGGAGAATATGAGTGTTAAAATTTCAGTGAACGGATTCGGCAGAATCGGCCGCAATGTTGTCAGAGGGATATTTATGTATCCTGAAAAATATGGCAATGTAGAGGTTATCAGTATCAACGACCTTACAGATGCTAAAACCCTGGCGCATCTCTTCAAGTATGATTCAATATTCGGAATATTTGACGGGGATGTTTCTTATGACGATACTTCAATTACTGTTAATGGAAAGAAGATCAAGGTACATTCTGAAAAGGACCCTGCTGCCCTGCCGTGGAAAGCGGAGGGTATTGATGTTGTCATAGAGTCAACGGGGAAATATACTGAGAGGGATAAAGCAGAGGCTCATCTTAAAGCAGGAGCTCAGAGGGTGATTATATCCGCTCCGGCCAAGAAAGAGGACATAACAATTGTTATGGGTGTAAATGAGAATATGTTTGATAAATCTGCTCATAAAATAATATCAAACGCCTCCTGCACAACTAACTGCCTTGCCCCTCTTGCCAAAGTAATACATAATAAATTCGGCATAGAGAAAGGTCTCATGACCACTATACATTCCTATACCAATGACCAGAAGGTTCTTGATGCGCCGCATAAGGATCTCCGCAGGGCAAGAGCTGCTGCAATGTCAATGATCCCCACTACAACAGGTGCGGCAAAAGCAGTTGCTCTTGTTATACCGGATCTGAAGGGGAAACTCGATGGAGGAGCAATAAGGGTTCCGACCCCCAATGTTTCCATAGTTGACCTAACATGTACGCTTAAAAAAGATGTCACTATTGAAGAAGTAAACAAAGCTGTGAAAGAGGCATCTGAAGGCGAACTCAAAGGGATACTTCAGTATAGCGAAGAGCCGCTTGTTTCAATTGACTTCAAGGGGAACAGCTATTCCTCCATTTTTGATGCAGAGCTTACAAAGGTCACCGGCGGAAATCTTCTGAAAGTTCTGAGCTGGTATGATAATGAATGGGGCTATTCATTGAGATGCATTGATCTTGCTCTTTATATATCGAAATGACAACCTGGAGGATTGATTGATGGACAGGAGGCAGATCTTTGCCGGGAACTGGAAGATGTTTAAAACCGGAGATGAGGCAGAGAAACTTATAAAAGCTTTAATTAACGGCCTGAATGTTAAATCCGGTAGGGAGTATGTTGTATTCCCTCCTGCTACGGTTTTATCAAGGGTTTCCGCTTTATGTGCGGATACACCGCTGAGAACAGGCGCACAGAATATGTTTCATGAAAATCAGGGCGCATTTACAGGGGAGATATCCCCTCTTATGGTAAAAGATTGCGGTGCGTCGTTTATACTTATCGGCCACTCCGAAAGAAGGCATATCTTCCACGAAACTGATGACGATGTTAATATCAAGGTGAAATCCGCTCTTGCGAACGGTCTTGAGCCTATGGTTTGTGTGGGGGAACTTCTGCTTGAGCGGGAGAGCGGTGAAACTGAAAAAGTCCTGGAAGCTCAGGTGAAAGGGGCTTTTGCCGGCTTGAAACCTGAAGATATGAGCCGGATTTCCATAGCGTATGAGCCGGTATGGGCAATAGGTACAGGTAAAGTCGCCACTCCTGAAATGGCAGAGGAGGCACACGGTGTGATTCGCGGGCTGATAAAGACTCTTTTCGGAGTTGAAACTGCTGAAATTATTCCTGTTCTTTATGGAGGTTCTGTGAAACCTGATAATATTTCCGGTTTATATACCCGGGAGAATATTGACGGAGTTCTTGTGGGGGGGGCAAGCCTTGAAGAGGATTCTTTCCTGAAGATTATTAATATATAAGTATTGATTTGTATATAAATATTGTAAATATAGGCCCGCCTTAAAAGCGGGGCGGTTTTTGTTAATATTTATAAAAACAAATAAGTACTAAATACTGATTGATTTTTTTATAAAGGAAGAAATATTAGTAATTTCTTGACATGGAGTTGTGGCAAACTTACGCTGTCAGACGTATGTTCTGAGAGTATTTTTCTATTTATTATATTAAGAGGAAAAAATGGGTGTATTAACATCAATATTGAGTGTTTTATTTGTCATATTATGCGTTCTGATTATTATAGTCATTCTGCTTCAGTCTGATAAGGGAGCCGGTATGGGTATTCTGGGTGGAGCAGGACAGTCAACCTTCGGTTCGTCCACTGCTGATATTATCACCAAGATAACAGCTGCAATGGTTATAATCTTTATGGCGGGTTCACTTGGATTAGCCATTCTTGAATCAAAAAAAACCGGTTCTTTAAAAGATAAAATTTTAAACACGGAAACCACTGAGTCAGGAATGATAGAAAAAGCTGATACCCCTGCTGAAAGCGGGAGTCAAAAAGACTCCGGCAGTAACAGATAATCTGTTATTAAACCGGTTTTTTATCATTTTATGAAATAATATTTTTATGGAGGCTGAAATGCCGCAGAGTGACTTTATATTTACATCAGAATCTGTTTCCGAGGGGCATCCCGATAAGATTGCTGATCAGATTTCTGATGCCATTCTTGACTCTCATCTGTCAGGGGATCCTGATTCAAGAGTCGCGCTGGAAACTCTTGTAACAACTAACAGAATTATACTTGCCGGTGAAGTGACATCCAGGGTTGAAGTGGATTACGAAAAGGTTGCCAGGGATGTTGTGAAGTGGATCGGTTATGATGATCCTGGAATCGGTTTTGATTATAAAAATTGTGAAGTTCAGACATATGTTCATTCCCAGTCACCCGACATATCACAGGGAGTAACAGAGGGAGAAGGTCTTTTCAAGGAACAGGGTGCCGGTGACCAGGGTATGATGTTCGGTTTCTCTGTTGCAGAAACAGATGAACTTATGCCTATGCCGATACTGATGGCTCACAAACTGGTAAAGAAGCTTGCGGATGTGAGAAAAGCAGGTGAAGTGGATTTTTTCAGGCCTGATTCCAAATCCCAGGTCACAGTTAAATATGAAAACGGAAAGCCGAAATTTATTGATACAGTTGTTATCTCAACTCAGCATACTCCTGAGGTGAGCAGTGAAAAGATCAGGGAAGCAGTTATAGAACTGGCCATTAAAAAAGTCATCCCTGCTGATATGCTGACAGCGGAAACAAAATTCTATATAAATCCCACAGGGCGTTTTGTCGTTGGCGGCCCTCATGGTGACACCGGCTTAACAGGAAGAAAGATAATTGTTGATACATATGGCGGCATGGGGAGACACGGCGGCGGCGCTTTTTCAGGTAAAGATTCATCAAAGGTGGACAGATCCGCAGCTTACATGGGGAGATATATAGCAAAAAATATAGTTGCTGCGGGACTTGCATACAAATGTGAAGTTCAGCTTGCCTATGCTATAGGTGTTGCTGATCCTGTTTCTGTAATGGTTGATACTTTCGGCACCGGGCATGTTGCTGAATCTGAAATAGTAAAAAGAGTCAGGGACATATTCGATATGAAACCCTCAGGAATTATAAAGTCTCTCGATCTCAAGAGGCCTCAATTCAGGGCTACTGCCGCATACGGTCATTTCGGAAGAGAAAATGAGGGTTTCAAATGGGAGCTTACAGATAAGTTTCAGGCTCTTAAATAGACTTTAATTATTATAATGTTCAGTAATTAACATTTTGGAGAACCGGCGGGGCATGTAAAAAGGCTCCGCTGTTTTTTAAGCAGGTTATATGAGAAAAATCAGTTTATCTCTGGCTATGATATTATTATTTTTCAGTGCCGCTGCAAACGCTCAGAACACAAGCGGTTCAGACGCTGCATCAAATAATAATACATCATCTTCAATTAACTTCGACGGAAGGATGCTTGCCGGCCTGAATGGTGATTCCATGTATTCCATACTTATGACCCAGGGACTGGCTAATTTTGCGTATCAGCTTAATTCCGGTATAGTTTATACTAATGATTTTGACGAATATGATAATTCCAGTTTTATAAGTAATGATACCGGCTTTAACGGTGAAGTTACTCTTACCGATTACTGGAAGATGATACCTGAATTTGAGATTTCAAACAGTACTTACGGAATGTTTGAAAATGAGTATTACGGCAGGGAGAATAAGGATCATATAAAATTCAGGATAAAGAATGAGTTTAAGCCTGCACCTGCAAGATGGGAGATCGATTTAAGCACCTCAAGGTATGATCATAAACTGGAAAAAAATGAAGCGCAGGCCGCTATCGAGGAGGTTGACGATACTTTCTACTCATCTCGTGGTGTGATCGGTCTGGAGTATGTCTGGTCTGCTTCGAACAAGGCGGGGTTCAGGCTTGAGGGGATAAAAAATAATTATCCGGTTGAATATGAAGATGACAGCTATGCTTCGGGTGAGCTGTTCGGGAGTTTTAAAATAACTGAATATACCATGCTTACTCTTTCTCCGGTAGTATCATGGCATAATGATGGAACAGATTACTATTATTTTAAAGGGAATATCTCTTCAATCAATATAAAGTACGTTGCCATCGAACTGCTTCATGAATACAAACTTGTTCCTTATGATCCGGCCAATGATATTTACTCTAAAAAGTATATTTCAGTTCCCTATGAAGTTCCATCTGCCACAGTAAATCATTCGGAATTGAAGAGTGAGCTTCTCCTTAATTTCGAAAGGGGTGAGCAGAGCACTGTGGGAATCGAAAATTTAAAATTCAGATTTAAAGGGATATACGAGAGAAGTAATAATTTTTACAATTACACCTCTAATGATGAGGATGTTTTAACAATAAATCCTATTGAGGCCTCTTTTGTAAATGCCAGGGGCGAGTTTTCCGCATCTTTATATGTAATGGATCACAGGTTCGATTTTGCAACAATTTATGACTATTTCAACTATATGCCGGGACGCAGGTTCAGGGATACAAATATTACATATAGGCCTGAAAATGTTTTTGCTGTCAATCTCGCATATACGGGCCCGTTGTTCGAGATTAACTGGGAGAACTCTTTCAATGGGGATGTATATGTTGATCCTGAATCAGATAAGAAGCTGAATTCATTTGTAGTGGGAAACCTTGAACTGCATATAAAGCTTTATAAAACATTTTATATCTATTCAAGAATTAATAATATTTATAATGAAGAGTATTTTTTAAGGGATGGTTACCCGGAACCGGGGGTGCAGTATTTTACCGGCTTGAGAATAACAATTTAGCATGTAGTATATCATCTGAAGAGTGAATTACTCCGGTTTTAGACGTTTATTTAATATATTGTATTTTTTAGTAACATAAACCCCGGGATAGTTTTCAAAATCTTTAGCATTAATTCTTGCATTCATTTTTCTTGACATACCTGAATATAATATATAAAGGGTACAATTGACCTTCAGGCTCAAAATTAGCAGATACAATAAACCGGAATAGCGATATAATAATGCAGATAAAAAGAAGATTTTTTTACGGAGCAGCAGGTGCTGTCTTTGCGCTGTTATTCATGATATCAGCGTATAATTACCTCTCCTCCCAGCCGTCAAAATATGAAAACCTGATTGTTAAAAAGATTGAGATTGAAGGGCTCCACAACTTTGACGAAGATGATGTCCATGAAGTTATGCTCACCACTGTGGGGTATCCCCTTAAATCTGCCGAAGTCCGTGAGGATATCAAGCAGATATTCGCTCTAGGTTTTTTTGAAAATGTTAAAGTAGAGATCGATGAAGATGGTGACGGGGTTAAGGTTAGAGTAATTGTTGAAGAACGCCCGGTGGTGGAAAAGCTGATATTCAAGGGATACGACGAGCTTATTGAGACAGATCTCCTTGAGGCAATGCAGATTAAAGAGGGTGAAGTATACAGGAAGGATCTTGTTGAAGCAAGCATAAAGCAGATAAAAGAGAAGTATAACAAGGAAGGATACTTTAATGCCTTCATATCGTATAAGGTAAAAGACGGCGAAGATAAAAACAGTGTTATTGTGCAGATAATAATTGATGAAGGCGAGGAGATTAAAGTCAGGAAATTTGCAATCCTCGGCGCAACAAAAATATATACAAAAGAGCTTTTTGCACTCCTTGAAACAAAAGAGGATTCACTCTTCAGTGACGGTGCTTTTAAGAGAGAGGTTTATGAAGAGGATAAGCGTAAACTCGTAGGTTATTATCAGCAGGAGGGCTATATTGATGCCCAGATTGTTGATGAAAAAGTCGAATATGAATGGGTTGATCCTGTTAAAATGGATGAACGCGGAATATATATTGTTTTAAAGCTCAGTGAGGGTGACAGATATTATTTCGATGGTGAATACACTGTAAACTTTGAAGAGGGTAAAAGCAATGTTCTTTCCCAGAAAGAGATTGATAATCTGAAGAAGTCTTTTCAACTGAAAGAGAAGGGCGAACTTTTTGATAATACAAAGTTTCAGAATGACCGTCAGTCGATAAGTTTTCTTTATGCTTCAAAGGGTTATATTTTTGCGAGGGTTGTTCCGCAAAGGACTGTAACAGAAAGGGAAGTTGAAGTAAAAGGTAAAAAAGAGAAAAGAAAATTCGTGAAAATAGATTTCATGATAAGTGAAGGGAAAAAAGCCTACATTGAGCAGGTAATAATAAAAGGGAATAAAAAAACTAAAGATAAAGTAATACGCCGCGAACTGGTAATAAAGGAAGGTGAACTTTTCGATTCTGAAAAAATGCAGGTATCCCGTGAAAAGGTTTATAACCTGGGGTACTTTAAACAGGTGGACTTTGATGTCCGTCCCGGAACAAAGGACGGTTATATGAACCTGATTGTTGATGTTGAAGAGCAGCCCACAGGTACAATTTCACTTGGAGGCGGTTATGGTTCCACATCGGGATTTTCTATCTTTGCCGATATCAAAGAGAATAACTTCATGGGCAATGGCCAGACAGTGGGTGTCAAGTTTGAGTACGGCCCGCAGAAGTCCTCTGTAACTCTCAGCTTTCAGGAAAGATGGCTTTTAGACTACCCCGTAGCATTCAACAGTTCTATTTTTTATTATATTTACCAGTATGAAGACAATTCGATTTTTCCTGATTCAGATGAGGAGTCCAAATACCGTAAGCAGGGTATAGGATACTCTTTAGGGTTGAGCTACAGGTTCTGGTACTACTGGGTTCTCGGGTCAACCTGGACTCATACATTCAAGTCTTATCTTGATCCGTCGGGAAACAGCCCTGATGAGGTTATGCTTGCTGTAGATGAAGGGCAGCAGCAGAAACGGAGTCTGAAGTTTTATCTATACAGGGATTCAAAGGATAACTACATGAATCCAACTCGCGGGTGGCGTGTAGGTTTTTCTCACGCTATAGTCGGAGGTGGCTTGCTGCGAGGCCAGGACCACTATATGCAGTTTTCACCTGAAATGTATGTCTATTATTCGCCGTTTCATATACCGTTCCTGAAGTCCCACCCTACGGTAATTGAACTGAGGGGTAGTGCGGATTTCCTGCTCCCTCCGATGATGAAATCCTGGGTTGAAAAGAACCAGTCTAATGATGACAATGAATGGCTTGAATCGGATGACAGGCTTGATATCGGCGGGCCTGAAACAGTACGCGGGTGGGAATACCAGGATCCATTTCTTCCGGATTCATGGAGATATGTGGGGCTTTATCACAGGATACTGTACGGGGCTGAATATAGAATACCGATACATCCCCAGATGTTATGGGTCACGGCTTTTTTCGATGCCGGGTCCCTCTGGACTGACAGTTACTGGGAGAAACTTCTCACTAATGAAAAATACCAGGAATATGTTTCTGAGGATCTCGCCAGTGGTAAACTCAGGAGAATTGACCAGATTACTGACGGGGATCTGCTTCCGTATTTTATATATTCGTATGGCTTTGGTATAAAAATACAGGTGCCGATGATGCCTCTAAGGTTCTGGTTCGGGAAAAAGATGATTTATGATGATGGTTTTAAAACTATCAGCGGCTATAATTTCCAGTTCTCTATCGGGGATATAAGATATTGATGAAGAGACTATCATCTCTTTCTCTCGTTCTGCTGTTTCTTTGCTCATGTTCTTCCTTCAGAACGGGTAGTACTGATGCGTATGTAATCAGGTATGTTGACCTGCCGAGAGTTTACGCTTTTGCTGTTAAGCATGACGGAGGGGGAGCGCCCAAAGAGGGGGAAACCAGGCAGGATGATGTGAATAAGAGCAGACTTCTGGGTAAAATAAAAACTGCAATTTCAAATGTTGCCCGAAGGCATAATGCGGATTTTATCCTGAATACCGGCGATGCTGTATTGTATTCCAGATCTTCATATGACATAACTGATGATGTGATCAGGGAGTATAAAAAGCTTGCTGATATTTCATCTCCGGATGCTAAATAAAAGAGGGAGCTGCCTGATGATGAAATGTTTTTCTTTTATTCTCTTTTCTGCTATCGTTTCCGGATTCTTTCTGTCATGCGGAAAAACTGACGAGAAAGCATCTGAAAAAGCTTTCAGAAATTATAATGGCAATTATGTAATTTTGATTTCAAAAAAGAGATTCACTCTATCCGTTTATGAGCGCGGAAAGGGTAAAATTGAATCATACAGGATCGGTTATGGAAGTAGCAGTGATACAGGGCCGAAGCTGTATGAAGGTGACAACAGGACCCCGGAAGGTTTCTATCAGGTAAATGAAATTCTCAGTATGGATTCCGACAGAAGTTCTGAATCCTACCGCAAACTCAGTAAAATGAATGAGTATTATTTCAAAAAAACAAATGGATACCATAAATATGGTAAACCTGATGAAGATCTGGGGGACAATGCCTACGGGCCGAGATATTTCGGAATTAACTACCCCAATGAAGAAGATCTCAGAAGATACAATGATGCTCTTTCGAAAGGAATTATCCCTGAAAAAAACGGGAAAAAGGCTGATATAGGTTACGGTATTGCCATTCATGGGAATAACGATGAAGAATCTATAGGGCATCCATGTTCAAGCGGCTGTATGAGAATGTTTAACAGGGATATTGTGGAACTTGAGAAGTTCATTTCATTAGGTACACCGGTAGTTATACTTAAAGACTGATTTGTCACCTTTTGAGCTTTGGCAGTCAATTAATAAGTTGACATAAGTTCAGGATTTATTCTCAATTGATATTGGCTTAATAGAAATTTAATAAAGGACACGTACTATGTTTGGAGCAGCTTATGCACAGGGACAGGGCGCTACCGGTTCAGGCGGGTGGCTAAGTCTTGTACCAATACTTTTAATGATACTGATTTTTTATTTTTTACTGATCAGACCTCAGCAGAAAAAGGAGAAACAGCGTCAGGCAATGATTAATAATCTCCAGAAAGGGGATAAAGTCTTAACTGCCGGAGGGATGCATGGTGTTATTGTCGCTGTTAAGGATGATGTGGTAACACTGAAAGTTGCATCAAATACAAATATTGATTTTATCAGAAGTTCCATTCAGGCAAAAGTTTCCTGATTACCACAATACAGGTGAAAACTGCCATGAAGTTTATTAAAATACTGACTATAGTCTTTATCGTATCTTTTGCTGTATATCCTGTTTTCCCTCAGGATGCAGCAGGGGATAGCGTCAGCTCTGTCGAAACCGAAAATCAGAATAAAACCGGGGCAGGGGATTCTCCTGCTTCAGGGAATGATACCGGTGCAGGCACGGATGCAGTTAATACCGGCATTAAACGGATATCAGAAGATGCTGCAAAGATCGGAACTCCGGCCAAAACTGTTAAAAAGAAAACGTCATCACCGGTAATCCGGGATGAAGTGGTACCAGCCGTTGATGAGAACACTTCCGGAGAAGATTATCTGCTTTCTATAAATGAAGGGAACTTTAAATATAAGCGGATTCCTGACATCAAACTGGCTGACAGAACACCATCCATGGCTGAGCAGAACGCACAGGACATTAGTGTTGCATCTGCTGATGAAAACAATCAGGATAATCCATCAGGGGATGGTTTTTTTGGTTTAAGCAAAAACACTGCTGATATAGTTGCCAAAGGGGGGATTCTTCTTCTTTTATTCGGGATTTTTATCCTTTACAGGCTCAGATCCAGGGGGGGCGGAAGAAGAGGTTCAAGCACCAGTGTGATGAAGAGTTACAGGAAATAAGAAATTCAGGGGATCTAAATGTCCAGAGGAATGATATATAAGCTTTTCTTTATTTTATTTTTAATTGTTTTTTCATCTCTACTTATTCTTCCTACTGTGGGAACAAAGAAGATGGAGATTAAATTTTCCGCTAATTCTACAGCGGAAGAGATTGAAGCTGTAAAAAAGAGATTTTCTTCAGGCGGATATGAATTAAATCTGAGTGAACAGACTCTGGTTGTTTCAGGAAGAAATATTACTGATGCAATTATGAATGAAGTGAGAATCTACAAAGGTGTTTCTGATGCAAAACTTCTGAAACACTGGGTGGAAACTACATTTCTTGCCAAGAAAATAAATCTCGGCCTTGACCTTCAGGGGGGTATGCACCTTGTACTTCAGGCAAACTTTGAAGGTATACAGAATAAAATCGGGCGGGAACTCACCGAAAAAGACAAGAATGAAATCTCGCTGCAGGCTCTTGAACTGCTGAGAAACAGAATAGATAAATTCGGTGTTTCTGAACCATCTATCAGGCCGAGAGGCAATGAAGCGATAGAGATACAGCTCCCGGGAGTTAAAGACCCTTCCGGTGTAAAAAAAGCTATTGGTACCACAGGAAGCCTTGAGTACAGGCTTGTGGATGATAAATACAGTGCGATGGCAGCATCCTGGATTGTACAGAATTATAAAGATAAGCAGCTCCCGGAAAATTATGATGATTTAAAACTGATAATTGATGAAATATCGAAGTCCATTGCTCTTCCGGCTAACCTTGAAACTCTCTTTTTCTATAAACGCGATAAGGATACAGGGGCTATCCTTCCCGATTACCCTATAGTTCTCGAAAAACAGGTTTCACTTATGGGGACAGATATTCAGGAAGCCACTGTTGACAGAGATGAATATGGCCAGGTTGTTGTTGTTTTTAAAACGACCGCCGATGGAGCTGTGAAATTTGCAGAGGCTACATCCGAAAAGAACCATGGCAGGAAGCTGGCTATAATACTTGATAACAAAGTAAGAAATGCTCCGAACATTAAAGAAACTATAGGTTCAGGGAGCGGAAATATAAGCGGCGGTTTTGCTTATGAGGAAGCCATGACTCTTGCAAGGATTATTAAAGAGGGTGCGCTCCCTGTTGATCTTAAGATTATTGAAGAGAGAACAGTGGGCCCCACTCTGGGACAGGATTCTATTGAAGCAGGTATAAAGGCTTTTGCAGTAGGTATTGTCGTGATTATGATTTTTATGATTTTATACTATAAAGTCGCAGGAGTTATAGCTGACATAGGGCTTATGCTTAATATGATCTTTATGCTCGCTATACTATCCCTTCTCGGGTTTACACTGACTCTCCCCGGTATTGCGGGTTTCCTCCTTACAATGGGTATGGCGGTTGACGCCAATGTTATTATTTACGAAAGGATTAAAGAAGAGATCAAAAAAGGGAAGTCTGTAAGGATGGCAATAGTCGCCGGTTTTGATCGCGCTTTCTGGACCATTTTTGATTCAAACCTTACAACGCTTCTTGCAGCATTTATCCTGTTTCAGTTCGGTACAGGACCGATTAAGGGTTTCGCAGTTACATTGTTTATAGGTATACTGGCAAGTATGTTTGTTGCACTCTACGTAACCAGATTTACTTATGAAATTATATCCCTTAATAAAAAGATTAAAAAACTGCACATATAAGGAGTTGATTTTGGAAAAGACTATTGATTTTCTTAAATATAGATTTATAGCACTTGGTCTGTCATTCGCTCTGATGGTTAGTTTCGTTGTCATATCTGTTTTTCAAGGCGGGCTGAACTACGGTATAGATTTTGTCGGCGGATACAAGGTAATTGTCAAATTTGAGGACAAATCTGTTAATGAAGGCACAATCCGCCAGGCCCTTGCAGAATTTAACCCGGTAGTACAGCAGATCGGTGAAAATGACAAGAATGAGTATATGATCTCCACGAAACTTCTCAGCTCAGCTGAGTCAGTGGCGGGGAGTACAACTTCAGCCAAATTTGATATGATGAAGTTAAAGATTACTGAGAAATTCAGTAATATCTCTTTTGAAAGTGAAGAGAGCGTCGGGCCTGCGATAGGTGATTATCTGAGAAAGTCCGCATTTAAACTTGCCATTATGGCTGTTGTAATGATGACGCTTTATCTCGCTTTCCGCTTTGAGTTTAAATACTCCGTAGGAGCAATGGCTGCTCTTTTACATGATATAATCCTCTCAGTAGCTTTCTGCGGGGCTGTGGGGATTGAAATTGACATACCTGTAATTGCGGCTCTCCTAACACTTTACGGTTATTCGGTTAATGATACAATCGTTGTATTCGACAGGATCCGGGAGACCAATGAGGTCAGAGGAAAACAGCTATTCAGTGAGGTCATTAATAAGGCGGTTACACAAACTCTTACAAGGACAATGATTACAGCATTTACCACGATGTTTTCTGTACTTTCTCTTTTTTTTCTCGGAGGAGAGGTTCTTCACAATTTTGCCTCTGTGCTCCTTTTCGGGCTTGTCATCGGAACATATTCTTCTATATTCATAGCATCACCTGTTGTAATGTGGTGGGAGAAGTGGAGAACAAAATAATATCCTGCATGCCGGGTTTTGTATTTTATGCATAACCCGGATTTATGGGGAACCGCAGCATTGAAAAAGATATTTTTTTTTATACTTTTTTTACTATCAGTTCAGATACTCAGTACCCCCGTCTATTCTTCTGCAAAAAATATAAACGCAACCTCTGAAGAATTCTCTTCTGAAAATATATCGTCCTTTATTAAACATCTGATAAATAATGGAGAATACTATCGGGCTCATGTTGAGCTTGGCCGTCTTGCCGGTTATTACCCGGGATATATCTCTCCGTCTTCTTATAATGTAACGGATTCATATATACTTTTTAAAAGCGGCCGGTATCATGATATTCTGAATAAAGACACTATATCTGCGGATATAAACTCTTTGTGTGCTGTAAATATTTTCAAAATAGACAGTTTAATGAAATCCGGAGTTTTTAATAATATCCTGTTAACTGAATTTTTATTCAATAATAAATGCAGTGAATCTGTTTATGCGGAGTATTACGAAAAAAGGAAGTACTATTATTCAATATTGAGCGGCTTCAGCAATTGTTCCTCTCTCAGTCAGCCGGCAGCAATGAAATACCGTGATTCTTATGAATATGCCATGAATCTTTCAGAAGAAAAAAAGTCACCTTTTTTGGGAGCGGTTTACGGTATTATCCCCGGTATGGGTTATGTATACGCGGGAGAACCCGGTACAGGGATAGTCGCCTTGATTGCCATAACAGCGGGGTCAGCCATTACATGGGGAGCTCATGTGAATAATGTTGAGCCTCTTGCAGCTGTTTCAGGCGCGGCAACTTTTTTTATGTATGGGGGGAGTATTGCCGGCGGTTATATGCAGACAGTTAAGTTTAATAACGGACTATCAGAGAAACTTGTTGTACGGCTTGACAGGGATTTCATGCTGGACAAAGATAGAGATGATCTTTATATAAAATTCGGAATTGAATCAAATGTCAGATAAAGAAAAATTTATGCAGATGGCCTGTGAAATTGCATTTTCGAAGATGGGAAAAACTTCACCCAATCCATCTGTTGGCGCGGTCATTGTGAAAAACGGCAGTGTCGTCGGCAAAGGGGGGACAGGTGTTTATGGCTCCGACCATGCCGAAGTGGCTGCACTCAAGGATGCAAAGAATTCCGGTGCTGATCTCAACGGTGCAGAAATATTTGTATCCCTTGAACCATGCAGCCATTACGGGAAAACTCCCCCATGCGCTGAAGCAATAATAAAAAGCGGGATAAAAAAAGTTTATGTGCCTATTCTTGACCCTAATCCTCTTGTGGCGGGGAAAGGGATCCGTATGCTTACGGATGGGGGAGTTGAGGTTGAGATGATGCACAGGTTTTCACCGGCTGCTTCTGATCTTCTGCGCGGTTTTAAGAAATATATTCTCAGGGGTAGGAGCTTTATTATCAATAAATGTGCCGTAACCCTCGATGGCAAAATTGCGACATCATCAGGTGATTCAAAATGGATATCCTCTGAACCATCCAGACTGCTGGTGCATAAGCTCCGCTCAAAGGTTGATGCCGTGATTGTTGGTAAAAATACTTTTATTAATGATAACCCGTCTCTGAACATCCGTCCTGAAGATTTTGATGATGACGCAAGAAGTGTTTTTTCAGATGGAAATATCAGATTAAGCGGAAGAGAGAATTTTTTGATTGAACAATTGCTGAAAGCTGAACCTGATCCTTCTGTTGAACCTCTGAGAGTCCTTATAGGTATGCCTGATTCGATTGCCGCAAATTGTAATTTTTTCCGTAATGATAATTATGTTATTATTGCAGGGGAGCGATCATATAGCAAGGCAATTGCCTTAAATCCGGCAATGAAAGACATGGCTGACAAACTGAATCTTTTTGTCGGGCCTGACAGTGATTCAGATGAGGAGGCCGATTTTATTTTCAGGGTACTGAAGGAAAAGGGTGTAATGCATGCAATGCTTGAGGGGGGCGGTGGAGTTAACGGGGCTTTTTTTAATTCCGGGTCAATTGATCAGTTTATGTATATCATTGCTCCCAAAGTTGCCGGTGACGGCATACCGCCAATCAGGGGTGCTGCTCTTGATAAAATGTCAGATTCACTTTTTCTCCATGATGTAACAACAGCTATGATTGGAACTGACCTGCTGTATTGCGGATACAGAGAACAGTATAATTTTGAGATGATGTGAGGATGTTGTGTTTACAGGTTTAATAGAAGAGACAGGGATTGTTGCAGGTTTAAAAGAGGCAGGTGACGGGAAAATCCTCGAAGTCCGGGCTTCTGAAGTTCTTAAGGGTACAAAAAAGGGCGATTCCATTTCAATAAATGGCGCATGCCAGACAGTGATTGATATGACAGCAGATTCCTTTTCTGTTTTTGTTTCAAGGGTAACTCTTTCAATAACTACACTTGGCGAATTTAAGCCGGGGAGGGTCGTTAACCTGGAAAGAGCTCTCACTTTGAGTTCCAGACTCGGCGGCCATATAGTTCAGGGGCATGTTGATTTTACAGGTAATGTTAAAAAGATAAGTAAAGATTCCCAGGGCGTTGAGCTTGATATATCTGTTCCTGAGAAAGATATGAAGTTTATCGTTGAAAAAGGTTCAATTGCTGTTGACGGTATTTCTCTCACAGTTGTCTCTGCTGATAAGGATGGATTCAGGCTCTACCTGATACCCGAAACTCTTGCAAACACAAATATCGGGTCATGGAAGACCGGCGACAGGGTAAATCTTGAGACTGATATACTTGCAAGATATATCGAAAGAATAATTCGATTCGGTCGGATTGAACAGGAGACTGATAATGCCGCAAATGATGAATCTCTTCTGAAAAAACTTGCTGAAAATGGTTATTTGTGATTAAGACTGAATATTTTATGAAGATTGACGGAATTTTCACCAAGCGGAAGGTTCAGTTCTTTGCCGGATTTATATGCCGATAGATAGACCGCGTGGATAATCTCAAGCGCACGGTATCCGTCGTTTATGGTTGAGCTGTTGCTGAAATCTTTTCCGTATAACTGGCGTTTTGCGTTTTTGTAAAGCTCGGTGAAGCAGTTGTTTTCCCTGAATCCAGGAAATTCAGCTTCATGAAGATCCCGGAACCCTGAATAATACTGTGATGAGACATTTTTATAAAGCCTGTTGTATCCGTTCCCTATAATAATCTTCCCCTCTGTGCCCCATATCTCCACTTCAAAAAGGAAATATTTTCTCCCTCCGCCGGCCTCCAGGAAAACATTAATACCGGAATCAGTTTTTAGCCATGCGGAAGCATAATCCTCGTATCCGGAATCTCTTGTGAATCTCGAAAATTCACCACGCAGAGATTTAAAATCACCGAAAAAAAATCTCAGTATATCAGCCAGGTGTGTGCCGTCATGAAGCAGCGGACCTCCCCCTTCGCCCGGGAGAGACTGCCCCCTGTATCCCCCGGTCAGTATCCGCGCGTTCACTGTAAGGACGCGCCCTATCTCACCTTTCTGAAGCATGTCTCGGACTTTGATATATCTGCTGTCAAAACGCCTTTCATGATTAACGATAACCGTGCATCCGTATTCGGCAGCAGTATCAGCTATCTGCCTGGCAAGCTTTAAAGAGCCTGAAACAGGTTTTTCCAGCACTACTACTTTTGCACCGGATTTAATTGAAGCAATTGCAATGGGCGCGTGGCTTTCAGTCCATGTTGTTATTATAACCAGACGGGGTTGTTCTTTTTGCAGAAGTTCATTATAATCGGTGTAGCACGAGGTATCGGGGATACCGGTTTTATCTCTGAACCGTGCAAGTCTTTCAGGGTTTATATCGCAGGCGGATGTTATTTTTATTCCGGCAGCAGAAGCCCCTCCGAAATGCGTGCAGGGTTTTTTTCTCAGTCTATCCTCTTCAAGGATAAAGCCAATACGCCCGCATCCTATTAATGCTGATGAAATTTTTTTCATCTTAGAGTTTCGGGAAGTATGCGTTTATCTCGTAGTCTGTGATGTATCTGTTGAATTGTTCCTGTTCATACATCTTGTTCTCAATAATTTTTGAATGTATAAATTCACCCAGAATTTCTTTCATCAGATCACTTTCAGCAAAACAGGTTAAAGCCTCGTGAAGCTGAGAGGGGAGGGGCCTGTATTTTTTGAGATCATCAAGATTATTAGAAGAGAAATAAGGTTCCGGAAGTTCATACTTCTCCTCAATACCTTTGAGCCCGGCTGCCAGCATTACAGAGAATGCAAGATAAGGATTGCATGCAGGGTCAGGAGACCTTAATTCAACCCGCATTGCTGAAGGTTTATCGAGTCTGCTTTGCGGGATTCGAACAAATGCGGATTGGCTTTTTGTGCTCCATGTCGCATGCGTTGGAGACTCATATCCTGCAATTAGCCGTTTATATGAATTAATCCACTGATTGGTAATAATTGAAAATTCATTGGCATGCTTAAGAAGTCCTGCTATGAAATATCTCCCCTCATATGACAGAGAGTAATCACTCCCCGCGTCAAAGAAAATATTTTCATCCTCTCTGAAGAGAGATTGATGAATATGCAGCCCTGATCCATTCTGCCCCATAAGCGGTTTCGGCATAAATGAGGCATAAATGTTGTTAAGCTGCCCGATCTCCTTGGCGATTAGCTTGAATGTCATTATGTTGTCAGCAGTTGTGAGAGCATCCTCATGACGCAGGTCTATTTCGTGCTGGCTGTGTGAACCTTCATGGTGAGATGATATAACGTCTATACCCATTTTTTCAAGGGTAAGTACTGTCTGTCTTCTGTAATCAGATGCTGTATCAAGTGGTGTAAGATCAAAGTAGCCGCCTTGATCAAGTATTTCCGGTTTTGCTGAATTTCTGAAGAAGAAAAATTCAATTTCCGGGCCTGTATAGTAGGTGAGCCCTCTGGTTGAAGCTTTCTGGAGATTTTTTTTAAGTATATATCGGGAATCCCCTTCAAAGGGCTTCATATCCCGTCTGTATATATCGCAGAACATTCTTGCAACGGAATCCTCTTTCGGCCGCCATGGGAGAACCTGGAATGTGGAGACATCCGGTACTGCGATCATCTCCTCTTCGTCAGATCTGATATATCCCAGCAGGGTTGAACCGTCAAAACGGACACCTTCGTTGATTGCATCATCCAGTTCATCAATAGTAATGGCGAAACTTTTTAAAAAACCGAGGATATCTGTAAACCAGAGACGTATAAATTTAATTTTATTTTCGTGCGCGAATTTTAGAATATATTCTTTATCTGTGTCCATTTTTACCTGACTAATTTATCTATTCGATTACCAGCTGAGCAATATTAGAAGAATAAAAAGTGTAAGGATTACCACAAAGAGAACAGCCATGATCATTATACTCTTCATTGATGCGGCAGACTCCTCTTCATTCGATGCGTATGGACCGCCGGAACCTTTTCTTTTACCGTTTATTGTATCGTCAACCATGGGGTCAAATAACTTAAGTTTAACCTGTTTTTCCTCTTCGCTGAACTGCCCGTAAACTCCGGGCATTATCTCGGTCAGAATTTCAACCGGATTGTTTTTACCTAATCCCGCTTTAATATCTACAACTGTGGCGGGAACCGACCTTATTGTTTTTTCCTCTTTAAGATTATACAGATCTATATAATAATTCTCCCTGCTGGAAGCAGGAATGATCTTTATTAAAATCCTGTCTCCGATTCGCAGGCTGTAGATAGGCTTGCCGTTTATGGGTGCAACAATAGGTTTAACCTGTAAAATAGTAGATTGCTTGCCGTCGTCAGGGTGTTCCTTTTCTTTCTCCTCTTCAGCCGGTTTAGACCTGTCCTCTTTTATTTTACGGAATTCCTGGGATGAAACCTCCTGGATAATAGTCTCCATTGTAAGATTTTTATCGTGAATGATTCTGTTTATCAGGTCAAATATTATAAGATCCATCTGATCGTAATCATAATTGTATACATGATCATAAAGTATCTTGGTTGATCTGGAATCCTCTGAAAGCTTGGTAAAGGCATCCATAATTGAAGCGGTCATACTGTTGTTGAAGTTCCCTTTCCATTTTCTGTCTACAATAATCTCTTCATATCTTTCCCACGAAGTGTGGGGTTCAAAGTCATACATGTCAGAATAGGATGAAACAATTACATGATAGATATCAAGCTTTTTGATTGTGCTGAAGATTAATAGGAAAAGGCCGTAGAGATTCATGGAGGTCGACTTGAATCTCCCTTTTACTATGAGTATATTTTCGCTAGCCTGCTGGGTAAGTCCAGAATCCATATTTCACACCGGGAATTAGTATATAAAATCTGAAACAACGCCGTGCTGTAAAAAATAAAAACAACACTTCAAGGTACTCTATTATTTTCGGAAAAAACAATATTATATAGTAATTATTATGCCATTAAAACATAATGTCAATATAAAAAAGAAACATACTCAATAATTCGCACTATCGGGTTTTTTAGCTATTATGATTCTGAGTAGAGAGTTCGCTTTGTGCCTGACGTTGTAACGGTTATTTTTAAAAATTGATTTACAATAAAAATATTCTATTTTTAATCCAGGTAAAGACGATAAAATAGATACAGGGAGACGAATTTCCAGATTTTATTATAGGGGATTATAGGGAATGAAGATAAAAACCGGTATTATTGCAATTATTCTAATCATTCTGGCTGGATTTACAACATCTTATTCCGCGATAGATCAGACTTATGTTGAGAGAATCCTGAAAGAGAACAGGGATTTTATCGATTTTATTGATTACGGAGTGACCAACTTTTCACCTGACAGCAAAAATGCTCTGTTTACAATTTATCAGAAACATTTTAATGCTGAAGTTGCCTTCCTTCAGGGGGAATACAAGAGATCTTTTGATAATGTGTATGATTCGCAGAAAGATATGGTGACACTCTATGAAAAACTGCTTGTTGATTTCTATCTTGAGGATTCAAAAAATATTCTGGATAATATTGCGCCCGAAATAATCAGATCTAAAGATCCCATTGCCCGTCAGTACCTCACACTGGGATATCGCGACAGAACTCTTGCCAGAACTCATTATATTGTAGGCGAGGCATCCCATCCCAGATTGTACTCCTACAAAATTTTTAAATATGTTGATGCAATAAATATGGCCAGGCGCGCGAAAAGATACGGTTTTATCGCGATTTACACAAGCCAGAGTATGGCAGGGAAGCTGAAGATATATAATCAGCTGTTTAAAACTGAAACTGAAAACGGCTCTCTATTCTTCAAAAGATTTGTTGATAAGAATGAGCAGGATTATATAAAAGAGATGAATAAAACCGTTGAGGAGCTGGAGAAGGAGTATGCTGAGAGCGGCGCCTCTGCTCAGAAGGAGGGGAGCGCTTCAGCAAAAGAGGCGGCTTTTGAAGGGAAAGTATCGCGGAGTGTCAGGTTCAGGAAAGAACAGAGGGTTGCCCGTTACCTTATCAATGGTGAGTTTGAAAAAGCTGAACAGATAATCCGGTCGTATGTTGATAATTATAATTTTAAACTGATTACAGCGACATTAAAAACTCTCGCTGACAAGGGTACTCACGCCGGGGAAGGGGAGCCTGTGGCATCAAAACAGGATTACACAAAACTGATACAGCATCATAATGACAACTATGTTATACTGAACAGCAAGTCTCTCCTTGAAAGTATGGTGGGTGATGTAAAAGTTATTGATGATGTAAAAAAACAGGATAAGGCTGATAGTGAAAAGAAACAGCCTGCTGCTGATGATATAAATAAAATTGAAACTGACAAGAAAACTGCCGGAGAAACAAAAGATACATCTGTAAAAAATCCTCAGTGATTGAGAGGCTTTATGAATAAAAGATTTCTGTTTTCTGCAGTGATTATTCTTCTGATTTTTATCTCCTGTGCGTCAGATGAAAGCAAAGGGATACTAGGGATTGAGGTCCCTATCGGAAACGGGAAAGT
Organism: Spirochaetia bacterium UBA5763; assembly: GCA_002418835.1. GTDB lineage: Bacteria > Spirochaetota > UBA4802 > UBA4802 > UBA5550 > UBA5550. The sequence continues at coordinate 37,955 of DIEX01000027.1, read as the reverse complement.
CAGCGATAAAACTCCCTACTTAATCTCGGGCGTCTTCGAAGAGGGACCTGCTTATAAAGCAGGTGTACGGCCCGGTGATCTGATAATGCAGATTAATGATATGCCTGTGACAAAAGGTATGAAGTTTGATGAGATATACCAGAAGCATCTGACAGGTAAGGCCGGGAGCAGGGTGACTCTCTATATTAAAAGAGGGGATCATAATCTGGTTTTTGATGTAACAAGAGCAGCTGTGAGAGAGTAATCAGTCATGAAAAATATTTTTATTAAAGTTTTTAAAGCTTTTACAATTTTTTTTATAATTATGATATTTCTTGATATTGTTTACTGGTTTTTCTATTAATTCTTCCGTAATAATAACGAACATTAATTTTTGCCTTTAACATTATACTCCCATAATTCAACAAGCTTTTCAAACTCCCTGTCGGGCGGTCTGTCGCTGTAAGCTTCATTCCTTCTTTTTATGAGATAATAGACAGTGGAATCCTCAAGGAGAAATTTTTCATTAAGGGAGTTAAGTTTCCTGATGAGATAAATAAGATTATATGTGCTGAAATTCCCGAGGATCTCTGTTGTGGCCACAGTGGGTTCATATTTATGGAGAAGCTCTGTAAAATATAGTGCATTTCTCCATGAATCGTTCATCCCTGATAGTCCCGCTTTAAAGTGCATGCTCAGTTTTTCGTAAAGCTCCATGTTTTTATAGTAGGAGTCATAAATATTTCTTATATACTGGGGAAAATAGTTCTGAACCTCCATTAGATCAACCGGTTCATCCATAGACTTAAACAGCTCAAAGATTTCAGCGCTCTTTTCGCTATTCGGGAGAACATCAATAAGTTCTATTTTGAGATCTTTAATTATTGTCCGGACAATTCCTGCTTTTTTAAGATAAATCTCTATTTCAACAGGTTCAATATAATAATTTATGTCATCATTCATTTTTCAGATTCTGTGTTTTGTAATTATCTATGAATTTTTTCTGCTGCGAAGTATAAATATATTTTTCAGCGTCAGCAATAATGGCTTTAATTCTGCCGGTATCTCCGGGAGATGTTTTTTCAAGCTGATCAGTAATTTTGTAAAATTCAGCATTCATCTTCTCAAGTTTAGCATGCGCAAGATCCCAGAGAGTGTCACCTTTCTGTACCACAACCTTCTCTCCGTCAAGCATAATGAAAACATTGGCGGGGTAGATCCAGTGAGGATTTTTACTTTTCAGTCCTGACAATGTGAGGCCTGAATATCCGTTTTTTATGGCAACATCATTCGCGTACATAAATATATCGTAATCTGTAATTTTAACATTATGGAGTTTCAGCAGTTCTTTTTCCTGTGCATCAACGCGTTTAACAGTAATTATAATGTTTTTGTTCTCACTCTCTTTTCCGGCGCCAATGCTTTTATTTAAATCCTGCTCAGTGAGAACCGGTTTTTTATCACCGGAATTTTTTGTAATATATATCCCGCCGGAAAGAAGAAGCAGAAGCAACAGAAATACTGCTGCGGAAATTTTTATTTTTTTTATTTTCAGAGCATTCTCTTCCGGAGTATTTTCTGATGAGCCATGCAGATTCTCTGAACCGTTTTTATGATCGTTCAGAAAACTTAGCACTCCCGCAGTTTTTGTTTTTTTCTTTTTATTCTTATGGCTGTTGAATGATTCAGCTTCGTAAAATTCAGTGCTGTAAATTTCTCTCCTGCTGTCAATCTCCTCTTTCAGCAGGGAGAGTTCAGATTTCATGAAACTGAAAGACGGGTGAGACTGTCTGTCTGCATAGAATAGTGTTAGAATTCTGGCAAGTCTCTCCCTGTCTTCAATAATTCTCTTACCCAGACGGTGCTGATCACTGTCGAGGTTAATGTTTTTGATGGACTGGTTATCATAGATCTGTGTAAAATGAATATCCGATTTACGTGTTACTGCTCTGATTATCTGAAAGGCGGCATTATTGCAGATTGCAATTTCAAAAAAAGCCCTGTAATTCAGATCCTCCGGTTTATGGCTGATAATAGTCTGTCCCTGTTTCTGTATCAGTGACCGGAGAGATGAATACAGTTTGCGGTCTTTTGTGGTGTTCATCTGTATCTTTAGCACTGTGAGACCGTTAAATAGTTTAAAATAATCAGATCCGGATGAAAGATTGGATTCAAACCAGTTCTCAAGTGCTGTAATATCTCCGTTAGTCAATGCTTCGTTAAACTCCGGATCTGTTTCAATTGAATTCTGAAGATTCTCAGCAGAATCGTAATGCTTCAGATCATACTGCATGCCGTCGTTCAATATGATATTATCGGTTTCAGATATTTTCCTTACGTTCCGGTTCCCGTCATTGAGTATAATTACAGGCTTCTGCACAGACTTAAACAGGAGAACTGACTGTTCGTATGCTGTATACGATATAATTATGGCATCAGAGGACTCTTTGAGTATCGATTTAACTTCTGACGGTGATTTTATAAAATAAAGGGTGAGAGCTTTGCCCCTCTTTGGGTCAGCGTTCCAGTTTATTTTTATGTTCGGTGTACTGCTGTGGGCTGATATTGTCATCCCGTTACCGGTACTGTAGTTCATTTCAGAGAAAGGTTCGTCATGAATTGTCGCACCTTTGAACAGGCGCCTTATCAGGTCAAGCTGATCCCGGTTATCGGAGAATATTCTTATTTTACCCTCCCTGAAATGTTTCAGTTTCATTATATCCGAAACATATAGCATGTTATGTGATGGAAGCAGGAGCTCTCTGACTTTACCGGGATCAATTTCAAGAATTGAAAAATCGTCAGCATAAGTTTTAGGGAACTGGTAGGATGTGAAATATCCGTCGGAGTAAAAGATCGGATTTTTATCTGAAACTGCGAAACCTGCTCCTGAATACCTGGAACAGTTTTTGTTTAACTGCGCGAGCCGTCCGAGAATTTCAGTGATATTGAGATTGTCATTATAAATAGAGTTAAGGTCAAAAATATTATTACCGTCATGAACAATCTTTACATTGCCGTCACTGTAGAAAACACCGATGAACTGATCTCTGTCTGAGATATGTTTTTTGTCGGGGAGTTCCGGGATGTCTTTTTCTATATTTACAGCCGATACGTTGGTTAGATCAAGCCCGAAATTCCGCTGATAATCAAGAAAGCGTTTCAGTATCGACTCTCCCCCTATATATCTGTTTGTTGTAAGGTTGCGGACATTGATATTGAACTGTTCAAGTGCCGGGTTGCCAAGTATCCGGTCGCTGATTATTATATTCTCCACAAGTGGGATTATTTCAACCGGGAGGTCTGACCAGGTCCCAATCCTGATAAACGGCCTGTCGTCGGTTATTGAACCTCCCGTAAAAATAATAAAACATTCTGTATCAACTATGAAAAGACGGTCATTGTCATTTTGTATTATATCGCTGAGCTTCATTATCGTTCCTTTTACTTTTTAAAATAAAACGGCTTAATTGCTGCAATAAACTCGTTATATGATTTAGCGTTGAATGTTCTTTCACGGATATCTTTATCCTGAAAAATCCTTGAAATGTCTGCAAGAATCTGGATCTGTGACTGCTGGTCATTAAAAGGTGAAAGGATCATAAATATCAGCTTCGCCTCTTTCCCGTCGAATGCATTGAAATCAACTCCCGATTCAGATTGAGCTGTTATAACTACAGACTTTTTTAATTCATCAAACCGTGCATGAGGTACTGCTATACTGCTCCCGATTCCGGTACTCATCATATTTTCTCTGGCAATAACTCCGGCTGCAATTTTTTCCGGAGAGATATCGTTGAGCCCTGTTAACTGTTTTGTCATGATTCTTATGGCTTCAATGGAATTGCCAGCTTTAAGATTGCGAATATAGAGCCCGTTGTCAAGAAGATCAATCAATTTTAATGATTCTTTCTGCTTGAGAAAAAATTTCATTAATGGGCCGCTTATGAGTGAAGTTATCACCGCAGTAATTACTATTGCTTCAAATACGTTTGAAGATATCAAACCGTTCTGGAGAGCAAATATCCCCAGTATAATCCCCATGGCGCCGCTTGAACTCATCCCTGATGCAACAGCCAGAGACTCCCGTATTTTCATACCGATAAAACGTGATGCGATTATAACAGAACTGAATTTACCGAATAATATAATTGAAAGCATTATGATGGGGAGAACCGGGGAAAAATTATCAAAAAAATCGACCCTCAGGCCAATTGATACAAAAAAAAGCGGTGCGAATATATTATCAACAAACTGGGTTATTGTGTTTCTGGTCTGCTCGCGCAGGTGAGGTGAATCACCAATGGCAATTCCCGCAAGAAATGCACCGAAAATAGCATGAATACCGATTGCTTCAGTCATTGCGGCAAGGATAAATCCTGTTATAATTGTGAAGGATATAATTCCTCCAGGCCATTCTGTTTTTGCCTGTATCCAGGGGAGTATACGGTTAATGCCGCTTCGCAGTATAGTCAGGATAAACAGGGATATCGCTATGGTAAAAAGTATGGTTTTAGAAAGAACATATAAATCCACGCTTCCGGTATGAACGAGCTGAATTAGCAAAGAAAAAAGCAGCCACCCGACAAGATCTGTGATTACAGCTGCGGTCATTATAAGCATGCCGATATCGGAATGAAAAAGTTGTATATTCATCAGTATGCGTGCTATAAGGGGGAGTGCAGTGATTGATACAGATATTCCTATAAATACTGATAAGGGATAACTGCTTTCAGTGATACCGAATAATCCCGGAAATCTGTAAGCTATATAAGCGCCGATAGTGAATGGTATAATTATGCTGAATGCTGTTATGATTACTACATTCTTTCCCTGGGAAACCACAGATGAAAGATCGATTTCAAGCCCCGCAACAAGGAGAAGCAGTACAGCTCCTATCAGGATAAAGGATTCGAGTGAAATATGAACCGATGTGTAACCTGAAGGGAATATCGATGAATATATAGATGGAGATATTCTGCCAAAAAGTGTAGGGCCAAGCATAATACCCGCAAGGATTTCTCCTGCAACTGCCGGAAGTTTTAACCGTCTGAAAATTTCGGCAAGAAACCAGGCACTCCCCAGCATAAGGGCCATTGATAAAAAAAGAACAAAAATATCAGTCCGGCTGAATATACTCATTCTAAACCGTAATTAAATTGAATTGTAAGGTTTTTGTCATATTCCCAGCCAGTTATTAAGGATTTTTTAGAACATTGCCAAATAAAATTTGAGCAGAAAAGACTCAATTCAGGACATATTCTATATATTAAAAAAAAATCTGCAATAAAAATTTTCATACATATCCTATATTAACGCTTTATAATATAATTTACGGAAATAATTTATTTCCGTTGAATATTGCGGATAACCGGATATTTCATCCTTGAATATTTCAGCTACAGGTTCGATAATATATATAAGGCTATAAATATCAATGAGAAGATTGTCAGGTATATTATTAACGCTATATTTCAGGTTTCCGGGAGTGAGGCTTTTCCTCCTGATGATACTGATTTTTATAGTTTTCAGTATAACAACAGTGATCCTTTTTCAGTCGGAGGATGTGAGAACAGATCCCCAGGGTTGGGAGAGGGCCAGGCTGATATCTGACAGGGGAATTGAGACCGGAAATCCTGCGGCAGAGAGCAGGGGTAACCTGATAGCGGTAGTTTATGAGGGTACGCTTAAAGGTATGTCCGGGATATATGCGTCTGTATCAGTCAACGGCGGGGCGGATTTTATCCAGCCTGTAAAAATAACAGAGTATTCAACATCAATTAAGAAGAATCCTGGTGTCACAATTTCACGGGGAGGGGAGATTTATGTTGTGTGGAATATCCTCTCTGAAGATGAGGCTAATGGAGCGATCTTTTTTTCGAAATCTGCCGATCTGGGTGCAACATGGTCAGCTCCTGAACAGATAACTTTTGGTATGCAGATGGAGGTACTTCCGGTGTTTGCCTTTGACGAACAGGATAAACTCCATCTTTTTTATACAGCGTACAGGGACAGGATTTTTAATCTTTTTCATTCTGTGCGGGTTGAGGGGAAGTTTAATAAGCCTGAAGCAGTTGCAAGGTTTAAAGGGAATATTAAAGGGGCGTTCTTCCCGGCAGTAAAGTTTTATAAAAACAATGCTGTTGTTTTGTGGCAGACAAAAGAGGAAAGTTATGTTGATCATCTTTATTTTGTAAAGTCGGAGGATTACGGTGGGAGCTGGAGTGATGTTGAAAAGATAACAACGGGGAAAAGCAACAACCAGGCTCCGGCAATTGAGATCTATGATGATATAATATACCTTGTCTTTATGAATAACAGTGAAAAGAACTGGGCAATTAATATGCTCAGGGGTTACAGGCTTGGAGACAGGTGGGATGAAATTCCATTAAAAGTTTCAGCTACTAACGCGAACTGTTTCTCCCCTGATATTACATTGGGCCCGGATAATGAGCTTTTTATAACATGGTATGATTTGCGTGAAAAAGGGAGCAGGGTTTTCTACAGAAAATATTCCTCACGAAGCAGGGAACTGCTGGAGGAGAACAAGCTTTCGGCAAAGGAGGCGCCAGGGCGTAATCCCGTTGCTTTAGGTTCAGGGAAAAAGCTCCTTGTTTTCTGGGAGGAGAGCGGAAATATAACCATGAACCAATCTGACATATTTGTCAGCTCACCGTCAGTCTTTTCGCGATCTCATCCGGAAGATTCGTGGAGCAGAGAGACAGCGGCGGAAATTACCTGGAAGAAACCATTTGATGAATCGGGGATAGCCGGGTACGCTACTCTCATCGATAAAAATCCGGATACAAACCCGACAATTCAGAACCAGCGGTATGATGCATCAAGCACTCTTGTTACCGGACTTGATGACGGTATAACTTATTTTCATATACGGACAATTGACGGCGCGGGGAATATGAGCCGTACTGTACATTACAGGCTGCAGGTGAGTTCTAATCCGCTTGCAATGCCTGTAATTGTCTCCTCCACCCATCCTGAAAACGGCAATGCAACCGCAACTGACGCTATATTAAGATGGGCTGTGAATGACACCAGGAGACTCAAGGGATTTGTTTACAGCTTTACAAAAGATACACCGGTTAAACCGGGGAAATTCCTTGATGAGTTTGAGGTAAAGTTCAGCGATCTGGAGGAGGGTATATACTTTTTTAATCTTGCATCCGTAAGCAAAACAAATCAGGTCAGCCGTGTCTCCACATACACTTTCATAGTGGGGAGAGAGGGGAAGGTTGACCCGGAATATCTTAAAAATATTGCAAACCTTGATATCGAAGAGAAAAAAGGACGCCCGGCAATTATTAAAATCCCCGGTATTGAACTGGTATTCCCCTTCGGTACTCTTAACACTTTTAATAAGAGCAGCTTTGAAGGTGTGATAAAACCTGTAAGTATAACGCCTGAAAATATTGAGGGTTATTCCGTAATAATTTCAAGGGATGCTAAAATCCCCCCTGAGAGGATAAACCTGAAGTCAGGTATTATCAATATTACGGGTCTTGCTGACGGCGATTATACAATCGGTGCCAGATGCAGATATTTTAAAACTGTTAACGGGAGAAGAACTTTTTACTGGACAGAGCCTGTTTACCGTTCGTTCTCCATAGTTTTACCTCCTCAGTATTCACCTTTCGATTACCTCTATGCTTCCATGAAAAAAAGAATAGGGAGTTACCCTGTAACCATTGCCTTTGTACTGCTTACGGTATTTGCAACAGCAGCATATCGGGGATATTGGCGCAGGATACAGTTCTTTCTAAAATCGCTGAACTACAGGCTTAAGTATTATTTTTGAAGTTTAATTCATTTTACATTATTTTAAAACCATACCAGCGGCAGTATATAATTTATAAAAATGATTCGTAGGCCCGTGACCTTTCCCTATAGGGAGTGCGTGTTCAATTGCAGTTGTAACGTAATTTTTAGCGCTTTTAACCGCATTGTATAAATCCATTCCATTAGCAAGATTGGCTGTGATTGCTGAAGAAAAAGTACACCCTGTCCCGTGTGTGTTCTTTGTATCAATCCGTTTCGTTATATAGGACTGATAGTTTTGTCCGTCAAACAGTATGTCCTCTGCATCCCCATGCAGATGGCCCCCTTTTATAAGTACATTTTTTGCGCCCATCGCATGAATTGCAGCTGCGGCTTTTTTCATTTCATCAATTCCGGTAATCTTCATGCTTGTAATTGTTTCGGCTTCTGGAATATTTGGAGTCAGCAGATAAGATAAAGGAATTATCTCCCGGATTAATGTATCAAGGGCACCGGGGTGCATTAACGCACATCCTCCTTTGGCAATCATGACAGGGTCAATCACAGTTGTTCCCGGTTTGTACTGGCGCAGTTTTTCCGCTACTGCTTTCATTGAGTCACTGCCGGAGAGCATCCCGATTTTTACTCCATCAACAGTTATATCCTCAAAAACGGCGTCAATTTGATCTTTAATTATTTGAGGAGGGATGTCATGAATAGATATAACGCGGCTTGTGTTTTCTGCAACTACTGAAACAACAACGCTCATCCCGAATGTTCCGTGCGCGGCGAAAGTTTTTAAATCAGCCTGAATACCTGCTCCGCCGCTGCAGTCAGATCCGGCAATGGTAAGTAAATTTTTGATAAAAGACCTCCGTAAAAACAGAAATGCCTGGCGTAAGAACCAGGCATTTTAATAATGAATTAAAATGAATGCTCCCTACTACAGTATTAACTGCCAGGTTCAAAGGGTCAGGTTTTAACCTTCTCAACTAAAATCAGTTCCCCTGCGTATTAAGATTATGGTATTAACAAATAGTCATGTCAATAGGATTTTTAATTTCTATAAAATTATAGATTGCTGAATTTATTTTTTTATATTTTGGATTGACTTTATAAGTAATCAGATTTAATTACTACTAAAACGATAGAAATAATAGTATTTAATGTCAAGGGGTAACTTAATGAGTAAAATCGACGCGAAACTGAGAAGAGAATCCCTGGCTCTCCATGGCGGGCAGGAGCCTGACCCGGCTACAGGTTCAAGAGCAGTTCCTATCTATCAGACGACATCATATCAGTTTAACAACACTGACCATGCCGCTGCTCTTTTCGGGCTTACTGAACCCGGAAATATTTATACACGGCTGATGAATCCCACCACTGATGTTTTTGAAAAAAGAATAGCAGCCCTTGATGGAGGGGTGGGGGCACTTGCTGTGGCAAGCGGACAGTCCGCCATAGCACTTTCTCTCCTGAATATTGCGCAGGCCGGTGATGAGATTGTTTCAGCAGATAACCTTTATGGCGGCACCTATAACCTGCTGCACAATACATTCAGAAAATTCGGCATTAAAGTTAATTTTGTTAAGTCCAACGATCTTGAAGCAATTGATAAAGCAATAACTTCGAAGACAAAGGCTGTATATGCTGAATCAATCGGAAATCCGAAGCTTGATGTGGCTGACATTGAAGGTATATCTAAAGTTGCTCATAAGCACGGCATACCCTTTATTCTTGATAATACTGTTTCACCATACATTCTCCGTCCGTTCGATTATGGTGTTGATATTATTGTTTATTCTGCAACAAAGTTTATAGGGGGACATGGAACATCCATCGGGGGAGTTATTGTTGATTCAGGCAAATTCGACTGGAACAGCGGAAAATTTCCGCTTATTTCTGATCCTGAACCGAGTTACCATGGATTAAAATTTATTGAAGCCCTGGCCCCTTCAGGGAATACTGCGTATATATTGAAAGCAAGAGTTGTACTGCTCCGGGATCTCGGCCCTGCAATTTCACCTTTCAATTCATTTCTACTTTTACAAGGGCTGGAAACACTGCATTTGAGAATGCCCCGTCATTCAGAAAATGCCCTTGCTGTGGCAAAACATCTTGAAAAGCATAATTCAGTATCATGGGTAATCTATCCCGGCCTTGAAAGCAGTCCGGATAAAAAAAATGCTGATAAATATCTTAAGGGTGGAGCCGGTGCCATTATAGGTTTCGGAATCAAAGGTGGTGCTGAAGCAGGGAAAAGGTTTATTAATTCACTTCAGCTTATTTCTCATCTCGCGAATGTAGGTGATGCAAAAACTCTTGCTATTCATCCCGCGAGTACAACTCACCAGCAGCTTTCACCGGAGGAGCAGCTTGCAACAGGGGTTACTCCTGACTTTATAAGGTTATCAATCGGCATTGAGCATATTGATGATATAATAGAAGATCTGGAACAGGCTCTGGAAAAAACAGATAATTAATTCTATCGAGTGAGGATAAACTCTATGACAAGGATATTCAATGACATAACAGAAACTATAGGGAACACACCCCTTGTTAAGATCAATAAGCTTAATACATCAAAGGGGGTAACTCTCCTTGCGAAAATTGAATCATTCAATCCTCTGTCAAGCGTGAAGGACAGACTCGGTGCAGCATTGATTGAAGCAGCTGAGCGTAAGGGGCTCATTAAAGAGGGGACTACTATTATTGAGCCCACCAGCGGGAATACGGGAGTGGCACTTGCTTTCATAAGTGCGGCAAAGGGGTACAGGCTTATTCTAACAATGCCCGATACAATGAGTATTGAAAGGCGTCTGCTTCTTAAAATATTCGGCGCTGAGCTTGTACTTACTGAGGGTAAACTGGGGATGCAGGGGGCTATTGCAAAAGCAGAGGCGCTGCATAAGGAGATCCCGGATTCATTTATACCTCAGCAGTTCAACAATCCGGCCAATCCTGAAATACACAGGAGGACAACAGCTGAAGAGATATGGAATGATACAGAGGGTGAAGTTGATATAGTAATCGGTGGAGTGGGCACAGGGGGCACTATCACAGGAGTTGGTGAAGCGCTTAAAAAAAGAAAACCTTCAATTAAAATAATTGCTGTTGAACCTGTTGATTCTCCGGTACTTTCCGGCGGGACTCCCGGTCCGCATAAAATTCAGGGTATAGGTGCAGGTTTTATCCCGCAGGTTTTCAACAAAGATATAGTGGATGAAATAATTCAGGTAACCCATACTGACGCAGGAGATGCCTCAAGGAAACTGGCAAAGCAGGAAGGTATCCTTGCCGGTATTTCAAGTGGTGCTGCTCTGTCAGCAGCACTGACTGTCGCAAAAAGGGAAGAGTCCAATGGCAAGACAATAGTTGTTATACTCCCTGATTCAGGGGAGCGATACCTCTCAACATGGCTGTTTGAAGAATAGTTAACAGTTCATGATGTTTTAATGCTATTGACAGTTTTTATTTAAGGAGAAGTTTATGCGTCTTTCAACCCGATCAAGATATGGAGTAAGACTGATGCTTGCTCTTGCCATGAATAAAAGTAAAGAACCGGTTTTTCTTAAAGATATCGCAAACTCTGAAGAAATTTCTGAAAAATATTTAAGTCAGATAATTATGCCTTTGAAAGCAAAGGGTCTTGTTACAACATTCAGAGGCGCGCACGGGGGATATTTACTCGGTAAACCGGCATCAGAAATTACTCTGCGTGAAATAATTGAACCCCTTGAGGGGGATCTCTGTCTTGTGGACTGCGTAAGTAATCCCGGGATCTGTGACAAAGCAACGGCCTGCGCAACGAGGCAGGTGTGGGATGAGATGAGTTCAATTCTTCTCGGATTTCTTGATACCTTCACGCTTGAGGATCTTATTAAAAAATCCAGAAAAATTAATAATTCAAAAAAGGTGGTGTCTGATTTTTCAATTTAGAAACATTTTGAAAAATTATTTGACTTTAATTTGTTAAATAGCATTATTGACCAACTGGTTGGTTTTGAGGTTTTATGCAAAAAGGTGAAGAAACAAAAGAAAGAATAATAGATGCCTCCTTAGAACTTCTGCACAGAAGGGGGTATTATGACACAAGTATTAATGATATCATTGATAATTCCGGCATAAAGAAGGGGAGCCTTTATTTTCATTATAAATCAAAAGATGCCCTTATTATTGAAGTTCTCAATGAGGCACTGGAAAGATATGAAAAACAGATAAATGAAGGTGTGAAACATGCTACCGCATCAGACCAGATTATTGACATGATAGACGCTATAACCGGCTATCATATGAAGGGTGATATTTCGAAAGGATGTCTTTTCGGGAATATGGCCCTGGAAATCGGGCATGATGGGTCAGATATTTCCGTACTTGTTGAGAGCATTTTTAAAAGATGGGAGAATCAATTCATATCATTGCTGACCCAGGCTGAAAAAAAAGGTGAAATTAAATTAAAGGAACCTGTCGAAGTTCTTGCCAGAATGCTCCTTGCTTCAATTGAAGGTGGAGTACTTCTCTCAAAAATTTCCGGGGATACAGAATCTTTAAAGGGCTGTATGCAATTTTTAAAAGCAATGATAAATGAAAGAAGGGTAAAATAAAACCGGTAACTTCCCATTATCGGTTTTATTTTTAATCAAAAAATTGACCAACTGTTTGGTTTATTAATCATGACATTTGTATTATCAGAGTTAAAAATTAAGGGAGGTAATGTATTATGGCTAAGCAAGGTACGAGTGTTTCAGAAGTTTCCAGCCCTGAAGTTTCTTCAGCACAGGGAGAGAAAGTTTTCAGCTGCGTGTGTATAGGTAATTGTCAGAGCCGCTGCCGATTATTTGTCCATGTCAGGGACGGGAAAGCGGTAAAAACGTCAATGGCACCATTCCCTGATCCGCGTTATAACCGTGTATGCCTGAGAGGTTTGAGCCAGGTGCAGAGGATTTATGATCCGAATCGTTTGAAATATCCTATGAAACGTGCTGGAGAGAGAGGTGAAGGGAAGTGGGAGCGTATATCATGGGATGAAGCGATTGAAATGATTACAACAAAATTCAGGGGATACCAGGATGAGTTCGGAAAACAGTCGATAGCATTTTCTACCGTCAGTGGTGATATGGGATTTGTTCAGGGAATATATAGTATCAAACGCCTTACAAATCTGCTTGGGGCAACTGAGACTGAATATTCTCTTGATATGTCTGATACATTCGGACTTGGGCGTGTCCTTGGTAATGGAGGTGTTTTTAACCAGAGGAATGACCCGGCTGATCTTGCAAACGCGAAGACCATTATTGTCTGGGCTGCCAATGTTCCTGATTCACATCCACATGACTGGAGATTTATTGCTGATGCACAGCAGGCAGGAGCGAAAGTGATTGTTATTGATCCCAGGTATACCACTGCCGCAGCCAAGGCTGACAGGTGGATTTCAATAAGGCCGGGAGCAGATCCCGCTCTTGCCATGTCCATGGCAAATGTAATAATCACAGAGAAACTCTATGATGAGGAGTTTATGTTGAATCACACTGTAGCTCCTTTTCTTGTGCGAGAGGACACAAAAAAGTTTCTACGGCAGAGTGACTTAACCGGTATAAAGCCTGAGTCTCCGGCGATCCCTGATCCTTATATAGTATGGGACCTGATTTCAAACGAGGGCAAAATGTTAAGTGAGGTTCAAAAACCTGCTCTTGAAGGTAATTATATAGTCGGTAAATTTAAAGTTTCGACCGCGTATACTCTTCTGCGGGAAGAGATGGCTAAGTATCCCCCTGAGAAAGTTGCGGAAATATGTGAAGTTGAACCTGAAGTGATACGTGAGGTAGCCCGTCTTTATGCTCAAAATAAACCGTCGAGTATCTACTGCGGGTTTATCCAGTATAATAATGGTCTTCAGACGGGACATGCCTGGGGCATCCTGGCATCTTTAACAGGTAATATAGCTAAACCCGGGGCCTCTGTCGGTCATTGTGGTCTCTCCGGTTATAATCTGAATTTTATACCCTATCTATTTCCGAGAGGGATGAATGCTCATATAGTTCCATGGATTTACCTGAAGGAGGTTCTTAAATCAGGGAAACTTAAAGGCAGGGATCACCCTATAAAAGCAATGTTTATTATTGCCAGCAATGTTGTGTGCAATGCCACCAACCAGAAAGAGATATTAAATACAATATTTCCCGCACTGGAATTCATTGTGGCGGTTGATATGGTTGAAACAGATACAACAAAATATGCCGACCTCGTTCTTCCTGCTGCTCATTGGTTTGAGAGAATTGATATTGCCCAGGGTCCTGATCAACCGCATACAACCTTGAGTGAAAAGGCCCTTGAGCCGGCTTATGAATCAAAGTCCACCACGGATATTTACCGTCTTATCGCGAACGGGATGGGTATAGGTGAATTTTATAAGCATAGTGATGAAGAATTTATACAGATGCTGATTGATACTGATCTGGCCAGAGCGTCAGGATTAACCTGGGAGAATCTGGTTGAAAAAAAAGTTATACAGACTCTCCCCACATGCTGGGTCAACTGGGCGGGGAATAAATTTCCTTCACCTTCGGGTCGGCTTGAATTCTACCTTGAAGATCCTAAACCAAGAATAGACTGCGGTATAGAAATTGATAAAAGCAGAGAGCATCTTCCGGTTTTCACCCCGCCTTTTGAAGCGTGGCCCGGCAATCTGCTTATGAAAAAATATCCGCTGGTTTATCATACTGTTCGTCAGAGATGGCGTTTGCACAGCCAGTGGCACGGCACACCTTGGCTCAGGGAGCTTGATGCTGAACCTCTGGTGAAAATACATCCGGAAGATGCCGGCACCAGAGGTGTCAAGACCGGTGATGTGGTTGAGGTTTTCAATGACCGCGGCCACGTTGTGCTTAAGGCTGTGCTGAGTGAAGAGATGCGCCCGGGCATGGTGAGTGTGCCGAAGGGGTGGCAGAGGCATCAGTTTATTGCCGGGTCATATCAGGAGCTTACGCAGGATCATTGTAACACGTCTGACTTTAATCAGAGTTTTTATGATGTACTTTGCGAAGTACGTAAGGTCGATAAATCGGCATATCAAAATTTCAAATAAGTGGAATATAATAAGCGGAGTAATAACATGGCAGAAAAAAGATATGTAATGGTTGTTGATATAAAACGCTGTATCGGATGTCATACATGTGCCATCGCCTGTAAATCAGGAAACAACCTCCCCAATGAGGTCTGGTGGAACAGGGTCCTCACATTCGGCGGTAAGGATATGGATACACCGCACGGGAAGTTTCCAAATCTGCAGAAGCAATATCTGACGCTGGCCTGTCAGCACTGCGAGAATCCGGCATGCGTTAAAGCCTGCCCGGCAGAAGCTACATATAAACGCGAAGATGGTGTTGTAATGCAGGATTATGATAAATGTCTGGGGTGCCGTTTATGCATAATGGCATGTCCTTATGACAGCGTGAGGACATATAATGAAGATAATCCTGAGTACTACATGGATTTCCCGATCGGGGATGCAATGGTAGAACCGCAGCAGAAAGGAACAGTGTCAAAATGTAATTTCTGCGTGGACCGCATAGATAACGGCCTTTTACCAAATTGTGTTGATGTGTGTCCTGCGAAGGCGAGGTTTTTCGGAGATGTAGAAGATCCAGAGAGTGAAGTGTATAAATTGTTAAAATCTAATAAACATACTCAGCTGTTAGCGGATAAGCGGACTAAACCCTCTGTCTATTTCCTGATATGAACGTTTATGCATCACAGATGAAAGTTTCTATTTTTGGAGGAAAAATAAAATGATACGCAAGGAATTGTCTTTAATAGTTAATAGTATTCTTGTGCCTCTCGCAGCCGGATTGTTCATCTTCCTGGCGGTGTTCCGTCTGATTCTACCAGATGGAACGGACAGCGCTCCAGTAAAATATTTTACCGGTACAGGGATGGCCCTGTCAGGACCTGTTATTCTTCTCGGTATAATTGTGTCTCTGTTTCATCTTGGCAACCCGTTCAGAGCATACCGCTCAGTAAAGAAAATAGATACGTCGTGGCTGAGCAGGGAGGTTTTTTTTACAGGTGCATTTTTCGGGCTCTGGCTTCTTTATTATATACTGGAATCGGCGGGGATTGTTAACTCCTATGTTATATGTCTGACAATCATGGCGGGATTTCTAAGTATTGTCAGTATGGCAAACATTTATCATTCAACAGGTAAACCGGGATGGTCAGGCTTCAATACTTACACAGGTTTTCTCGGAAGTATAATTATTCTTGGAAGTGTGGCGGTGGCTTCTATCGCTGTTTTCTACAGAGCTTTCAGCGGTGAAGCCGGAAATTTAATTTTTATATCACTGCTCATGGCTCTTTTTGTAACAGCATTGAGATTTATACAGCAGAGTTTTCTTTTCGCTAAACTGAAACCGGATGATGAGTGGAACATGGATAGTCTTGTGTCTGGCTCCTCTCTTAATGAAGCGACAATATCAAGATATAAGATTTTTATGATTGCCGGATGGCTTTTATCATTTACGGGGATTGTTTTCTCTCTTTTGTTTTTTAAAAGCGGCGTTCTTGTATTGAATGAGGTTTTTGCTGTATTATTTGCCGTTGTACTTGCCGGAGAGTTTCTCGAGCGGTGCGGTTTTTACATACTTGGACCGGAATAGTATTTTTTATTTTATGAAAGTTATATTTTAACTTACAAAGTATTTTGCCTGATAGATAGCAGGATAGTTTTGCCACTGTTATCTATCAGGTATAAATAAAGCTGTGCGAATCAGTTCATTTCTGAAGTTCCGGCGTGATTTTTTATGAGAGAAAAAGTGTTTGACAATAATCCGGTTTTAATGAATGGTCGTTCATAAATAAAAATAATCCGGATATAAACAATGCCTCAGGAAAAAGAAAGCAAGATTCAGCAGAAACTTATTTTATCAAAATCAAGTACCCTGTTCTGGGAGAAAGGTTATGCTGAAACAAGCATGCGTGATATAGCAAATGAATGTGGGTTCCGCCCGGCTAACATATATAATTTTTTTGAAAACAAGGAATCGATTCTCTTTGAAATACTTTTTCAGGAAATGGAAGATATACTGACACCTATACGGAATCTGGCAGAGGATGAATCAATTGATCCGAGAGACGGCCTTAAGCAGGTTATAGCGAACCATCTTCGGATGACATTAGGGGAGAAGAGAAATGCCAAGCTCCTCTTCGATTCAGGCCTTAATAATCTCTCACCGAAAAACCGTAAAAAGATAATAAAACAGAGAGACGAGTATGACAGAATATGCCTGAGTATCATGTCGCGTGGTAAAAAAGCAGGTATATTCAAGTGTGAAAACGAAAGGCTTGCAGTTTACTGTATAGCATCAATGATCGCGCGATCAAGGATATGGTATACTCCGGATGGCAGGAACTCTGTTGATGATATTATTGAGTTCATGTACGAGTTTTCACTGAAAGGACTGGGCGTGGTTAAAACTGGAGCGAAAAAGTGATGCAAATTTTTATAATTTCTTAATTAATGGTCGTTCATTAATTAAGAAATTATTCTGGAGAAGTAAATGAAATACAGGTTTATAGGGTTCATTATAGACGAAGGCATAGCACAGATTAAAATCAACAGAGCGGAAGTTCTGAATGCCCTGAATATTGAAACAGGTGATGAGATTATCGATGTCTGTAATAATCTAAAAAAAGAGAGCAGCGCCCGTGCTATGATAATTACAGGTTCAGGAGCAAATTTTGCGGCAGGGGCAGACATTCTACCGATGATGAATGCCTCGCCTCAGGAAGCCCGCAAGCTGACATTTAACCGCGCTTTTAATTCAATTGAAAGCCTTGAGCTTCCTGTTATTGCCGCTATTTCAGGTTACGCCCTAGGCGGCGGGCTTGAACTCGCACTTGCGTGTGATTTCAGAATATGCTCAGTAGATGCAAAGATGGGACTCCCGGAAATTAAACTCGGTATTTTCCCCGGAGCAGGGGGTACACAGCGACTTCCGAAAATCATCGGTGCAGGGAGAGCAAAAGAGATGATTTTTACAGGAGCGATTATCGGAGCAGAGAGGGCGCTTGAAATCGGTCTGGTGAACGGTATTTCTGAGGGGAGTGTTTTTGATGAAGCGCTGAAGATGGCAAATATATTCTGCTCCCTTTCACCTTTAGCGCTGGGTGCTGCAAAGAAAGCTGTTAATTTCGGTCTGGGCAATGATCTCCAGTCCGGAATAAAGTTTGAAGAGGAGCTATGGGCCGGGTGTTTTTCAACGGAGGATCAGCGTGAAGGGATGAAGGCTTTTTCTGAAAAAAGGAAACCGGTATTTACCGGGAAGTAGTTTTCGGGAGATTCATAGAATACATAATTCTACAGGATTACTATATAAGAGAAACTCGGGGGGATTGTATGGCTTTAAATATGCTGGTTGATTCACGTGATGTAAGTTTTCTGTTGTTTGAAATGCTGAAAGTTGATGAACTTCTGAAATACGACAGGTATTCATGTTTTGATATAGATACTATTAAATCTACAATGGATCTTGCGGAGAAAATTTCTTTAAGCGGAATATACCCTGTCAATGCTGCGGGAGATAAAGATGGAGTAAAGTATGATCCTTCAACTAAAGAGGTACAAGTGCCGCGGCTTTACCATAAAGCGCGTCAGATGGTTAATGATGCAGGATTTCCCGGAATGGAGCATGACCCGGAATGGGGAGGTATGGGGATGCCTAATGTTGTATACAGAAGTGTTCTGGAATACCTTTTTGCCGGGAGTCTTGCCTATACAATGTATATTACTCTCAGCGCAGGCGCAACCGGACTTGTGAGCCACTGGGCTTCTGATGATCTTAAAAAAATGTTCCTTGAAAAAATGATATACGGAGAGTGGGGGGGGACAATGTGTCTCACTGAGCCTGATGCTGGGAGTGACGTGGGAGCGCTGAAAACAAAAGCGTTTAAACAGGCTGACGGCACATACCGCATAAAGGGTCAGAAAATATTTATCTCTTCAGGTGATAATGATCTTTATCCAAACATGGTTCACCCCGTGCTTGCAAGAATTGAAGGAGACCCCGCCGGTACAAAGGGTATCTCGATTTTTCTGGTGCCGAAGTTCCTGGTTAATCCTGATGGTTCAATCGGAGCGAAGAATGATGTAGTATGCTCAGGTATAGAACATAAAATGGGTATTAAAGGTTCGGCTACCTGTACTCTCAGTTTCGGAGATGATGATAACTGTATCGGTTACCTCCTGGGCAATGAGCGGGAGGGGATGAAGATAATGTTTCAGATGATGAATGAAGCGCGTATTGATGTTTCTGTTGAAGCTCTCGGTGTCGCAAGTTCAGCCTATATGCATGCAGTGACATACGCGAGGAATAGAAAACAGGGGGCGGATCCTTCTGACAAATCAAAACAGACTTCCATTATAAATCACCCCGATGTGAAGCGTATGCTTCTCTGGATGAAGTCCAATGTTGAAGCAATGAGAATGGCTTCTTTGTTCGCTTCATACAATTTTGATATAAGCATGAATGTGGGTGGAGAGGAGCAGAAAGAGGCACAGGCCCTTTTTGAATTTTTTATTCCGATATGTAAAGCGGGGAATACCGACCTGGCATGGCTTATAACAGCTGAGGCTATACAGGTTTACGGCGGATACGGGTATTGCTCAGATTACCCTGTTGAACAGCTTGCAAGAGATTCAAAGATACTCGCAATATATGAAGGTACTAATGCAATACAGTCCATTGATCTCACAATGCGTAAACTCCTCCTGAATCCCAAAATGTATAATTACAGCATACTGAAAAAACGTATGCAGGAGACCATTGACATTGCGGCAGGAATTGTTGAGGAGAAGTATGCCTCTCTGTTATCTTCAGGGATAAAAAAGATTGATGAAGTTGTCAGTTTTCTCAACAGTCAGAAAAATGATAATAAGGTTGATGATATTCTTGCCTATGCCACAGCGCTTCAGCAGTCTTTCCGGTTATTGACTCATGCCTGGCTGCACCTTTGGTCTATGACTATAACTCTGCCGGAACTGAAAAAAATATGCGGAGAAGCCTCTGCTGAAAAGGTTGAGCAGATAGTAAAGGATAATAGTGAAGCTGCATATTATTACGGGAGAGTACTCTCTTCGAGATTTTATATAGGTACTGAATTCAGAAAGTTTTTCGCACTGGCTGACTCAATTCTTTCAGGTGAAAGCGCGGTAACAGATTCTTTTTCTGAAGTATTTTCAGGCGCACTGCATGAATAAGAAAAATAAAACTGCGCTTGTGGTTGAAGGGGGTGGTATGCGCGGAGTATTCTCCGCAGGTGTGCTCAATGCATTCGGAACTGCAGGTTTTGATCCTTTTGATCTATACATCGGTGTTTCTGCAGGGGCATGTAATCTTGCCGCGCATCTTGCGGAACAGCATAACAGGAACTATCATGTTACAACTGTTTATTCTGCCACATCGAGGTTTATCAGTCTTATGAGATTTATCCGCGGCGGCCATTACATGGACCTTGACTGGTTATGGGATATAACAATCAGCGAATGCAGGCTTGACCTTGAAAAGATTTTCAGCAGACTTAAAAAGGGTAAAAAAGAGTATGTTGTGGTTGCGACTTCAATTATAACCGGCTTACCTTTATATCTTGTGCCGGATAGATCAAATCTTGAACATTATATTAAGGTATCAAGTTCGCTTCCGGTTTTATATAGAAAGATTCTGAACGTTGACTCAATTCCTGCCATGGATGGAGGGATTGCAGATCCGTTACCTGTAATTGAAGCATATAAGCGCGGTGCAAAGAAAATTGTAATTATTCGCTCACGTCCATCCTCTTATGTTAAAAGAAAAAGTCATCTTTCCTTCCTGCTTCCATTTATATTCAGGAAATATCCGGGAATTACTGAAGCAATGAAAAATCGCCATAGAGTCTATATGGAGGCAGTTGATTTTATCAATAATCCACCGGAAGGAATTAATGTTTATGAGATCTCTCTGCCGGAAGGGACCAATATCAGCAGGACTACTAAAGATCCGAAACTGCTGGAGAAGGTATACATGACAGGACAGCGCGCAGGAAATGATTTTATTAAAAAAGTATGCGGATCAAATTGAATAAAAATTTTTATGAGGAGATATATTATGAACATAGCAGATGTAAAAAACATTTCCATAGTCGGGGCCGGGAACATGGGGCATCAGCTGACGCTTGTCTGTGCGCTTAATGGTTTCAATACTGTATGCACGGATATAAACGGGGATATCCTGAAGAAAGCCGAATCTTTTGCAGATAATTATCTTAAGGAAAGAGTTAAGAAATCTAAATTATCAGAAGAGGAAGCTGCAAAGGTCCGCGTGAGGATCAGCTTTGTGCCAGATCTGAAAACTGCAGTGGAGAAAACTGATTATGTGATTGAGGCTGCGGTTGAAAATCTTGTACTTAAGCGAAAACTTTTTGCAGACATGGACAAATTTTCGCCTGCTCATGCAATACTTGCTACCAACAGTTCAAGGACCGTCAGTTCACGTATAGCTGACGCAACCGGGCGTCCCGGGAAAATCTGTAATCTTCATTTTTTTAATCCGGCACTGGTGATGAAGCTGGTTGAAGTGGTTAATGCTCCGCATTGCGACAGGGATACAGTCGATGTCTCTTTTAAGCTATGTGAAAAACTGGGGAAGATTCCGGTGACGCTTAATTACGAAATAGATGGTTTTATTCTTAACAGGGTTCTTGGAGCTCTTGCAAGAGAAGCCCTCTGGCTATATGAGAAGGGTATCGCCTCATTTGAGGATATTGACAAAGCATGCCTTTACGGCGCGGGCCATCCAATGGGGCCTTTCCGTCTTATGGATCTCACAGGGATAGATCTTGAGTACCTCATGAAGACAGAAGCTTTTAAAAACAGCGGGGATCGAGGTGACCTCCCTTCACCGGGAGTTGTCGAGAGATATGTCCGGGGTGATTTTGGAGAAAAGTCCGGCCGCGGATGGTATGACTATGCTGCAAAGATAAAATGATTAATTATCGCATTTTTATTAATGGTCATTCATTAACAAGAATGCGGCCTATATATAAAAAGCCTGTATCATGATGTCGTTTGAATTTAAGAGACCGGCGGAGTTACCAGAGGAAGCTTAAAGTATAAACAGGATTCTATATTAAACATTTTTAATCTGTGCTTAGAGGAAGCATGTTAAAAATATAATAATCAGGGAGGTTTATATGAATAGCAATATGGGTGTTGTAACAGATGATGTGGCGCTCTGCGTGGACAAGGTGATAGAGTATCTCGGCAATGACATAAGGGCTTCGTTTCCACTTGGCCTCGGGAAACCGATGCTTTTTATGAACGAGCTTTATCGAAGGGCAAAAGAAAATCCTGAAATCAGGCTTCTGATAATGACTGCACTGACGCTCGAGGTTCCTAAAGGGAAAAGTGATCTTGAAAAGCGGGTTCTTAATCCAATTGTGAACAGAATTTTCAATGGAGTCCGGGACTTTGATTTCATGATAGACTACAGAAACGGCAAACTTCCGGCCAATGTTACATTCTCGGAGATGTATTCCAAGGCCGGGTCAATTCTTAATGATCCCGATGCACAGATGAATCATGTGTCATCGAATTACAGTCATGCTGTACGTGATGGTGTGGGTAACGGGGCAAACATTTTCGGGCAGATGCTCGCCTCAAACGGGGAACTCTATTCCATGGGTTGCAATACGGATCTCGGCGTAGAGGCCATCCCGATATACCAGCAGAGGAGAAAAAATGGAGAGAAGTGTGTAACAATCGGTGAGGTGAACAGCAATCTTCCCTTTATGTACGGTGATGCTATAGTTGATAGAGCTGAATATGATTTTATACTTCAGGGAGAACAGTATGATCTACCCCTTTTCGGAGCGCCCAAGGACGCTATAACATTACCGGATCACATGATAGGTATTAATGTCAGTACACTGTTGAAAGATGGGGGGACAATTCAGGTTGGTATAGGGGCACTTGGTGATGCAATAGTCTCCGGGCTCATTATGAGAAATGAACATAATGATATTTATCGTGAAGTTGCTGAAAAAGCCGGGCTAACCACGAGGTATGGAGAGCTGATAAACAAACTTGGCGGAACAAACAGGTTTAAACAGGGGTTATACGGATCATCAGAGATGTTCGTTGATGCATTCATGCAGATGTATAAAAGCGGGATACTGAAACGGAAAGTTTTTCACAGCATCCCGCTCATGAAACTTATCAATAATGGGGAACTTTCTGAAGACCATATTCCGGAAGATATCATTGATAAACTGCTGGAGATGAAAGCAATACACTCGAAGCTGAATCAGGATGATTTTAGTTTTCTGCAGAAGTCCGGAATTCTGAAAGATGATGTTACTTTCAACGGCACTGAGATTAAAGATGGTGATGAGACCTATTCTATAGATCTCGGTGACCCCTCGGACCTGATAAAAATCCGGGAAATTACCGGTAAAAAGCTCAAAGGTGGTGAGGTTATCTGTGGCGCTTTTTATTTCGGCCCTCAGTCATTCTACAAAGCGCTGAATGATATGCCGGAAGAGGAAAGGATGCAGTTCGGAATGTCAGGAGTGAATAAGGTGAACCAGCTGTATGGCGATGAGGAGCTCCGGAGACTTCAGAGAAAAGATGGAAGGTTTATAAATACAGGGATGACAGCATCTCTCTTCGGATCTATCGCATCTGATCAATTGCCCGACGGAAGAGTAGTAAGCGGGATTGGCGGGCAGTATGATTTTGCTGCAATGGCTCATGCCCTTGAAGATGGCAGACTCATTATGATGATAAAGAGCGTTAAAGGATCAGGTAAAAATTTAAAGTCAAATATTGTTTTTAATTACCCGCAGTGTTCAATACCCAGGCATCTTAGAGACATCGTGGTAACGGAATACGGAATTGCTGACATAAGGGGTAAATCGGACAGGGAGATTATAGCCGCAATGATCAATATAGCTGATTCGAGATTTCAGAAGCAGCTTCTTGAACAGGCGAAGAAAGCGAAAAAGATCCCGGCGGATTATAAAATCCCTCAGGAGTATAGAAGTAATACTCCTGATAAAATTGCTGAACTTCTGAAGCCGTATCAGGATAAGGGCTATTTTAAAGTCTTCCCTTTCGGCACAGATTTTAAACCGGAGGAGGTTATGCTCGCTTCATCATTGAAAGCTATGAAGAACCTTGCGGCTGATAAGCCATTAAAACTGTTAAAAGGGCTTCTCCTTGAGTCAATAAAGCCTGTGCCTGAATCTGCCCGGATATTCCTCAGGCATATGGAACTGGAAAATCCTGCTTCACTGAAGGAGCGGATTTCCAGAAATATGGTTATCGTGGCACTGAGAAACAATAAGGTTATAAAATAAGGATGTCCGATACAGTCATGCAGACCTCCTTCTGCCTGACTGTATTAAATAATATCAGATATTCAGGATGATTAGCCGGATTCCTGTAGAATCGTCTGTTGATAAACATTGGTTGTTTTTGGCGCAGGGGGGATTAAAACCCCCGCGCCTCATCTTTTAATATTAATGGCCGTTCATTAATAATGTCATGATTGGCAGGTTTTAATCTGTTTTGTAAAAACAGTATTTTCCGCAAGTGCAGCATGATGCGTTTACAGTTTAAAAATATAAGTAAATGGAGGTTTGATTGTGAAAGAGGTTGTTGTTGTCAGTACTGCAAGAACGGCTATCGGTGATTTTAACGGATCACTTGAAAGCTTTAAGGGGCATGATTTGGGTGTCATCGCGTTAAAAGGGGCTATTGAAAAAGCAGGTATAAGTCCTGAAATTATCGAGGAAGTTATCGTCGGGCAGTGCAATCAGGCAGGATCTCCGGGAAATTCCGCACGCTGGGTTACATTGAAATCAGGCTGCCCTGTTGAAACAATATCAACAACAGTTCATCAGCAGTGCCCCTCTTCAATGAGAGCAGCGGATATAATTTCACAGGAGATAATGCTTGGCAGGATTGAGGTAGCGGCTGCTGTGGGGCAGGAGAGTATGACTAATGCTCCTTATCTGCTTTTGAACGGGAGAAAAGGTTATCGCCTGGGTGATGGTGAAAAGATTCAGGACAGCCTTATGCTCGGAGGACTTGTGTGTGCTTTTGAAGGCTATCATATGGGGATTACAGCTGAGAATATTGCAGATGAGTATAAGATCAGCCGCGACATGCAGGATGAGTATTCATTACTCAGTCACCAGAGGGCATGCAAAGCGATAGAGAAAGGCCTGTTTAAAGAGGAGATTATTCCTGTTGAGGTTAACACCAGGAGAGGCGTTAAAGTTTTCGATACCGATGAACATCCCAATCCCGGAGCAACAGCAGTTATGGCTGCGGGAATGAAACCGGCTTTTAAAAAAGATGGAACAGTAACCGCTTTTAACGCGTCAGGTATTAATGACGGCGCAGCTGCCATGATACTGATGTCAATGGATAAAGCAGTTGAACTCGGGCATAAACCATTAGTCAAAGTTATAGCGTCAGCTTCAGGGGCCTGTGAACCCAGGATAATGGGTATGGGAGTGGTCCCCGCTGTTCACAGGGCACTCAGGCTTGCCGGTCTTAAAATCAGCGATATTGATTACTGGGAATTAAATGAAGCCTTTGCCTCCCAGGCTATTGCATGTCAGAGGGAACTTTGCATTTCAATTGAGAATCTCAATGCAAATGGGTCAGGGATCCCCCTGGGGCATCCGGTGGGTATGACAGGTGTGCGTATAATAATGGCTGCAATAAGCGAACTTAGACGAAGGGGCGGACGATATGCCTGCGCCAGTATGTGCGCAAGCGGGGGCCCTGCATGTGCTTTTATTGTTGAGAACATTAAATAAAAATTGGGGGATATTATGATCAGACGTGTTGAAAAAGCAGCAGTAATCGGTTCAGGAATAATGGGGGGCGGGATTGCAGCTCTCTGCGCCAGTGCGGGAATTAAGACTCTTCTCCTGGACATAGCGCCCTTTGATCTTTCAGATGCAGAAAAGAATGACAGGGGGGCAAAAAACAGGATTGTTGAGGCCGGACTTCAGGCGCAGATTAAAGCTCGTCCCGCGGCATTCATGGATAAGAAACATGATCTTTCTCTAATAGAGACCGGTAATCTCACCGATGATTTCGATAAGCTCGCAGATGCTGACATCATCTTTGAAGTTGTTGTGGAGAATCTTAAAATTAAACATGACCTTTTTGCGAGACTTGAAAAAGTGATGAAGCCTGGTGCAATCATCGCGTCCAACACTTCAGGCCTCCCCATTGCGCAGATGGCTGAGGGGAGAAGTAAAGCTTTCAAAGAGAATTTCCTGATCCTTCATTTCTTTAACCCTGTTCGCTACATGAAGATTCTTGAGTG
Organism: Spirochaetia bacterium UBA5763; assembly: GCA_002418835.1. Taxonomy (GTDB): domain Bacteria; phylum Spirochaetota; class UBA4802; order UBA4802; family UBA5550; genus UBA5550. Next base: position 11,826 of record DIEX01000027.1, on the reverse strand, counting down.
CATAGCCGGACCTGATACATCAAAAGAAGTCTGCGACTTTGTATCGAAATGGGGTGAACAGACTCTCGGTAAAGGTGTTGTGTGGGGGAAAGACACTCCAAACTTTATAGGCAACAGGATCGGGATGATATCGATCTGTGAGGCGCTCATACTCCTGGAAAAAGGTCTGATAACTATTCCGGAGGCTGATGCTATCTTTTCAAAGCCCATGGGTATACCTGGAACAGGTATATTCGGTCTCACAGACTTTGTCGGGGCAGATACAACGGATCATATTGCTGATAACTCCTACGAGCTTCTTGTTAATGATGAATTCAGGGAGAAGTATAAAACTCCTCAGTTCTTCAAGGATATGATGGCCAGGGGGATGTTCGGAAATAAAGCAAAGGGGATTGGAGGTTTCTATCTGTCAGGGAAAGATGCAGATGGAAAGAAGTTCAAAAAGGTAATTGATATTAAAACGCTCCAGCATGTTGATTACGACACAAAGGCAACCTACCCGGTGGTTGAGGCTACAAAAGCATTCAAAACAATTCCTGAAAAGATAAAATACATATTTAATAACAGTGAATTTGCAATGAGATTACTCTCCTGTGAGTTTGTCTACTCTGTTAACAGGATACCGGAGATATGTGATTCACTTGTTGAGATAGATAATGCGATGAAGTGGGGGTATGCGTATGAATACGGCCCCTTCGAAATGTGGGATGCCATCGGGCTAAAGGATTCTCTGGCGGGTATTGAGAAATCCGGATATACTGTTCCGGATGCTGTTATAGTCATGCTTGATAAAGGAGCGGAAACCTTCTACAGGTTGCAGAATGGAAGGAAGCAGTTCTGGGATTTGGCATCTGCCTCCTATAAAGACATACAATACAGTCCGCAGATGATATTTCTTGCGAATGTAAAAACTGATGAATCAAAAGTGGTCATAGGTACACCGAGCGCATCCCTTGTTGATATCGGCGATGGAGTATTCTGCTTCGAGTATCATACAAAGATGAACGCAATCAACGGTGAGATCGTTAACATGGTCCCGAAGGTTGTTGAGTTTATCCGCGCAAATGGCGCCGGTATGGTAAACGGCAACCAGGCATCAGGGATGCCCGGCGCGTTCAGCGCGGGCGGGGATCTGAAATTCATGCTCGATCTGGCAAACAAAGGGGATTTCCAGGGAATTAATAATTTCATAACCGATGTTCATGAAGGGATGAAGATGACAAAGTACGCTCCCTTCCCTGTAGTTGCGGCTCCTTATGGAATGGCTCTTGGCGGCGGATGTGAGGTCTGTCTCTGGGCGGATAAGATTGTGGCGCATAATGAGCTATATATGGCTCTGGTTGAAGTTGGAGCCGGCCTTGTCCCTGCGGGGGGAGGGTGCTACCAGATGTGGAGAAGATTAAGCGAAACGGTTGTTACTCCCGCAGACTGGCTTTCTGTTTTCCTCCAGGCATTCCAGACAATAGCAATGCCGATGCCCACTGGCTCCGCTCAGGAGGCGAGGGCTAAAGGTTTCCTCAGGCCGCAGGACAGGATCGTTTTCAACAGGGATTATCTTTTCGGCGAGGCAAAGAAGGAGGTCCTCCGTATGGTGGAGGATGGATATGTTCCACCCGCGAATCTCCCTGTGAAAGTTATGGGGCAGGATGCCATGGGTGCTCTTGATGCGAATATCCCTGATATGCTTGCAGGTTATAAAATTGCTCCGCATATATCCACTGTTGTCAGGAGAGTGGGGTATATCATCTCCGGCGGCACGGCTTACAAGGGTGAGGCGATTTCCGAAGATGCGATGCTTGCACTTGAGAGGGAGATGTTTGTGGATTGCTGGAAAACAGAAAATTCAAGGAAGATGGCTGAGCATATGGCAACCAAAGGGAAGCCTCTGTTTATTTAAGCTGCATCATACTTTGAAGCATAAACTCCATAGTCTCAGTTTTAAATAATTCAGACAGGGCCCCGTGTTTTTCCGGGGCCTTGTTTTTTTAGACATCTCTTTGAGTATTTTTATGAAGGTAATTAAGAAGTAATTTAAGGAATCGGAATTTTCAAATCAATTTTTTCAACAATGTTATATTGAAAAATAACTCAAATCCAGGAGTATGTCAGATTATTCTGCCTGAAAATGAGGAAAATAGAATTATTTTTCTTAGTGTAACCGGTTTTCCGGAAGTTTATAGTAGTTCCTGATAATTTGTGAAGCTTTTATTAGCGGGCGACGAGGATCGAACTCGCGACGTTCAGCTTGGGAAGCTGACATTCTACCACTGAATTACACCCGCAGATAAACAAATTATAGAAATATGCCAAATAAGATCAATTTTTTTTTAAAAATCAGTCATATTTTTAAAAAAAATAGATAAAGCTTCAGTGACGGTGTATAATTTCCGGAATTATGATTGAAAAACGGCAAGAGATATATGTTATAATATTTTAACTTTTATCCGGCATTTTTTCTTAAATAATAGAGGATTTGGAGCGTTTAAGCTCAATTTATGAATATAATTTTTAAAAATATTAAGATCAATATACTTTGTGTGTTTGTAATCATTTTCTCTTCCGCAGTCCCTGTTTTAACACAGTCAACTGCAGAGATGGACAGGCAGGCACAGGAGTATTTTGACAATAAGGATTTCTCCAAGGCTGTTGCCCTCTGGCTGAATATACTTGATATTGAACCGGAAAACCAGGAAATACAGAAGAAAGTTGAATTCCTGTATGAGATGAAGCAGAAAAAGGACCTGGAGCTTGAAAAAGCCAAACTGAACTATAAACTTGCGAAAAAAGACCTGGCCCCGAATTTTGACGATAAAACCACATTTGAAGATGCTGAAAAAAATCTCGATAAGACAAAGGATAAATCAAAGATTGCCTTCGCAAGTTTTATCACTGCATACCGGATTGATCCTAAAGATCCCGAAATGCAACTCATAAGAGAGGATATGCAGAAACTTGAAAAGATTATCGCTTCTGAAGATAAAAGGCTTAAGGCCAGCAGGGAGATTCGTGAGAAGATTGGAGCCCTGCTTCTCCTTGCAAGAGCAGCTATGGATGAGAACCGTTTCCCCGACGCACTGAAAAACTGGACCGATATACTGAAGCTTATGCCTGAACACCTTGAGGCTACTGAAGGGAAGAGGCAGGCCGGTATTGCTATTGAGAACATCATCAGGTATGAAAACATAAAAAGATATATGGCCTCTGGAATTCTTTTTTTCGGCCAGGAGGAATATAAGCCTGCGCGTCAGGATTTTATGAGCGTGCTTCAGCTTGATCCGGAAAACAGCTCAGCAAGGGATTATATAGAAAAAATTGATGATAAACTGAACGAGAAGAAAAGATATGAACAGCGCCTTCGTGAGGCGGAGACTTTTTATGCTTCGGGTAAAAAGAATATCCGGGATAATAAATACGATGAAGCGAGAGATGATCTTGAAAACTCCCTGGCTCTTATTGAAAACTTTAGAGATGCACGACAGCTTCTCCTGGGGCTCCCCGGACTTAAAGCTGAATACGACAGGCGGGAGCGTGAAAAGAGGCTCCGCATGATCGATGAGCAGTTCCAGAACGGGCTTATCGCTCTTGCAGATTCCAGATATCAGGATGCCATTGCTGCTTTTGAAAATACGCTTAAACTTGATCCTGAGAATAAACTCGCCCCCCCCTATATACAGCGGGCAAAAGACGCACAGAAGCTTGTTGAAGAGGAGGTTGTCGATGACAACTCTCCCTATTTTAATATTGTTAATTCACTGATAGTTTCAGGTAAAATCCTTTACGATTCCGGCAAGTATGAGGAATCAAGGAACCGCTGGGAGCAGATACTGCACCTTTTCCCCTCAAACAGAATAGCCAATGAATATATGTTCAAGTGCGAGCTTAAGCTTAAACCTGAACAGCGTGAAATAATGGTTAAAAAATTTATTGAAGAAGGGGAGGCATTCCTTAAAAAAAGGGAATACAGAAATGCCTACAGGAGATTTGATCTTGTCAGATCCATTGAACCGAATCATCCTGATATTAAAAACCTCCTTGCGAGGGCTGAACGCGGGCAGTCCTACAGCGGTTCAACAGCAGTGGCGCAGGAGGATGTACAGGAGGTTGAAAGAAGGTTCAATCTCGGAATGGCATATTATCAGAGAGGCGGAGAGGATAATATCAAGAAAGCGCTTGTGGAACTGAGATGGGTCGCAGCAAAGGATCCTAATAATATAAAAGCAGTAGTCAGTGTTAATAAAATAGAGGCACAGCTCAGGGTAGGGTCGTCATCAGCAAAAGCCGGGGGATCAAAGCTTACTCCCGAACAGGAGAGCCTTGTGAGGAAATACTACTACAGCGGAATTAATTACTACTCAAATAATGATTTTAAAAGAGCTATAGGCGAGTGGCGAAAGGTGCTTGCCATTGATCCTGAACATACAAGGGCAAAGAATAATATCAGAAAAACCCTGGTTCTTCTCGGAAGGTGATGAATAATGAATGATAAAAACAGAACAGCAGCCGGAGCGGAAGAGCTGGTCTCTCCCCCTAAAAAAAAGATCAGGTTCGGCATTACACTTAAACTCTCTCTTGCTATCATAAGTTTAGTTTCTGTGATAATACTCACCATTGCAATTTTCATAGTGTACAGGGAGAGTAAAATTCTCCAGGAACAGGTTTTTAATTTTGTACAAAGGGAAGTTGTCCACCTTTCGAATACTGCACAGCAGACAATAGGTTTTGATGAGCTGACTTTGTCAGATACGGTAAATGAACTGAAAAAACTCGATTTTCTCAAGTATGTCTTTGTGCTCAATAGTAACAATGAGATCATTTATTATTTTGACAGGCGCGGCCCGGATGGCGAAATAAAACATGAAGAGAGAAAAGTTCTCAATGATAATGTCGCGCGTATCATTGATGAGAGAAGCGACAGGACTGCAACTGAGATTAAGGATTATCCTGATGAGTCAGATGACGGGAAGATATACGATTTTTCAAAGATTGTACTGAGCAGAATTGATAACAAAACGAAGGCCGGCGTCGTAATAATAGGCATGTCCGATTTTATTATAAGGAAAGAGATTGAGAATATTAAAAGACTTATCATGTTAATATTTCTCGGATTCCTTATTATATCAATAGCGGGTACATTAATACTTGCTACAATAATTATACGGCCTGTAAAAAAGCTCACTCATGGCGCAACTGTGATAGGTAAAGGAGATTTTGATTACAGAATAGAGGTCAATACGTCGGATGAATTGGGAAGACTGGCTGAAGAGTTTAATACAATGACAGCCATGATCCGGGATGCCAGGGAGAAAGAGATCGAAACAAGGATCATGAATGAGCAGCTTGAGATTGCCAGGGATATACAGGAAGGCCTCAACCCTATGGGGTATTACAACAAAAAGGGGATACAGATTAAGGGGTATACCAGGGCCGCGAAGGGTGTCGGCGGAGATTATTTTGACTACAAGGATATAGATGAAGACAGGGTATGCGCCCTAATAAGTGATGTCTCCGGTAAAGGTGTTCCGGCTTCTCTTGTTATGGTAATGATACGTACTGTTTTTGCTACTTATACAAAAAGAAAAGATATCGATTGTGCAAGTGTAGTGAGAGCGATAAACGATTCTCTCAGCGCTGACTTCGCTATAGATAAATTCGCAACAATGTTCTTCATGATCTACGACAGGAAAACAGAAGAATTGTCTTTCTCAAACGCAGGGCAGGGGCCGCTTTTCTGTTACAGAGCCAGTCAGAGGGAGTGTACAAGAACTTCTGTTGACGGAGTACCCATAGGCATCATGGAAGATGTGGAATATAAACAGTCAAAAGTGAAGCTTTATCCCGGAGATATTGTGATGCTTTACACTGACGGGATAACCGAGATGAGAAACCCCGAAAAGGATGAATACGGGCTTAAAAGAGTCCGCCAGATGCTAATTGAACATCATGATATGTCGGCAGAGGAATTCACCGGTTTTCTTGTTGAAGACGTTGACAGGTTCAGAAACGGCGCATCGCAGCACGATGACATGACAATGCTTGTTCTTAAGAGGGAATCGTAAAATTATTATGAGGGTAATAAAAAAGCCGGGGAAAAATCCCGGCTTTTTTATTAGTATGAATTATTTCTATAAAAGTTCATCTTCAGATTCATAGATTGTAAAAAACTTATCGAGAGTAGCAAGCTTGAGGATGTTCAGAACATCATCGTGAATATTCATAAGGGCGAATTTGCCGTTATGGGCTTTCATTTTTTTCATCCCTGCAACAAGTGCCCCGATTCCGGAGCTGTCCATATAATTCACTTTCTTCATGTCCACAACTACACTGTTGTGTTGCCCGTCTGTTATACTGAAAAGGGCCTTTTTCAGTTCACTTACATTATAAAGGTCTACTTCACCGCTGACATCTATAACTTTGTGTTCACCAATTTCTCTGAATTCGATGTTCACAGAATCCTCCACGTTTACTTCCGGGTATTTTTTTTGATTATATATATTTTGTAAAGTAATTATTTAAATTACTTTTTCAAGCATTTCTTATCGGGGCGGTTCTAAAAACACCGTTTTTAGAACCGCATGGAACCCTGAGGGGCTTATTAAGGGGCTACCGCCACTTTTACCCCGTAAAGATAGAGTTACCGGGACTCCCCATTATATAGATATAAAATTCTTCACTCTCTTATTTTTCTTTTACATCAGAGCAAAAGGATTAAATAAGACTTCTATTTTTAGACCCGGAATTTTAGCAGATTGTTCCGGCAAGAATAACTTTTTAAGCATAAAAGGGCTTTTTTATATGTCAAGAAACAATTTATCTATAAATTCAGAGAGATCGAGAAAATTATTAACTTCCTTCATTTCATTACAGCATGAACCGTACAGAGAGGCAATGCTGTCGTTCCAGTCCCATAGATGTTTTTTATCAGGATTCAGCCAGAACAGGTTCCGGCTTCTCTCCTGAATTTTACGGAAAGACTGAATTCCGGGATCATTATCATTGTTTCTCGCGTCCCCCAGTACGAGAACTGAAGTTTTCCGTGTAAGAGAATCACTGTAGTTCTCGATAAACTGGTCAAAACATCTTCCGTAATTGCTCCCCCATCCGTAGGTGAAATTCACATCTGTAAACATGGAATTAATCGCTCTCTCCGGGTCCATCTCCCTGAAAAGATCGGTTATTTCCACCATATTGCTTATGAATGCAAAGGTTCTCACTTTTGAAAAGAGGCTCTGCAGGCTGTATGTCAGAAGAAGCATAAACCGGGAATACTGGTTGACCGACCTGGAAACATCGCACATTACAACAAGCTGCGGCCTGTCGATCTTTTTATTTTTATAGAAGAGTTTAAATGGTACTCCGCCGTACTGAAGGTTTGTCCTGAAAGTCCTCTTTGTGTCAATGCCCCCGCGTTTGACTCTTTTTTTGCGGAGAGAGATCCGGCTTTTCAGTTTCTGCCCGAAGCGGTTAACCATCTCCCGCATCTCGCGGATTTCATCAGGCGTAAGCTGGTATATGAATTTATTGAGCAGAAAATCCTCCCGGTTCTTAAGCTCTTTCCCTATTTTTCTTTTAGAGAGGCGGAGATTCATCATGTTCCGGAGAAGATCCATCATTGCTTCTATATCCACCTCGGCAGTTTCACCATCTTCTCCTTTTGACTGGAATGAACCCGCTGTTCCACTGCGGGACCTGAAAATATTCATCCCCCCCCCTCCGCCGGAGCTCCCTTCCGGCAGTTCGTCGAGGAACATCCGCATAATCTCCTCTTCACTTTTTTCCATAAGGAACGCCGGGTCAAGTGAATCGAGAAATTTATCCAGCATGTCGTTCATGTCTTCAATTGTTTCTGCCGGGACTCCGTCGCGCAGGCCTGAGAGAGATGATAAATCCATACCGTCAAAAAATCTCTCCCTGCCGCTGAAAAACTGGTCAAAGCATCTGTTGAATACAGGTATATCTGTGTAGTCTTTCACAAGTGTGGTTTTGAGAGATTGTTTGAAAATATCTTTATCGCTGACATCGATTTCCGGTACAGCATTGAAAAGCGCGATTACTTCATCGGCAGAGATTATTATGCCTGCGTCTCTGAGTACTTCGATAAAATCGAAAAGTTTGCGGTTTATGTGAGGCTGTCCGTCTCTCTGTACCATGGCGGTTAATTAAGGAAAATATCCTTTGAATGCTTGAGAGCCAGTTCTATATCCTTTTCGTATTTAAGGATGAAGTTCAGTGTCTCAACAGCTATCTTCGGATCAAGGTCTTCGTAGCCCAGGAGCACAAGTGCCTTTGCCCAGTCCAGTGTTTCACTGATGCTTGGTTCTTTTTTAAGCTGAAGCTGTCTTATCCTGTGAATTGCTTCCACAACCTGTCTGATGAGCCTTTCGCCGCTTTCCGGAACTTTAAGTGAAACAATCTTCTCTTCAAGTTCGATGGTAGGGTAGTCAATGTAGAGGTGGAGGCATCTCCGCTTAAGGGCATCGGACATCTCGCGCGCGCTGTTGGATGTCAGTATAACAAAGGGCTTAACGTCTGTTTTGAATGTACCGATCTCCGGGATTGTTACCTGGAAGTCGGAGAGTACCTCAAGGAGGAAAGCTTCAAATTCCGAGTCAGATTTATCTATTTCATCAATGAGGAGCACTGTGCGTTCATTCTTTGTGATAGACTTAAGTATTGGGCGGGGGATAAGAAATTTTTCCGAGAAGAATACATCCTCCGCCGAGCTGAGTCTGTCCACTGCGCCGGAGAGGGTGGTTTCACTCCCCATAACTTCTGAAAGTTTGTCTTTTAATATCTGGGTGTACAAAAGCTGTTTGGCGTATTCCCATTCGTAAAGGGCCTTTGCTTCATCGAGCCCTTCGTAGCACTGCATTCGTATAAGTTCGATGTTGAGAGCGGATGCAATACATTTTGCCAGTTCTGTTTTGCCGACACCTGCGGGGCCTTCAACAAGTACAGGTTTTTCGAGCCTCAGTGCAAGGTAAACAGTTGTTGCAATATCCTTTGAAGCTATATATCTCTGTTTTTCCAGCTCTTTTATTGCTTCTTCAACACTTTTAAACATGATTGCACCATTTAACCTGATTTTTACTTACTCCACAAAGCTTTAATCAGAGAGTATTTTTTTCAAGAAATAAATGACAGGGGAACAGACTTTTTAACCGTCAGTTAAATTTTTATCCTTTGAGATTGTCAAAGAGGGAGAGATCTGAGAGCTTAATCCTCTCCTCATCAGAAAATCTCTCATTGTGTTCACTGAATTTTTCCTTAAATATCTTTATAATTGAGAATATCCCGGCAGCATCGGCGTTTTTTGTTTCGATCATTTTCCCGTAAAGAGCTTCGTCTAACTGCTTATTCACTGATTCTGTCTGTAAATCCTGGAAGACCATCAGTTCTTCACTCTTCGGGATGGTAATATCTTTTGAAGCAAATAATTTTTCTGCATAGATCAGGAGGGAGATGAAAGATTCCATGATCAGGGCTCTTTCTATTAAACTCCATTTCTTTAGGCTTCTCCTGAGAGCAGAGGGATCAAGCTCAGGGATAATCCCCCTGTCTGCGCGAAAATCTGCAAAAGAGAGCTTTGCGTGGTTAACGCTTCTGAATATTTTAAGTTTCAGATCAATGAGAGAATTTTCCGGGAGAGTTCCCCGCTCAACAAGAGCAACTCCGCTCACTTTATCCTCATCCGGCCTGCGGCATGTTACAATTATGAGATTGGCATTCTCTCCGGCAGTAATGAATTTCTTTTCACCGGATAGAATTATATCTTCGTTATCAACTCTGCATATTACAGGATCGGCAGCGCTTTCGGAGTTCGCCAGTGCACAGATGGATGTTGTGTCAACAGATGATAATATGCGCGAAATATCTTCAGTAATATTCGCGGCAAGGGAAATATCTTTCAGTATAGGACGGATGAGCATTGTCTCCACAATCCAGAGTACAGCAAGGCCCATGTCACCAGTCTCTCTTGCGATGAGGGTTGATGGCCTTGCTGTGCGGTATTGGTTGATATCCGGCCTGAACTGGTTTGCAATGTCTGTCCATATTTCTCTCTGGAGTGAGAGGTCTTCTGTCCTTTTAAGAAAGGTAGAGTTGATTTTTTCTATGAGATCTTTCATGAGCGGCCTCTTGTTTTCTTTGTATTAAACCGTTTAAAAAAAGCAGAGGAGATGTTAATATGGAAGAGATATGGGAGTGTATTTCTTAATATAACAAATTACGATAGAATTAGCACACAATTTGTCATTCCGGTTTGCCCATTGCCCTGGTCATTCCGTAATTTGCTATAAGTCATTATAACAAATTAACTTTAGTTCATCACGATTAAATTAGTATTTTTATCTCTCTTTAATCTCTATGAATACTCTATATCCCCTTTGCTTCAAAAAAAATATGATTAAGAAAAAAACAGTTATTACACAAAGTCAAGCAGAGTTTATCTTACCTGACTCTCCTCCTCTGCGTTGAGGCTTTTTCATACCATCCCATGTTCGCGCCGAAATTAAAGACATACCGGTCATTTTCGAATCCGCTGTAACCAAACTCAAAACGTACCCTCTCCAGAACCGGCACAAGGAGATGAACCCCCGCATAGAATGAATTGTAGTAAGTCCCTTTATTATATCTGTCCCCTTTAATCCACTGCACGGCATTGTCAAATCCCGCGACCAGCTGAAGACCGTAGTATCCGTGCATGTCCCATAATGAAACCTGTTTATTAGTAAAGAGCTCATACCTGTATTCAAGTGTACCAAGTGCTTCATGCTGACCGCACATGGATGGATCGGGCTCATAGACGCGCAGACTGTTTACTCCTCCGACATGGTATAATTCATAACCGGGTATTGTCCCCGGCCTGTATCTCCCCAGGAGATTTGTATGTATTATATGCTTATCGCCAGCAGGGATATACGCGCGGAAGTCCCAGATATACTCAATGAAATCACTGTCACCTCCGAGTTTATCGCCATATACTGTTGCCCTGTATTCATTATAAATTCCGCTGTGCGGGTTCATTATGCGCTCGCGAGTATCGATTATAAATCCTGCTCCTGCTGATGGCAGGTAGTCCCAGTCACCGGCGCCGTAGAACATCTCCATATCTCTGCTTACTTCAGTGAAAACCGGGTTGTGTTTGTCGTGCTTAACGTAAAAGGCGGAACCTGTTGCAAGGGCCCTGAATGTTTTATTAAACCTGTAAAAGATATCAAGCTGGCTGTAACATGAGTTTTCGTCATACCTCTTAAGCGCGTTATACGATTCGAAATAGCTCAGCGTAAATTCCGCTGTGAAGGGGATCCTGTTTAGTTTAGGGATTCTTGTATAACTGAGAACTTCCTTTGCCCTTAATACTTCAGGGACCACTGTATACCTGCTGAGAATTTCTTCATGAATTCCGAGCCCGCCGATGTTCATGAAAGTAATACCGGGCCCCACCATAAGTCCGTCCTGGTCTGTGCGTTTCATGGCAGGGTAAATTATATATGAGGGGAGTTCTTTGTAGCAGTAGGTGAGGGTGGTTCCCTCTTCACATTTATCCACGTTAAGCTGTACATCAGCAAAGATATCAAGGTCTATAAGGGTGTTGCGCTCCTCCTGCCATTTCTCCTCGCTGTATTCGCAACCCTCTTTATTTTCAAGTCTGCATTCAACTGTTTCTTTTCCGGTCTTTTTCAGTCCTGAGTGTTCAATCCTGATTATTTTATCAGAAGAATAGGCGGTCAATCCCGTGAGGGTGAGCAGTATTAATATATAAAGTAGTCGGAATATTTTCATTTTACATCATTGTCTAATTTGGGGCTGTCTAAAATCTAAGCAACA
>DIEX01000021.1 GCA_002418835.1 Spirochaetia bacterium UBA5763 | reverse complement strand
AGTTTTCTTAAGAGGGTTTTTTTATGCTTTTTTATGAATAAAAAAGGCTGCCTTTGTGGCAGCCTTTTGCAGTATTTAAATAAATCTGAATAAACGTGCGTTATTTATTTTTGAGAGTACATCTTGTCTATTTCATTTGAATAAATATCGAGAATAACTCTCTTTTTTGTTTTTTGTGTTGGAGTCAACATTCCGTTCTGTTCTGTGAATCTCTCTGAAAGAATTGTGTATTGCTTTATCCTTTCAAATTCTTCAAGTTCTTTGTTCGCTCTTGAAACTTCTTCTGCAATGAGTTCCCGAATATTACCTTTTTCAATAAAGTCAGGACCTACTTTAACGACTATAGGAACGCCGGCAGAGTTGTCGATTACAATCCGGCTTTTATCGTATTCAATACCTTCGTTGTCGAATTTTTCTTTGAAGTAAGTAAAATTCGGTACAAGGAGTGTTGATATTACAGCCCGCTCATCACCGATTGTGAATACTTGTTCAATATACGGGCTTGTGGCAAACTGTGCTTCTACTTTGGCAGGAGCTACATTTTTTCCTGTTGCAAGACATATAATGTTTTTTATACGATCGACGATTTTGTAGTAGCCGTATTTATCAACTTCCACCTTGTCACCTGTCTTAAACCATCCATCAGGTGTGAAGGCCTCTGCAGTCTCCTGTGGTTTGTTCCAGTATCTTTTAAAAACGCCTGCACCGCTGATTTCAAGCTCGCCGATTGAAGATACACGGAGCCTGCTGCTTTGCGCAAGACCTACAGAACCCGGTCTGCATGCCACAAGCGGCATATTACAGCATGCGTTAAAACTTTCGGTTGATCCATATCCTTCACTAACCCTGATGCCTATAATATAGAAGAATTTAAGGAGATCGGGTGATATGGATGCGCTTGCGGAGAATGAGTGTTTGAAGTTTTTCCCGAAAAGAGCGCGTACTTTGGCGAAAAGTTTATCAGCAATTTTATACTTTATCTTAAGTCCTAAGGGCAGATCTCCTGTTATGTCAAAGTCGTGACCCATATTGTAGGTATCTGTTTCAGCATCGTATCTCTGCATGAATACTTCTTCACCGACTTTAAGTGCCCAGTCGAAGAGTTTTCTCTTAAGCCCGCTTTCGCCCATTTTCTGCTGGAGCTGTATGTATATCTTTTCATAAAGTCTCGGAACACAGTTTATCCAGTGCGGGTTGTATTTCTGCAGGTCATCAAGAAGAGTCCCGGCAGAATCCGCATATGCGATAGTACATCCGTTGTAAATAGCAGCGCCCTGGCATGAACCTCTGTCAAATATATGAGCAAGCGGAAGGAAACAGAGAGTTGTATATTCAGTCTTAAATCCCATTCCGAAGTAGTCAAAGCATTGATTAACTCCGATCATTCTTGAAGAACAGTTGTGATGAGTAAGAACAACTCCTTTTCCCTGGCCGGTTGTGCCTGAAGTATAGAGTATTGTATATATATCATCGAGAACAACTCCGTCTCTTCTGGTGATGTATGTTTCGTAATTATTTTTATCTTTTTTCCATTCGATACCGGCTTTTTCAAGATCGCCAAGACTTATTACTCTTGAATCGCTGCTTATATATTCCCGATCCAGCACAATAATTTTTTCAAGCTTAGGCATTTCTTTGAAACCGGCGAGCATCATTTTAAGGACATTGTCCCCCCTGAGGAAAAGGAGTTTACACCCTGAGTCATTTACTATGTAAGATGCCTCTTTAAAAGAGAGTGTGGGGTAGATCGCTACGCTTACTCCATTTGCACAGGCCAGAGCCAAATCTGCGTGAGTCCAGTAGGGCCCGCTGGCAGACATTATCCCCGCCATCTCCTGCTTTCCGAGGCCGATGCTCATTAATCCGCATGCATAATTTTCTACTCTATCAAAGACTTCTCCCCATGTCATTCTGCCATTACTGTCGCCGTTATAGAGCGCTGCGTTAAAAAGCTGGAAATCTTTAGAGGCATAGATCTTCGAATTATCAACAAATCTCTTTGTAAAGGTCGGGAGTTCAATTCTCTCCCATTCCCACTGATCTTTCCAAGGTAGGTTAAAATAATCGATTTGTGCCATAGGAGCTCCTCTATTTTTTTATGTTTTTATTACTAATGCATAAGAATGTAACTAAAAATAATATGAATAGTAAAGGTATGAACGTCATTCTTTAAAAAGAATGTCAAGCAGTAAATTGAATGAAATTGCTGTTTATGCAACTTGTGTTCTCTGCGGGTAATGTAGAAAAATCCCTCTAATAGATTTTATAGGGTTATAAAAATTTTTTAAAGATGCAGGTGAAATTTTTTTAAGGTTTATCTATCAAGGCAGAAGGGACGAACATAAGAACTATTAAAATATAGAGCGCCAGTACCGGCACTGTATTAATGTAACAGCATCGGTAGCAGGATTATTATTTATTTTTTTGTTTTGTTTCTATTATTGCAGACATGGATCTGTCAAGAAATATCATTTATTCTCTTGAAATTGGTGAAGCCGGTAGTTAAATTAAAATAAGCGGTGATCCCCCGCCGGGAAATTCACCGGTAGTTAATGGAGGTTTCATGGAAGAGCATAAGAGCCTGGGGAAGGTTTCACAATCTCCCACAGTTCCTGGAAATGTGCATGGGAAGAGAAAATTTGATATTGCAGATCTTTACAATAGACCTGCCGGTACTGTGGCGGAAAATGCCGGTGAATCCTACGGTCTTGATGAGAAACTCCGTAAAGCTTATTTCTGGATTGCTAATTATGCAATTATAAACCCCTTCTGCGATATTGAATATAATAATACTGCTCCGAACAGGTATGTTATTGGTGATAATAAAACAGGTTTAACACTGGCAACCGGCCAAAGTTATGCGAGTTTTATACTTTTTCCGCTTCTTACACTTGTTACAAGGAGGAAGTGTCTCCTCGTGGGAGGGCCTGGTCGGGGTAAAACTTCAAGCGCCATGATCATGGGACTTCTTGCCGGTTATTCCATGAAGGATATCAAGAGAGCTGTACAGCATGGGCAGCCGCAGATGACTGTTTCTGATCTCCTTGGTAATCCTCTCCCTTCTGATATGGTTAGCGCGAAGAGTATGGATGACATTAAGATCGCCTGGCGTAAGTGGCTTGGTATGAAGGTAAAGATTATTGATGAGTACAACAGGATCCCGGCAAGGACCCAGTCAGCTCTCCTTAATGTAATGAGCGAAAACTATGCTGAACTTCTTGACCAGGTCTATGACTGCCCTGAAGCTGCGTGGTATCTTACTGCAAATGATGATGCAGGCGGAGGCACATATCAGGTGATTGAAGCGCTTAAAGATCGCATAGACATTGTTGTGCGCGCGCTTCATTTTAATACCAGATTTCTGAAAGATCTTCTGGACAGGGTTGAACGGGGTATCAAGCCTGAAGAGATGATCCCGGCAGAGATCATTTTTACTGAAGATGAGATTGAAATTATAAACAGGGAGATCCTCGAAGTGGATATTCCGGACAGGCTTATGCGGAGGATAGAATACTTCGCTTCGCAGTTTGAACTTCTTGAATCCGGCGGCGAACAGATTGAATATAAGACCAAGGATAATGTGAAGCTGTCCGGAACAGCAATCCCGCAGGTTATGCAGAGTGAAACAGGGAAAGATCAGCTTAAAGATATCAGTTATCAGACTATGAACGGTCTTTCGGTACGTGCATTTATGACATGCCTTACTTTTATTAAAGCGCTTGCGTACTTCAGGGGAAATGATAAGGCGGAGTTCAGCGATGTGAGGCATATACTTCCTTTTGTTCTGCATGATAAACTTGCCCAGAACAGCGATTCACCTTTTTTTGAACAGCCGGAGAACATGGTTTACAGATATGACCGTGTCAGCTGGATAAGGAAGCTTTTTGATCTGTCATGCGCTGAGTATGATAAAGCCGGGCTGGATAAAAAAGATCCTGTGGGGGAACTTCTTGCTGCTTTTGCCAGGGGCCTTGACGGGACAACCGAGTCGCAGGCTGAACATACAGTACAGCAGATAGAAAAGATGCTTGGAGATATTTCCGCAGGTAGAAAACTTTATGCTCCGCAGTTTGATGATATACTCACTCTGAAGTACCTCCACCAGAGATATACCAACTATTTGCGCTGGCTGAAATGGAAAGAGTGATACCCGAGGGAATGAGAGAATCCCTTGAACGGAACCGTTCATCACTGAACAGTATATTTGAATATAACAGGCCGGCTAATCGTGAGCCTGATTATGATGATATATTTTCACTTTTTTACAGGATGATTATACCTGTTTATGAAGAGGGGTCTGGTTTCACTGATGATCTGCTGTGCGGATTATTCGATACAGTATTGAAACTCTCCGGAAAAGGATATATAGGAAAAGATGGGAGATTCCGGGCTGTAGAGGAAAAATTTTTTCTCATGCTCAGGTTGTTTCCCGGACTTCTTGCGAGTGAAAAAAATTTTATATCTGCATTGTATAATGGTTTATTTAATCTTTATTCAAAGAGTAAAGATGCAATGGATAACTGGTCCGCTAAGATGATCCTGCTTCGCAGCAATAAAGATTTTGATGTTTTCAGAAGAAATGGTTTTATCCTTGCATGGAGATATGGAATTACACGATACAGGATGGAAGCTCTTGAAATGCTTCATTCTCTGAAAAACGATGATATCAGAATAATATTTGATCTGGAAAATATGACTCAACCGGATATTGAAAGATTTTTATTATCACTGAAAAATGACCCCTGGGTAAGTTGCGGTGATGCGGAAGAGAAAAGCGGACCTGTATTTCTTTTTGCAGACGGTTTTGCCGGTTATGGCGGACACTTTAAATCAATTCCGGATGTATTTTCTTCGGATGGTGAACTGTTCGCTGCGGATGGTACTGATATTTACAGAATTTTTGCGGATTCTTTCGGTGTTGAACTTGTACATGAACCTGATATTTCACCGGGCAGAGGTTCCGGAAACGGAGCGGGAACCGTTTATGGAATGACCGGTAAGATCGTTATCGCCGGGAAATCATATCAGCTGCCGGGCTTCTCTGCCGGGTCTATAAGGAGTTCCGCTTCTGTGAGCCACACGTCAGCGTGGACATTGCAGAGCAGTTATAAGATATTTATTGCAGGGATAAGAACAGGCAATGGCTGAGATTACTGCAGTGGAAAAAATAAAAGACAAGTGGCTATCTTCATGGGAGAGCGCGGTAAGCCTGTGGAGCCCCTATGTACAGCTCCGGCAGCCGCTGTTATGTGAAACAGAAAAGGAAGCCGCGAAGGAAGGGCTCACTTCATCCTTTGCCATGATAAGACTTACAGATTACAGTGTTGTTGTTTCCATGGCGAAGATAAAAAAGCTGGGCCTTGAAGATTTTCCAATGGAGATTCTGGGGCACGAAGCAGGTCATCACGTCTATTGCCCTGCTGATCTCACTGATCTTGGCAGAGTTATAGGAAGAATACAGGCGTCAATTCCGGGATACGAAAAACACGCACCTATGATAGCTAATCTTTACGAGGATCTTCTTATAAATGATCGTCTGTTCAGAGAGCATCACCTTAAAATGGACAGGGTCTATGAGAAGATGAAAGGCGGAAGTACGGATAAGCTGTGGAATTTTTATATGCGGACTTATGAAATATTGTGGGCACTTCCGGCAAAGACTCTGACTGAAAAACCTGTGGAGATCGAAATTGAGGGTGATGCAATACTGGCTTCAAGAATTGCGAGAAACTTCGCGAGGGAATGGATACGCGGCAGCGGAGAGTTCGCATCTATTTGTTACAGGTATCTCTTGGAATCAGGTGAACCAGGGAAGAAGGTGGATATATGGCTCGACGCGATTGAGCCGGGTGACGGGGAGACAGTCCCTCCGGGACTTGTACAGGCTGATGGAGATGATTCCGCTCCGGAGTCTCTGCCCGATGAACTTAAAGATTCAGCGGACAAGCCGGGAGACAGAAATCGTAGCAGAAGCAGATCAAGCTACAGGGAGCCTTTTCAGTACGGTCAGATACTCCGCGCTATGGGGATCGATCTTACTGAACAGGAGATTGCAGCACGGTATTATCGTGAAAGGGCAATTCCATATCTTATAAAATTCCCATCTGTTGAAATGCCTGAATCTGAAGAGCCTTTGCCTGAAGGTGTGAAGGAGTGGGAAGCTGGTGATGCATTTGAAAACTTGAGCCTGTTTGATTCACTTCTGAGAAGTCCAGTGTTGATTCCGGGTTACACTACTGTTGAGCGCATAACAGGAACATCTAAGGGGAAAGAACCGGCTACTGAGCCTGTTGATCTTGATATATATATTGATTCCAGCGGTTCAATGCCTGACCCCGCTGTGAATACCTCCTACCTTACTCTTGCGGGGGCTGTAATCTGTCTCTCGGCATTACGTGGCGGGTCAAAGGTACAGGCAACACTCTGGAGCGGGACAAATGAGTTTATCAAAACTGATGGCTTTGTGCGTAATGAAAAGGAGATCTTGGCAATTCTAACAGGCTTCTTCGGAGGTTCAACAGCATTTCCGATACATGTTATGCGGGAAACTTATATGAAGAGGAAAACGGGATCACGAAAAGTCCATATTCTTGTTATCTCAGATGACGGTGTAACAACAATGTTCGACAAGGATGAGAAAGGAAATGATGGAAGAGATATTGCTATTGCCGCGCTGCGGGAATGTGGAGGTGGCGGAACTTTTGCTCTCAATATATATGATATGAATGATGAACTGAAAATGGCGGAAAAGATGGGGTGGGATATATATCCTGTAACGGACTGGGAGGAGCTTATGAAGTTCAGCAGGGAGTTTGTGAAAAAACATTACGGCAGGAAGAGAGTATGAAAGAGGGGCCGTCAATTGAATATATGCTGGACAGGCTTGCTGCGATTCCTGCTGTTTTTATGAAAGAGTTCAGCAGTGGGGGGGACATCGATTCCGGAATAATTCTACACGCGCTTGTAAATGACCTTCTGCTTGATACCGGGGAGAGCCCTCTTACTTCTGATGAAATTAAATCCATTGAAGGATTAAGGAATAAAAAAAATTATCACAGGCTTGTTGCCATACTCTGTCATCTCTACCATGATCAGTTTTTTATTGAGAACAGGCCGGAAACCGGGCTTGTCAGAAAAATTATTTTTTCTCAGAAGCTGCAAATCCTTGGAGAAGCAGTTGATAACGAAGAGATTTTTATTTCAGATCCGGACAGGCGTGAGGAACTCTGCAGACTCGCCTTAATGGCAGTAAATTTATATCCCCGTGGTGAAGATGAAAATAGATCTAAGGAGAGGCTTGCGACACTGGACTCTATAGAGAGGAAAAAAATTCTCGATAAAACCCGGCAGGCGCAGCAGCGCGCCAGGGAGATCCGCGAAGCGATGCTGCGTAAAGAGGCTGAAGAGGCTGCATCAAAGATGTCCAGGGAGTAGAAAATGTTAAATACTGATATTCCAAAGGCGCTGATTGAAAGAGTCCCGCTTATGAAAAAGGAGTGGCTTACTCTATACAGAATAATGGGAGAACATCCTCATGCGCCTAAGTGGAATACGGAGTGCGGTGACAGGATTTTTGAATCTGACCTGGAGTTTGTCAGAGAATATGCAGGTAAGTTGGAGCAGAAGAGGGTGGAGTTTAGAGAAAGTCCGCAGGAGTCTGTTCTATGCCGGTGTGAAGAGTTGAAACACCGGTCTCAGTGGTTTGAATCAAAACTGTCGGGTATCAACATCCGTAATGACTGGCACAGGGTTCCCGTAATGACGCGAAGCCATATGCAGTCAAAGCTCGAGTGGATCGTTCCATCTGATGCGGATCTCTCAAGGCTTGTAGTGAATCCCACATCCGGGACCACGGGGCATCCGATACCTGCTCCGAACCATCCCTCCGCTGTGGGATGTTACGATCCCCTTATTCAGTATGCGCTTAAAATGAACGGACTCGCGACCTCCTGTTCTGGTAACAAGGTTGCCGCTATCCAGGTCTGCTCGCAGCAGAAGACCATTGTGTACCACACGGTTCACTCATATCTTGACGGCGCCGGGTTTGCGAAGATAAACCTCGAGAAAAATAGCTGGAGAACCGGTGAAAGTTCAGCTCTATATATAAATGATATGAAACCTGTATTTCTTTCCGGTGACCCGCATTCATTCCTTGATTATATTAATCGCGGCATTGAATACAGGCCGGAAGCTGTTCTTTCTACTGCAATATCAATGGAGAGAATAGTGCGTGATAAACTCCAGAGTTACTTCAAGTGTCCGGTGGTTGACATGTATTCACTTAATGAAACAGGGCCCATTGCATATAGCTGTCCTCATGATCCTGCAAAGTTCCACATACTTCCTCACGATATTTTTGTTGAAGTTCTTTCCGTTTCAGGTGAACCGGTACCGGAAGGTGAGAGAGGTGAGATTGCAGTAACAGGAGGGAGAAATCCTTACCTTCCGCTGTTACGTTATCTTACAGGGGATACAGCATCAATGAGTTTCAAGAAGTGCAGTTGTGGAGAAATCTCTCCAGCCCTTGTCAATCTTGAAGGGAGAAAGCTTGTTCTCTTCCGGACCAAAAGCGGGAAGATTGTAAATTCAATTGACATTTCAGGAATAGTGCGCTCTTTTCCTGTTTACACTTTCACTTTTATTCAGCGGTCTGATTACAGATGCACCCTTAAAATCTCTGCTGGCGGCGAGCTTACATCGCGATCAGCAATATTTATGAAGGAGAGAATTGAATCTCTCTTCGATAATGAAATAAAAGTTGAAATTGAAAATGAGAACATACTTTTAAAAGATAAGAGTATTCCATTCATCTGTGAACTGGAGTTATAGTATAATGAATTTTTTTGATATAAATTATATTCTGTTTCAGCTTCCCGGTTACAGTGTCAGTGTTGTGGAGTTTGTTGGTACTGCAACGGGACTGATTTGCGTCATTTTTGCCGCGAAGGAGAGAGTTATCTCCTGGCCTTTCGGTATTATAAATGCTGTATTCTTTTTTATACTCTTCTACCAGGCGCGGCTGTATCCTGATATGCTGCTGCAGATTTATTATCTCGGCACATCGTTTTATGGATGGTGGCGTTGGACTCACCCCCGCGGTGAATTTGAAACTGATTATAAAGATGAACTGAAGGTTGCAAGTATCGGTAGCTCCGGCATCATAATGATTGTTACAGCAGTTATTGCTGTTGCGTCTCTGGCAGGGGCAGGAGTTGAGCGTGTACATCTGTGGCTCCCTGTGATCTTTCCTGAACCTGCGGCATTCCCTTATGCGGATTCATTCGTGGCAATATTGAGCATTGTGGCGCAGGTGCTCCTCTCTCTGAAAAAGCGTGAGGCCTGGATGCTCTGGATAATTGTTGATGTTGTGGCAGCGGTGATCTACATGATGAAGGGGATATATCTTGTGAGCGGTGAATATGTGATCTTCGGATTAATTGCATCAGCCGGGCTCTGGAACTGGAATAAAATATTCAGCGGTTATAGCGGGGAGGCTGCTGAATGAGGCACGGGCTTGTTATCGGAAAATTTCTCCCTCTCCACGCGGGGCATGAGGCTCTGATAAGATTCGCTAAGTCAAACTGCGATGAGCTTATTGTTCTCCTTGGTGTGACTGCCGGTGAGCCTATACCGGGGCATCTGCGCTACAAATGGCTCTGGGAGACATTCAGATCTGAACTCCGTATACGGATAGAGTACACCGACGAACCTCTTCCTGACGCGCCGGTGTCCTCAAGAGATGTGTCAAAGGTGTGGGCTGATTATCTTTCAAAACGTTTTCCTGAGACAAGGATAATTTTCAGTTCGGAAAAGTACGGAGAATATCTTGCGGAGTATATGGGTATTGAACACAGATTTTTTGATGTTGAAAGAAATAAAATACCGGTATCTGGTACAATGATCAGGGAGAACCCGTACGCGAACTGGCAGTATATTTCTGCGTCAGCAAAACCTCATTTCATAAAAAAGATATGTGTATTCGGTGCAGAAAGCACGGGGAAAAGTGTATTAACAGAGAGGCTTGCAGCATATTATAAAACAGAATTTGTTCCCGAGGTGGCGCGTCATTTAATTGATGAAGATGGGGGGAAGGTTACTTTCGATATTATTAAAAAGATAGGCCCTGCTCATGCTGAGGCAATAATAGCAAAACATAAAACTGCCGGGAAATTTCTCTTTGTTGATACTGATGTAGAAATCACGCGCCTCTTCTCTGAATACTATTTTAACAGGGTTCCGGATTTCCCAGCATGGGTTGATGCTGCAAATGCTTTTGACTTCTATCTGTTCATGGAAACTGACACACCATATATTGAGGATCCTCAGCGTGACTCGGAACATATGAGAGAGTTTTTCAGAAATAAGCTGATTGACATATTGCAGAATAAAAACGCTGATTATGAAATCATCAGCGGCAGTTGGGATGAGCGATTTAAAAAAGCAGTTGCCGTAATTGAGAAGAGATGGCCTACAGAACTTCTGAGGAGATAAGCGGATTATGGGTAGCAGATCAGTAACAGTTTCATCATTAAAAGAACTTTTTGTTAAATTTTTCCGGAGCTTTTCCGGCCCTACGTTTTTTATGACATTCCGCAGCATAGAACCTTCGTTCAGGGAGAAAATACTGCTCACAGTATCAATGTCAAATGAATGCGGAGGGTGAATCAATGCTCATTCGGCCGCCGGTCGGAGGCTTGGTATGACAAAGCAGGAGATAGAAAATCTCATAACACTCCGCAAAGAAAATTTTGATTACAGGGAGTGGCTTGCCTTATCTTTTGCAAGGGAATGGATTTTTAATAACGGCAACATTTCTGAATGGGTAAACCTCAATGAATATAAAAAAGTTTATTCATTACAGGAGAGAAAGTATATTCTGAAACTCGTGAAGATGATGGACTTTTTTAACTGCGCAGGGAATATATTCATCCGGATTCCATGGAAATACTCAGTTGAGAGAAGCATCAGCTGTTCTCTCCCTTCTTCAGAAAATGGTGATTTAAAATAAAAAACGCCTCCCGGATGAGAGGCGTTTTTTATTCGATGTGGTTACTGTTTATTTGCCGGCAACCAGTTCAAGTTCCTTCTTTGATTTATTCATAGTGTAAATCATGAATGTTATCAGTGCGGCAAGAGCTGCTATTATACCTGTAGGATAAGCTACTGTTGTTGAAAGCTTGAATCCTTCAGGAGCAATCATGATATAAGTAACACAAACTGCTGTCATGAAAGTTGCCGGAACTGTTGCAATCCAGTGGAACTTATTAAATTTAACCATGTATGCTGCTGATCCCCAGAGAACTATTGTTGCAAGTGTCTGGTTTGACCATGCAAAGTATCTCCAGATAATTGCGAAGTCAATGAAGTTCAGTCCCAGACCTATGGCGAATAGAGGAACCGCGATGAAGAGTCTGCTTTTTGCTCCAGATTGATCATATCCCAATGCGTCAGCAATGGTGAGCCTTGCGCTTCTGAAAGCTGTGTCTCCTGATGTTATGGGGCATGCTATTGCGCCGAGTATTGCGAGTATCCCTCCTGCAACTCCGAGAAGTCCGATAGATACATCATGCACAACTACACCGGCTCCACCTTTGGCAAGTGCTGCTGCAAGGCCGGGTATGCCGTTAAAGTATGTCATTGCTGCTGCTGCCCATACAAGAGCTATTGCGCCTTCAGCAATCATAGCGCCGTAGAATACTCTGCGTCCGTATTTTTCTGTTTCAATACATCTTGCCATAAGCGGAGACTGTGTTGAGTGAAAGCCGCTGATTGCGCCGCATGCGATTGTTATAAAGAGCATCGGCCATAATGGAAGCTGTTTCGGATGAAGGTTGGAGAGTGTTATTTCAGGAATAGGATTCTGGTAGAAGAGGAGCGCTCCGCCAACACCTATCGCCATTATTAAAAGAACTATACCAAACACAGGGTAGAACCTTGCTATAATTTTGTCAATTGGCATAACTGTCGCAAAGAAATAATACACAATAATTATTGCAAGCCAGAACCATTTGTTCGCAAAGATTCCTGTCATGCCGAGGTTTGCGAGTAAACCGGCGGGTCCTGCGATAAAAACTGTACCAACAAGAACAAGGAGGATTACTGAAAAAACCCTCATGAACTGTTTCATAGAATCGCCGAGGTAGATCCCCACGATTTCTGATATACTCTTTCCATCGTGCCTTACTGATAGCATACCGGAAAAGAAGTCGTGTACTGCACCTGCAAAAATGCTTCCAAGTACAATCCAGAGAAATGCTGCCGGTCCGTAGAGAGCACCCATGATTGCGCCGAAGATGGGCCCAAGCCCTGCAATGTTAAGTATCTGGATAAGGAGTATCTTCTTCCAGGGGAGAGGTACATAGTCGACGCCGTCATTCATTGTAACAGCCGGAGTTTTTCTGTCAGGTTCAATCCCGAACACTTTTTCTACAAATGCACCGTAGATAAAATAGCCTGCTATCAGTGCTGCCAGTGATAAAAGAAAACTTATCATTTTTTGCCTCCATAAAATAAATTCTGGAGACAATGTAGATCAAAAAAATAATCCATGTTGAAATTTTTCGTAAAATGCAGAATGCCGGGGATGAGATGCATTATCAACGGATGAAATGCATAAATATTAAACCTGTAAATTATTCCATCTGCATTATTTCTTTAAAGTATTTTGAATGGCTGCGGCTTAATGGAACATTATGTTCATCATTAAGAATTGTTATCTGGTAAGCTCCGTTAAACCAGGGTTCTATATCTTTTATAAAGTTAATATTTACAATATAACTCCTGTGTGTGCGGATAAAGTTTTCAGGGAGAAGTTCCTCCAGGTGGTGAAGAGTGTTTTTATATGTAAATTTTCCCGATGTTGTCACCAGGTATGTTCTCTTGTCATCCGCGTATGCATATTTAATTTTTTCAACAGGCACAGGGTGGAATTTTTCATCTTTACATACGGTTATTACTTTACTGCTGCGGCGCTCTTTGTAACCGCCTAACATATCTTTCATTGCTTTCAGTGAAACAGAAACATCCTGATCAGAATTCAGCAGTTTTCGTATACGATCCAGACTGCTCTCAAGCCTTTCTGTTTCGACAGGTTTAAGAAGATAGTCGATTGCGTGAAGCTCAAACGCGCGTATGGCGTAGGAGTCGTAGGCTGTAACAAAAATAATATAGGGTGGATTCCCTGAGTTTATAAGAATTTCGGCTGCTTCAATTCCGGAGAGTGCCGGCATCTGAATATCCATGAAAACCAGATCAGGTTTATGTTCATGACACAGCTTTACTGCCATCTCTCCATCAGTGGCTTCTGCTGTAATAGTAATATCATCATATTGTTCGAGAAGAAACCTCATTTCCGCTCTTGCAGGTTCTTCGTCATCCGCTATGATTACATTGATCATTACGCTGCTCCGGGTATGGTAAGAGATACAATGGTCCCTGATCCCGGTCTGCTCTCCAGCCTGAGACCGTACGAGATTCCGTATTTGCAGATAAGCCTTTTATGTACGTTTTTAATACCGACAGATTTTGAACAGGCTGTATCATCAAGGAGAGTTTTCAGTTTGTTCTCCTCT
Organism: Spirochaetia bacterium UBA5763; assembly: GCA_002418835.1. GTDB lineage: Bacteria > Spirochaetota > UBA4802 > UBA4802 > UBA5550 > UBA5550. Next base: position 7,427 of record DIEX01000021.1, on the reverse strand, counting down.
ATTCCGATACCGTTATCTTTTACTGATAGATGTATGTCGATTCCGCGTTTTTCGCCGGTAATTTCAATGGTGCCGCCCTCAACGCGGGGGAGTAATCCATGCTTCAGAGAATTTTCCACAAGGGGCTGCAGTGTGAAAGGGGGTATCATGCAATTTAGAGTGTCGGCCACATTGATAAGCACGTTGAGTTTATCTCCGAATCTTGCTTTTTCTATTTCAAGATAGTTTTTTATGTTCAGTATCTCATCTGAAAGGAGTATCTCATCGGAGTGGTAGAGGCTGTTTCTGAAATAAGAGCCCAGTTTGACAAGGAGATCACGCGCTTTCTCCGGGCTTGTTCGTATAAGCGAAACTATGGTGTTTATTGAATTGAATAGAAAGTGCGGATTAATCTGAGCCTGCAGAGCTTTAAGCTCTGATATGTTAAGCAGTTTTGTCTGTTCATCAATACGCGAAAGCTCAATCTGTGTGGAGAAGAGTGATGCCAGACCCTCAGCAAGCTCAACATCAACAGGTGTTATGCCGTTTTCTCCGGTCTTGTAGATTTTCAGTGAACCTATGACCCGATCTTTCTCCATAAGCGGAACAATTACCGCGCTGTTAAGCTGGCACTCCGGGTGTGAACATGAAATATCCTCTTTCGTGCCTGCAATCCGGGTCTGACCATCGCTAAGCACCTGTTTTGTGATGCGGGTAACCAGCGGTATTCCGGGGATATGATGGTCTGAACCTGTGCCCACGTGTGCGAGAATCCTGTCCATGCTGGTAAATGATACGGCAGATACTCCTGCCATCTCTTTTATTATATTGGCTGCTTCCCGGGTTGTCTCTTCGGTTAGGCCTTTGCGGAAATAGTTGATTGTTTTATTAGCAATCTGCAGAACAATCTTTGACTGATTCGCGGCAATCTGATCTCTTTCATTATATATTATATCAACAATGGCAATAAGCATACTGATTCCGATTGCATTTGCTATAATCATCGGTAATCCGATTATTGAAACAAGATCAACCGCAGCGCTGAATGGCCTTACTAATGCAAGAAGAATCGCCATCTGCATAGTTTCAGCAAGGACGCCTGTATAAAACGCAAAGAGCCATCTGCGTTCTGATTTGTAGAAAGATTTACTCAGATAACCCGCAAGCATCCCTTCCGCAATTGTGGAAACCATGCAGGCAAAAGCTGTAAAGCCCCCTATATCGATTGCCCAGCGGTGTACGCCTGCAATAATTCCCGCGAGAACTCCCACAACGGGCCCGCCGATTAAGCCGCCGACAAAGACGCCAACCACCCGGGCGTTTGCAAGAGCGCCCTTTACCGGAATCCCGGAATAGGTTTTCAGGATTCCGAACATCCCGAAAACTATTGCCAGTATTATGAGGTATTTAAGTGCAATTTTATCCCTGGTGACGAGTTTTCTGAAAAAGGCGAATCTCGAAAGAAGCACTGCAACAAGAACAATGCTCCCCACCTGATTGACAAGCCCTTCCAGTAAAGCAATCACATCAGCACCTCAATTCATAATTATAAAAGCATGTTTGATATAATATCATTATACAGATTAGTCAATTTAATTTGAGTTCTTTTCAAAAGATTTACCGCAGTGCGGGCAGGTAATTTTTTCTTTTTTTTCAGAGTGTATCTGCTCTGTAAAGCCGGAAGCGATTATATCCGCAGGGAGAGCAACCATACCGACGCCGAGAATTGCAATTACTGCGCCCAGTATCTTCCCGAAAGAGGTAACAGGGTAGACGTCACCGTAACCCACAGTCCGGAGGTTAGATTTTATTTTTGTTTCCCGGCGTACAAAAAAATTTCAATATTCTGTTTTCAATACGGGGGGAAGGTATGTCCGGAGGTTTGGAAATGTTCTGTTTATCTTTCAATTTAGTTCTTTCTGCTGATTTTATACCGGAGTTTTCGGGGACTTTTTTATCTTCACGGAATAGTTTCCCGGAAAATACTGCCGGAACCCCTGTGAATATAGTCTTCACCTCATCCTTCATCTCCCGTATAAACGAGGCTATTGTGGTGAAATCGGGCATGCTGTCCGCTGATAAAGCCCTGAATACTATATTTTCACGGCAAGCTTTCATTATCATTCGTGATGATACAATCCCGCGTGAATAAGCAAGGAGAATAATCTTCAGCAATATCGCAGGATCATAGGCTGGAGCACCGGTGTTATCATTACTGTATCTCCTGGATATGCCTGATAAATCAATCCTGTTATCGACCATCCAGTTAATTGTATACTCCATTGTGCCGGGGAGAATCTGGCTGCTGAAATCAACCGGTATCATCACTCCCTGTTCATATGAATATTCTTTATATCTCGCCATGGATTCCTCCAATGGTTTCATCTACAGCATAACATCTGTTAAATTGCAATTAATTTATACTTTTTCTACAGACTCGTTGTGTGAAGGTGGTTCGCCATGCACACTAGGCCAAAAATACATGGATGGATTTTTGGCCATATAAATGAAAGCATTGTTTTAAATAGAAAATATATGAAGATATTTACTCATTATTTTATTTTGATCAAAAAATTTTTCCTGAAACACAGCACATAATATTACACATTATTGTATTAAAATTAAATCTTAACTTAATCGTATTATTATTGATTTATTATTGTTAAAGAGTAAAATTTGCTAAAATTAGATAAAAGAGGTTTGTAATGAACCATATACAATGGATTTTTAGTGGAATCGGAACCGCTTTGGTCGTTGGACTTTTGACATTTCTTTTTCGTAGAAAAAAAAATAAAATCGTATTAAATAAGAACATCAAGCAAAAAGGAAACGTCAATATTTCTATCGGTGATAATAATAGTATTAATGATAGTTTTAATAAGAGGTAACCAGCCATTAAGACTATAAACATCGGTAGTAATAATGAAATTAAAAATAGTTTCAATTCTACTTATAACATTGTTTTTCTAAACAGAATAAGAAGAATTTTATTTCCAAATTTTTTTTATAAAAAGTATAAAAAGAATTTTAAAAAAAAATTACTTCAAAGAGTAGAATTCCAAAAGCACAGTAAAAAATATATACCGGATCTGTTTCTTGAGTTAAATGAAATTAAAGAAACGCTTAGATATTTTACTTTACCATTTCTTTTTTATGAAAAAGTTACATCTGAATTACAGAATCTTGATTTTTCATATTATGAAGAAGCTTTAATCAAGTTATCCCTACCATATGAGAAAGTTGAATTCATTAACAAAAAGTCACCTTCTACTCATATTGAATTATTTTCTCAATGCAATCTAGCTATTGAACAATTAACTAGTTTTTTTAATAGTTTACCCGACTTGAATGCACATAACATTAAGAATGGTTACTTATTTAATAATGATCAGGTTAATTTTTTACATCATATAAGCTATTATAAAAGTAGAGTAGGTTGGTTAGTTAAGGATTATAAAGAACTTTTTGAACTTATCGGTCGTAAACAGGTTTTAATATTAACTGAAAAAGCTGGCCAGGGCAAAACTAATTTATTATGCGATTTTATTGATAATTTTGTTCTTAAAGTTAGTCCCTTTTCTTTATTTCTTACAGGAAATCAATTGGTATCTTCAAAAGAAATTGAAGAAATAGTTGCAGAAGAGCTTAATCCTTTTGGTACACCAATGACTCTTCCAGAGTTATTGAGAGATATTAGTAAAATATGTCAAAATGAAGGAGTTGTTTTTACCATAATTTTTGATGGCATAAATGAAGCAAGTAATATTGAAACTTTTAGTCAATCTCTCTATAATTTCACTGAGAAAATGATTGCTTACCCATACATTAGGCTTGTTTATACTTGTCGTTCGGAATACTTTAGCGACCGTTTTTATCAGTTTGAAAATACACCTTCCTTTTCAGATGTATTATTCATTAAAAAAAACTATATGCAACAATATCATCGAAATATTAATGATGATCTCCCAGATTATTTTTTAGAAAAATTAATTCCTGCATATTTCAACTATTTCGAAATAAAAAATGATGTAAGCCTTAGTGTAAAAAAAGAATTAGTAAAAGATTTCTTATTACTTAGGATTTTTTCTGAGACTTATGGTAATAAGGAGAATCAAAATTCTACTGAATACCCACCAATATACAACTTATATAAAGATGATCTTTTTAAAAAGTATTTTGATCATAAACTTTCCATTCTTGGAGCAACTTCTTTTATTAATAAACGAAAATATATAGAATTATTGAATTCAGTCCTTGAATATATGTGTTATTCAATGAATTTCATCAACATTCCAATAGAACAACTTTCTAATATTGATCTCCAATTTTTAATGACATTGGTAAATGAAGATATTTTATTTCGTACAGATTTAATTTCTGATGGCACTACAATCTTAAATAATAATGAAGTTCTCAATTTTACTTTTGATGAGTTTCGCGATTACTTGATTGTAGATTATATTTTAAAGGACAAGCATATTGATATATTTAATTTTTTAAAAGAACTTGGCATTAATCAATATGATCCGAATGAAATACATTTTGGAACGAAGTTTAGTAAGGGGCGTTATCCAGTAATCGAAGGAGTTCTTCGTTTTTTATTTTTTAAATCACGTAGGGCTGAGTATCGTGAGCGACTACGTTTTCTTCATGATCTTGATATTTATGATGACCTTTTTGCTCAAAATATTTTTTCTGTAAATGAGGAATATATTAATGATGTAGATATTAGATATGTTAAGAATCTTATCAGAGGGAATAAAACACAGAAAATATTATTATTTCATGGATTATTGCAGCGGGGTAATCAAAAAATATATTATAAGCTAAATATTCAGATTTTAACTAAAATTATATTCGATTTGTCTGAAGATGAATATAATAAAATCATTAATAACTATTTTCGTGTCACCATTGATTTTACTTATTCACATGAAAGACAAAAAAAAGGCCCTATAATTAGTATTACATCAAAAATATCATCACTCCTTTCTGAAAAAACTTTCAATCCTGAGTCAATACATAACTATATTGCATGCTTATTAGCACTATCAGCTGTTGATGGTGATGGCTATACTGGACCTTATTATAAACTATTCAAAACTATTCAAAACTATTTGGATGAATTTCCTGTTTTTGGGACAAAGTTATTATTTTCTGTTTATAATTTAAATAATAAAAAGCTAGAGAATATCATTTGGTCGTTTATTGGTTATATGCAAATGAATGAACTTTTTGCTGCAGATTTTATTCCAGCTGATGATATAGTTGATTTCTTTTTTTCCAGAACAATCTTTCAATCAAAAAATAATATTAATAAACTAATATATTATGTTTCTGAACATGATTTAGCATTAAATAAAGAAAAACTTAATAATGCGATAGAACAAATTAATGCTTCAATAAAGACTAACAATTTATTTGTTGATGACATTTTATCAAGTTTTACTGATTTACTCGTAGATGAGGATGTTGACTGATGATGTACTATGTTGGTGGAACTTTGCATGATGAGTTTTTAATTCTACTTCCGAAATTTTTTAATTATGATGAATTTTCTAGTTATGCAGGAATTGTTCAAAAAAGCTACTTAGGACAAATCTTACAACGCTATTATAATTTTTTAACTAAAAATAGTTTTTCGCTTTTTGATGAATACCTGAAATTCTATAGTCATGAGTATGGAAGTTATGAATTATTTATTAAAAAAAAATATCCTATTCTTAATTCCGATGAAATTTCTGAAATTCTATCTTATATAAATACTGGGTCATACTTTTTGTTCCGTAATATTGATAATAAAGTTGGTGATTATAAGATAGCTAACTTATCTGAATTTCATGACGAATTTACAGAAATAATACAAGATTTGCTGATGGAAGAATATCATGAAAATAAAAAGTGATTTTGTAACAAACAGTTCATCAACATCTTTTCTTTTAATCAGTAAAGAAGAATTAAGCGAAGATACTTTTTTGTCATTTTTGGGAGTTAAAGAAAATTCAACGTTCTATACCATGGTTGAAGATTTGTTTTATAATATGAAATCGGGACTATCATCCATTGAAGAAGTATATAATTCTGGCCGGTACTCTTATTCATCAGTAGAAGAATACTTAAAGAATGAGTTTTCAGATATAGCTTTAAAAAAGTATCTTGAAGCTCTGGAAAAAGGATATTCTGTTTTTGTTGGTCATTTAAGTAGTGAATTAGGGGCTTTGTCTTCTTTTATGTGCATGGATTCTTTAATAGAAGAATCTGAAACATATTATTTACATTATACTAATTGTTATTGGTAGTCTTATGGGGGAAATTATTTTACGTAACTATCCTTTTGATAATTATAAAATACTTTTTAAACCTAAAACTGGATTATTTATTCGAATTGAAGATAACGGCTTTCCAGAACCTTTTTGGGCTCCATCTGGTCCTGAATTACTTGATATATCTATAACAAATTGGTGCAGTAGATCTTGTTCTTTTTGCTATAAAAATTCTGATAAAAATGGAATGCATATGGCTTTTGAAGACTATGAAAGAATCATGGTTGAGGCTAAAGCTAATAATGTTTTCCAGGTAGCTCTTGGTGGAGGTAATCCAAATCAACATCCTCAATTCTGTGAAATTCTTGAAGTAACTCGAAAATATGGTATAGTTCCTTCTTATACAACAAATGGTGATGGTTTAAATAAAAAAATACTTGAAGCAACTTCAAAATACTGTGGTGCTGTTGCTGTTAGTGCATATGAGCCATATTCTAACATGAATAAAATATTAACAAAATTTTTTAGTTTTAATGTTAAGACTAATATTCATTTTCTTTTAGATTGTAATACAATAGAAGTAGCCCTACAATGGATGAAAAAACCACCTAATTTCTTAAAAAATATAAATGCAATTATTTTTTTAAATTATAAGCCTGTTGGTAAAAATCGTACTGAAAATTTTTTACTTAAAAATAATACTTCTTTTCGTGAGTTATTCCAGTTAGTAACTAGTGAATCCTATGATTTCAAAATTGGTTTTGATAGTTGCTCAGTTAGTGGTCTTGTTTCTTCTCAGAATGGTATCGATTTCAATTTTATAGAACCATGTGATGGCGCTAGATTTTCAGCATATATTTCAGAAAACTTGTTGGTGTATCCATGTTCTTTTTTAGGGGAATCACACAAAGGTGAATCTTTGAGAAATAAAAGCTTACGAGAAATATGGAATAAATCTTCATTATTTCTTGAAGCTCGAAATCGATTAAATAGTAATAAATGTAATGCCTGTTCTTTTCAAGAAAAATGTTTTAATGGATGCCCTTTTTTTCCTGAAATAAATCTATGTAATAATACTTTTCTCGAGACTAAAAGTATCGTATAAGCTTGGCGAACAGGACGTTCGCCCGCCTAGGATAATTGGCGAACCACTTTCGCACAACGATTACATGACAAAAATAATTG
>DIEX01000028.1:57890-93254 GCA_002418835.1 Spirochaetia bacterium UBA5763 | reverse complement strand
AGTTTTCTTAAGAGGGTTTTTTTATTTGAAAAGTTTAATTAATTCTGAATCTAAACTGAAAATTTACGAATTAAAAGAATATTTTCATACCTGATTTCCTCTAAAAATTTGATATAATATATTTCACCCTATATATTCAAAACATCACATGATTACCAATAATAGTGTTTAAAATAATTTATTAAAAGTCTGGTTTTTGCGTGATCGCATGGATGTAAAACAGTTACAGGGTGATTGTATGAAAGAGATAACTTGCATATCAAAAATAAAAAAATTCAGACGGGATACAATTTTTTATACTGACGGTATAAGTTATCTTTTAGTTATACCTGTGGTAGCTTTTATTTATCTTCTCACTACTCCGCTTTCGGCAGATCAGATCAGGGCTTTTCTGATTACAGTTGTGCTGACTTCGTTGCTCTTTTTTAGCATAAATATTGCATGGTTTTCATATATCTACAGGCCTTTTTTCAGGTACTGTGCATTAAAGGATGCAGGTGGTGTAATTCCGCAGGATTTGAAAATAAGCGTTAGAGAAAGAATAAGCGCTTACTCTCCATTAAATAGTGTGAGTATAGTCATAAGATGGACTGCTGGTTTCGGATTTGTCAGTATATGTGTTAATATTATCGCAGGGATAAGTTTTATACAGTTACTTAATTTATGGGTTGCAGGTGCTGCGGTTATTGTTTTTGCAGCTATAGAATATAGTCTTGTACTTACAAAAATGATGGAAAATTTCAGTAAAGATCCTATGTTTTCTGATACAATAGATGCTTATGCAGAGAGAAACAGAACTCCCTTGAGCACAATTTCATCAGAGCTTACTGCGGCAGTTATTATAATATGCTTTTTAATTGTTTCAATTCTTACTGTAACATCCATCAAAGTGAGCCATACAGTTGCTGTAACTTCTCTTACGCAGATGATGCAGTCACACGGTATTACAGTAAATCAGGAGGAAATTACCGGCTTTTCTGTAATTATTTCCAGATGGATGATCGGTATGGGGCTTTTCTGGATGTTTATCTCTGCTGTTATGATTTTCCGTATAGTACAGCAGAAACTCAATCCTGTTAATGATATAAGGGAACATTTCGGTCATATGTCAGATGGCGATCTTACAAATAATATAAATATTGTGGGGGGGAATGAATTCGGGATGCTTGCCTCCTCGCTGCACCACCTTGTAGGTAAACTGCGCGGAACTGTGGGGAGCATTATTCATCTCTCAAGTGAACTTGCTTCCTCCGCAGAGCAGATGGCCACTGCTTCAGAATTGTTTTCCGGAAGCGCACAGAGCCAGGCTGCCACAGTAGAAGAGGGGACAGCATCAATTGAAGAGATCTCCGCAAGCATAGACAGCGTTTCTGAAGGTGTTATGAATCAGTTTGAAATGCTGATGAATCTTATAAACAGTATGGATGATCTTTCAAAGTTTATTGACGGGATGAATGAATCAGTATTTTCAGCACTCTCTGTTACTGAAAGAATCGCCTCAGACGCAAAGAGGGGAGAACAGGCCCTCGCATCTATGAACCGGACCATGCTGAATATAACATCAAGTTCGCATCAGATGGCTGGTATAGTTAAAATGATTAATGATATATCTGACCAGATAAACCTTCTCTCTCTGAACGCGGCGATAGAGGCCGCACGTGCCGGCGACGCCGGCCGTGGTTTTGCCGTGGTTGCTGATGAGGTCTCCAAACTTGCAGATCAGACAGCAAACAGTCTTAGGGAGATAAACCGGATTATCTCAAAAAATGAAGATGAAATATCAGAGGGACTGAATCAGATTGTGGAAACAACCGGTGTTCTGAAAACTATCATTGAAGGCGTAGGGATTATTGAAAATGGCATGACTGATGTTTCAAGTACAATGAAAGCTCAGATTGAAACAAACAGTATAGTAAGGGAAAATGCCTCACTCCTCAGATCAAAATCAGAGGAGATCAGGATCTCAATGATAGAACAGAAGACAGCAATAGGAGATGTTGCTTCATCAATAGGTAATATCAATGAACTGACACAGACGAACGCGAGCGGTGCAGAGGAGATGGCCGGCAGTTCCGGGAATTTATCCAATATGGCTTTGTCCCTGAAGGAGTCAGTCGATTTTTTCAGAATATGACTTTGTTTATTCCTCTATCAGCAGTTGTTTTCTGAAAATTAATTTTTCACTATTACGCTACATCAACGCAGATAAGACAAACATCATCTTCAAAAGAATCACAGCCTCTGTGAGCAATAAGCCGGTTGTATATATTTGCTATAAATATATCACTTTTATGATGTTTATTGCTGGATAGAAGTTCATGCAGGTTGCTGTCTTCAAATGAAAGTCCTTTACCATTTAAGGGCTGGCACTCGGTAAAGCCATCCGTGTAAAGCAGCATTTTACTCCCCTGAGATAGTGTAAATGCGGAGTTTTTAAAAGTTTTATTTCTTTCCTCAAGGCAGGAATTATGCAGAATCGCAAGAGGTATTGTCTTATATCCCTGCAACTGCTGTATTGAACCGTCAGAAATAATATATGGCGGATTATGTCCGGCATTTGAAAATATGAGTTCTCTGGTTTTTGTGTTGAAAATTGCGTAAAATGCAGTTACAAAATTTCCGCCTATCTGATCGCAAAGAATTTCATTTATGAATTTCAGGAGTTCAGCGGGATCAAGTTTTTTCTCTCCTGATTGAAGAATAATAGTTTTAATCATTGATGTTATAAATGCTGCTGCAAGTCCGTGGCCTGATACATCGCTTAAAAAAATTCCGATTTTATGGTTGTCGCGGAATTTTATAAAATCGTAGAAATCTCCTCCAACCATTTCCATGGGCTTGTATAGTGAGAAGATATAATCAGCAGGCTTTTCAACAGGCATAAGCTGTTCATGGATATGTTTGGCCATTTTGAGGTCGTTTTCCATTACTTCATTACGGAGTTTGAGGTTGTTGCGTTCGATTTCAAGCTCCCGGGTTCTTTCCTGAACAGTCCTTTCCAGTGATTCACTGTATATCTTCTGTATCCTGATTAACTCCTCTCCGATCTGAGCCTGGCGTGATTTATACCAGCTTGTATATCTTGTATTGTTTAATATATGTATGAAGCATGAAACTATGAATGTAACGCAGAAAAGGTCATTAAGACTGTAAAAGTTATGAGTCTTTATCTCCCTTACTCCGCTAAGATAGCTCGTAATAAAAAATGTCGTCACGGATGAATAAAGTATGAGGTATGCCCATTTTCTCTGAAGCGGCCCAACTGCAAGGAGTGTCAGAATAAACAGGTAGCCGCCGATGTATGCGGGATCTCCAGCTGTTAAACCTGTAAGAAATGCATTAGAAACAGCCATGTAAGCGCCGTAAATGGTCAGGAGCAGCAGGTTCTGATTTTTAAGGGTTTTTAAAAATCTTGCAAGGTAGAGACTTATACCAAAAATGGGGAATCCTATTCTTATTGCAATGATTAACGGTTTATCAGGGTGCAGCTGAAGGTCTATCGGTATATATGTCAGCCATGAAAATGTTATAAGGGAGGCGAATGTCAGCATTCTGCCGCATTGAAAATCCAGTTCCTGATTAAAGGTTTCGGGAAAGGTAGTCCGGTTGTCAATAAGCCAGATTTTTGTTAGGAACTTTTTGATAAACTTCATCAGTTTCCGGTACTTCCCCTTTTACTGCAGCCTTGATAAGTCTTTATTTATATGTCAGGTCTGTTTTATTCTGCTGATTATATATATAAAAGATTCAGAAAGTAAACTATTTTATATAATATTTAAGAAACAGTCAGGTTTCAAGTAAAAAATGTAATGAATTCTGTAGCTTGTGTTTTTTATTTTTGGTGAATTATTATTTTGAATAAGATATTATACCGGATTGATAATTTACTCCTCTCTCCAGTTATAAATAATCCTGTTGCGTCCGGATGTTTTCGCTCTGTAAAGTGAGGAGTCTGCTGCTGCAAGTGTTTCGTCTATTGACATATCAGGACCGGCCATGCATACTCCGCCGCTTACAGTAATTGAGATCTTTTGATTATTATGTATCAGAACACTTTTTTCTACAGCATTGCACAGCCTGTTAAAAAGCACAATGACATCATTTTCATCGCATCCTGAAGCAACAACCAGGAATTCCTCCCCTCCATAACGGCCGACTGAGTCATATTCACGCAGGTTTTTTTTAATGGTTGATGCAAAATTTTTGAGAGCTTCATCTCCTGCCTGGTGGCCGTAATTATCATTTATTATTTTAAAGTGATCAAGATCCAGTATTCCCGCGCAGAGTGTACCGCCTTCGCGTCGTATCCTGGAGTGTTCTTTTTCAAGATGTTCCAGTATGGCACGCCTGTTGAATATGCCTGTGAGTGAGTCGTAAAAGGCCTGGTATGTCAGAGCTTCAGTCAGTTCACTTAGCTGCTGGTTTGTTTCATAAAGCTCATTTTCATACCTGCGCCGTTCTGTTATGTCACGGACAATTCCTACGGCTGACCATCCGTTACTGACATTTAAGGATGAGAGTGAAAGTTCAACAGGGAATTCCTCCCCCCCTTTCTTCATCGCTGTCATTTCAATTGTTTTTTCCAGAATCAGGCTATCTCCTGTTTCTCTGAAAATTCTGAATCCGTCTATATAAGCCTCCAGAAAACGTGGAGGAGTGATGAGAGTATGGAGGTTTTTCCCTAATGCCTCGTTCGTGGTGTAACCGAAAATTTTTGAGGCAGCATCATTCCATAGATTTATTTCACCTTTATGGTTTATCAGGATAACCGCGTCACGGGCTGACTTGATGAGGGCATCAAGTTTCTGTTCGCTCTCTAAGATTGACTGGTTCATCTTTTCTCTCTGTGTAACATCTTCAGCCATAGATATAACACCAATAACCGCTCCAGAATTGTCTATTATGGGGGTGCTGTACCAGTCGCAGATAATAATATCGCCGTTTTTTGTTCGGTTTTGGCTTCTGGTTTTTTCACTCTGTCTGCCGGAAATCAATTCTTTCCAGACGCTCATAACCTGAACCTTTGAATTTTCAGTGAGTATAAGCTCATCAGCGGTTTTACCGGCAGCTTCATTTATGCTGTATCCGAAAACACTTTCCGCTGCGGGGTTCCAGTTTTTTACCCGGAAATCTATGTCCCATTCCACAACAGCAAGTATGGTCTGCTGTATCAGGAGAGAGAGTTTCTGCTGCGAGGAGCGGATTATCTCCTGGGCGTTTCTCAATTCAGAGATATCTACTATTGTCCAGATTATTCCTTTGTCATGATCTTCAGGATCAAGAAATGTGCCGCATGTATAGCACCAGATCTGTGCATTGTCTTTTCTGCGGAATGGTATTTCGAGGGTAACCATCCCCAGTTCATTCAGGCGATCATAAGAAACAGCGAATTCATCAAAATTCTTTTCGGAGATATGAATCCTCCTGAAACTCATTCCGATAAAACAATCCAGAGAGTATCCGAAAATTTCACAAGCACGTTGATTAGCTTCATGAATAATTCTGTCATTATATGTAAGCACAATACCAACAGCGGTCTGGTCAAGAATAGCTCTCCTGTAGTTCAGGGCCTCCCTGAGTTCGTTCTCTTTCTCTTTGATAGAGGTAATGTCTGTAATAATCCCTATTATCCCTGTAGGTTTGTTTTCATTATATAAAACCGTGCTGGAAGATCTTACTGTTCGGATTTCACCGTTTTTTGCGTGTACCCTGAATTCATAAGGTTCCCCACGCCCTTCCGTGGTCTTTAAAAAATCCGCGTTGAGTCCCGGAAGATCTTCATGAAACGTAAATACTTCAAAGGATCTCCCTGTTATCTCTTCAGGTTTATAACCGAACTGATTCTCTATTACAGGGCTTATATAGGTACAGATTCCGTTTATATCTGATGAGAATATGACTTCACTTATGTTTTCAACGAGAATACGGAATTTTTCTTCACTTTGTTTAAGGGCCTGCTCAGCAGCAATTTTTTCAGTTATATCCATGGAAAAACCGAGAACAGCAGGAGTCGAAGTACCTGAAAGGGTAAATGGTATCTTCACTGTATTGAGTATATGGATATCACCAGAAGCATAAGTAATCCTCTCTTCAGGGATTGTTTTCATCTTTCCTGAGTTTATTACTTCGAGATCAGCTTTCCTGAAATGGGCAGCCTCCTCTTCTGATGAGGTGAAATCAGAATCGCATTTACCGGTAAGTTCTTCTACAGTGGTGCCGTATGCCTCTGCCACTGCTTTGTTTACAATGAAAAATCTGCCTTCAGAATCTTTTGCAAATATAAAATGAGGCACAAGATCAATAATCTCCCTCATTCTTTTCTGCTCGAGGATAAGCTTTTCTTCGGCAATTTTTCTTGCTGTTATGTCCCGGACTGTCGCAATAACTCCGGTCTTTCTGAAAAATTTTACTGCGAAGAGAATCACTTCAATCCAGAAAACTGAATTATCCGGCCGGATATGCTGCCATTCGACAATATTTCTCCCCTCTATTAATGCTTTCTCTATATATTCAGAAGATTTCTGAAGGGAATTGCTTCCGTCCGGCTGTTGTGAAGGCGAGAGATCCCCCGGATGGCGGCCTATTATATCGGAACGTTTCAGGTTCCAGAGGAGCTCAGCACTTTTATTGCATTCAGTTATTTTCCCTTCTACAATAAGGAGCTGCGGATCAGGGGACTCGTTGAAAAACAGCCGGTATTTCTGCATTGAGTAGTATAAGGCTTTTATCCTGTATAAGAATAATAAAAAGGAAATTATTGTTATAAACAGCAGTAATAACAGAATGATTCCGGCAAGTGTATGTTCCGGACAGAAAAAAGTGTGTATAGAAAAGAGCTGATTAATGTTTAAAAAAAGGTTCTTCATTCGTAACTTTCCGGAAATTTACATGTATAAAAATTCTAATTTGGTAGACTTGCTGTAAGTCTGGTACTTATAATGATCTGAGATACAGAGCCCCTTCACGCCAGAGGATTTACCGCCTCACTGAGGAGCGGTAGAAACTAAGCTTAACAGAAAAGGCGCTTTGAAATAATTTTAATATACTATTTTTTTGATGCTCTGTTTATATTGAAAATGATTTATTTATACGCAAACCGGAAAAAATATGAATGATGTAACCTGAAAATTATGAACAATGATGATATTAAAAACAATCTCCTGGATCGTTTTCTCAGGAATGCTTCGGTTGAAGAGATGGAGGAGCTGTACCGTCTTCTTGATGAACGGGACAAAAAAACGGTAAAACCATCCGGCCTGAATGGGAGTCTGGACCTTGATTCCATGGCAAAAAACATGTCGAAGCAGATACAGGAACAGCTTGGAATGGCGAATCTCAATATGAAGAAGATGGCACGTGACCTGGTGGTGCAGCTTGCTCTTCAGCATAAGCCCGATATTTCACAAAGGGAGCTGAATGCAATTGTGAATCAGATGGTTCCTGACAGCAGCAGTTCAGCACTGGCTAAAAAACTGCCTCCGGATCTTCTGATGGAAATGGTTGTACAGTTTGTTGAAACAGACATGAATTCCGGCATGGAGTGGAAGAAAAGGTACTGGGAGGTTTTTCCTAAGGAGATAAAACTCGGGATTGCCGGTTTCCTCAGAGGTGATATTGGAAAAACTGAATTGCTTCGTTTAACAGCGGCATACAGTACTCCTCCAAAAGCGGAAAAGAAAGAGAAAATTAGAAGAGGGATGCCGGGCCCTCCAGGATCAAAAAGGGGGAAATAAATAAAGACAAACGGCTGCTTCCCATCGGTTCCAGTTGACTTCACTATCTCTAAAGTATAATTTAAATTAATCTTCTGGTTGTGGCGGTGTATTATGGCTTTGAAGTGTTATCCCGTTTATTCAGCAGTTCTATGTTTTTTAATGTTTCCGTTTCTGCTGTCTGTTTATGCTGAAGGAGGGGAGAATATGATGAAAGAGAATAAATGCATAAAGAAATATCAGATTAGCCGCGATAAAAATCCTTGGCGAGGATTCACCTCTTCATATAAAGAGGAGGAGGAATCTAAAAAAATAAATTCAGTATCACTAAAAAATTCCGGGTATCAGCCGGTCACGGGTCTTGAGAAATATTCAAAAGGGGATGCTTTTATAATAGGGCGAAATGAAAAACTGCACAGAATTGCTGTTGAGTCCTCTCTTTTCAGTGAACTAAAGCGGGGTGACGCAACACGAAAAAGTGGAGAGAGATTCTTAATAGGAAAATACAGGGACTTATCTTTTAAGTATTTTAAAGCGCCTGAGCTGGCGGAATTTCTTATTGAATCTCAGATTGTGAATACATACTGGCATGTGGAGGCGGACTTCTGCCTTGTGGAAGAGATAAACAGTGATCTGTTATATACCGCAAAATATCATGGGAAGCATATTTATTATACAAACTGTGAGAATGAAGACCCGCTGGATTTCTCTATTATTATTGAGAAAAAGACAGGGAAAATGTTTCTTGATGTAAAATAAAGCTGTAAGGTCCCGGAGAAAAAATTTTTCAGAAAAATATATGACAGATAGAATTAATAAAATAGAGAGAAAAGATGGAGCAGGGATATCCTACCGTATTGTTTCCGGAGGATTTAAAAAGAGGGTTATTATTCTGTGTCACGGCCTTGCCAGCAATATGACACGATGGTCTGAGTTTACCGAGCTCACTTCTTTGAAAGAGTCCTGGGATATTATTCTTCCTGATCTCAGGGGGCATGGGAACTCTGTTTTTCGTGGTGTAATCACAATGGAGGAGTGGTGCGGAGATATTGCTGCAATACTTGATAAAGAGGGCTATGAGTATGCGGCTGTGGGTGGGCACTGCCTGGGGGCGAATATTGCGGTTAATTTTGCAGTTTTATATCCTGAAAAATGCACCGGTATTGTTCTGCTTGAGCCTCTCTTCTCAGAGTCATTCACCGGCGTGCTTAAAAGGCTGGGGAGACACAAGCTTCTTCTCGGTTCATTAATTGCTTTGTTGCGGATAATTAATTGTTCAGGCTTTTACAGAAGAAAACTTCCCTTTCTTGATCTCCGTGAGCTTGATCGTTCAGGGAGAGAGCTGATTGAGGAGGCTGGTACACCGGAGATTCTGAAAAAGCGGTACGGGTCACCTCTTTATGATCTCAGGTATATCCCTGTTGCGGCATATCTTCAGAGTGTGCGTGAACTTCTGAGGCCTCTGCCTGATCTGAAAAAAATTGCAGTTCCGAAACTTTTTATTTTTTCTTCAGGGAGGCTTTTCAGCGAGTCATGTGATGTAAATGATTTATGCGGATCTCTTTCTGATTGTGAAACTGTAATTATCGATTCATATCACTGGGTTCCAACAGAAAAACCTGGTGAACTTCGTGAAGCAATTGAGCAATGGTTTTACAGAAATTTCAGGTAATTCAGAAATTAACCTTCCAGGTCCCAGAAAAAATCTTTATTGGTAAGTTCCTTCTCCTCTTTAACATCACTCTGTTCTGTTCTTTCCGGGAGATCTTCCCCCCCTGAGTAGATAACATTTATCTGATCCTCCAGGTCTGTTGTCTCCTCCTCCCAGTAACGGTCAGTGCCGAAGTGTGGAAATATCTGCGGAAAAGCGGGATCGATCCACCGTTTTGCAATCCAGGTGGAGTAGTGGATATATCGCAGTGCGCGGAGCGGTTCAATTAACCGGAGCCATGAATACTCAAAATCACGGAACTCCCTGTAACCGGAAATAAGCATATCCCTCTGCCGGATACCCTCTTCGTCCCGTGACTGTATAAGCATCCAGATGTCCTGCACAGCAGGCCCTGTGAGAAAATCATCGAAGTCAAGGAAGAAGAAACCGTTTATACCTTTCAGTAAATTCCCCGGATGGCAGTCTCCGTGAATGCGGTGAACAGGCACATCTGCGGAGAGTGAACTGTAGATGCCGGCAATTTCACGTACTGCATTTGAGTATCTCTCCCTTATATGATGAGGTAAAAAATCATTCTCAAGGAGGAATTCTAAAGGCTTCAGCGCGTAGCTTTCAGCGGAGAGTCTGATCCTGTGTTCAGAAGGTTTTGCTGATCCGTTATTGTGTATGCGCGCAATGAGACGTCCCAGGTTGAGAAGCTCATCATCGGAGAGCTCCTCAGGAATTCTCCCTCCTGTGCGGGGCCATACAGCAAAGTATATACCCCCTGCTTCCCGCAGCGTCCCGCCGCCGGGGAAAGTGAGCGGCGCGCAGACAGGTATTTCGCTATCATTCAATTCATTGAGAAAGCTGTGTTCTTCAAGAATCTGCGCTTCTGTCCATCTGCCGGGCCTGTAGAATTTTACTATTATATGCGAGCCTTCATCAAGACGGAGATCGTAAACGCGGTTTTCGTAACTGTTAAGCACCATGTAGTGTCCTGAAGTAATAAAGCCGTTACTCTCAACAGCTTTAATTACCGTGTCAGGTGTCAGTGTGTAGAAAAGGTTGCTCATCAGAAATCCGCCTGTGAATTTTATTGAATCCTGATTAAAGAATTCACAGCGGATAAAATGATTCAATGATTTTTTATTAAAAACAGAAAATAGGGGGTAAACCTCTATCCCTTTTTTTACATTAAAGGATCAGCATATTTTTTAATCGCATTCTTAAAAAGATAAGCTATATTGAAAAAAATACTTATCCCCCCTGTATATCTCTCTTTTATCATGCTTGTGGGGATGCTGCAGATTTTTAAATAAAGAACATCAAGGTTGGTGATTATAAGGAGGTAATCATCAAAGACGGTCTCTTTGCCGTATTTTTTTATTATATGATCAACAATACTATTTATTTCGGCGGATTTGTAATACATTTTGCGATAGTAGTATTTTCTTTCCTGGGGGATCTCTTTTAGTATTTTTTCAATGAGGCATATACGTGCAATGCGGTATCCGATATGTATCTCTTCTGCGGTTGAGGAGTTAAAATTATCAGGATATTTTTCAAAGTATGCTTCTCCAAGGTTAACCATGTCGTCTACTTCAAATGAAAAATTTCCCTTCAGATTGATTAGAGAATTTTTAAAGCTTTCATAACCAGGTGAAATTGTAAACAGATATGCGGCTGATACCGGCACTGCTGGCAGTTCCACCTTCTTCTGTTTATTATCAGAGCGGCGGTTCTGTCTGTTATTTCCGAAGAGTATACTTAACAGGCCTCTGTCATGACTGGTGTTTGAAGTAAAGATGTAATTCAGCGGGTTCATACGGCACCTTCCATTGGTGTAAATTGTTCAGTCTTTATCAGTCATATAATCAGTTAAGTATGCCTGATGCTGTCTTGATCTCTTAATCTGTTTCATAAAGCGGATATATCCTGTGTTTTTAAGAGATACTGTATGAATGTGCTAAATGTATACAGGAAATTATGCAATAGCTGTTTTGTCATTATCTGGAAACCGGTTTAATG
Source organism: Spirochaetia bacterium UBA5763 (assembly GCA_002418835.1). Lineage (GTDB taxonomy): Bacteria > Spirochaetota > UBA4802 > UBA4802 > UBA5550 > UBA5550. The sequence continues at coordinate 81,860 of DIEX01000028.1, read as the reverse complement.
ATTAATATGTAGCTGTTCAGTTACAATATAGCAGCAATATATAAGAGTTCCCTCCCCGCTTAATCAGAGGATACTATTAATAAAAAAAGGTTGTTATGTAATAATCATTAAGTAGTTATTGTTAAAGAAAAACAGCATGTTTATTGAACTATTGTATATGATAAAGGAGATTTTATAATGACTGATTATCTGAAAAAATATCCGGATGCGAAAGGTTTTTTCGGCGAATATGGAGGATCTTTTATACCCCCGGATCTTCAGGCGGAGATGGATAAAATTACTGATGCCTACTATTCTATAAGTAAATCCCATGATTTCATAAGTGAATTAAGAAATATAAGGAAGCATTTTCAGGGGAGGCCGACTCCCACATATTTCTGCAGGAACCTCTCAAATAAGATGGGGGGGCGTATATATCTTAAACGGGAGGACCTGAATCACACAGGTGCTCATAAACTGAATCACTGTATGGGAGAGGTTCTCCTTGCCAAATATATGGGGAAGAAAAGAGTTATTGCAGAAACAGGCGCTGGCCAGCATGGTGTTGCACTTGCAACTGCCGCAGCATACTTCGGCCTTGAATGTGAAATTCATATGGGGGAGGTGGATATAGCAAAGGAGCATCCAAATGTTGTGCGTATGAAACTTCTGGGAGCAACACTTATCCCAGTAACTCATGGTTTAAAGACATTAAAGGAGGCTGTGGATTCCGCGTTTGAAGCTTACCTTAAAGATCCTGTGACTTCAATGTACTGTATAGGCTCAGTGGTGGGGCCGCATCCCTTCCCCATGATGGTTCGTGATTTTCAGCATGTAGTGGGGCTGGAGGCACGTGAGCAGTTTCTTGAAATGACAGGGGAGCTTCCTGATGCAATTACCGCCTGTGTGGGGGGAGGCTCGAATGCCATGGGCCTTTTTTCAGCATTTATTGAAGATCAAAATGTCAGGATTATAGGAGTGGAGCCATCGGGCCGTTCTCTGAAAATCGGTGATCACGCGGCAAGTCTTTCGTACGGTAAACCGGGCGTACTCCACGGATTTAAAAGCTATCTTCTCCAGAATGATAAGGGTGAGCCGGAGCCTGTATATTCTATCGCAAGCGGCCTTGATTATCCAGGTTCAGGGCCTGAGCATTGTATGCTTAAGGATAACAATCGCGTAGAGTATACAACAGCATCTGATGAAGAGTGCCTTGACGCATTCTATACTCTTTCAAAAGTTGAAGGTATTATCCCTGCTCTTGAGAGCGCTCACGCTGTTGCTTTTGCCATGAAGTACGCAAAAGAGAACCCGCGTAAGTCTATTCTGGTTAATCTTTCAGGTCGCGGTGATAAAGATATAGATTTTATTGTGGATAATTACGGGTATAGATAGAATCGTTTTTGAGGGACTGATATGAATCTTAAATATGCTCTTGAAGATCGGCCGCCTTTTAAAGAGATTCTTATATATGGGCTTCAGTGGCTTGCGGTAACAATTCCTGCTGTAATTATACTCGGGAGAATACTTGGAGGTATGGAGGGCTCTTTTGAATCCTCCATGCTCTATATGCAGAAGCTCTTTGCTGTAATGGGTGTAAGCCTGCTGCTTCAGATCTGGAAAGGGCACAGGCTCCCTCTTGTTATTGGGCCTGCAACCGTATTATTAATAGGAATTCTTGCATCTGAGGGGAAGTCTCCGGCATCCATATATACTTCTATAATGATCGGAGGGGGTCTGCTGTTTCTTTTCTCAGTGAGCGGACTATTTAATCAAATACGGAAACTATTTAATACGCGTGTTGTCTCAGTTATTCTTCTTCTTGTGGCTTTTACAATGATGCCGTCAATTATTCAGATGATAAGCAGAGGTTCATCAGGGTTCTCTTCTGCCGGGCATCTCGGATTCGCTTTTGTCCTGATTCTTCTGATGTTTCTCTGCCAGAGGTTTTTTACAGGTTTGATGAAATCTACTATAATACTCTGGGGGATGATTTCCGGAACTATTGTATATTTCATGATTGAGCCAGCCTCTGTTTTACAGGGGTGTTCAACTGATATTAGGTTTTTCGGCGGTTTTTTTTCGGGGCTAACTACATATCCGGATTTTGATCCGGGATTAATCGCAGCGTTTATGTTATGCTTTCTCGGCCTTGCTGTGAATGATCTTGGTTCAATTCAGGCAGTGGGAACTGTGCTGAATGCGGATGAAATGCCGCGGCGTATTAATTCAGGTACAGCCTTCACCGGTATTGGTAATGTATTGGCAGGATTCATGGGGGTAATAGGTCCGCTGAATTTTTCTTTCAGTCCCGGTATAATTGCTTCAACAGGGTGTGCTGCACGTTCAACTCTGATACCGGCAGGGGTAATAATGCTTCTTTTCTCCTTTATTCCCGGTCTTCTCTTCTGGCTGAATTTTATTCCAGATGTGGTGATAGGTTCGGTTCTCCTTTTCATTATGTGTACACAGGTGGCGGCAGGCCTCCTTGTAGCCTTTTCAGGAATGAGAGATATTTCTTTTGATTATCTCCTGCTGATTGCTTTTCCCGTTCTCTCCGGGTTAATTATTGCATTTCTGCCGGCAGGGTCACTGGAATCGCTCCCTTCAGGCCTCAGGCCTGTACTGGGAAACGGATTTGTTGTGGGTATTACAGTATCTCTTGTTCTGGAGCATCTGATTTTTCGCTCCGGAAGAGTTTAACTCCGCTTTTTGCTGAGGCCCGTTATATTGCTGTCTCTATTTTATAAATATCAGGAATTATTATCCTCCAGAGGAAAACCGGGGTTGATTTTTTTGTATGGTAAAATACGGCGTATAAAATCCGGTTAATCCATGAAAACTTCATAATATTAATGAAAAAGTCTTTCCGGAGAGTTTTTTCCGGATTAATCAGAATATATAACTAATACACTATTTAACAGGATGAATTAATGGAATTGGAAAAAAATATACTCATAGTGTCGAAAGAGCTTAAGATTAAAAAAGAGCAGGTTGCTGCAGTTGTTAAGCTCCTCTCCGAAGATGCCACTGTCCCCTTTATTGCCCGCTACAGGAAGGAGGTAACCGGAAACCTTGATGAGGTTGCAATCATAGCAATAAGGGACCGCATTGAACTGCTTGCTGAACTTGATAAAAGGAGGGAGGCAATTATAAAATCCCTCACAGAGCAGGAGAAACTTACCCCTGAACTTGAGAAACAGGTGATGGAAGCTGAGACTCTATCAAGGCTTGAAGACATATATCTGCCGTACAGGCCGAAGCGCAGAACACGGGGGATGATCGCGAAAGAGAAAGGACTGGAACCTCTGGCTGAGATACTTTTTGCACAGGGTAAGAATGATCCTGTTGCGGAGGCTATGAAGTACATAGATATGGAGAAGGGTGTTGAATCAGGGGGTGATGCACTGCAGGGTGCCCGGGATATTATTGCTGAATGGGTTAATGAAAACAGTGAAGCCCGTGAGGAGATGAGAACCTTCTTTGTTAAAAAAGCATCAATGTCATCAAAGGTTGTGAAGGGGAGTGAAAAAGATGGCGTGAAGTACAGGGATTACTTTGAATGGAGTGAACCTGTGAATGGGGCGCCGTCACACAGAATCCTTGCACTGCTTCGAGGTTCTGACGAGGGTCATCTGCTGGTCCATTTTCTCCCTGAAGAGGAAAGTGCTGTTTCTCTCCTTGAGAACAGATTTGTGAAAAAAAGCAGCCCAGCGGCAGGGGAGATTGCTGAAGCGGTCAAGGATAGTTACAAGAGGCTCATGGGCCCATCAATGGAGACCGAGCTTCGGGCGTCTTTGAAAAAGAAAGCTGATGATGAAGCCATAAGGGTTTTTGCTGAAAATGTTAAGGAGCTTCTGCTGGCTTCACCCCTTGGAGAGAAGTCGGTACTTGCACTTGACCCCGGTCTGCGGACCGGTTGCAAACTGGTATGCCTGTCGAGACAGGGGAATTTTGTTTTCAATGACGCCATATATCCCCTTGAACCGTACAAAAAAATCGAAGAGTCAGCAAAGAAGATACGGGAGCTTTGCGCTAAATATAAAGTTGAGGCAATTGCAATAGGTAACGGTACCGGAGGGAGAGAGGCTCTGGCCTTCTGTAAATCTATCGGTCTTGAAAATGTAATAATCACGATGGTGAATGAGAGCGGAGCTTCTGTTTATTCTGCATCAGAAGTTGCGAGAAAGGAGTTTCCCGACTATGATGTAACTGTACGCGGCGCTGTCTCTATCGGCAGAAGGCTTATGGATCCCCTTGCTGAACTGGTTAAGATTGATCCTAAATCGATCGGGGTAGGGCAGTACCAGCACGATGTAGATCAAAAGGAACTGAAGAAATCTCTTGATGATGCAGTGATGAGCTGTGTCAATGCAGTGGGTGTTGAAGTAAATACTGCAAGCGGTGAGTTGATGAAATATGTTTCAGGTCTTTCACCGAGGATGGCTGATGCGATTGTGAAATACAGAGATGAAAAAGGAGCCTTCAAAAACCGTGAGGAGTTGAAAAAAGTTTCAGGGATGGGGCCTAAAACTTATGAGCAGGCTGCGGGATTTCTCAGGATCAGAAACGCGGAGAACCCTCTGGACTCAAGTGCTGTTCACCCGGAAAGCTACAGCATAGTTCAGAAGATGGCGGAAGACCTCTCATGCACAGTCAGTGATCTTATGAGAGACAGTTCTCTCAGGCAGAAAATTAAATTTGAGAATTATGTGACAGATACCATAGGAATACCTACATTAAAGGATATAATGAGCGAGCTTGAAAAGCCTGGGCGCGATCCACGCAAAGAGTTTGAGCTTTTCAGTTTTAAGGAGGGTGTAAATGGAATCTCAGATCTGGAAAAGGGGATGGTTCTATCCGGAGTTGTAACCAATGTCACAGCATTCGGAGCCTTTGTTGATATAGGAGTTCACCAGGATGGACTTGTGCATATAAGCCATCTGGCGGATAAGTTTGTGGATAATCCGCACGGTTTCATCAAGGTGAACCAGAAAGTTCAGGTAACAGTAATTGATGTTGATGCTGAAAGAAAAAGAATAGCACTCTCCATGAAAAGCGCACCATTCGATGAGGCTCAGAAAAAAGCGGAGAAACCTGCTGATAAACCGCCGGTGAATAAAAAGGAAAAACTCCACGAAGTAAAAAAACAGTCTACTCAGAAAGATGTTAAAAAATCTCAATCCCCCTTTTCAGGACTTAAAGATCTGATTAAAGAGTAGCAGAATAAAGGAATGCTCTCAACAGCAAAGGGACCTGTTCTCTCAATGAAAACAGGTCCCTTTCTATATCATTTGTTTAATTCATTCAAATTTGACAAATCGTGATTTTGTATTAATATTAATTAAAGGGGATAAATGAATATATCATCTGACAGAAACAGAAGGAGAGAGGCGGTTTTTTTTACAGCCGTGGTTTTTTATATACTCCTTGTTGTTTTATTTATTTTTCTGATGAAATATGCGGCAGGGATATATGTCATGAAGGAGATAGACCGCTCTCTGCTCATGACAGCGCGGAGTATCTCCTACGTACTCCCTGACGATTATCATGATCGTGCGGTTTCCGCTGAGTCAATCTCACCTGGCGAATATAACCATATTGAAAAGAAGTTAACAGAGATTGCGGGATTTACCGGGATGAAGTATATATGGACCGATGTTCTTATTGATGGTAAGGTCTATCTAACAACCTGTAACAGAACGGAACAGACCGATATTTCAGGTCTTCAGATGTATTACTTTATGTCTTACGTTGATGGTGTAAGTGCTGAAGAGATCTCCGCCTTTGCCGGGGAGGAACCTGTGTTTACTAATTTTACAGACAGGTGGGGAGTTTTCAGGGCAGTGTTTATTCCGGTTTATTCTCCGGGGGGGCGGAAGTACCTTGCCTGCGCGGAGTTTACACTTGAGTATGTTGAGACAACAGTGAAAAAGATGGTTATGCTTTCATCACTTGTTGCGCTCTTTTTCTTTTTTGCCTTTGTCCCTGTATTTATGAGTTATGTCTGGAATTCGAAAATGAGAGCCAGGGAGCTTAAAGAGAAAAATGCAGAAATTGAAAAAAGCGAGGAGAACCTCAGGATAACTCTTAACTCAATCGGAGACGGCGTAATTGTTGTTGGAGAAGACCAGAAGATTGTAATGATCAATCCTGTAGCCGAGGAACTTACAGGTTGGGAGACTGTCGAGGCTGCCGGGCGGAATCTCAATGAAGTTTTCTGCGTGAATGATCATGCAACAGGAAAATGCGTAGATGATATACTCGAAAGGATTGTCCATGAAAAATATTCAGGGACATATAGCGGTTATCTTCTGCTGAATTCAAAGAATGGATCTGAAAAAATTATTTCTGAAAACGGGTCACCTATATTCAATCATGAAAAAAAATATATAGGTTCAGTAATTGTTTTCAGAGATATTACTGAAAGGCAGCGCCTGGAGGATGAGCTCCGGCAGTCGCAGAAACTGGAATCAATAGGGCAGCTGGCCGGAGGAGTTGCCCATGATTTCAATAATATGCTTGCGGCAATTATGGGGAGCGCGGAGCTTCTCTCCAGCTATATTAAAAATGAAACGGAGCTGAAACAGTATACGGATATTATAATAAAAGCGTCAGAGAAGGCCTCTGATCTGACACACAAACTTCTCGCTTTTTCAAGAAAAGGTAAAAGAAAGTCGGAACCCTTTGATATGCATCTCTGCATTAAAAACGCCCTGGCTATGCTGATGAGAAGTGTTGATAAAAAGATAGAAATACAGACATCACTTGATGCTGCACTATCAATTGTAACAGGAGATAATACACTTTTTGAAAATGTTATTCTTAATATCGGGATTAACTCAAGGGATGCAATGCCCGATGGCGGAATTTTCAGAGTCACAAGCTCAAATGTCGAGTATGACGAAGAATTCTGCAGAGATTCAGCTTTTGATATTGAACCCGGAAGATATCTCAGAATTTCGCTGAAAGATACCGGAAGCGGAATTCCCAGGAAGATAAAGGATAAAATTTTTGAGCCTTTCTTTACTACAAAGAATCAGGGGAAAGGAACCGGGCTCGGGCTGTCAGTTGTTTATGGCACGGTAAAGGATCATCACGGGGTTCTGACACTTGAAAGTGAAGAGGGTAAGGGTACAGAGATAATTATTGATCTACCTGTTTCTATAGAAGACAGGCCGGGCGGTAAGGGTGAAAACTCTTTTGAACATAAGGGGAGCGGAACACTACTTGTCATTGATGATGAGATTATGATACGGGATACCATGGAAAAAATGCTGGAAAGCATGTCGTATGAAGTGCTAACCGCATCAAACGGTTTTGAAGGTTTTGAGCTGTTCAAAAAAATGTCAGGCGAAATCAAAGCGGTTTTTCTTGATATTATAATGCCTGTTATGAACGGGAGGGAATTGTTAATGAATTTAAAATCCCTTAATCCGGATTTGCCTGTTATTGTAATCTCCGGATATACTACAGCCAATGCTGTTAAAGAAATTCTTGCTTTGGGCGCCTTCGGTTATCTTCAGAAACCGTTTAAAAAAGGTGAACTGGCAAATATGATGATCCGTGTTGAACATGAATCAGGTAAAAAAAGTTAGTAGTTCATCTATGTGAAGATTGACTTTCATCTTCATTTAAAATCGTTGACATTACCCATTGTCATTATTCCTGTAAGATATGAATAATCAGGAAAAAGAGATGAACATCGAAAAGTACACAATTTCAGAACTTGCTGCTGAATTTGATATAAGCCCTTCAACAATAAGGTTTTATGAAGAGAAGGGACTCCTTGTTCCTGAAAGGAGCCAGGGGAACCAGAGAGTATATTCACAGAAGCACAGGGGGAGATTAAAACTTATTCTGCGAGGGAAGAGGTTCGGCGCAACGCTGGACGAGATTGCCGAGATGATAGGGATGGCAGATGCTGATGTGAGCGAAGTTGAACAGATCGACAAAAGTCTTTTTTATATCAGTAAAAAGTATGATGAGATCCAGATCCATAAAAACGAGATTAAACTCTTTGAAAAGGATCTCCTTGCTCTTAAAGAAAAGCTGATTCACAGAAAAAAAGAACTTTCAGAATAGTTTAATCAGTATCTTTATTAAATGTAAGTTCAGTAAAAACTTTAATGCCGTGGTTAATAAAAAGTTCCGCAGTTATACCATTCCCTTCTTTTTTACTGCCGGAGAAAGTTCCATCATATATTTCACCATATCCGCATGAAGGGCTTCGTGATTTAAGCACCGCTTTTTTTATCCCTGATTTTTCTGCCAGTTCAAGAGAAGCCTTTGCCCCCTTTATAAACTGTTCAGTGCAGTCACCGCCTTCTATGGATAGTACCTTTTTTTCTCCGCTGATTTCACATATCTCGCATTGACTGCGCGGTGTAGGGAGTCCGCCAAGCTGTTCAGGGCAGAATGGTATGGCATCTCCCGATTCTACAAGATGAAGAATTTTTTCTACAGGGAAAGGTGTCCCGTTATAACGGCAGGGAATTCCTGCAAGGCAGGCGCTTACTAAGTATTGAGGTTTCTTCATAATTGAAAAGGGGCTGCTGAGCAGCCCCCTGACTCCTGTCAGAAAAGTTTTTTCAGTTTCTTTGCGGCTTTGTCAGCTTTTTTATCAGCCTCTTTTTTTACCTTGTCTTCAGCTTTTGCTTTTGCTGCATCAGCTGCCTTGTCAACTACTGCACCTGCAATGTCTTTACCGGCATCCTTTACAATATCAGCTAAAGAACCAAGTGCCGGGTGTATCAGTTTTGGTGCAGGCTTTTGAGCTGTTCCTTTAACTTCATATTTAAGGTAGATCTCACCTTTTTCATTCACCAGGGGTTTTACAGCAGCGTCAGCAATCTGGTCAGCTTTTACGTAATCTTTCATCTTTCCGGTAATGGCCTTTTCAGCAAGTTTAGATGTCTGAGATTTTACTTTCGCTGTATGTTTTTCAGCCATTGTCATGTCTGTGTTCATATCAAGAGACATGGAGGCAACATTTATTTTTCCGCCAAATGTTAAAGCGAAGTCATCATTGGCAAACTTCCCGTCCTTTAAAGTAGCGATGTTATCTTTATAATGAATTGAGACATAACCGTTTTTCCATTCCAGGTCTTTTTTAAGAAAATCGAATTTACCGCAGTATTTTGTGAGCTGTTCAACATTCATCATCTCATTGAATATCTGCAAACCGGTCATTGTGCCATAAGGTGATCCGGCTTTAATGATAACTTCAGGGTTCAGCACCCTTGTTTTTTTATCGAAAGGAATAACATGGCCGTTGATATCAAGGCCTATATCAAAGGATTTCACTGCACCAGACTCGGATCTCCCCACTGTTTTTATCCCTGCAAAAACTTTCAGTGATACATTGTCATTTTTATCCAGTTTTGCCGGATCAATTCTGATATCAAAAACCTTTGCAGTAACTTTGTATAAATTGATTTTCTGTCCGGATGCCATCTCAGTAAAATTTATATTTCCGTTTTCCATTCCTATAGAACCGATGTTGATTGCTACAGGAATATCATCAACAGTAAGTGGCTTGGACTTCTCCTGCGGTTTTTCCTTCTCTTTTTCTTTTGCGGCTTCAGCCTCTTCTTTCATCTTCTTTTCAAGTTCAGCTTTCTCTTCAGGTGTCATTTTTTTCGGAGCAAGGAGGTCGGAGAAGTTGAAAGCACCGCTTTTGTAGCGCACAACATTTATCTGAGGGGTATAAAGCATAAGTTCATTAAGAACAAACTGTTTTTTCAGCAGAGGGGGTATTGAGACCTTGAATTTGAATGACTGCATGGAGGCGAAGATGTCTTTATCTGAAACAGGTTTCCCTTTAAGGGCTTCCAGATCCTTCGGTGTTTTAAAATTGGATATTTTAACATCGCTGACAGTAAATCCGGACACAGCAGAGAAAAGTCCGCCGCTGAAATCACCGATGCGCACCTGCCTGTTAAGCTGTTTTTCCATCTGCCCCTCAACAAATGGCTTATCAACAATAATCATCAGAGCTATACCCGCGCCGACAATCAGAACAAAAACTGCACCGATTATTATGCCGATCCATTTTAATACTTTTTTAAAAATTCCCATTATACTCTCCTTGTGTTAAAGCTTTAGAGATATCGTTATTTTTGCGAAACTCTATATTATGATTAATAAAATATATTCATATTTGAATTTGTCAATATTTGATTTATAATGATTGATAAAAGATTAGATTTGCAACAAGTCTATTGAGATGTATAACTGGTATAATTTATCAAATAATTCCTAAAAGAATTATAAAGTTAAAAAGCTCTAAAAAGTAAGTATAGTATATAATTATTATAAGCTCAAAATTTTGTCATTCCGGTTTTGCATCTTCAGTTCGTGCAAATACCGGAATCTCATAGATTGGTATTATGAGATACCGGCATTCCGCTTCGCTACAGCCGGTATGACAGAAAATTATATTTATAGCTTTGCACTAAATACTATTTTTAGGAATAAACATTGATAATTTATATAAAAAGGAGAAAACCTTGGCACGAGGCTATGATAATTATAAAAACAGGGCTGATCTTATTTCTTCTTTCGGGAGAGAGCTTACGCGAAGATCAGGCTCAAGTTGTGAGCTGTGCGGGGCATCAGGGGTTAGCCTCTCAGTTTTTGAGGTTCCTCCGGTGAAGGTGGAGCCGGAATCTTCAGATTGTGTATTTATCTGCGGTGAATGCAGAGAGCAGCTTGAAAATCCGAAAAAGTTCAGGAATTCGCACTGGCGCTGTCTCACTGACAGGGTGTGGAGTGAAACAGGCTCTGTGAAAATACTCTCTGTCATGATACTTAAAAAAGTATCATTAACTGAAAGCTGGGCATCTGATATTATTGAAAATGTTTATCTCTCTGATGAGGAGAATGAGCAGGTTGAGAGATCAGGGATCTGAAAAACCGCAGGTTTATCTATTGATCTTTTTCTGAAGTGGAAATGGTCTGAGCCAGGGGGAAGGTTATTGTAAAAATAGTACCACTGCCGGAAGAATCTACAGAAACCTCGGCATTGTGTTCCCTGATTATCCTGTGGCTCAGTGAGAGCCCTATGCCGGTCCCTTTACCTTTTCTTTTTGTGGTGAAAAAAGGTGTCCATATTTTAGGAATAATATCTTCAGGTATTCCGCAGCCGTTATCTTCAATAATAAGCCAGGCGTTCTTTTCATTAGCTCCTGTCATAATCCTGATTTTGCCCGCGTGTTCACGTGAGTTTTCCCCCCTTGCGTTAATAGCGTCACGGGAGTTCAGTATAAGGTTTATGAAGAGCTGTTCAAGTGAGAGATTGTCGCCGTATATTCCAGGTATAGATTCATCAAGGGTAAATTCAATGTCGATCCGGCTGTTCCGCATCTGGTTATTAAGAAGTTCCACTGCATTTAAGATACAGGCATTGAGATCCGCAGGCTGAAATGAAAATCCCCTTTTCCGGGAGAAGGTCCTGATGTGATCAATAATCGAAGAGGATCTGTCCACAAGTGAAGATATCTTTGAAAGATCAGAAACCGCCTGCATCAGGTCAAGCTCATCATAATTTATATCATCAATAATGCTCTGGGATATGCATTTAATTCCTGTGAGGGGCTGGGCAAGTTCGTGCGCAATACCGGTTGTTATTTCGGCAAGGCTCGCATGGCGCGCAATCTGCAGCAGTTCGACATCTTTCTGAGCTATAATCTTTTTAAGCTGGTCGTTATTCTGTTTCTGACGTGTTATAACCTGATCCAGCCTTTTATTCAGCCCTGTGATGCTCGCTATCCTCTGGTTTATTATTTCAGCTCTCTTGGAATATTCATAAAGAAGAAAAATATTTGTGAGAAGATATATAATAATAAGCGCTGCTGCAAGGGAGTGTTCACCATGAATAAATAAATAGAACAATGAAAGAATAGCAGGGGAAACAACGAGAAGGAGAGTAATATTAATTTTTGTAAGAAGCCTCTCCCTGAGAATAAAAAGGAGATATAAAAAAGCGGATATCTGGAAAATAAAGAGTATCTCTTTTATCCTTTCAGGGAGGAGGAGAGAAGCAAAAATCCCGGCGGAAGCTGCAACGCTCCACATGATAATGTGTTTTCTTTTTTCCAGAGGATAATAGTCGGTTATAAGGTAAATTAAAGTTACGGGGAAGAGAAAGTACCCCATTGCCGATGCCCCGCTTGTAACGGGGAACCGGATATCTGAGATCGAGGGGATAAGCGGAAGACCGATGAGCAGGGCCGGGATTGAGTTCAGAGAAAGGAGTCTCCCTTTCCTGTTTCTGAAAAAGATCAGGAGCAGTACCGTATTATATACTGATAGAATAAACAGAAGACTGAGGAGAGGCTCTTTCAAAGAAACCTGCTATTTAAAAGGCAAAAGGATTTTTTCGTTTACCAAAACAGTTCTTCGGCTTATTGAAAATAGATATAATAATCTGACTTTGAATTTCTCACGGATGTTATCAATCCTGATTGTACCTGAGGCATTGTTATCATGAAGGTTAAGATTAATTCCTGTGATGGAACGCTTAAGGTTTTCACCGCCATGGCTGAATTCTTTTTCGTTTGTGAAACTTTTTTCAGGTTGTTTTCTGTCTATTGCCAGATTATCAAGCTCCTCACCGTTATTATGAATTAGTTCAACAATAAGGAGACTGTTAGGGAATTCCCTGAAAATTGTACTGCCGGGTGATTCAGAGAGCATAACTTTGATTTTTCCGATGAGAGGCTCATAGGTATGTATAACGAAGAGATGGCCTTCCGGTTTAATCTTTATTGAATTTTCACGGCTGGAGCTGTCGAATGGGACAAGTAAAGAGTTCCCCCCTGCTTTTCTGAAAAGCGGGTTTATCCGTATACCGTTAATAGTAATGGAGTCGCTTTTATAACTGACAGGGAAACTGTCATCAGTATCACCATCGCCGTTAAGGTCTATATTTCTTTCGGAGTAAAGAAAATCTCTCTCATTGATTTTACGATCCATAATCATCCCCTCGATAATTGAAGCATCATAGGGATAGCTGATCTTCTGATCCATGAAAGAGGAGGCATCTATACCTGAAATATTTACTTTATATTCAATAGAATATGAAGTTTCAGAAAGAGTCTTCAGATCAGCGAATAATGAAATGACCGGATTGTTGTTATCAGCAGCTTCAGCAATTGACATGAGAGATAAAAACAGGACCGGTATGAATAGATTGTAGAATAATTTCATGATATACCTCAAATTACTTTAAGTATCAGTTCACTCATTTTTTTTCTTTCGCTTACACCCTCTTCGCCGGGGAAACCGAAAGCCGCAATAGCAAGAAATTCATTAGAGCCATCAATTCCCAGCAGTGCATTAATCTTATCCTTGTTCTTCAGAATTTCACCAAGCCAAACTGAACCTATACCCGCCTCGTGCGCGTAAAGAAGCATATTCTGTATTGAAGCTCCAATACTCATAAGATCTTTATCCCTGTTGTATCCTGCGGGCTGGTTGTAGAAAACCGCGATAAGAAAATTTGAACCTGCAACAATACTTGAGTAGTGGGTTAATTCCGATATCTTTTTTTTAAAGGAATCATCTTTTATGACAACAAATCTCCAGGGCTGATTATTGAGCCCTGACGGGGCCCATCTTGCAGCTTCGAGAATTTCATTTATTGTAATATCCTGCACAGGTTCACCGGTATATTTTCTCACAGACCTGCGCGAACGTATGATGTCGAGAATTTTCATAACAGGCTCCTGTTAATGGATTATATTTATTATAAGGATTATTGAGGTGAGGATGCAAGATATTTTTGCAGTTCCCTCTTTTTCTTTTCAGAAGATGTTATATGGTTATTTATAATTTTATTAAAATCGAGTTCCCCTCTTACTATTCTGTAACGTTCAGATTCTATGTTGCTCATGCGGGTTGTAATTTTTATTTCGCTTGCACCTTCAGCATGTTTTTTTGCCTCCTCCCAGTAGGGTAGAGCCTGTCTGTAGAGGCCTATCGCAATATCGAGGCTTTCGATTATCTCCTTCGCAAATGGGGCGTCATGAAACCTGACTTTAATTTTGTCGTATTTTGAGCCGACTTTCAGGTAATTTCTCATGATCATAATATTTATATGCATGAACATCAGCTTTCTGTATTTCAGGTATTCCTGTTCTGTATCCACTTCTACCAGAGCCTGGGAAGGGTGCCTGAATTTAACATTCAGTGATGTTTTAAGCATTTCTATATTTTTTCTCAGGGAGCTTTCATCATAATACAGCTTCATCCCGAAGAGGAGGTAGTAGTCTTCAAGGTAGTGCGGAACAGTATAGTAATGCAGCCGTACCCTGGGTATATAATCCGAAAAAGGGACATACTCATCCTTTTGGCTGAAATACTGGTACTGGTAATCTTCAGCAGACACAGCTGATGATATAACAATAAAAATGATTAATGTAAGAGATATTATCTTTCCGGATTTCATAAATTAAACCGCTATAAAGAATATCGGTTATAAAGAAGTTAATTTTGAGAATTATTTATGAGAGAGCAGACTGTGCGGAGAAGCTCCTCCCTGTTATAGGGCTTTGAAACATATCCGTCAAATCCGAGTTCAAGGTATCTCCTCCTGTCATCCTCAAGGGCATTTGCTGTCTGGGCTATGACAGGGAGAGCGGGACGTATTTCTTTCAGTTTTTTAACTGCAACAGTACCATCTATGTCAGGGAGCTGTATATCAAGTAGAATAATGTCTATGGTGTCATCACCGTTTATCCGGGCAATGGCCTCAGCAGCGGTTTCGGAGGATAGGGGGAGAGCTTCATATTTCCTGAAAATTGCGGCAAGGAGAGTGTGTACTGAACGGTTGTCGTCAACAATGAGAATTTTCCGGTTTTTAAGAAAATCTCCATACTCCTTCTGTTTTATACCGGTTTTATCATCCAGTAGTTCAACAGCGCCTGCTGTATCGTAAGGTATTTTAAAATAGAAGGTGGAGCCTTTGTTAACCTCAGATCTGACCCAGATTTTTCCGCCAAGAAGTCTGCTGAGTTCCCTGCATATACTTAAGCCAAGTCCTGTGCCGCCGTACTTTTTCGCGATTGATGCGTCAGCCTGCCTGAACCTCCCGAAGATCATCTTCTGTCTGTTCTTAGGTATGCCTATACCTGAATCCTGCACATGGAACTGGATAAATTTTCTGTCTTCAGTGAGAGTGTACCCGAAAGAAACCGATCCCGATTCTGTAAATTTAAGTGCGTTATAAATGAGGTTATTCAGTATCTGCTGAAGCCTTGTTTCGTCAGTGATTATTACGTCGGAATTATCATCAAACTCTTTACTGCAGGATACTTCAACAGGCCGCTCCTTTACTTCATTTCTGAAGACTCCACATATATGATCAATAATCCTGTTAAGGCGAAGGGGCTTTTTGGTGATTACCATGAGCTTTGCGTCTATCTTTGATATATCTATTATGTCTGAGATGAGGCTGGTGAGCTGCCTTGATGACTCCCTGATTATCCCCGCATAGTTAACTATATCTTCCTGTGATACATTGTTATCGCAGAGAAGTTCTGAAAAACCCATAATGCTGTTAAGAGGTGTACGCGCTTCATGTGACATGTTTGCAAGAAATGCTGATTTAAGACGGTCGCTCTCCTCTGCCCTGACTTTTGCTTTAACAAGTTCAAGTTCTGTTTTTTTAAGCTCGGTTATGTCAAAGCATATCCCCCTTGTAAATAAAGGTGCCCCGGATGAGTCGTAATCAGTTTTACTTGTCTGCCTGACGAAGATTGTTTCGCCGGACTTTGTGAGATACCTGATTATATCATTGTGTATCTCCCTGTCCCTTATACAGCGGTAAAAACTCTTCGCTATTCTTTTGCGGTCCTCTTCGTGAATGAAGCTGAGCATTTCGTTTTCAGGGATCATCATCGGTTGCTCATCATAGCCGATCATTTTTGAAAGTGTGCCCTCCCATGTGAAAACAGTTTCTTTATGGTCATATTCCCAGTAACCCAGGCGTGCAATCTTCTGGGCTTCCCTGAGTTTATAGGTGCTTTCACTTAAAGCCTCACGCGCCTCTTTTAGAGGTGTTATGTCAATACCCACAGCCCATGAGTGCCATCCGGGTACAGGGTAGAGGTCGGAGAGGTTTGACCAGAGAATTGTTTTCTTTATCCCTGACTTGCTCACCAGAGTGGACTCCATGTTCCTGTAGTTTCCGCCATGCTCCGGAGGCATTTTAAAGAAGAACTTCTGTTCCTTTTCGTCTGTGTAAAGGAGCCGGCGTGCGCCGGGATTATTGATTATCTCTTCAGCGGAGTACCCTGTGACATGTTCACACTCCCTGTTCCAGTGAATGATGATCCCTGATTCATCTATGGCATCAAGCATAACAGGCATGTTGTCCAGGATCATCTTAAGCCTTGTTTCGCTCTCCTTAAGTTTTTCTTCAATTTTAACAGTGGCAGTGAGGTCAACGTTAGTTCCAATTAGCCTTGTAGGAGACCCTTTCTTATCCGATTCGATTATCATCATGCGTGAGTATATCCATTTATAATCGCCATGTGATGTCACAGCCCTGAACCTGATGGATGTGCGGATAATATCACCGCTGAAACATTTCTTTAAAATACTCTTGATAGGTGGAACATCCTCCGGGTGCACAAGTTTCAGGAAGTCCCTGAAGAGTGACGGCATCTCTGATGAATCGTAATCCAGCATGCGGTAAAAATTCTGAGAATAGAAAAATTCACCTGTAACCAGGTTGGCGTCCCAGTATGCGTCATTTGAAGCAAGAAATGCCAGGTCAAGTCGCTTCTTGGTATTCAGAAGCTCGTTCTGAAGATATTTTTTTTCTGTTATATCCTCTCCGAGGAAATTAAAAAGGAGGATGTTCCCCGACTCACTCAGTACCGGATTCACAGAGAGCCGGATGATCCTTTCACTATTATGATAATCGGTGATTGAGATTTCACTTTCAAATGCTCCGGATATACTACTGAGCCTGTTCATGAGCGATAAAACAGATCCCTTATCCCGCAGTGCGAACTCATTAATCGGACGCCCGTTAAGCTCCGAAGGGGAGGTGCCGAAAAATTCAGCAAATCTTCTGTTGGCGAATGTTACTGTTCCGTCAGGTAGTGTCTGGAAAAGGAGGTGGGTTGTGTTCTCAATTATAAGTTCATAACGCTCCTTCCTGTCCCTGATTCTGTTTTCATAGGCAATTCTTTTAAGTGAGCCTGTAACGATACTTGAAACTGTCTGGTAAAGCATTATATCAACAGGGGTAATGCCTGACTCATTTCCGGATGTATCAATAATTATTATCCCTAATATTTCATTCTGAACTATAACAGGTATAAGTAGAGCGCTTTTAATATCCGGGCTTACCCACCGATTGGTGGAGAAGAACATCTCCCCCGGTTTCCGGTTAAGAGTAAGGCTCCCTATGTCGTAAAGGTCATCCAGCCTTATGTTTAAATCGGATCTTGATGAGGAGAACTCCTGGAATGAGAAGATATCTTCATAATCAGCAATACCTTTTGAGACAATTGATGATATGATACAGCTCGATTCATCAAGCTGTATATAATAGATATAACGGGCGCTGCTTTTTATTGAAAGATCCTGAAGAACTGTTTTTAAAACGCTTTTTTCATCAGCAAGGGAGTTGAGTTTTCTTGAAAGGGCGCTTATATATTTTTCATTGCTGAGCCGTTCCGCTGTCTGAATAGTTTCAGCAGGAACACCGGCATTATTCAGAAACTCCCTGTGGAAAGAGTTTTCAATCATTGCTCTGGCAAAAGCGCCGGATATTGCAGCGGGATTATGCGCAACTGTATTGTCCCGGCTCAATGAATCATCCAGAAATTTTTTAAGTAATCGGTTCTCCTCTTCAAGAGATTCAATTTTCAGTATAAGATCGTTTTCTCTATCCATAATGTACTGTAAAAAATTAACATAACAGCATACATATATTATCGGTTTCAGATTAGAATATAGTGATAAAAAGAGCAATCATCAAGCTAAGTTACCCAAACAATTGATGTGTATAAAAGAAGAGTGCTGAACCCTTCTTTTAAAGTTACAGCTCTGACTGAGTTTATATCGGCGTTGATTGAAATTGCATCGGCATTGATGTAAAAAGTATTGATGTTGATTGAAATTGCATCGGCATTGAGTAAATCTGCATTAAAATGCTTCACCATTGAATTTGCGATATACTATACCTCTCAAATCATGATAAAAAAATTGGAATTAATCTGATTTATTATTATTTTAATAGAAGAAGTTTTATTAAACAGGGCGGAGGTTAATTATGACAGATAAAAAACTGAAGTTTCTTGTTGCAGTGGGGTTCAGTGAGAGGCCGGAGGATGTTCTTGATAAGGCAATTGAGGTTGCGGCAAAATACAAGGCCTATGTTTACGTGCTTCATGTCATAACCGAAATGCCAAAGCTCACGTTTTATTACGACGCATACAGGCTCTGGGAGAATTTCAGGGACAGCGCTGTTGTTGAAGCAATGGAACTCCTCAAGAAGCATATAGCTAAAATGAAAGAGCAGTATAATGATATTGAACCCGTTGTTGAAGTTGGAGATCCCGGCACTACAATTATTGAGAAAGCGGAGGAGTTTAATGCTGACCTTATTATAATGGGTCACCATGTAAGAAAGGGGCTCAATCATGTAATGCATCAGAACAGCTGTGAAAGAGTGGTGCGCTATTCAAAACGCCCGGTACTGACTTTTTATATAGATGAAGATGAAGAGTAATTCAGATTGATTTAGTGTTAATAAGGGATGGGTCGTGAGAGAATATATGAATCTCCCCCATCCTTTTTATATCCTCAACAGAGTAATCATCGTGATCCCTGCCGTGAATTATTTCAGCTTTCTCAAACCAGGATTTAATTTCAGAAAGTTTCTCCTCCTGCCAGAAAAAGTTTCTGCCCCTGCCGGTTTTATAGATTTCCCATAAACTTTCAGGCACCAGTGTCCAGAGCCATTCATAAGTGAAGGGTGAATCACCCAGTAATATCGCTGTTTTTTCCCCGCACTGAATCTTCAGCGCCTGGTGCCCCGATGTGTGCCCCCCGGTCCGCAGAAGAGTAATCCCCGGCATTATCTCATAGTCGCCGTTAATAAGGATGAATTTATCCCGCAGGTGAAACCAGTGTTCAGGGCAGAATGATGTCTCTTCATATCTCAGGAGGTGGAAGAGCCCTTCAAATTCCGCAGCCTGTATATATATATCCGCATGGGGGAAATATTTAAGGCCCGCAGCGTGGTCCCAGTGCAGATGAGTCTGCACAACTTTTTTTATATCAGAGGGGGTGAGATCAAACTTTTTCAACAGCGCAGGGATCTCCTGGTGCGGCTCCCTTTTCCCGATTGAATCTGGCGCTGGTATATGGTTCAGGTCAAAACCTGTGTCTACAAGTACCGGTTCACCTGAGTCAGTAATTATCAGGAATATAAATGACGGGATATTTTCAACTTTAGGGAACTTCAGGTCCCCTTTAAAGGCAACAGTGAAGAATCCGGTGAGGAGAGGATATATTGTGTTCTTTATCATAGACGTTTCCTTTATATAATATCGGTTATGCTTTATAATTTCCTGTGAGTCTTTCAATAATTTCAGTGTAGCGGTCATTCAGTTTTTCAATGAGATCCAGTTTCTCGATTGAATCAGCAACCCATATCGATTCAGGATAGCCGTTACAGACTTTCATAAAAGAAGAGTACGCCATTGTGTAATGTTCAAGGGCTTCCGAGGCTGTTTTAATGAGGCTCCCCTTCCTGACGTCAAAGTGGTATTTGTGATTTTTCGGCGTATACCTGCTCCAGTTGAATATATAGTTCCCCCTGTTAAGGTGATCTATGGCAGATTTGTAATACGCGTACGCAGGGTCACTATGCTTTACAGGATATAACTCAACAGCATCTGTCTGAACAGCAACGGCTTCAACAGGTTCATAATTATTTCCCAGAACATAGAGATAGGCCTCATTGATCTCCATAAGAATCAGGTTTTGATCCCTGCGCTTCTCTTCAGGGAAGATGTCGGGATGGTTCTGTTTAACCAGCTCCCTGTATCTTTTTTTAATTTCATCTTCTGTTGATGAATTATCAGGCTTTAGTATTCGAATAAAGTTTTTCATAATCAGCCCATAGTAATGAAGAATCATATTAAGAGATATTCTTTTATTATAAAGGATGGAGGGATTGCCGAAAAAACAATAATTTTATCTGACAAATAGGGCATCATTAATTACTGGACAATATTCTGAACTGATGTTTTCTATATATTCAGGAGTTAATTAATGCCAGGAATATACACTCATAACTATATATTCAGGAAAGCAGCGGAAAATGCAGTAAAGAGCAGCGGGAAGTCCTACCTGATGAAATCCATTGTTCTCCTCCTCTCCTCTCCCGAACATAAAAAAGCAGGGCTGCTGGGGGCAATAGGACCCAATATTTTTGATTATATTCACCCCTTTAAAAAAGGGGAAACCTACGGACATCATATATCCTTTTACCTCCATGACAGCGGCTATTCCACCTTTATTGATAATATGATAGATGTTATTCTTGAATCCGGTGATATGAGGAATGAATGGACATCGGTACGGAGAGCGTATCTTCTCGGTTACATTTCGCATATCATTTCAGACTCTGTTGTTCACCCTTATGTATTCTACAGTTCAGGATTCCCGGAAATTGATAATCAGGCAAAGGCAATATTTTTCAGGAGGGGAAACCTCCGTTTTCAGTATAATATAGATAACTGGTTTATCTACAGGGACGGCACATTCACTCCTGCTGAGCTTGACGTAACAACAATGGTTCCTTCTATGAAACTTAATGGCGAGAAGGGTATATGGCTTCCTGTAAGGAGCCTTCTCCTTGAATCCCTTAAAAGGGAGAATGCTGAAATATTCAGTTCAGAATTCAGTAAAATTGAAAATCTGAGGCTTGACGGGAGCCTGAATAAAACCACCTCTATTGACAGAGTGCTGCGGAATATCCCCCTTTGTTATAAATTAAAAAGAACAACAGATGAAAGGAAGATGCGTCTTTTTGACAGGTTTAACGAGAATCCCCTTACATATTCCGATTTCTTTGTCAGGTATCCTCTCCCTAAAAGAGTTGATGACGACGCCCTTAATATTCACCAGAGCAGATGGCAATACCCTGCGTTGCAGAGAGGGTTCCGGTATGATTCTGTTCTCCACCTGATTCGTGAAGCTGTTGAAAAGACTGTTGCAGCATGGGGCGCATTAGAGGAGATGGTCTATTCAGGAAAGAGGCCATCTATGGAAGATCTTGGAGTTATAAACGCTTATACAGGAGAAAAAGGGGCCCATTATACTGATATGAAGATAAAAGACCCGGTGAAACTTAAAGTTTAGTAATTAATTTGCAAACTTACACCCCTTTTAGCTGTAACAAAAAAAAACAGTTGAAAAATAAGAGGGCCTTATGATAATGACAGACGGTGTGAGGAGTGGCAGAGCCACTCCTTTTTTATGCATGGACTGGTGAATGCTGAAGGAAGAGATACTAAAACTTATTAATCTGGCCGCTGATAACCTGGGGTATGCCGTGTATGAAGCCTCTCTCTATCTGAAGGGGCCTGAGACAAAGATTACTGTAAAAATTGATAACCCCGGAAGCCCCCATCCTGTGTCTCACGGAGATTGTGAGCGCTTTAGTAATGAACTTTCCGCGATTTTAGATGAAAAAGAGATCCTCCCGGCCTATTTTGTTGAAATCTCTTCACCCGGAATAAACCGTAAAATAAGAAATAAAGATGAATTTTACAGGTTTAAAGGTGCACCCGTTAAAGTTGTTTGTGAAGAGGGTGACAAAAGGGAAGCTGTAAAGGGTATTTTATCAGAAGTAAATGATGAGGAAATTGAAATTTCCGGAGAAAAGAGTAAAATTGTTATTAAGCATAGTTCGATTGTACATGCCAATTTAGATTATTAAAGGTTTATCAAAATGAGCAATAATTTTTTTGAAGCGCTTCATCAGATTGCCACTGACAAAGGGATTACCAGGGATGAAATTGAAAGCATAGTCGAGTCGGCGATGCTTTCAGCATTCAAAAAGCAGTATGGCGTAATTGAGAATGTTAAGGTGGCCTTTGACAGGGAGAAGAATACGGTAAAGATTGTAACCAAGAAAATGGTTGTAAAGAAGCCGTTAAACCCTGCTGAAGAGATATCTTTCGATAAAGCTCTGTTTATTAAAAAGGATGTTAAGCTTGGTGATGAAATTTATGTTGAGGAGAATCCCTTCGATTCATTTGGAAGGATTGCCGCACAGACAGCCAAACAGGTAATTATTCAGAAGATTAAAGAAGCTGAAAAGAATATAATATATAATGAATATAGCGGCCGGGAAGGGGAACTTATTAACGGCTATCTCCAGAGGAGAACAAGGGACAATCTCTTTGTTGACCTGGGGCGCACAGAGGGCCTTCTTCCGGCGCGGGAACAGTCACCTCTTGAGAGGTATAAGATAGGCGACAGGATTAAGGCTCTTATTCTTTCAGTTCAGAGAAGCTCCAAGGGGCCTGATGTAATTCTTTCGAGGGCTCATCCGAAATTTATTGAAAAATTATTTGAGATGGAGATACCTGAAATTTATGACGGTATAGTTAAGATAGTAAAGGTTGTGCGTGAAGCGGGACTCAGGACAAAGGTTGCTGTTGCAAGTGACAGGGATGATGTTGATTCAGTGGGCGCCTGCGTCGGTATGAAGGGTATCAGGATACAGTCAATAGTAAGGGAGATTGAAGGGGAAAAGATAGATGTTGTGGCATACTATGATGAAAAGAAAATTATGGCTGCCAACGCTCTTACTCCTGCAAGGATCAGGGAGGTTGTTGAAACTTCAGATGGCGGGGTAATCGCAGTAGTAGATGGTGACCAGTATTCCCTTGCTGTTGGAAAAGCGGGGCACAATGTCAGGCTTGCTTCAAGGCTCTGCGGATTTGATATTGATATCAAGACAGAAGATGACTACCAGAATTTTCTCAGTTCAAGTGATTCAAGAGCTCTTGTTGATCAGCTCTTCTCCGGTAATATGGATGAAACTTCGCTTGAGGAACTCCCGGACCTTGAACCGCGTATTATTAAAATACTTGAAAAATCGGGAATATTCTCTGTTGAGGAACTCGTTGAGAAATCATTTGATGATCTCATGAAAATAGATGGTATAGGCGAAAAAACCGCCCAGAGAATTCTGGAAATACTCGCTGATGTAGTCGACTTCGATGAAGATGATGAAGACGGAAAAGGCGATGAGCCCGGTGAAAACGAAGTTACTCCGGATGAGAATCATGAATAAAATTTAATAATCAGGACTTTACATGAAAGCTAATGAAGTTGCTACAAAGAATCACGTTACTTTTGATGATATTACCGAAATATGCAGGGAACTGAATATCCCATGTGACAAAGATACAGCTGATCTTTCCGAGAGAGAGGTTTTTCTTGTTGAGAAAAAAATTGAAAGCGTGAAGAAGAGGAAACTCGAAGACGCGCAGAAGGCAAAGAAAAAACAGAAGATCAAGCTGAAGAAAGATGTTAAGCTTTCAAGCGATCTCACAAGGAAAATCGGAAAGGAAGTTCCCGCGAAAGAAGGGGATCAGAAAGAGTATAATAAAGCAACCGGAACTGAAGAAGATCATGTAAAACCTGAAAGTACAGAGATAAAAGTAAAAACCTCCGAGGTCAGGACCTCTCCCGGAACCGGAGAACCCGACAGGGAAAAAAGAAAACCTGAATCCTCAGGAACTGAACATAGACCGGCCAGAACCGGAGATCGTCCTCAGGGCGACAGGCCTCCCCGTCCGCAGGGTGAGAGACCTGCTTATGGAGACAGACCGCGTCCTCAGGGCGACAGACCAGCCCGCCTGCAGGGTGAGAGACCTGCTTATGGAGACAGACCGCGTCCTCAGGGCGACAGGCCCGCTCGTCCGCAGGGTGAAAGACCCGCTT
>DIEX01000028.1:0-57823 GCA_002418835.1 Spirochaetia bacterium UBA5763 | reverse complement strand
TGGAGACAGGCCGCGTCCTCAGGGCCAGGGAACCGGCAGGCCGCAGGGTCAGGGTGGAAGGCCTCAGGGCCAGGGAACCGGCAGGCCGCAGGGTCAGGGTGGAAGGCCCCAGGGCCAGGGGGGCGGAAGACCGCAGAGTGGTGGAAGACCACAGGGCGGAGGAAGGCCGCAGGGTCAGGGCGGTGATATAAGGAAGAGATTCCAGGGACCAGGCAAAGAAGATGCTCCTGTTGCACTTGAAATAGATGATCAGGCAGCTAAGAAGAGCAAAGGTAAAGAGAAAGAAAAAGAGAAAGAGAAAGAAAAAGAAAAGGCCTGGATCAGAAATAACAAGAAAGAGAAAGATGAATCTGAAAAAGCTCTTATCCTAAAAAAGAAACAGCAGGCAGCAGAGCTGAAAAAAAGTTCCGTTCCCGATAAGATCAGCATAACTGAGAGCGTAACAGTAGGTGAACTTGCCAAAAAACTGAATATAAAGGCCAATGACGTAATAAGCAAGCTGATGAAACTTGGTGTAATGGCCACTATAAATCAGGCTATAGATTCAGATACAGCAGCAATCCTTGCAGCTGAGTATAATGCTGAAGTCGGAGTAGTTTCCCTGTATGATGAAACTGTTATTAAGTCAGAACAGGAGGACAGGGCTGAGGATAATATTAACCGTTCACCGGTTGTTGCTGTTATGGGCCACGTTGACCATGGTAAAACAAGGCTACTTGACTCAATCAGAAAAACCAATGTAATTGACAGTGAGCATGGAGGAATAACCCAGCATATCGGTGCCTACACTGTTAGCATTAAAGGTAAAAAAATTACATTCCTTGATACTCCGGGCCACGCGGCATTTACCACAATGAGGGCCCGCGGAGCTAAAATAACTGACATAGTAATACTTGTTGTAGCAGCTAATGACGGTGTAATGCCGCAGACAATAGAAGCGATAAACCACGCGAAAGCGGCAGGAGTTCCCATTATTGTTGCAATAAACAAAATGGATCTGCCGGAAGCCAACCGCGACAAGGTAAAGCAGGAACTTACAGCGTACGACTTAATCGCAGAGGAGTGGGGCGGCTCAACGCTTTTTGCCGAGATAAGTGCGAAGCAGGGGACGAACATAGAAGAGCTCCTTGACCTTGTACTTATTCAGGCTGAGATGCTTGAGCTTAAGGCTAACCCGAAGCTCCTTGCAAAAGGCGCTGTTATTGAATCCAAACTTGATCCGGGACGCGGTGCTGTAAGTACTGTTCTCGTTCAGAGCGGAACTCTTCATGTGGGTGACTTCTTTGTCGTTGGTGTTTATTCAGGTAAAGTAAGGGCGATGTTCGACGATAAAGGGAAGCCTATTGATGAGGCCGGACCTTCGGTTCCGGTTGAGATTCTCGGTATATCAGGGGTTTCAGGTGCCGGTGATCCATTCGAATGCGTAGAATCTGACAAAATGGCCAAACAGGTTTCACAGAAACGTATGGAGTACAAGCGTATTGAAGCCGCCAAGAAAGTAAGAAAAGTTACACTTGAATCTCTCAACGAAATGATTAAAGAGGGAGAGGTTCAGGATCTTAATATTATTGTGAAGGGTGATGTTGACGGTTCAACTCAGGCCCTCACAGAGGCTCTTGAAAAGCTTTCCAATGAAGAGGTCAGGGTGAGAGTTATCCACTCAGGTACAGGTGGTATCAACGACTCTGACGTTATGCTTGCGTCGGCATCTAACGCGATCATTATAGGTTACCATGTAAGACCCACAGGGAAAGTGGCAGACCTTGCAGACAAGGAAAACGTATCAATTAAGTTCTATAATATCATTTTTGAAGCAACTGATGATATTAAGGCTGCAATGGAAGGTATGCTTTCACCTGTTATTGAACAGAAAGTTATGGGAACAGGTGAAATCAGACAGATATTCAAGGTTTCTAAAATCGGTACGATTGCAGGTTGCGTATGTATGGGTGGAAAGATTACACGTAAGGCCAAGATGAGGCTTATCAGAGAGGGAGTTGTAGTGTTTGACGGAAACCTTGCGTCGCTTAAAAGATATAAAGATGATGTATCTCTTGTTGAAGCCGGTCAGGAGTTCGGTTTCTCCCTTGATGGTTTTAATGACATAAAAGAAGGGGATACATTCGAGGCTTACGAAATAATTGAAACAGCTAAAAAGCTGTAAGTGTATTAAAAATAAGGTATGAAGCATAGAAAAGACAGACTTGAAGAACTGATTAAGAGGATCGTTTCGGAGATTATTTTCCGTGAACTGAAAGACCCGAGGATCGGTTTTGTGACAGTAACAGGTGTTGAACTGAGCAAAGATTTCGGCGAGGCAAAAATAGGTATATCCATTCTCGGCAGTTCAACTGAAGTAAGGAAAAGCATGGAGGGGATTAGATCCTCCAGCGGATATGTACAGAAACTTCTCGGTAAAGAACTGAAGATAAGGAGTGTACCCAGGGTGCATTTCTTTCTCGATAAATCAGTTGAAGAGGGGGTAGATCTTGTTAACAGGATCGAGACTCTTGCCGGAGTAAAAAAATTATCAGGTGAAGCTGAAAACGCGGAAACTGCTGATGATTCTGATGGCGAAGAGAAAGAGTAGTTTATTGTTCTGTGAAAATTTCAGGCTTTAACAATGCGGTTATTCTTCTGGATAAACCTGCGGGGCAGACCTCTTTTGATACGATTTCACAATTGAGAAGACTCGCAGGGATCAGGAAGATCGGGCATTCCGGGACTCTTGATAAATTCGCTTCAGGTCTCCTTGTAATCTGCACTGGCGGAGCCACAAGGCTCACAAGGTATTTTCTCGAAAGTGACAAAAGATACACAGGTATCATAAAGCTGGGGCTGGAGACAGATACCTGTGATATAACAGGTGAGGCTGTATCTGAAAAGGGCTTTTCCGGAATAGCTGAAGAGAAGATTAAAGAAGCTGTTTCAGGCTTCGACGGATGGATGAAGCAGATGCCCCCTGTATACTCCTCGCTTAAAGTGGGTGGTAAAAGGGCGTCTGATCGGGTCAGGGCAGGAGAGGAGGTTCTTCTTGAAGAGCGGGATATCAGGATCGACAGGTTTGAAATAACCGGGATTAACGGTGATACAGGCGAGGTTGATTTCGATATACTCTGTTCAAAGGGAACCTATATAAGGTCCATAGCCAGGGATCTGGGTGAAAAGTTAGGAACCGGAGGGTGTCTTAAGGCATTGAGAAGGGTTCAGTCAGGCTCTTTCAGTATTGAGAGAGCTGCTGATATGGATGGTGTGAAAAGATTTGCGGATTCGGGCGGTGACGGCTCATTTATAATCGAACCTGCTGAAGCCCTTCAGGGTTTCGGAGTTATGACTGTGAATGAAATAGCCGCTGCAAAAGTAATGAATGGAGCGCTTTTCAGCAGATTTGACGTTATTTCACATGAAAACCGTGGCTCAAAGCCATATATGATAGAGGATGAAGAGAAAAATCTTATTGCAATAGCTGAAATAGATATTGAAGAATGGCATATAACCTACCATTCTGTTTTTAAGAACTGAGTATTAAAGGTTTTATTCGCAAATTCGATTTAATACGGGTGTACCGTTAAAGTTGAACGCCTTCGCCAGCGGAAACACGGAAAAGCACCTGCGGTTAAATAAGAGAATATAATTTAAAAAATGAAAAATTGAATTAATCAGGAGGATATAACATGACATCCAAAACAGAGATTATAGGAAAACACAAAAGGCACGATGGAGACACAGGGTCTCCTGAAGTTCAGATAGCTCTTCTTACAGACAGGATTAATGTTCTTACAGAGCACTTCAAAACTCATCACAAAGACCATCATTCAAGAAGAGGACTTCTTAAAATGGTAGGGCAGAGAAGACGGCTTCTTGACTATTTAAAGAAGAAAGATCTTGAGAAATACAGATCCTTAATCAAAGAACTCGGACTGAGAAGGTAATAATCAGGAGAGTCAATATTGGGAATATCATTATAGTAAAGGTATAACCGGTATTAAAAAAGAATTAATGAGAGGTTATTGATGACAATTGAAATAAAGGTAGAAGTTGGTAAAAATATACTCGGCTTCAATACTGGTTATCTTGCAAAACAGGCTGATGGCGCTGTTACTGTTTCTTACGGTGAAGTCGTTGTATTTGCCTCCGCTGTTGCCTCAAGGAGTGTTAAGGAGGGGCAGGATTTTTTCCCTCTTACAGTTGATTACAGGGAGAAAGCTTATGCGGCCGGGAAGATTCCCGGCGGCTTTATAAAAAGGGAGACAAGGCCCAGCGACAAGGAGGTCTTGGTTTCAAGGCTTACTGACAGGCCGCTCAGGCCGCTCTTCCCTGAGGATTTTGTAAATGAGGTGCAGATAATAATCTATGCACTCTCAGCGGACAGTATGAACCAGCAGGATGTTTTCGCGATAAACGCGGCGTCAGCAGCGCTGGTTGTTTCCGGCATGCCTTTCAACGGGCCTGTGGGCGCGGTAAGGGTTGGGAGAATTAACGGTGAGATGGTTATAAATCCCACTTTTAAAGAATCTGAAGAGAGCGACATTGACCTTGTTGTAGCAGGTACTAAAAAAGCTGTAACAATGATCGAAGGGTGCTCAAAGAACGTAACTGAAGAGGATATGCTTGCAGCTGTTGTTTTTGCTCACGAGAATATCAAGAGGATATGCGACGCGCAGGAGGAACTGAAAAAAGCTGTAAACAAACCGGCTTTCGAATATCAGCCCTATGTTCCTGACGCAGAGCTTGCAAAGGCCGCAAGAGAGAGATATTATCAGGATCTTGTTAACCTGAAGAATATAACAGTAAAGAAACCGAGAGAAGAGGCGAGGGACGCGATTCTTGCCCGCGCGAAAGATGAGCTTAAAGAGCAGTTCCCTGACACAATCGGACAGATAAGCGGAATAATCGATGCCCTTGACGGAGAAGTGATGAGGCTTCGATGCCTTGACGAAGGGATGAGAGCTGACGGCCGCGACCTTAAAGGGATCAGGCCCATAGACATCAAGCTTGGAGTTCTCCCCAGGGCTCACGGATCAGCGGTATTTACAAGGGGCGAAACACAGAGTCTCGGGATTACAACACTTGGAACACTTTCTGAAGTTCAGAAGATGGATAACCTTGAAGGTTTTACAGAAAAGAGATTCATGCTGCACTACAACTTCCCTCCATTCTCTGTGGGTGAAGTAGGGAGAACAGGGAATCCCGGAAGGCGTGAAATAGGACACGGCATGCTGGCTGAGAGATCCCTTGAGTGGGTTGTACCTGACTCGGTAGTTTTTCCTTATACAATCAGGCAGGTTTCCGAGATCCTTGAATCAAACGGCTCATCTTCAATGGCGAGTGTATGTTCCGGTTCTCTTGCAATGTGCAATGCCGGTGTTCCGATTAAAGCCCCGGTCGCAGGTATAGCAATGGGACTAATCATGGAAGGGGACAGGTTTGCTGTTCTCAGTGACATACAGGGACTTGAGGATCACCTTGGTGATATGGACTTTAAAGTTGCCGGTACTGAAACAGGTATTACAGCATTCCAGCTCGACATTAAAATAGAAGGTATAACACCTGAAATCATGAAAATTGCCCTTGAACAGGCAAAAGAGGGGAGGCTCCACATACTTAAAACCATGAATACATTCCTCTCCGCTCCTGAAAAAGAGGTTTCTGTTCATGCTCCCAAGATAAAAACAATCAAGGTTAAAACTGAAAAGATCGGCGAGATTATAGGGCCCGGCGGAAGGGTTATCAAGAAGATTGTTGAAGATACAGGCGCTGAAGTCAATATAGACGATACAGGTAAGGTTGTAATATCATCTGTAAGCGCTGAAGCTATAGCGATGGCTGAAAAGATCATTCTCGGTATTGCAGAGGATGTTGAAATCGGCAATGTATATATGGGAACAGTTAAGAAGATTATGGAGTTCGGAGCTTTTGTTGAGATTGTCCCGGGTAAAGAGGGTCTTGTTCATATTTCAAATCTTGACACAGCAAGGGTAAAAGAGGTTTCTGATATCTGTGCTGTTGGTGACAAGATGAAAGTTAAGGTAATCAAGATCGACCGCCAGGGAAGAATTGATCTCAGCAGAAAGGAAGTACTGGAAGAGAGTTAATGGTAATAAAATACAGGAAGGACAATAATTTAACTGTCCTCCTTGAACCGGTTGATGGCGTGGTCTCTGTTTCAGTGGGGCTATGGGTCAACAGGGGTTCAAGAGATGAAAAACCTGATCAGTACGGATATGCTCACTTTGTTGAGCATATGCTTTTTAAGGGGACAGAAAAATATTCAGCAAAGGATATTGCACGCATTGTGGACAGGGTTGGGGGGCAGCATAATGCCGCCACAAACCGGGAGTACACATGCTACTATATAAATGTTGTATCAGACTACCTTGAGATGTCTCTCGACATACTGTCAGACATGTACTATAATTCCGTTTTTGACGCAGAGGAGATCGGGAAGGAGAAGAATGTAATCATTGAGGAGATCCGTATGTACGAGGATACCCCTGATGAGTTTATTCACGACTTTTTCATGGAAAAGATGCTGCAGGGGCATCCCCTGAGCCACTCAATACTGGGAACAGTTGACGGTATAGAAAATATAACGCGCGGATCTCTCGCATCATTTTATGATGAATATTACATCAATGAAAATGCCATACTGGTCATAGCCGGAAGTTTCGATCCTGAAAAGGCAAAAGACCTTATTGATTCATATTTCAGCAGGAACAGAGAGAAGACAATTCAGAGTGCTCCCGTAAATTCATCAGCGCCTGTGAGAATTGTAACGGAACATGTGGAGAAGGATCTTGAACAGGTGCACTTCTGCATGGGCCTTGAGGGGATTAAGAGGAACGACAGGGACAGATGGAGTCTTTATATTCTCAGTACAATTCTCGGGGGGAGCATGTCTTCAAGGCTCTTCCAGAATATCCGGGAAAAGGAGGGTATCAGCTACTCCATATACTCTTTTCATTCATCATACGAAGACTGCGGAGTTTTCGGGATATACTGCGCTACTTTGCCGAAAAAGTATCACTACACGGTTGATCTTATTATGAAGGAGTGCAGGAAGTTTTTTCATGAAGGGATTACAGAAGAGGAGTTTCTTGATACAAAAACCTACATGAAAGGGAACCTTGCACTTAGCCTTGAGAGCAACGAAGTGAGGATGAGTCAGCTTGCAAGAAATGAGATGACTTACGGGCGTTATTTCGATTTCAACGAAATCGTCACTATAATTGACAGTATCTCAATGGATGACTACAGAAGGGTTGCAGAGCGGATTTTCCGGGATAAAGTATTCTCTCTTGTTTCTGTAGGTAAACTGAAGAAAAAGGGCTCCGAAGTACCTGATCTTCACATTTAAATGTGTCCTTTTATGTAATAATACTCATTATGTCCTGTTTTTAAGTCAATAATACTATATATGAACAGCCCTGCCGGGCTTTCAATATAGAAAAAATAAGTTTTTATAACAACATAAGAATAATTTGATTTACATAGATCAGGTTTTTTAATATTAATCATAGACGTGAATTATTTTCTTTAAAAATGGAGTGAAATATGGCACCAAAACCTGAAGGGATGAACAGTACAATCGGCGAGGGTTCAGTATTCGAGGGTAAATTCTATATCAGCGGCTCACTGAAAATTGACGGCAAATTCGAAGGTGAAATAAAGACTGACGAGGAGCTTGTTGTTGGTGAAAAGGGGCGCGTAAAGACTGATATATATGCCAAGTCTGTTGTTGTTGCCGGGACAGTTATAGGTAACATCAATGCGGAGCAGGAGGTAAGGCTCCTTGAAACAGCAAAGGTTCTGGGTGATATTACAGCTCCTTCCATATCAATTCAGCGCGGTGTTGTTGCCCAGGGCCAGATTATAATTACAGGTGGTACTGTGAAGAGAGACCCGAAAAAGTTCATTGAAGAGGTCTACAGCGGTTCAGCAACTCTGAACAGAACTCCGGACAGGAAATAGGATTAATGGAATTTCTCCGGTGTTCCGATAATTAATAAAAGATTTTTTACAATATTTTAAAGTGTTTAATAATGTTAAAAAAGGGATTTAATACATATAAGTTCAGGAACCTGACCATAAATATATTTACTCATGATGTAGTCTTTATCTATATCGGTAAAAAAGGGACATACATCAGGAACGTTTATAAGAAGGATATAGTCAGGTATTTAAGGCTTGCAGCCATGAGCTTTGTTGTTATATTAATTTCCTCTCTCATTTTTACAGTAATACCTTCAAGTGAAGCTTCGGCAGACATCATTTCCGGCGGGTATGAGAATTCAACTGAAAGAGCTGAAAACGAAGCTGATGAGAATATAAGAGTCTACAGCACAAATGATATAAACAATATTCTTGAAGATGAAAAACTCAAAAATGATCTTCTGCTCTCCGCTAAGACAGATTATACTGTTCCTGTAAATAATATACCGCTCCAGATAAGAACACATAAGGTTAAGGAGAATGAAAGCCTTGCCTCCATAGCTAAAAAATATGGTATTTCCATTGATACAATCTGCGGAAGCAATAACCTCAAATCATACGATTACGTTACACCGAATATTACCCTGAGAATTCCTAACAAGGATGGAATTCTTTACAATATGAAAGAGGGAAATAATATAGTTAATCTTTCCAATAAGTATAAGATACCAGTGGAGAAGATCCTCGCAGCGAATAATTTCCGTAATGCGGATTTTATCCCCGCAGGTGAACTGGTGTTTATACCGGATGCCAAGCCGCAGAATATTTTTGACGGTTTCCTCTGGCCGGTTTCAGGCAGGAGAGTAACAAGCGGATTCGGATGGAGAAAAAGTCCTTTTAATAGTGAATATAAGGAATTTCATAAAGGCCTCGATATTGCTGCAAGGTACGAATCTGTAAGAGCAACAAAATACGGCATGGTCTCCTATGCCGGCTGGATGGGCGGTTATGGAAATGTGGTTATTATAGCTCATCCCGGAGGATGGAAATCTCTTTACGGCCACCTTTCACGGATAATGGTTAAGCCGGGTCAGTATGTTAAACAGGGGCAGCAGGTTGCACGCAGCGGAAACACGGGGCGTTCAACAGGTCCGCACCTTCATTTTGAGCTTATAAAACAGGGCGGGCATACAAATCCGCAGAAATACCTGAAAAGATAACGCTTATTCCCCCCATATTTTTACTTCTCTAAAAATTTATTGACTCATTACAGCCTCTCTGTGAATTAATAACTGTTCATTGTGAATCTATGAGCCTGTCATTATATAAGCCCCCGCACCCCCGGAGGGGGTAAGGCCCTGAGAAGCCCATTTATGGAGAGAGGGGGAAGGATGCTGTTTATCCGGATTTTTCAAACTAACGGAGCCCTTTATGCTTAAGAATGCGAATTTTCTCTGCGAAATAGGAACTGAAGAGATACCTGCCGGTTATATTCCGGTTGCATCAGCCTCTCTGAAAAATATCATGAACGAAAAGCTTGCAGAGGCCAGGATCGATTTCAGCGGTATTGAAGTGTATGCAACACCAAGAAGGTTCGCCATTTTGATCTCTGATCTTGCAGAATGCCAGAGGAGCGAAATTGTTGAGCTGAAAGGCCCCTCGGCCCAGGCTGCTTATGATCAGCAGGGGAATCCGACTAAAGCCCTTCAGGGATTTCTTAAGGGTAACGGCCTTGAACCTGGAGATGCTGCTGTAAAAGAGACAGATAAAGGGAGCTATATCTTTGCTTCGAAGAAGCTTGAGTCCGGGAAGACTGTTGATATAATCCCCGGAATAATTGAAAATCTTGTGCTGACTCTCCCCTTTCCGAAGAGGATGAAGTGGAGCGATAAAAAGGTTACATTCCCCCGGCCCGTAAGATATTTTCTGCTGATGTTTAATGATCAGGTTATACCTTTTGAAATTGAGGGGATTAAATCGGGGAATTTTACAAGGGGACATTTTGTTCAGCACAACAAAATGATTGAGATAAGCAGGATCAGCGAATACGATGATAAACTGAGAGAAAACGGGGTAATCCTTGATCAGAATGAGAGGAAAGAGATAATAAGGAAGGGGCTTGTTGCAGCAGCAGAGACTGCGGGGGGAGTTCTCTATGAGGATGAGGATCTCCTTGATACAGTTACCTACCTTGTGGAGAAACCTCACATAATTGTCTGTGAGTTTGATAAGGCTTTTCTTGAGATTCCGGATATAGTTCTCATTGCGGAGATGAAGGAGCACCAGAAATATTTTGCAATTACTGATAAAAACGGGAAACTGATGAATAAATTTCTCGTTACTGCAAATAATCCTGAAAATAAAAATGTGATTAAAGGGAATGTAAAAGTTATCTCCGCCAGGTTTACTGACGCGGGATTTTTCTACAAAGAGGATGCCAAGGTTAAGCTTGAGGATCGGGTTGACTCACTTAAAAAAGTTCTTTTTCATAAGGAGCTTGGATCAATTTATGACAAGATTGTAAGAGTGGGGGATGCGGCTTCAATACTGATAGATCTCCTTTCATTAGATGCAAAGACTGCTGAAAAGATAAAAAGGGCTGTTCTCCTGTCAAAAGCGGATCTTGATACTGCAATGGTTTACGAGTTCGCTTCACTTCAGGGGCAGGTGGGGAGAATATATGCACTAAATGAAGGTGAAGACCCGGAAGTAGCAGAGGCAATCAATGATCACTACAGGCCCAGGTTCAGCGGTGATAAAGTTCCATCAGGTATTGTTTCAATCGTGCTTTCAATTGCTGAGAAGATTGATAATATATTCGGTTCATTCTCAGTGGGGAATATACCAAAAGGTTCTCAGGACCCCTATGCTCTGAGACGCCAGGCCAATGCTATTGTTGAACTTATAATAAGGAATAATCTGAAATTTCATCTCGGTGATGCTCTTGCTAAGGCTGCTGAAAATTATAAGGATGGTGCTGCATTTACAGGCAAGATCATTGAATTTGTCAACACAAGAGCCAGGACAATTTTTGCTGATGACGGGTTCAGGTATGACGAGATTGATGCATGTATGCTGGAAGGTAATACCGATTATCTTGAACTTCATAGAAGGGCTGAGAGCCTCAACAGCTTCAGGAAAAATGAAAAGTTTTCGGAGCTTCTCCTTGGATTCAAGAGGATGAACAATATACTCGCTGGTTTCAGAAAAGATAATAAAGAATATAAACTTTTATTCAAAGAGGCTTTGATGGAGGAACAAGCGGAAAAGGATTTATACGCTTTCTTCAGCAGCAGGACCGGTGAGATGGCGGAGCTTATCTCTGAGAGTCAGTATATTAAACTCTTCGAGCTTATGACAGAAGCGAAGCCTCTTATAGATGCTTTCTTTGACAAGGTGCTTGTAATGGATAAGCGTATTGATGTAAGGGATAACAGGCTTTCAATTATCGAGGGAATTCTTGGTAACTTCAGGAGCCTTATAGATTTTTCAAAAATTGCGGATACCCAGGTCAGTTAATTTCGACCCGGGCTGACC
Source organism: Spirochaetia bacterium UBA5763 (assembly GCA_002418835.1). GTDB lineage: Bacteria > Spirochaetota > UBA4802 > UBA4802 > UBA5550 > UBA5550. The sequence continues at coordinate 46,354 of DIEX01000028.1, read as the reverse complement.
CGCTGATTGCGTCTATGTCGGTGTGGCTATTATAATTGGTTGTTCCATCCCATCCGGCATCCGGGTATTCCGGTGAATAGCCATTCTCAATTGTGCGATCATATGGGGATTCATCCCAATGTATTAATCCTACCCTATAGAAGTATACTCCCTTGGTTAAATTTGCATTCACATGAGTATATGTTACGGTGGACCCAGAAGCAAGGGAAGCATCATTATCTTTGTCAGCTATTGTTATATATCCTGAATATTCATCATTAGCTTTTCTTGTCCTGTAAATTTCAATACCGGCAAAATCTGTTGAGAGATCTGTTTCACTCCAGGTAATTACAACATTGTTTCCAACCTGCCGGGCGTTTATCGAGAAAGAAGCCCTGTCAGTTATTGCTCCCTCAACCATATCAGAGACGTAAGAACATCCGGTAAAAATAAACTGAAGCAGAGTCACATATATTATCAGTATTGTATATTTCATAATTTTCACCTTTATATCCTCAGGAACAGGCTCCCTTCAACAGCCCACTTGTCTGTAGTTTCAATGAGTTTCTTTAAATCACCGGAGTAGTTGAATTCCGCTTTCATATCTCCGCCGAAATGAACAAAATCGAAATCGAACCCGATTATCCAGCCGTATACAGCGTTCCCTTTGCCGGAATCCTTTCTGTGTATCCGTACTGCGGGGTCCCAGTACCAGCTGACTCCGGTATAGGCTTTAATTTTAGCCTGGTCATGGGATGTAACCGGGTCATAGCTGAGAAGTATATACCACTCCTTCGCTTTTGATATATTGATCTTCGTTTCATTATCCGTTTCTTTTGTGTAAAGGTTATCAGTAATATATTGTGCACCGAGAAAACCTTCTATTGTGAAAGATTCAGCGAATCTTTGATTTATGGTGAGAGAGTAAATATTCAGTTTTGCCGAATCTTTCGGGTATGAGGCTGCTTCACCTTTTGATTCAGGGGTATTGACCCATACAGGATCATAAAGTTCATCATTGTAGGCAGCGGTATTTTCATACCCCAGGGTTATTACAGGGAAGTAAATACTCTTTGTGTCAATAATAAACCCCAGCACAGGGTTTACAGCAACTGATACTTTTGTTGACTCAGGCTTACCATCATCAATATTCATGCTGAGTGCCATGAATTTATAGAGCTCAATTGCAATGAATTTCTTCTTGTAACTTTCAACAGGGTCCATATAGTCCATTGTGCCGTCATCTTTTGGAATGTACTCATTGTTGATAATGAATCCGCCGTGGAATGTGAAATATGGCCTGAATAAAACGGACACCGCATATATATCGTCAAAGAACTGTGAATGTTTGTAATCAGAAATTGTTTCAGTCTCTCCTGTATCCCTTTGAACTTCGATGTCTTTAACAAGCCCGTAGTGGAAACCTGTAGTGTTGAATGCGATGATAAAATCACTGTCATCGGGTGTGTTTCTGAATCCCCCGATCGGGAGAGCCAGTGTTATACTGCCGTAAGTTCTTGTGAGCCGGAGTTCCGTTGATTCATACTTTCCTGATCCTGAATTGTAGGTGTTTACATCAAAATCGAATACCCAGTTTATTTTACCATAGATATCAAAGTAGAAGTTCTTCTCTTTCAGTGTATCCCATCTTTTCATATAGAGATTCTGAACAGTCTCGGCCCGTGAGACTGAATTATAAAGCGTGGAAGCCTCATAAACAGCTGAATGTGCCTGTATTAAAGGGAACAGCAGTAAGGATGTGAATAACAGTATAAATTTATTCATAAAATTGCAACCTTCTTATATGATGAGATCTTTATAATATAAAAGGGTGTGTCTGTAACCAACAAATTTATGATGATTTAATTTATTTATTAAAATTAAACATAATTATAGCATTTTACGAATGAATTAAGCTTTTTTATGTTATCCGATACATAATGTCATCCTGTGAAAATTGTTGGCGACCGCAGGAAGAGCTGACAGCTAATCCATTGTTAATAGCATTCAATATTTTAAAATAATAGATCTCCGCCTGCGCGGAGATGACATTGAGAACTAATTCAATCGTTAACCGCTATAACTGCTAGAGTGTAATAAATTTTCGCATGATTATTATTATAATGTTAAAGTTAAGCCCGTTGCTATGATTAATATCTTTACACAGATTTCAGACTCTGCGAATAGTGATTCCATAAATAAAATGCAGCAAAAGTTGAATTCAAAAATTGAAAAATAATAATGATAGATATAATCAGGAGAGGTGGCTTCCAGTAACAAAAAAGGAGGCTGAGAGGAGAGGCTGGAGTGAGCCTGATGTTGTTCTAATCAGCGGTGATGCTTACGTTGATCACCCTTCATTCGGCAGCGCGGTTATCGGCAGATTGATTGAAAACTGCGGATTAAAAATCGGTGTTGTTCCACAGCCTGACTGGCGCGGTGATTTCAGGGATTTTAAAAAATTCGGTGTTCCACGTTTGTTTTTCGCGGTGACTTCAGGATGTATGGATTCAATGATCAATCATTATACTGCGGGGAAGAGGCTCCGCTCTGACGATGCGTATTCTCCTGAAGGGAAAGCGGGTCTCCGGCCGGATTATGCAGCTTATCTGTACACAAAAATTCTGAAAGATCTTTATCCGGATGTGCCGGTTATTGCAGGGGGAGTGGAGGCTTCTTTAAGGAGACTTTCGCATTATGATTACTGGAGTGATTCATTAAAACCTGCATTCCCTGCGGAGAGTGGCGCTAACCTTGTGGTTTACGGAATGGGTGAGAAGCCGCTTCTCGAAATCATAAAGCTTCTTTTAAAAGGCGTTCCCTTTTCCACCCTGAAGACAGTTGAGAATACTGCATTTATTGAAGATTCAATTGAGGCGGTAAAAAAGCGGAACGGGTGGAGAGATATTAATCTGCATTCTCACGAGGAGTGTCTTGTTGATAAAAAAAAGTTTTCTGAAAACTTCGTGATATCGGAGAGAGCTTCGGTTTCAGAAGAGCCTGTAAGGCTAATCCAGAAAACCGGAGAGCGTTTTGTTGTTGTGAATCCCATGTTCAGCAGTCTCACAGAGTCTGATATTGATAGGGGATTTGATCTGCCGTATACACGGCTTCCTCATCCTAAATATAAAGACAGAGTGATCCCTGCGTATGAGATGATAAGGCATTCGGTTACTGCACACAGGGGATGCTTTGGCGGGTGCAGTTTCTGTGCAATTACCGCACATCAGGGGAAGAGCATTGTAAGCAGAAGCGAGGACTCCATACTTCATGAGGTAAAAGCTGTAACAGATATGCCGGACTTTAAGGGGTATGTTTCTGATATAGGGGGCCCCTCGGCGAATATGTACAGGATGCATGGGGAGGATGAATCCCTTTGCAGGAAGTGTTTGCGCAGTTCCTGTTTATATCCGTCGTTATGCGGGAACCTTGCTTTTGATCATGCTCCGCTGATTGAACTATATAAAAAGTGTGAAAAAGTTTTAGGTGTTAAAAAGGTTTTTATTTCAAGCGGCGTAAGGTATGACTTGCTACTGAGCGGAGATGAAGCTAAACGTAAAAAATATTTATGCGGTGAATATATCGAAAAGCTTGTTACTGAGCATATCTCAGGGAGGCTGAAAGTGGCTCCGGAGCATTCATCAGCAAGGGTGCTGAAGCTTATGAGGAAACCTCCATTCGGTCTGTTTCTGAAATTTAAAAAAATCTTTGAGAGTATATCAGAGAGAGCAGGCTTAAGGCAGCAGATTATTCCTTACTTTATTTCATCTCATCCGGGTTCGCAGCTTGAAGATATGGCGGAACTTGCAGCAGAAACGGCAGGAGAGGGGTTCAGGCTTGAGCAGGTTCAGGACTTTACTCCCACACCAATGACCCTTTCAAGTGTGATATATTATTGTGGATTTGATCCTTATACAGGGGAGAAAGTATACTCTGCAAAGTCTAAGAAAGAACGGGATGATCAGAGAGGGTTTTTCTTCTGGTACAAAGATGAATACATGGACAGGATAAAATCTTTATTGAGAAAAATCGGACGAGAGGATCTGATTAAAAAGCTGTTTTACAGATAAATATCACTGAGATTCTCATTGTCAGAATTAAACCGCAGTTTTAATATTTCATCCCAGAACCATTGCTTTTCAGCAGGATTTTCTTTGAAAGAGTATATCCTCCAATCCCCGGAAATTAAAACAGGTTTACCTTTGCTCTCTTTGATGCTGAAAGAAGAATCGAGTTTTGAAATATCTGTATTTGCTGTAACAACCGGTAAATCTGTAATTATCTTCATCCCGTTAAAATTTATTCCTTCAACAGCGGGAAATTTTTTCAGGTTATTTCTTAAGTTTTTTACTCTCCTGAAAATATCAGTTTCATCTTTTCCGCATAACAGCAGGTATTCATTTAAATTGTCCTGTGAAGGTGAATTATCCAGCTTTATCAGTATAATAAAGATTCCGCAGGGTTTTACTTCCGGTATAATAAACGGGATCTCTTTTAATCCTGTAATTTCAAGACTGTCGTTGTATTGAATGGACAATGCCTTAATATCAATATGTTCTTTATGCTTTTTAAGTGTTTCGTAAAAGGTAAAGTCCGTATGATAATTAGGAATGAAATATTGCATATTATGCTTAAGTATGAAAAAGACAATAATTCCTTTACCTGTTCCAGCCAGAAGTTTCACATGCTCCGAAGCCCGTTCACTGACAGCATCAGGGAATGATGCTGTATTTTTATGGAAGAGTGTACATGATTTGAGTTCCAGAAATTTCTCTTTTCCATCCGCTTCAATGAGAAAATCAAACCTGTGATTACCGATTGCCGGTTCACGTCTGATTAATTTAAAATTTTCAAGCCCTGGAACTTTTTTATCAAGCAGCAGTTTATGAAAGAGCCTGTTGCTGTAAGTTGAATCTATCATCACCGGGTAGTTGTTATTAATGATGTAAAGTATTTTGTAGCGGTACTTCCCGTTGATTGGAGATAACAATACATCTGCTCCGGGGAGAGCGAGTTCAGATAGCCTCCCTGTATTTGGAACATAAACAGTTTCAGGACTGCCGTTTAAAATAACTTCAGCAACAAACCGGTTGTGTCTTTTAACCAGATTAGCTTTAAGGAGGGTCTCAGGGATTATATTCATTCAGGAAAAGTTTGGAAAGGTAGTATATTATGAACCCCGCGTAAGCGGGGTTCATGCCGGTTTTATTTATCGTTATATACAGGTTTTCTTTTTTCGATGAAAGCGTTAACAGCTTCCTCTTTATCTGTTGTTCCGAAACAGTAGATTGATTGTGCCTGCTCGAACATCAGGGCTGCATAAGTGTTCCCTTCTGCAGCAACATTAACACCCCACTTGCCGAACCTCAGTGCTGAGGGTGGCAGATTAACCATTCTCTTCGCGAGTTTCATTACTGTGTCATCAAGTTCTTCAGGTTTGACAAGGTATTCAACGAGTCCTATCCTGTATGATTCAGCAGCATCGATCATTTCACAGCAGAGAATAAGTTTTTTAGCCTGGCCGATGCCAACGAGCTTTGTCAGTCTTGTTGTGCCTGTCTGGTCCGCTGTGAGACCGAATCTTACTTCGGGAAGAGCAAGAGTGGCACCTTCCGCTGCTACCCTGATATCGCAGCTCAGTGCTAGCTCAAGTCCGCCGCCGAGGCAGAATCCTTTTATTGCACAGATTACAGGGATAGGGAGTTCCTGGAACCTGCTGAATGTTCTCTGTAGAAAGTTCAGGTTATCTTTAACGAATCTTGTATCAACAGTTTTGAGAAACGCTGTGTCAACACCTGCTGAAAAATGTGCACCGGAGGAATTAACTATTACAACTCTTAACTGGTTATCCTGCGAAATCTGCTCCTGTATCTCTGCAAGTGTAAGAACAGTATCTTTGTTTAAAAGGTTAAGTCCGCTGGGGTCACAGAAAGTTACGGTCGCAATATGACCATCTTTTGTAAGTTTTATGTTTGGTTCACCGCTCATGAGTTTACCTCATCCTAAAATAAATTTTTCAGAAATGCCCCGGTAAATAGTTTTATATTTAAAGTCAGGATTATAGCTTTCAGAATTTTATTCAAGGAATAAAAATATTAAAAATTGATTTTTATTTTAAATTCCCGGCTGTTCTCTGTGTTTTCTATTACAACATTTTTAAAGAAGTGCTGTTCAAGGTGGTATTCAAACTCCGCGAGCCATTTACGTAGCTGTTTAGGTTCAAAGAGATCACGGTCAACGGAGAGCTCCATGCTGAAATCAGAGACCGTTGCAAGGAGTTCAATATCCTTTCCTTCAGGAGATTTTATATTGGCTTTAAATTTTTTTAGGTCAAGGGCTTCGACTTTAATATGAGATTCAGATTCCATTGCAAGGGCAGCAATATCAAGTACTTTCATATAGTCTATGGATGTCATTAGATCACCTTTTACCTGATTTTTTTCCGGAAAACATTTTCTGCCAGTAGGAGAGCTCCTCATCACTTATGGAGGGGTTCACCTTATCCAGCTCCTCCAGTTTCTCCACTTCAGCAAGACGTGAGGTTTCAAAAACTGAATTAACATGTTCGGCAAATTTTTCACTGCTTGTATTTTTTGCCCCGAACCTGTTTACGTAAAATATAATATCTTTGTCGGATGTTACAACTGTTATCATTTTCGGATTCATATCTTTTTTTATGAACTGTTTAATCAGGTAGTCAGCAGAGTAATCGATGGAGTAGTATACATCAATTGAGCCGATTTTTTCACTTCTTACTTCTATTGAAGGTTCTTTTTTTCCGTCAAATACTACGGTTATACCCCCTTTCCTTATCTTCTGGTAATCGCGGAGTATTACAAGGAGCCCCTCTCTCGCTTTATTAAGCTGTCCGTAGCACATAAGACTTTCAAGTTCCGGGAATTTATATATGAGATTGAATCCGTCTATCAGTAAAGCCATGTTGTCCCGTTTATAAGTTTTTTTTATGGAGATTTATTGTATTGTCTGACTGAACAAATCCCCTTTCGATTAAGAAGTTTAAAGCTTGAAGGTTTTCTGCGGGGAGAGCAATAAAAAAAATGTCTGAACCGGCTTTTTTCGAACCCAGTAAAAATTTTTCAAGCAGGAGAGAACCTATTCCGCAGGTGCGGAATTTTTCTTTTACAAAAATTTTTTCAACGAAAGCCCCTTCCCCCTTTACGTTTCCCAGGATAAAGCCCAGAAGATTTTTTTTCCTTACAGCACTGTATAAAATAGAATTATCAGAAGCAAAAAGATCTGCAAGCCGATCTGCTGTTAAATTGTCTGAACAGAACTCTTTTGTTTCTGTTGCTGCAAGGTATATACTCCGGAGATCCGTCTCAATTGTTCTGCGGATAATAATCCCTTTCTCTGCTAAACTCATTTTCTGATAAGCTTCCTGAAATTTTCTGTGACAGCATCTTCAAGTTTTGAAACAGGTATATTTTTAAGATCAGCAATGAACTGGTATGTATGCTTTATATATACCGGCGTGTTCGGTTTCCCCCGTAGAGGAACAGGTGTCAGAAACGGGGAGTCTGTCTCAATGAGTATCCGGTCCAGGGGAACATATAGTGCGGCATCGTGAAGCTCCACGGCGTTTTTATATGTCACGTTCCCCGCGAATGAAATTAAAAATCCCAGATCCAGAACACGCTTTGCTGCTTTTGAATCTCCGGCAAAACAGTGCATTATCCCGCCGCGGGTTTTCTTTGCTGAAAGAATTTCTATTCCTGCATCCATCGCGTCACGTATATGTACTATGAGAGGGAGTCCGTGTTTTTGTGCGAGATCGATCTGAAATTCAAAGGACTTGCGCTGCATATCTTCAGGCTGGTGCATGCGGTAGAAATCAAGTCCGCACTCTCCGATACCTAACAGTAGATTGTTATCGCCGGAAGCCATCTCTTTGTCAGTGAAAACCGCAAGTTTTTCAAGAGCAGAATCGTCAGCCTGTGAGGAGGGGTGTATTCCGAGAGTGTAGTAAATCCCTGATGCATGGTTTCTCTTTGCAAAATCCCGTGACCAGGCAAACCCCTTTGTTTCAATGGAAACCTGTGCACTGTACTCTATATTATTACTCTTCAGAGATTTAATAAGCTCTTCTTCAGAGATTTTTTTATCTTCAAGTATCATGTCAAAGTGTGCGTGTGAATCTAAAAGCATCAGTTTACCCTCTTTATTTTTCACTTTTCTTTAATATAGACTTTCCGGCTAAAGGGAGTTTATTTTCAAGAATAAAAACCTGATGGAAAATTATTAAAGAATAGGTGGCCGCATGTTTTTTTAAATTAATCCGTAGAGGTTGTGAATTTTTTTACCTGATATTCATTAAAAACGCACGTTATTTAAAAGAATTAGGGTTAGTCATTTTTTAGAAAAATAAAAGTTTTCAGAGGAAGGATAAGATCATGCCGTCAGTATTGTCAGTTTCCGGTAAGAAATTTTTTCAGATTAGAAAACATAAAGCAGTACATGAAAAAATAACAGGAACTGTACCTGTTTCAAGAGAAAAAGAAAATCCGGAGACGGTTTACAGCAATGAGTATGTTATAATATCATTTGATAGAGACAGCAGGATTCTCCGCCAGGAATGGAAAGGATTCTGCCCCGGTGGAGATTTCAGGGCTGCAATAGATTTTAGTTTTAATTTTATGACAGAAAATAATATTAATAAAACATTATGTGATGTCAGGCATCAGAGAGTTGTCCCCCCTTCCTGCCAGAAATATGTTGAAGAGAAAGTGCTCGAATATATTAAGAACTACGGCTCCTTTTATACAGCCTTTGTTGCCTTTGAAAAGTCAGTCGGAGGTGTCTGCGCAAGATTATATGACATGAATTTAACACGGAAACTTGGTTACAGGGCTAACTCATTTTTTGACAATGAGTATGAGGCTGAAACCTGGCTTAGTAAAAATTAGTCATAAATACTTTCATTGATTTGTGTCCGGATAATAACCGATAGTCATGGCTTTCCCTTTACTTTTTATAACATAGCTGTTTTTCAGCATAATTTTTTTTGTACCGGAGTTGATCGACACCGGCGGAGTAATTTTTTTTGAACTCCAGCCCAGCCATCCATATTCCGGAAGGAACCTGACATACCTGTATTTATCCGCAGGATTCATCTCTTTTCTGTAATTATTTCTTGCGTCGCTGCACTGCTCAGAGGCAAAATCATACCCCTTGTATCCGCCATAAACAAAAACAGCAGCGCCGGCTCCCATCACTTCACCTGAATTTGCGTAAGCCCCGAGAGCAACAAGCCCGAGCCCTGCTCCTCCGATTAATGTGAAGATCAGCAGCCCACCTCCCACTGCCAGCGCAATATGAGAAACAAGTTTCCCTGAGCTGACACCGAATTTCTGTGTGTACTTGAAGTCATCAATTACATCGGATAATTCACTGTTACGCACTTCATGGCGTTTGTACCAGTATGATGAATCAGGAGTAATGAAGAGGTTCAATGATTCATATTCTCCCCCTGAGAGAGTGATTCCGCTTCGTGATCCTTTACTCTTAAAAGATACACCACGTAATCCGCGCACAAGGCCCTTTGCGTCAGGGTCCCAGTACGGCTCATAACCTGTACCTCCAAGGAGCAGCAAAATATTTGCCGGGGCCTCCTCCATGTTTACAAGCGGTTTAAGCCATTTAATCTTCGGGTCGAGCTGCAGCGCACGCCTGAAATCCGCGCGGGCATCATCCCACTCCCCGCAAATATTCCACATGAGGCCGCATAATATCCGCATGAAGGGATCATCAAATCTCCCTTCCGCGTTGAACTCATTGCTAAGGAGAATGGCAGCTCTGTTTACTTCAACCCTTGCTGATTCAATATCCCCTTTAAGTGAATAACCCCAGCATAGCAGGAAGTGCATCCAGATTATCTCATGTTCTGATGCGTAATAGCCGTCAGGGGTTTCTATAAAAAAGAAGGATTTAACCCCCCTTGATATTTTATATCTCACCTGATTTTCAATTGTGCGGGAATATGCTGCAAGGGTGTCAATTTCCGGTTTCCCTGCAAGGAGATTAAGATATGTGCTTTCCATGATTGTGATGAATGTTTTTCCCTCGCCCCGCGGCAGTGATTTCAGTGCTTTGTCTATGTCTTCAGAGGCCAGGTGAGACGTGGAATTGACATAGTCATCTTTCATATTGAGGCCTGAGCAGCCCGTTACTATTATTGCGGGGATGAGTATCAGTGAAATAAGTTTCTTCATCAGTTTACCCGGTATTTATTTATAATTTCTTAGCATATAGCTGATATTTTTTTTACATAAAAAGATTTTATTCATCCCGCGAATATAGGGGATAGCATGAATAATATCAATCATAATATAAGGGAAGTTCATACTCTAAATGATTTCAGGAACTGCCTTGGATTAACTGAAGTCGGGGGCATAGACCCTGAAAAGATTCCTTATACCGGTGAAGATGTTACCTGCGGAATTGAGAATGAATTTCAGACAGCAGTGAAGGGGAGAGCCGGTGATGTTGATCTGGCGATCTTTATAAGGGAGTCCCGCTATCTCAGAAATCTGATTAAAAGAAATGAAAGGGGCGACCTTCCGGGTAAGAGGATTGAGGAGATATCTGAATTTATTGACAATAACAGGAGCGGGATATGGGAGAACAGCTGGGTCAGGTTCCCACGTAATACACTGAGCCGGTATGCTGACAATGTTTTCAGAGGAGATCTTAAATCTGACAAAGGGAATCCGGATAGCGGGGAGAGGCTTGATGCAAAGAACTTTACAGTTATGCATAATGGTGTGGAGAGCCTCAGGGTTCCTGTCAGCTACCTTTTAAAACTGTCTCTCGCTGACGCCGTAAGCGGAGAGACATTTATACACCATGTTATAAGGAAAACCGGCGAGGATTATCTAAACTGCTATCTTAATGATAATACATCTCCTGAAATAGTTTCATTCTTCCCTGTTAAAAACGGCGGAGGAAAAACTGTTTCAGAAAATATTATGGAACAGAACCTGAAGAGTTATCTCCTTACCCAGATGCTTGTAATGTATGCAAATAAAAAGTTCGGGCTTACAGCAAACGGGCAGGAGGTTTCTCTCTACTTTTCACCTCATCCGCCGGTAAGGCAGAAGAAGCTCAATGAGCTGGTAACAGATTCTTTTTACAGGGAGCTTTTTATGAGCCCCTGTCTTTCAGGTTGGGACAGGGGGGAGGAGAAGCATGCCTACATGAATCTCTGCCACCAGGTGCTGTCACGCAGCAGCCTCAATTCAGTTCTTAAGCTGAAGGAGGCGGGGATATTACCTGATAACAGGGTCTACCTTAAGGGGATCTCCAACATAAGCCTGGCAAATAACGGTACACACATAAGCATCGGAAGCAGGAAGCTTAATTCTCTTATGAAAAGTGGAGATACCGGTTACGGGCCTGTTTACGAAAAGTATTTCGGTGATCTTGCGATTAAAATTTATGAGCATTTTATCCCTCTTTTCACAGGGACTTACACTGCTGCTCCCTACAGATTAGGCTACGAGGATTTTCGCCCGGAGAAGGTGCTGGGATTCCTATGTCATGAACTGGATTATACTTATGTAAGGATGATCTGGCGCAGATGGCTGAAAAAAGCTGATATTAAGATTTTCGGAAATTCTGTAATACCCTTCGGGCCTGAATGGTTTGAGCGCTTCATGGCACGTACATTCCGCCTCAGGGGTGATTATGTAAATGATTTCAGGCTAATCGATTATCTTGTGGCACTGCTCAGCACTGATGAGAGCCCGGCTCTTAACGGAATTATCGGCAATGATGAAAAGCTGAAGCAGGACCTTGTGTCAATGGGGATTTTCGACAACAGCATGTCAGTTTATACACTCTACAGGCTCAGGAGCGTGGTGAAAAACGGTTACACAGGTTTTGAGGGGAGATACTATTCTCTCTTTGAAAGCCTTAACAGTGATTTGAAGCATTCGGTAAACCTGCAGAGACTGATCACAGCTCTTGCGTATAAATATATATTGAATGGCGGAATAACACACAGCAGTATACCTGACTCCCCTGAAATTGAGAGTGAGAGGAGGCAGATAATCTTCGGTTCATCTATCGGTATACCGACTTTTTATGTAAGAAAAAACAACAGCAATTTATTTATGGGTGAGATTCTTAAACAGACGGCCGGATGCAGAAACAGCAGCAGGTATCAGGGTTATACTCGGGTTTATATAAGTGAATATCAGAAGGGGCTTGTAAAGCTGCTGCGGCGCGATGCTGCTGATTTAATAGAGAATCTCGGAATGGAGGAGACCATAAGAGACCTTGAGCTTCGGGTAAACAGGCCGGAGATTTATTCGGCATCCGCCAGGATTAACAGAGGGGTGCTGGACCTTGCAGGGGAGAAGAAAGCTCTGAAGGTGAAGTCTGATGAATTTAATCTTTGTGCGGAAAAGTATTACAGGGAGAACCTCAGGGAAAAGCATATGATTGAATCCCTGGATATTTTTTTAAAATGCGCAGGGGTCATCGATGGAAAATATGATTCACTCCCGCAGGAGATACAGTCAGCACTGGGAAATGTTCTGGGGCTGAAAGGGGCGGCAGATTTTGTGGAATCACAAAGGGGGGAGCTTTTGACAGGTGATATACCGGTTTTATTTCTGAGGTCAGCAATTCACCTCCTCCTTATTTCTCTTAAAATTGATATGCTGGATTACCCGGCAGCTTAAAAATTTTTCAGTATAAATTACGGTTACAGAATGAAGCATCAGTATATAGTCAGGGAAACAGGGGAGGTTGCAGATGAAAAGTTTTATCACGACCGGCTTGTTAATTATCTTTATTCAGTTATGAGGGAGGAGAGCTCCCTCCTTTACAGACTTGTTACATCAAAGCGTCTATCTTCTTTAATGGCATGGATTAATTACGATTTTCCCGCTGGTAAATGGCTCACCGGAGGTTCAGGTTTTCTGAAATCCTCAGGTATAGATATAACGGAATTTTATGATTCCGTTGAGTCCCTTGATACAGCCAGGAAATTTTTTGAAAGAAAAATCCGTTACGGGGAGTGCAGGCCCATACCTCCGGATGATGACGCAGTTGTCTCTCCGGCAGATTCAAGGATCATCACCGGTTCTTTTGAATCAGAGAGTCTTATTTTCATGAAGGAGAAGTTTTTTTCACTGGATGATCTTCTTGATGTAAGGAGGGGGTGGAGTTCACTTTTCCGCAACGGGGATTATGCGGTATTCAGGCTCACTCCGGATAAATATCATTACAGCCATGTTCCTGTTTCAGGAACAGTTGCGGATTTCTATGAGATAGATGGAGCGTATAATTCATGTAATCCGGGCGCGGTACTTACGGTGAATAAAGCTTATTCAAGAAACAGGAGGGTTGTGACAATAATTGATACGGATGTGCCCGGCGGCACAGGGTGCGGTAAAGTTGCAATGATTGAAGTGGCAGCCCTGATGATTGGTGATATTGTTCAATGCTACTCGGAAAAGGGGTATGAACACCCTTCACCATTAACGCACGGAATGTTTCTTAAGAAAGGGCAGCCGAAGAGTCTCTTCAGGCCCGGAAGTTCTGTTGATATATTGATTTTTGAAAACAACCGGTTGCGGTTTGACAGTGACCTTATTGAAAACTCTATGAAGAGCGGAATTGAAACCCGATTTATGAAGTGTTTCTCAAGGCCCGTTGTTGAAACAGATATTAAAGTCCGATCGTCAATCGGTAAAGCTTTGAGATAAGAGGATATAAATGATTAATATAATATTTTCAGTTTCACTCTGTTCAGTACTTCTGATAATTTATTTTTTTGCCTTCAGGTTTCTGCCGGGAGAGAGGTGGCAGGTTTTTGCGTCAATACCTGTTCATAAAAATGTAAACGGGAGATGGAGAGGGGTTAATATTACGTATTACGGTATAATACTTTCAACGGGGTATGTTCTTGCGATGATGCTTTTCTTTATTCTCGCATCAGCAGCAGGGGAAACATGGCTCACCATAGGGGGGGTCACTATAGGGATTATGGCGCTCTTCATACCTGCGGCAAAAATTATGGCCTATATTGTCGAGAGAAAAAAAAATACAATAACTGTGGGTGGAGCTGCTTTTGTGATGTTTGCTGCGGCGCCATGGATTATTAAAGGTTATAATTTACTGCTCGCCGGGAACAGGCTTGCTGAAGTTAATGAAATTGTAATTATAGCATCTCTCACAGCAGCATATGCCCTGGGGGAGGGGATTGGAAGACTTGCCTGCATAAGTTTCGGGTGCTGTTACGGAAAACCGGTTTCGGAGCTGCCGCTTTTTTTCAGGGAGATTTTTTCAAAATGGAACTTTGTATTCTCCGGGCAAACAAAAAAAATTTCATATCATGATCATCTTGACGGGAGCCCGGTTGTCCCGGTTCAGGGGATTACTGCTGTGTTATATACAATAACAGCGTGCTTATCAGTATATCTGTTTCTTAATGGAAATTTTATAATTTCATTTTTAGTCTCTCTTGCAGTTACACAGGGATGGAGATTCATTTCGGAGTTCCTCCGTTCAGATTACAGAGGGGGGAGTAAAATTTCCGCTTACCAGTTTATGAGTCTTTTTCTTATCTTTTATTATGCGCTTTACATAATGATTTTTCATCCTGCGGCATCAGTGGAACCTGTGCTTTATAATGGTCTGATATTTATATGGGACCCGTCTCTTTTTATTCTTCTGGGGGCTATGTGGACAGGGTCATTGCTGTATACAGGGATCAGCAGTGTTACAGCAGCGGAAATCTCTCTGTATGTGGTTACAGACAGGATATAACAGCTATTATACCGGTATTCAGAAGGTGCTCCCCCTTACAGATTCCTCTATGGAATCTGTTTTTTTATATATACTTCCGGAAATGAAAAAGATTGACACGAAATATCTATAAGAGCATCTGTTATTTAACGGAGTGAATAATATTCATGACTGAAAACAGAAGCCCTTTAATAATAGATGAAAAAGCATGTAACGGCTGCGGCAGATGTGCAGATGCCTGCGTGATGAAAGTTATCGAAATGCGTGACAGGGATGACGGCAGCAAAGTTCAAGTTGCATTTGTCGCCAGGCCTGAGGACTGTATGTTCTGCGAAGCATGTGTGATAAACTGCAGGCAGATTGCAATAATGCTCAACGCAAAGGCCGGCAGCAGCATGATTAAAAGTATAAATGAGAATATGCTGAAACCGAAAAAAAGCAGATTCAGTTTCAAATTCCGAAAATGAAGATTCTTCTAGTAAATCCCCCAATTGAGGATTTCTACATCACGGGGATCAGGCGGCAGCCCCTTGGTTTATTATATATCGCGTCATCACTCCGCAAAGCCGGTTACAATCCTGAGCTCCTGAACTGCAACACAGGAAAGAAGCAGCTGATGGACCTGCCCGGTGAATTCAGTTACCTTAAAGATTTCATGGATCATCCGGATCCGCTGCTGAGATACCCCTTTAAAAATTATACGCATTACGGCATGAGCTGGCAGGAGATCGAATCGAGGATAAAGAAAACTGATGCTGACCTGTATCTTATATCATCTCTCTTTACAACATACTGTCAGGAGACAGCGAGAATAATCAGCATTATCAGAAAACATAATGCAGATGCACTGATTGCAGCCGGAGGATATCATCCGTCTCTCTATCCGGAATATTTTATTCATAAAGCCGGAGCGGATTTTGTAATAAACGGAGAAGGTGAAACTGCTGCAGTTCAGCTTGTGCTGGCTCTGGAAACCAACAGCAGACCTGAAGATACCCCCGGAATAATATCCCGCAGCAGCAGTGACCATCAGAAGAGACTAATGGCTGCTGTTCCTGAAATTAACAGTCTCCCCTGTCCCGCAAGGGATCTCCTGCTCCACCGGGACTTCAGGGCTTACAGAAAAAATTTTGTTTCAATGATCACATCCCGGGGCTGTCCCAACAGGTGCGAGTTTTGTACAGGGAGAACAATCTGGGGGAACAGGTACAGGAGCAGAGAGATTGATGATGTGCTGAATGAGATTATACAATGTTGTGAAAATTACGGTGCAGATATAATTAATTTTGAGGATGATAACCTTTTCCCCTCAAAAAAACGGGCACAGCAGTTACTTACAGGGATCGTTGAAATGAAGAAGAGGATAAATTTTACCCCTGAGTTCACTGCAATGAACGGGATATCGCTTGAAAACATTGATGAAGAAATCCCCCCCTTAATGAAAGATGCCGGGTTCAATGAACTGAATATATCCCTTGTGTCACAATCAGCTGAGGTGCAGAGGATTAACCGGCGCCCCTTTGATTCAGAAAAATTCCGATCTATTGCTGAATGTGCGAAAAAATCGGGCCTCAATGTCAGAGGTTATTTTATACTTGGTATTCCGGGACAGAATATTAAAGAGATTGAGGATACAATATCTTTCATGAAAGGGCTGAAAATACAGGTCTTCCCGTCGATATTTTATAATGTTTTTTCACCTGAGCATGAGTGGAAGATGCAGAGATCATCCGCATTTTTTAATGAAACGGCTGAATTTACGAGAAGTGATCTTCTCAGGTTTTTTAATATATGCGGCCGGAATCATTGAAATATCTCTCCCCATTAAGGCTTCTTTTTTCACATATTAGTAAATCTTGATTTTTTTATTGAAAATAATTAAATTAGAAACGCAGTTAACTGAATTTTAATCAAGCATAACGGACCGGCTGATGCATAATAACAGGAAAGAAAGCTCAAGGCTGAGAAGAAAACTGACACTCTATTTTATACTCATTTCAATTGTGTCAATATCGGTCAGCGCAGAGATTATATTTGAATTCAGTTCAGGCAGACTGCAGAATGAAATACGCAAAAATTTCATAACATATTCAGAAAAGACTCTTTCCAAAGAGAGCGCTAAGTTTATAAATCAGAAGGGCCTGGCGGATGCTGTGGGGGAGCCCATTGCATCCCTTCGGAACAGGATGATACTTCTGCTCCTTGTGGTATTCGCGAGCATTATAGGCGCCTTTATTATGTTCACTCGGGATATAGTTTCACCTATGCATGGCATAGTTGAAGCCACAAAAAAAATTGCAGATGGAGACCTCACCATCACTGTCCCTGTTATGACTGATGATGAAATAGGGCAGATTGCGATGCTCATCAATCACATGAACGTTAACCTCCAGGATATGATTATGGAGATCCGGCAGGAGATTTTCAGACATAAAGCGAAACTGGATGAAGCTGTGCAGAAAATATCATCCATTACAGGTGACGGTAAGGCTGAAGAGATATTTGAAAGCAGAAAAATGAAGATCTCCGATTACCGGGCTATTGTTAATCTTTCGGGGGATGTGGTTAAACAGCTTGAGGGGATTATGTTTGATCTCGGTAACCTTGAAACTTTTATGAAGATGTATAAAACTTACGCGATCCGCACTGAGATTGAGCAGAGGGAGATCGACAAAGTGTTAGGTGATTATAAGGACATCGATCCGTATGAGGATGGTGAGTGATGAGTTTTGAATACTGGTACATGTTCCCCGTTGCCGTGATTGTTGCAATCCTTGCCAATTCGTCAGGGTTCTCCGGAGGAGTCCTTTTCCAGCCAATATATAATATATTTCTTAACCTGCCGATTCAGACCGCTGTGGCAACAGGGATTGCCACTGAGACAATCGGAATGACAAGCGGGGCAGTACGCTATATCTATTATAAAATGGTGGAACTCCCTGTGGGGTTTACAATGGTTATGCTCACAATACCGGGTGTTGTTCTCGGTAATCACGCGCTTCTTGTAATAAACGGGAATCTGCTGAAACTGGTTCTCGGTTTTATAATAATACTTATTGCAAGCATGCAGTTTATAAACGCGGTGAGAAAGTTTTACGGCACCAGGGAGAATATCCCTGTTGAGGATATATATCCTTTAATGTGGGTACCGCCAATCGGTGGTTTTTTCTCTGCTTCCACCGGTACAGGTGTTTGCGAGTTGTCTCAGCCTCTCCTTGAAAAAGGGCTTAATGTAAAGACTAAAAGAGCAAATGCAACAGCTATACTTGTTGAGGCCACAGCTGACTGGATTATAACAATACTGAACCTTCAGGCAGGACTTATAATGTGGGAGTTGTGGATATTCACAGGTTCAGGGGTATTAATAGGGGGGCAGATAGGCCCCTATGTGGCAAGGTTTCTCCCTGTGCGTCTGATTAAAATTGTATTTTCAGTATCAGTTATCATTATTGGTATCTTCTATGTTTACAAAGGGTATCAGTGGATAACAAAATCATAACCGGAGTAATGCATGGGACTTATACGATTCCTTGAAAGCTCCGGCGGGCTTGCGGTTCTCTACACTGTGCAGGGAGCTCTCTTCTCGATGATGCTTTATATTCTTGCTGCGGAGTTCTGGCGCACCAGGGATCAGTCGCTGCTGTATAAACTGGCTGCGGCTTCGGCAATTACAGCGATCAGCGGCGGTACTGCTGTGATATATATCATGGAATCACTCTATGGAATTAAGGCGGGGCAGAGGTTTTTCCCGCTGGTGTTCAACATGCTCTTTTCCCTCAATGTGCTCTCCCTTGCAAGGGCTTTTACCTGCGATTTTGTAATGGATAGAAAGCGGTTTATTCTGTTTATTAACAGCGGCATGATCATATCAGTAGTAATTTATATAGCAATGCAGATATGGTGGGTTATTGTTTTTAATGAGGGGATGGAGTTCTGGAAGTCAGGGGCGCAGGGGTTCTTTTCTCTCTTTTTTCTTGTGGTACTCGGTTTTTCAATTTATTATATCGCAAGATTCAGGGAGAGCTACAGGGGGAGGCTTGTTACAGCTTTCGCTTCAATCGCTGTTGTGCAGGCGATAGGTCTTTACGGTGCAGCAGCTGATTCCATACCTGCTGCGTTGATGATTGCAAAAGGGGCTTTCCCCATACTTGTGCCTGTTATGTTTACAAGCGTTGTATTCAAAGAGCTTATCGGGCGCGTTGTACTAATGGTGGAGCATCTGAGGATTACTTTCGAATCGCAGAGGGATATTGTCTTTGAGCTTATACAGATAGGGAGCGAGCTTACGGATATGTCCGATTCTCTTGTCAAGAGCGCCCTTGACGGCTGGGCAAAACTTTCAGATGTTGTTGAGAATATTAAAAAACAGGTGAATGATTCACAGATCCTCAGGGATATGGGGGAGAGCGGGGTCTCTGCTATTAAAGAATCCGATGCGGGTAATATTATACAGCTTATTGATAGTTTTCCGGATAGAGCGGAGAAACCGGAGCCGGTACAAAATAATTTGAGTGTTGAAACAGACAAAGCTTTTTCAGAAAATATTAATGCAGCAGTAACACATCTCGGAAAGTCACTTGATACTGCCTCCAGAATAAGCCGTATGCTCCCCGCTGTTGAATCAGCACTTAACAGCATTGATGACATATCTGACAGGACAAATATTCTTTCACTTAATGCTTCAATTGAGGCTGCAAGGGCAGGGGCTTCCGGCAGGGGATTTGCCGTTGTTGCTGAGGAGATCGGCAGACTGGCGGAGAGTTCTCTTGCGGGATCCAGGGAAATCAGGAGCAGTTTTTCATCTATTGCCGGCCTTTTTGCGGAGTATGAGGGGGAGAGCAGAAAAGCTCTTGGGGTTGTTGCTGATTTATCAGTGAAAAATAATCTGCTTCCTGAAAAAAAGCGGAATAATGATGCCGGAAAGTATGTTGAGGCTGCTTCTGAGTTGAAAACCTCCTTCCTTACATACAGGGAACGTATTGGCAGAATCTTTTCAGAAATTGAAAAAGCTGTACTGATTGCAGGACAGGGAAATGAAAGGGCGCAGCAGATGAGAGACAGGATCAGTGAGCATATACGAAATATTGAGGCTATCGCGGGGATGGGGGATGTACTTAATGACCTTATAACAAAGCTGAACAGAAAGATTAATGTAATAATAAAGAATACTGAAGATCTGGAAAAGCTGATGCCCTGAACTCTGTTTTTAAAGCTTCAGGGAAAATTCATCTAATGTGACATAAAAATAATTGACATATTTCAAAGCCGGGGGATAAACTATCTGCATGAATGCACTGAACAGAAAAGATCTTCTTGATATCAAGTCGCTCTCCCCTGAGGAGATTTTACTTATATGCGACACAGCTAAGTACTTCAAAGATGTCTTCACTCGCGATGTGAAGACAGTGCCTGTACTTCGCGGTAAAACAGTATGCACACTGTTTTATGAGCCATCCACAAGGACGCGCCTCAGTTTTGAACTGGCAGCCAAGATGTTATCGGCAAACACGATCAATGTCCCTGTTACAACATCCAGCGTTGTAAAGGGGGAATCGCTCATTGACACGGTGCGGACCCTGGAAGCCATGAAGGCTGACTATATTGTAATGCGACATGCGGCATCTTTAGCGCCGCATTTTTTGTCTAAAAACATAGACGGTTCCGTGATAAACGGCGGTGACGGATTCCACGCGCACCCGACTCAGGCGCTCCTTGATACTTATTCAATCATTGAGAAAAGAGGCACACTCAAGGGACTTCACATAGGTATTATCGGAGACATCAAACATTCACGTGTAGCAAGATCGGATCTTCTGGCTTTCAAAAAATTAGGTGCGAAGGTTACGTTATGCGGCCCCTCAACTCTCCTTCCGGATGAGTTTGAGCAGTACGGCGTTGACATGACTTATGACTTTGATGAACTTCTTCCGGATCTTGATGTTGTAAATATGCTGAGGATACAGAGAGAGAGGCAGCAGGGATCCCTGTTTCCGTCAATAAGGGAGTACAATCTCCTTTATTGCCTTACTGAAGAGAGATTCGCGAAGTGTAAGTCAGATGTTATTATCATGCATCCGGGCCCCATGAACAGGGGTATTGAAATTGATGACGCCATCGCGGACCATCCGAATTCCATAATAAATGAACAGGTGACAAATGGAGTGGCAGTGAGAATGGCGGTGTTCTATCTCCTTGCAGGCGGGACACCTTTTAAAGACGAAGAGAACCAGGAAGCTTGAAGATATGAGAATAGTAATAAAAAATGGAAGGGTTATAGACCCCGCATCAGGAACAGATGACAGGCTTGACGTTGTTTTAAGCGGCGGCCGGGTTGAAGCCATAGACAGAAATATAAAAACATCAGCGGAGGATGAAATTATCGATGCTGAGGGTTCCCTGGTTCTTCCGGGGCTTATAGACATGCATGTTCACTTCAGGGAACCGGGGCGTGAGGATGTGGAGACAATTCTCGGCGGTTCAATGGTTGCGGCAAAGAGCGGTTTTACATCTGTATGTACAATGCCGAACACTACTCCTGTAATAGACAACCAGGCCCTTGTACGTTTTATAATTATGGAAGCTGCAAAAGGTCCTATCAATGTTTTTCCCGCGGCAAATATTACCAAGGGGGGGAAGGGGGCGGAGATCTCCGAAATGGGTGAACTTATTAAAGGGGGAGCTGTTGCATTCACGGATGACGGCATGCCTGTAACAAGTTCAATTACTATGCGCAGAGCTCTTGAGTATTCAAGGATGTTCGGCGCTCCCATACTCTCTCATGCTGAGGATAAGTCACTTGCTGACGAAGGGCTTATGAATGAAGGGCTTAATTCAATCAGGCTGGGACTTAAAGGTATTCCCCGTGAGGCAGAGGAAGTAATGATTGCAAGGGATATACTCCTTGCCCGACTGACAAAAGGAAAGGTCCATTTCTGCCATGTCTCTTCAGAGGGGTCAGTCGAGATAATACGCAGGGGTAAAAACGATAAAATAAATGTCACATGTGAAACAGCTCCGCACTACTTCTCCCTTACTGATGATGAAGTGGAAGAACTGATGTCGATGGCAAAGATGAATCCGCCGCTTCGCACTGAAAACGACAGGAGAGGAATAATTGAAGGACTCAGAGACGGGACAATTGATGTTATTGCAACTGACCACGCTCCTCATTCTCCAAATGAAAAGATGCAGGAGATGGAGTATGCTCCATTCGGTATCATAGGGCTTGAAACATCAGTACCTCTAATCATAACTGAACTTGTAAGAAAGAATAATTTTTCATATTTACAGGCTTTTGCAAAAGTGACATGCAATCCAGCCGGAATTCTTAATCTGGACAGGGGAGTTCTGAAATCAGGTGGACATGCTGATATAACAATTGTTAATCCTGAAAGGAAGATAAAAGTGGATGAGCAGTTCCTGATGTCAAAGTGCAAAAACACTCCCTTTACAGGCCGCGAACTCTTTGGAAGCATAGAGTACACAATATGCAACGGGAAGATTGTTTACCGCAGGGGGTAAATGCAGCGGTTCAGGTCTGAATGAAACTATCTCTATCAGGAAAACAGGTGCTCACAAGTTCTGAAACAGCAAGACTGCTGGGAATCTCCGTGTCCTCTGTGAGGAACTGGGTTCGACACGGTTTCATCAGCTCCGTTTCCGGAGAAAATGAGTTTTCTTTCCTCAGGGATGATGTGCTTCTTCTTCAGAGGCGTATTGAAAACGGCGAACTTGACAGGCTTAACAGCAGGGCGAACAAAACAGGCTCATCAAAAACATTTATCCCTGATGAACTTTTTGAAACAGATGCCGCCAGAAAAGAGGTAGCTGCTCTATCTGATTATATAAGGGGGCAGAAACTCGATTCCTCTCTTGCGATGTTTATAGTATGCGTAAGTATTTTACGAATGCACGGGCTGATAGATGCTGAGCAACAATGTGACATAATCCGGAACGAAAAGATAGTTATCCGGAAACATAAAAATATCGTACTGGCGCTGAATGAATGGCGGAAACATGTTGCTGCCGGGATAAATGAACAGGCGCTTAAAATACTCGATTTTCCTCTACCTCTTGACGGGAATATTGCGGGAATAATATATCAGTCGATTCTTGTTGAGGGTGAAAAATCAAAATTAGGATCGTATTATACACCTGACTGGATTGTAAACAGAATAGCGGAGAGGCTTGCTTCTGACGGGGGATTATTTCTTGATCCATGCTGCGGCACAGGGCAGTTTCTTCTCGCATTTGCAGAGAAGATCGGCAATCCTGAATCGATTTACGGCATTGATATAGATCCTGTGGCAGTTAATGTTGCGAGAATAAACATTATGGTAATGTTTAAAGAGATTGATTTTGAGCCTAAAATTTTCTGTAACGATTCACTGATGAATTATAATGAATCCCTTCTTTTCCACAGTATAGATTCGCTTCCGCAATTTGACATTATAGCAACAAATCCGCCATGGGGCTCACATTACAGGAAAGAGGAACTTTCGATGCTCAGGTATCTCTACCCTGAGATTACATCGGGGGAATCTTTTTCATGCTTTTTTGTGAAGAGCCTGAGGATGCTGAAAAAAGGCGGGAGGCTCTCTTTCCTCCTTCCTGACTCTGTGCTTAATGTGAGAATGCACCATGATATCAGGAACTTCATGCTTGAGAACGCGATGATTACAAGGATCGAGAAGGAGAAGCGTATCTTCAGAAATGTCTTCAGCTCTGCTGTTATAATTGATATTATAAAAGAGAAGGGTGAAGGTTCTGTTGAAATCGTAAACCGGGGGAGCGGCTATTCCGTGAGCCAGAAAAGGTTTATGACAGGCAGCAGCAATATTTTTGATATAAATATATCCCCTGAGGATGAAAGGATTATAGATAAAGTTTATTCCAGGGGGCATCGTACTCTGAAAGAGGGTGCAATGTGGGCGCTGGGTATAGTTACAGGGAATAACAAATGTTATGTGACCAGCGAGTGCCTGAAAGGGAGTGAACCTGTGATTAAAGGGAAAGATATTATTCCTTTCAGGATTAAAAACGGGGAATCATTTATAATATTCGAGCCGGATAAATTTCAGCAGACTGCGGCCGAATTCTATTACAGGCACAGGGATAAACTGGTTTACAGGTATATTTCAAACAGGCTTATTTTTGCTTGTGACAGGGAGGGGAGGGTAACTCTCAACAGCGCTAATATATTAATCCCGGAACTTGAGGGATATTCTCCGGAACTGATTATGGGGCTCTTTAATTCCGATCTTTACCAGTTTATTTTTCAGAAAAAGTTTTCTTCGGTGAAGGTTCTGAGGAGCCACATTGAGGAGCTCCCTGTTCCGTACCTCACCAGGGATGAAAAAAAGAGGCTGGAGGAATCTGTGGAGATTGCAGAGAACACAGGAGACACAACCTCTCTTAATAAAAATGTATATAAATTATTCAGATTAATCGGAAGCGATATTGATTATATTAAATCAGCCCTGCTCTGATTATCTGAGTTTTTCGTTCATGAACTCCATCACAGGCTCAGCCTGCCCTTTCCAGTAGAGCCATCCGTAACCGCCGGTTTTCCCCTCTTTATATGTTATGCTGTAACCTGGATCCTTTTTTTCAAGCTGTTTCAGGCGAATTGCCATGAGTTTTGACTGTATAGGATTGAATGCGTCGTTTTTTTCTCCATGATAGATATATACGCTGACACCTTTAAGCTTATCCGCCATTTTCAGAACATTCTCCTCATTCTCCCATCTCTGCTGGTTTTTTCTGTAGCTTCCGTATACAGATTCAATCATTTTACTGGCGGGCATAGTTGATTGATCGTAGTAGCCGGATATCCCTGCTGCCGCAGCAAACTTATCACTATAGGTTGCTGCAACAAGAAGGGCTCCCCTTGCGCCTGCTGTTACACCCATTATACCTGTACCGCTTTTTTTTGTCGCAAGAGAGAATGTCTGGTTGAGAAATGTGATCAGGGTCTCACCGATAAATTTTCCACCGGGGAGAATGTTCCACCTGTAGTCAGTTTCAGGATAGAAAGCTGTTTCAGAAAGTGATTTGTTCATAGCAGGGCATACAACTACAATATTGTATTTATTTGCAAGGGACGCAATGGAGGAGTTTGTCTCCCATTCATTCTCCCTCTCCCCATAGGTGTGTAATGCTATTACTGTGCGGTGGTATTTACCTTTCACATAATCTTTCGGAAAAAAAATCTGTATCCTTGCTGTTGATGTTTCGCCTTCATGTGTAATGGGAACCTGAATGTTTTTCAGCCATTTACCGGGCTGTATCTGGCTTGCGTAATCCGGCTCTTCAGCTTTGACACCGGTTGTAATTGTTAAAAAAGTTATCATAAGTACAGCAAAGGTTTTTTTCATGATTAAATCCCCGACTTAAAATGAGTTATTCTATTTATACTATAAAAAAAGGATCGAGTCAAGCAGATTAGGCAATGGCCGTTATCTTTTGTCAATAGAATGAGATAATTGTTTATAATAATTGATCCGCTATAAGAGTCCCGGATCTCTTTTCATGGAATATACCCATTCTCCTTCATGCTGTAAAATGTTGCGTCAGTGAGTATTATATGGTCAACAAGGGGTATACCTACAATTTTACCAGCTTCAATTAACCGCTTTGTTGTTTCAATGTCCTGTTTTGATGGAGCAGGATTCCCTGACGGGTGATTATGAGTCACTATTATACCTGAGCCCCCCTCCCGTATGGCGTCGCGAAAAACCTCCCTGGGGTGTACAATTGCTTCTGTGATTGTACCTATTGATACAACACTCTTTTTTATAAGCATGTTTTTATTATTTATTACAAGAACGCGGAATTCCTCTTTCTGGAGGCCCGCGGTTTCCGGAAGGAGGAGTTCCCATACAGCAAGTGGCGTGCTGAGCTGGTTCATGTAAGGGGCTCCGGTAATGGCCCTTCTCCCCAGTTCAAAGGCTGCAAGGATCTTCACTGATTTTTTCAGGCCGATACCTTTTTCCAGAGCAATCTCTCTCAAGCCGCACCGTGAAACTGCCGTTAGTCCTCCGTTTTTCTTGATTAAACTTGCGGAGAGTTCAAGTACATCCTTTTCTTTTGTGCCGGTTCCGAGTATTACTGCAAGGAGTTCGATGTCGGAGAGATCCCTGACGCTCTCACCATCTATACATTTCTGTGCAGGGAGCCTGTAGTTTTCGTGAATTCCGGAGTTCATCTTCTACCCCCTTTGTAGACACGGGAAAATTCATCATTATATTTTGATGCAATTTCACGGCTTTCGATTATCAGGATATTTTCGTCATTGCTGCGGTTCGCGTTTTTTGAGAAATTGAATGATCCTGTAATAACTATGCTGTCATCAATTATGATAACCTTGTGATGCATAATTCTATGATTTCTGTCTTTTATAACAGGAAGCCCTTCAATCATCATTTTTGTGAATTCGGAATGTTCACTGTTTGAACCTTTTCTTTCAAAAACTCCTTCTACAGTGACACCCTCTTTAAACCTTGAAATCATGGTTTCTGCAATTACATCAGATGTGAAGGAGAAGGCCATGAACCTTATTGAGCATTTCGCTTTTTTCAGTCTGCTGTTTATTATTTTTTCAACATTATTCTCCGGAGAGAAATAGGCATTGATATGAATATCATCGATTTTTACATAGTACTTATTCAGGAGCGGTGCAAAGGGGAGAACTTCTCTCCTGTTCCCGAAAACTCCATGTGAAAACATCTCCTCAAACTCGGCATTATAGATATCAGCCAGTTCAGATGAATGGATTATTACCGAGTTATTGTTGTTTCTGTAAGCACAGTTATCTGTGGTATTGGTTGATCCCGTATATACAGTGGAACCGTCAATTACTGCAAACTTGTTATGCATGAGCCCCTGTTTATTATCTTCAACAACAGGAATTCCGGAATCAATGATTGATTCTATGGCTTTTCCTGAAAGATTATCGCTGTCTGTAACGAGCCTGATATTCACGCCTCTTTTTGAAGCGTTAATAAAGGCCTGCGCCACAGGCATTGATGATATATCATAAAATGCGCCGTTTATATTCCGGGAAGAGGAATTGATCAGCCTTATCAGACTCTCCTCCGGGGCTGGAATAGATTTGCGAATCTTCTCAGGATCTGAAAAACAGACTTTAATTTTTTCTTCTGCTGCTCCTGATGAAGAGAGTGACAGTATTAATATTAAAATATACTTTTTCAAATAACGGACTCCTCGGTTATTGATGTTTAGATTTGTGACACGGGTCACGGGTTTATGAGTTACACTGATACTCATAAGCGTTCAATGACATGGATCGGGAAAATATTAATAAAACAGAATTGATCCATATAGCATATACGAAAGTTTCCGGCAGGATTTAAAAAATTTTTTCAGGATTTAAGCTGTTCGAGCCTGTCCATTACAAGATTTTCATATTCTGTATAGAGGAGCTGCCCCTCCCTTCCGGGATTCATTGAGCTTACTTTTGAAACAAGTGTCCTGTATGGCGCAAGTTTCCGGTAGTCACTCTCCTTTTCAAGCAGGGCTTTTACTGTATCTCCGTCTCTTTCAATGAGTGCGAGGTAGAACTCGAAGGAGTTTTTAAGCTCAATGAGCATATTCATGTTCCGCAGGACTTCATTTTCATCAGTCCTGTTCATCAGTATATCATTGAGAAGATAGATTATATATTGAGTATCAAAAGCGGATGTGTCAAAATCCAGAAGAAGCTGGTTCAGGTTCGAAAGCGCCATGTGCTTGAGGTGATACGATGCAAGGAAAACCGCATTGTCCGACATTGTGTTGATATTTATAAAACCTGTCTCCTTTTCACCGGAAATCTCTTCAGGCCCCTCCTTTTTTTGTGAGGAGATATATATAATCTCCATTGGCTTGAACCGGCTGGCTATAACAGAGACCTCTGTTTCGGATAATGTTTCGTCAACAATAAGGTAGTCGATCTCTGTGCCGGAAGGGATCTCTTTCAGCATTGCCGAGTATCCTTTTACATGGTTTATGGTTACCGGTACCATGTCAGATTTGGCAAAAAGGTTTATGAATATATATTTTTTCTTTTTTTCAATAATATTCCTGTATGGCACAATCAGATGATTATCTCTGAGTTTTAATAGAGAAAATTCCCTGTCGTAATCCCTTCCTATCTCAAAAGTTGTGCCGAGAAAAATTATGGAGGGCATTTTGTGGAGGAGGCTTCTCCCCTCGCTGTCAGCGGATATCGATTCCCCCCTGTTGTTGAAAACAAGATATTTCCTCTTGTTGAACATTACTTTCAGGATGAGTCCGGATGGAGTTTTTTCTTCAGCAAAATTCATTCTGATAATCTTTCAGAATAATTTTTTTTTGCAAGCAAATATTTCAGACCTTAGCAGTTACGTCAGAACTGAGGGGGTCAAACAGTCCTCTTTTGAAGTACTGGCAGCCTATTCCTGCAATCATTGCGGCGTTATCAGTACAGAGAAGGGGGGAGGGTATTATGATCTCCTCATCCTTTCTTTTTTCGCTGTTAAGGATATCCCTGAGTCTTCCGTTTGCCGCAACCCCCCCTGCGACAACCATCTTTTTGATCCCTTCCGCTCTGGCTGCGGTAAATAGCCTTCTTGAAAGGAGCTCAAGGGCTCTCTCCTGAAATGAGTAGACGATTTCCGGAATATCATCCCCGGGATTGGATTTTATATGATTTATTACAGCGGTTTTTATTCCTGAGTAGGAGAACCTTCTGTCGTCAGGGTCTGTCAGTATTTTAGGGAAGAAGACTTTTCTCTTTACAGCCTGCCTTGCGATTTTTTCTATAACAGGGCCGCCGGGGTAGCCGAGACCGAGAAATTTTGAAACTTTGTCGTAAGCCTCACCGACAGCGTCATCAACAGTTTTTCCGATTAATTGCATTTCACCCGGGCCGTTGACTCTGTAAAGAGCGGTATTCCCTCCGGAGATAAGAAGCCCGATGAACGGGTACTCAAGTTCTCTCCCCTCAAGGAACGGCGCATAGAGGTGCGCCTCAAGGTGGTTTATTGCAATGAGAGGGATATTCAGCGTGAATGAAATTGCCTTGGCGCTCTGAAGCGCTATAAGGAGTGAGCCGATGAGTCCGGGACGGTTTGTTGCGGCAACGTAGTCCAGATCGCTGAAAGTCATTCCGGCCTCTTCAAGGGCTGAGGTAATGAGGCCGTTTATATTCTCCAGATGTGCCCGGGAAGCTATCTCAGGCACAACTCCCGAATAATCGCTGTGCAGCTCGATCTGGCTGTTTATCATGTTAGAGAGGATTATTCTCCCCTCAGTCACTATTGCTGCTGAGGTCTCGTCGCATGAACTTTCAAGGCCGAGACCGATAACCTGTCCATCCTTCACTTTTTACCGAACATCTCCAGTGCTGTAATGAGCTGGTTATCGAATTCGAGGTCGTATGGAATGTTCTTGTGGTATTTGCTTATCTCCCGTTTAAGAATTATATCTGCGGTTTTATCAGTTATTGCCACATTATTGCTCTTCAGAAATTTATGGAACTCCTGCTTTGTAGAAGCGTTATACTCTGTCTTTATGGTAACGAATTTATTCAGGAGTTTTTCTTTACTTATTTTTTTCAGTTCTTCAGTATCTGACTCGGCCACATCTACGTATTTAACTTCACGATCAGGCATAATACCTTTCCCGTGAATCATTGCACCTGATGGAGTGTAGTACTTCGCGATTGTAAGTGCAATGCCAAGTTCCTTGTCAAGGGAATAGGTTTTCTGTACAGAGCCTTTGCCGAAAGTTTTTTCACCAACCAGTACAGCGCGTTTGTTGTCCTTCAATGCGCCGCTAAGTATCTCTGATGCAGATGCGCTTCCTTTGTTTACAAGAATAATCACTTCACCTGAATAGTATGCAGGGTTGGACGCCCTGTATATGATCTCTTTAATGTTCTCCCCTCTCCCCTTTGTAGAAACAATAACAGTATCCTTATCAAGGAAGAAGTCTGATATATCAACAGCAGCATTCAGGAGCCCGCCGGGATTAAACCTCAGGTCAATAACAAGCCTGTTTACTTTGCTATTTCTGAAAAATTCCAGAGCCTTTTTCACGTCGGAAGTAGTGTCGCTCCCGAAGGTTTTAATTCTCAGATAACCGGTGTTATGTTCTTTTATCAGGGCGTAATCTGTACTTTCAATTTTTATCGGGGCCCGCTCAATTTCATAAGCTATTTCTTCTGTAAAGCCTTCTCTCTTTACTGATATGGAAACTTTTGTTCCGGGGAGGCCTTTTATATTTTTTATAACTTCATTGAGGTTTTTATCTTTTA
Organism: Spirochaetia bacterium UBA5763; assembly: GCA_002418835.1. Classification (GTDB taxonomy): domain Bacteria; phylum Spirochaetota; class UBA4802; order UBA4802; family UBA5550; genus UBA5550. The sequence goes on along the minus strand of DIEX01000028.1, from coordinate 16,302 downwards.
TACTTTCACTGTTTACCCTGGTTATAATATCGCCTGACTCTACCCCTGCTTTCATAGCAGGTGAATTGTCAATGGGGCTCACGACAACAATTTCGCCGTCTTTTACAGCGATCTCAACTCCGATACCTACGAATTTACCTGTTGTCATCTCCTGCAGTTCCGAGGTGGCCTCTTCATCGAGAAAACGGGTGAATGGATCTCCCAGAGAATTTATCATACCTTTAATGGCGCCGTAAAAAAGCTTTTTGTTATCAGGGGCGTCAACATATTCAGATGTTATCATCTGGTATACCTGGTGGAAATACTCAAGGTATTTATGAGCAGGTTCTCCGGCTTTTGCGGCAAAAGAGAAGTTTACACCGAGAAAAAGTCCGGTTGAGAAGGCAAGAACCACAAGATGAATCTTTCGTTCAGAAAATTTTTTAAACATTAGAGGCTCCGGTAAGAAGAGATAATTAGCATTATATACGTATATTCAGAATAAACATGGTTACCGGGGGTGTCAATAAAATATACTATTTGCAGACTTTACGTGAAAAATCTGTCAGTATCCGCGCAGTCATTCCCCATATTGTGCTGCTGCCGTAAGTGTAATAGAAGACATCGTAATCCCTGCCGTCGTAAGTGACCTTTTCGCACCTGTCATATTTTTCGTGGTAGAAGAGAGAAAACGGAACTTCCAGTATCTCCTCAATTTCATCAGCGCAGGGGGTATATTTTACCTCACGGTTAAGTGCTCCAACATAGACATAAACGTGGAAACCCATTATGGAGATATATTCGTCATATTCACCCAGCACTTCAATTTCAGCAGGATCAATCCCCACCTCTTCGTAAGTCTCTCTCAGAGCTGTTTCCAGATAATCTTTGTCTGTATCGTCCCAGCTCCCTCCGGGGAATGAAACCTGACCCTTATGAGTGGATACCCTGTCTGTGCGGAGTGAAAGTAGCACATGAGGCTTGTTTTCTTTTTCCATGAAGAGCATCATGACAGAGGACTTGCGGTAGTCAGGGAAGTTTATTGTTCTCTTCTCCCTTGAGGCAAGTGTCTCCTTTAATGTCTTTTTGAAATCCTGAAACGCGTAGTTACTGCTGAATTCTATTTTCATAAATGTCGCCACCATAAATATCTATTGCTGCAACAGCAGGGAAGTCTTTTACATAAAGTTCAAAAACAGCCTCGGGCCCCAGATCTTCGAATGCAATTACGCGGGATGAAATTATTCTTTTGCTCAGGTATGCACCAGCTCCCCCAATGGAGCTGAAGTATACGGCCTTATATTTACCAAGGAGTTCCCTTGTCGCTTTGTCTCTCTTACCTTTTCCCATCATCCCCTTAATTCCCAGCGAGAGTGTCATCTCTGAAAAGGGGTCCATACGTGATGATGTTGTGGGGCCTGCCGCGCCTATGACCATCCCCTCTTTTGCCGGGGTGGGGCCTACATAGTAAAGCAGCTCACCTTTAAGTTCAAAGGGGAGCTGTTCACCCTTTGCAAGCATCTGCCTTATCCTGTCATGCGCCTTGTCCCTTGCTGTAAGTATGCGGCCTGTTATATGGCAGAGGTCTCCGCAGCGGAGAGATTCAATTGTCGCGTCAACAAGGGGCGTTGTAATTTTTATCCATTCCATCAGATCGTCACACCCCCTTTACGGAATGAGTGGCAGTTCATGTTAAGAGCCACAGGAAGAGATGCAATATGAGTCGGAGCGGTGAGTATATATACACCTGCGGCTGTTGCTCTGCCTCCGAACCCCATGGGGCCCACGCCTGTGCTGTTAATTTTTTTCAGAATTTTCTCCTCAAGCCCGGCATAAAAAGGATCACTGTGCTTTTCGCCGGTTGGACGCAACAGAGCCTTCTTGGAATTAAGCATGGCAGCATCAGCAGTCCCCCCTATCCCTACTCCGAGAAACAGAGGAGGGCAGGGGTTAGGCCCTGCATTGATTACACTCTCTTCAATGAAATCGATAATAAGTTCAACGGGATCTGTTGGCCTGAACATCCTGAGCATGCTCATGTTTTCAGAACCGCCCCCTTTAAGCAGTATATCAATTTTTAGTCCGTTACCGGGTACAATGTCAGTGTGTATGAATGCCGGTGTATTTGTGCCTGTGTTTATTCTCCTGAGAGGGTCTGCCACAATTGATTTCCGCAGATAGAATTTTTTGTAAGCTTCCGCAACAGCATCATTTACAGCATCGTACAGGAGGTCACCTTCCACTGTAAGTTCCTGCCCGATTTCAAGGAACACTATGGTTGAGCCGCAGTCCTGGCAGAGGGGGATCTCCTCTCTCTCAGCTATTTCAGTATTTTCAATAAGTATCTGCAGTGTTTCTGCCGCAAGAGGATTAGTCTCTTCGGCTTTCATTCTGCTGAATGCGGTTTTTATCTCAGGTGGCGCAATAAAACTGGCGCTCCGGATAAGCTTCACAATTTCGCTTTTTATTGTGTCAGTGTGGATTATTCTTTTCATTATTTAACTGGATTTATAATGTCACTTGTAATAGCATTCATATTATTTAAAATGCAAAACAGCAGATTCTTCAGTATGGAATTCTTCAGAGAGGGATATGTCAAGAAGTATTATAAGTAAAGATAATTTCATTGTATAGAATATTCTCTGAGGTTTAATGCTCTGTATTAATAGGAAAAGATAAATATATCACATCTAATATTCTGGAGCGTATATTCATTTTTGTGAGTTTATTCGCTGTATTCGGATAAGTGCGGTTTGAAAGAAATATATAGATCAGTTTATTCTCAGGGTCTGCCCAAACACATGTCCCGGTAAATCCGGTGTGACCGAAAATTGATGGTGATGCCATAAATGACGGATACCCTGCATTAATCCCGGGGTCCCAGCCGTCAAATCCCAGCCTTCGACGGCTGAATTCGTGGCTTTTTGCAGTAAAAGTTTCAACGGTTTCTCTTTTTAAATACTTTACTCCTCCATATTCTCCGCAGTTTAAAAGCATCTGGAAAAGTATAGCAAGGTCGTTTGCATTTGAGAATAATCCTGCATGACCGGCAACTCCCCCCATCATAGCTGCTCCCTGATCATGCACGTAGCCGAGAAGAGTTGTATTCCTGAAATAAGTATCAACTTCAGTCGGTACAAGCCTCTCTGAAGGGAACCTGTCCGCAGGATTGAAACAGACAGTCTGCATGCCCAGGGGGGTATAAAGATTACTGTATATATAATTTTCTAAACGCTTTCCTGACCGTCTCTCTACAGCTTCTTTAATATAAAACATACTCAGGTCACTGTAAACATATTCACCCTTTGACCCCAGCGGAGCATTAAGTATCCTCGGCCACATATTATTTTTATAAAATCCGTTTTTCATGTAACATCTGTCAGCAGCCTTTACTTTATATCGCGCGGAATACTTCACGGTGTAATCCTTTGACTTTATTAACCGGCCGAAAGAGATACTTGCAGGAAGACCTGACTGATGAAGCAGCAGGTCATGTATCGTGATATTTTTTTTATTCGTTTTGCGGGTCTCAGGGATATAAGAAGAAATACAGTTATCAAGTTTAATGCGCCCCTGGTCATAGAGATGCATGAGAGCTATAGTTGTAGCAGCCACCTTTGTAACCGATGCGAGGTCAAATATATCCGTTGTAAGTGTTGGCGTTGATTCATCATTATATGTATGCCTTCCATAACTTTTTTCGAATATAACCTTGCCGTCTTTAATAATCATTACAACGGCTCCGGGAGTCGCTTTTTCACTGATTGCTTCCCTGACAATATCATCTATAGGAAGAAGATCTTCAGCATTAATCCCTGCTTCTTCTGGTACAGTATATTTAAGCCTGACAGGTGTTATAGTATCTCCTGCTCCTGCAGGATACGATTGAGAAATTCCGTTTTCAAGTTTAGCTGATATTGCGGCGCCTCCGAATATCAGCTGAGCAGCAAAGACCGCTGATATCCCGGAATTTATTTCAGAAATGATTACCGGATGTTTGAATTTATCAAGATTCATCAGAACAGTGCGGCTTCCGGACACACATAGAATAAGCTGATGCTTTTTCTGATTATCATTAATGAATTCCAGAATTAAAGGATCAGCAATCGGCTGATCAGTTGTCAGTATTATTACAGTTTCAAAATTTCTGATTTTTTTATTTAATTCTTTTATGCTTTTACTGCTGACTGATTGTACCGGGAAAGATATTGCTGATACAGGAGCGTATCTATTGAGCATATTATTAAAATCGGCTGAATAGTCTGAATCAAAATTAATAGATACGATTTTACCCTTTTCAGTTTTTTTTAAAGGGATAACTGATTTACTGTTATTCAGAAGTATTGAAGCAGCTACAGCCTTTTCCTGTTCCTGGAGATAATGGATGTTGCTCTTATGTGTATCAGGTTCAGAACAATCAATAATTGTTGAATGATAGAAGATCATTATGACAGATAAAGCAAAAATTCTTTTCAGGTAATTCTTCACGTTAAATTTCTCTGCTGATTTTATTATGTTTGTTTCTAAGCCTGCCGGATCTTACAGATTGCCAGTTGATCAATCTTTCTATTCTGAAAATAAAAAAAATAGTCAATCGAAAGTCATTTCCGAATTAAATTTTTTAGCTTCATTCTCAGAATAAAATTAAGGGAAAATTAAGTTTGCGATAAAATAATTTTATTGATCCTTTTGCTTTTAGTTTCGAATTTAAAATATCATTGAAGAATTAAGTTTGTATTGGGAAAAACAGAGCAGTTTATGAGGAAGAAAACAGATAAGAATTTTACTCTCCGGATAGTGGCTGCTATTCTGATCATTATAATTGTTCCTGCCATATTTAATAATGACATCCTTACCGCCCGGGCAGAAACAGATAGAGTTAATATCGGTGAAAAAACTCCGGTTAAAATTGAAATAGATTCCCCGGATGAAAAGGCGGATACTCCCGCAGTTGTAACTGAGATCACCCCGGGAGTAACAGAAAAGAGTAAAACCGGATTAGAAAATGAAAACAGCACCACGACTGACAACGGAACTCCTCCCATAAATTCTGCTGATGATAAAGAAGAAAAATCCCGGATTGAAAAAGAGCAGATTTATATAAAGGCAGAAGAACTTTTTGAACACCCTGAGATTATTTTAAACGCATACAAAGAAGCATACCCCGGTTTAATAACTGATATAACAAGGGGTGAGAACGACTGGACTGTAAAATTTAGAAATGGAAATATTTATTACTGGGCGGACGGTAAAATACTTCCTGAATCAGTATTGCCTGAATCCAATAAGTATATAAGCTATTCAATATATCCGTATAATATGAATGGCAGATGTCCTGAATTATACACAGAAGAACAAATCGTAAAGCTTCGTGTAATAAAAAAGCCTGGTAAGAAGAAAAAATTTATACCGGGCGAAGAAGGGAGTCTTTATAAGGAACTGTTTGCCATTACAACAAAGAAGAGTGCAATAAAGCATCTTTCTGAAGTAAAATTAGCCGGGCATTATATACAAGTACATCGCAGTATTGCTGAAAAAATTAAATCTATTGATTCAAAGATCAGCTGTCTGGCAAAGACAGACCCGGAAGTCCGTACTTTTGTAAAAACTATAGGCAGCGTACAGTCTTTCAACTGGCGTAAAGTTGCAGGGACCAACCGGAAGAGCAATCATTCCTACGGAATCGCCATAGACATACTGCCGAAAAAATACCGTAAAAAAACAATCTACTGGTCATGGGAACAGGAGAAGAATAAGGACTGGATGCTCCTTCCTCAAAGCAGTCTCTGGACACCGCCTGATCCGGTAGTGAAAATATTTCTCGCAGAGGGATTTATATGGGGCGGTCATTGGGATAAATATGATACAATGCATTTCGAATACAGACCGGAGCTGATCTTTCTCTCTAAAAGTATAAAGTTCAATTAATGCTCTCTGTGTGTTATTCGTAATTTATTTAAAGATATAAACCTGATACTGATAAATATTTATTTTGTAACGAAGAAAGAAATATTATGCGGAAGATAATTGCAGATTCCTCCTCTCTTATTCTTCTTTTTAAATGCGGAGCTGCTGAAGATCTCCTGAATAACTGCTGTTGTATTATTCCTGAACCGGTGAGGGATGAACTGACAGCGCAGGGGCATGATGGTTCAGATTTTTTTGATCAATGCATAAGAAAAGGGGCTCTTACTGTTAAAATTCATGCAGGCGGGGCTGCTATAAGTATAAGTCTGCATAAAGGGGAGATGGGGGTAATTTCTCTTTATAATGAGGGTGCGGGTCAATATATAATCATTGATGACGGTCGTGGTGCGGCTTTCTGCAGGAATAACACAATACCCTATATCAATGCACTGCTGGCTGTGAAAATACTGTTCTTCAGCGGGATTATTTCCAGGAAAAAATTCGATGTAGCATATTTATGGTTGAAGAGCAACGGCAGATACTCAAAAGCTGTCATTGAATGGGCGGACGCCGCAGGTTTTCAAGAACTTAAGGAATTTCTCTTATAACTGTAATCTTAATGCTTCTCCCCGTAACCCAGAAATATTCCGATTTTTATACTCTCTCCGGCTGCTGATTCGAACTGTACTGTCTCATTAAGCACTTCTATTGAAATCTCTTTACATCCCGCTTCCACAAACCATTCATACAGGTCAGGCATATTGAAACCGGGCCAGCGGTGATTATGCTGTTTCTGAAAATCTTCATACCTGTGTTCTGCAAGATCTGTAATTGCCAGTTTACCACCAGGCTTAAGGATTCTAAGCATATCTTTAATTACTTCAACAGGTGATTCAATGTTATGAAGAAACATGTTTGAAAAAACGTAATCAACGGAGTTGTCTGTTATATCAATTTTCTGCTGAGAGCTTTTTATAATCTTTACTTCACGTAAATGTCCGAATCTCTGCTTCAGAATTTCAATCATCTCCTGTGAATATTCCACTATGACAACATCAAGCCCGGCATTGAGCAGCCCCTCTGTCATGAATCCTGTACCTGCTCCGATATCGGCAGCAGTTTTCCCTGACTCGGTTTTAACCTTCATAACTGCTTCATCACGGACTTTTTCAGAGAATAAATTTTCCATCACAAATCTCCATTAATTTCAATAATACAAACTTTGATTCAGTTTTTTGTCAATGTTAAATGATTTTTCAATAACGTCATTAGTGCTTTTTTATTGCCGAGGGGGGATAAAAAATAAAAAACGGGATATTTTTAGTGTCCCATGTGCAGATGATTATTATTTTTACTTTCAGGTAACAGGGGAAGATACCATTGCGGCTTATAAATAAGTTTTAGGCTTGATGAAAAAATTATCTCTCCGATATCTGTTATTAATCACCTTAATTTTAGGGTGTAAAGAGGTTGTAATGAGAGTCAGGGATTTTTTATGCAGCAGCAGGATACATTTTCTCAGGGTCAATGACACTGTTAAAGATGTATGTACGATTTTCAATGATCTCAAGATAGATGCGTCGCTTGTTGTAGATGACAGCGGTATACTGCTGGGGCTCTTTACCAAGAACCATGTATTTAAGGCAGTTAAGAACGGCACAAATTTTGATACCCCTATCGGTGAGCTGATGACAACCAATGTAATGTCCGGCCACCCTGATGATAATGTTGAAGACAGGTTCTACTTTAAACACGGTTATCTACCTGTGGTTGAAAACGGGAAAGCTGTTGGTGTAATTTCAATCCCGGACTTTGTGAAGACCTATCACGATTCATATAAGGTGGCCCGGAATTTTGTGGATGCCATTGTCAATTCATCCAGCAACCTGATGATTTCAGTGGGGCAGGACGGCAGAATAATTCTTGTAAACAGAGTTGCCCAGGAGCGGCTTGAAATGTCTGAAGCTGATTTTATTGGCAAAGACTACTCTGATATTTTCCCTGATCTGAGTCTTATGGATGTCATGAAGAGCGGCATTATCCCCCCTGTGCAGAAGGTGATGATTAAAGGGAGGCCGTATATTAATTCCAGGTATCCAGTCTGGCTTGAGGGGAAAATTATAGGAGCTGTATCTGCATTCCAGGATGTAGAAGCTCTTGATCTTATTATTAGTGAGCTTGGAACAGTGAAGGAGCTTAACAGGGACCTGGATGCCATCATTGAATCATCCTCTGACGGGATTTTTGTATGCGATGGTGACGCAAATGTACTCAGAATTAACAGTGCGTACCAGAAGATATCCGAGCTTGATACTTCCGGCTTTTACGGCAGAAATATGAGAGATCTTGTTGCTGACGGGACTTATTCGCAGTCTGTTACTCTTCTTGTTATTGCGAAAAGAGATACTGTAAGTATTATTCAGAAAACAAGCAGCGGGAAATCTCTTCTTGCGACCGGTAAGCCTGTGTTTGACGAAAAGGGGAATATATTAAGAGTTGTCACAAGCGTACGCGATATAACTGATCTTCACAGGATTCAGCAGACCCTTGAAGAGACTCAGAAGATGACCGAGGAGTACAGGAAGGAACTGGACTCCCTCCGGATAAAATCTGTGAAGAATATTGACGGAATGATTATCGGCTCAGAGAAGATGAATGCCCTTGTTGACATGGCTATAAGGCTTGCGAAGGTGGATTCAACGATAATGATTACAGGGGAGTCCGGCACAGGAAAGGATCTTGTGGCGGGGATTATCCACAAATACAGCCAGAGAGAGGCTAAACCCTTTATCAAGGTGAACTGCAGCGCTATCCCTGCCAACCTCCTGGAGTCGGAGCTTTTCGGTTATGAAGACGGCGCTTTTACAGGCGCAAGGAAAGGGGGGAAACCCGGCTACTTTGAAATGGCTGATAAAGGAACACTTTTTCTTGATGAGATCGGCGAACTGCCCTATGAGCTCCAGGCAAAAATGCTTCGTGTGCTTCAGCACAAGGAATTCAACCGGGTAGGCGGGAAGAAATTCATGCAGGTTGATGTGAGGATATTAGCTGCCACAAACAGGGATCTTATGGAGATGGTTAATGAAAAGAAATTCAGGGAGGATCTCTATTACAGGTTAAATGTTGTTCCTCTTAATATCCCATCTCTAAGGGAAAGGAGCGAGGATATACCATTTATTACAGCTTATTATCTTAAACTCTTTAATGACAGCTATGATATGACAAAAAGGTTTTCTTCCGAGGTTATGGATGCTTTTGAAAAATATTCATGGCCGGGTAACATCAGAGAGCTTCGCAATCTCGTGGAAAGGCTTGTGGTAATGTGCCCTGATAATGTTATAACACCTGCTGATTTACCTTCTAATATATGCACAGAGGCCAAATGCGAGGATTCAGTTTCCGGCATAGGTATCAGGGTAACTGAGGTTATGCCTCTGAAAGATGCTATTGAAAATGTGGAGAAGCAGCTTATTGCAAAGGCCTATGAAAAGTTTGCTTCAACAAGGGAGATGGCTAAACATCTTAAGATCAGTGCTCCAACAATAGTCAGGCGTGCGGCGAAATATGGTATCACAAAAAACGGTCTGTTTCATAAGTGAAACGATGTTTCATTTATGAAATTCTGTTTCATTTATGAAACGTAAAAAGGAGGGTGAATTAATATATACATTTTATTAATTTATTTGTAAAATCATTTAAGATTGTTCTTCATTTAGAGTTTTATTTTTTTATTCATCTTCATAAAAGATACTCTTCATTTCACTCCGGATAATTCCTTCATTTTTCTGTTTCATTTATGAAACAGAGCCACTTATTATAAGCTGAAAAAGATGAAATCGCATATCAATTTTTAAAAAAGAATGCTTAAGCAAATTAAAAATTTAGGCATTTTTTCATTTTTATATATTTTTTCTGCATAAAAGTAGATTCTTCCGGGAATTTTTTATATTATTTAACAGAAAATAAAGCCGTCCGGCAGGTTTTCGACTAAAAGGTTCATGTGTCTAAAATTCTGGCACGCATCATGCAATATATACATGTGAACTTCAGATTAAATAAAATATATTTTTGGGAGGCGTTATTAATGAAAACCGGTAAGGAATATGAAGAAAGTTTACGAAAGCTGAATCTGAATGTTTATCTGTTCGGCAAGAAAGTTGCTAATGTTGTGGATGACCCTATTATAAGGCCGTCAATGAATGCTGTTAAAATGACCTATGAAATGGCTGCTATGCCTGAGTATGAAGATTTAATGACAGCAACTTCACATATAACAGGAAAAAAGATAAACAGATTCACACATATCCACCAGAGCACAACCGACCTTGTAAAGAAAACAAAAATGGAAAGGCTCCTCGGTGCACAGACAGGATGCTGCTTTCAGCGCTGCGTTGGAATGGACGCGATGAATGCTCTTTCAATCACTACATTCAACATCGACAAGAAGTACGGCACAGAGTATAATAAAAGATTTCTGAAATATCTTGAGTTTGTTCAGGCTGAAGACCTTGTGTGCGACGGCGCGATGACAGACCCGAAAGGCGACAGGGCCCTTGCTCCAAGCCAGCAGAAAGATCCGGATATGTTCCTCCATGTTGTTGAGGAGAGAGCTGACGGTATAGTTGTAACAGGCGCAAAAGCTCACCAGACAGGAGCAGTAAACTCGCATGAGATTATAGTAATGCCAACAATTTCGATGAGAGAAGAAGATAAGGATTACGCAATATCTTTTGCTCTTCCATCAGACGCAAAGGGGATAACATACATTTATGGAAGACAGTCCTGCGATACCCGTAAATTAGAGAAAGGTCTGCTGGACAGGGGAAATCAGATTTTCGGCGGACATGAAGCTCTTGTTGTTTTTGAAAAGGTTTTTGTTCCATGGGAGAGAGTTTTCATGTACAAAGAGTATGATTTTGCAGGGGAACTTGTTGAAAACTTCGCATCATATCACAGGCAGAGTTATGCATGTAAAGTCGGCGTAGGTGATGTCCTCATCGGCGCAACACAGGTTGCTGCGGATTACAACGGCGCAAACAAAGCATCACATGTTAAAGACAAGATTATTGAAATGAACCACCTGAATGAAACACTCTTCTGCGGATCTCTTGCATGTGCTGAAGAGGGGAGCAAACAGCCTTCAGGAACATACCTTGTAAACGTACTCCTCGCAAACGTATGCAAGCAGAACGTGACAAGATTCCCTTATGAAATAGCAAGACTCGCGCAGGATATAGCTGGCGGACTCATGGTAACCATGCCTTCAGAAGATGACCTCAATTCTCCGGAAATCGGACATTATGTTAAGAAGTATTTTCAGGGAAGAGCTGACGTTTCAACAGAGAACAGGATGAAGATTTTAAGACTCATTGAGAATATCACTCTTGGAACAGCAGCAGTCGGTTATCTGACAGAATCTATGCATGGAGCAGGTTCTCCACAGGCACAGAGAATCATGATTGCACGCCAGGTTAATATGGCTGAAAAAATGAAAACAGCTAAAAAACTTTGCGGTATCAAGGAGTAATTGCTGAAGATCGGGATTAAATTCTGCGGCGGCTGTAACCCTGCTTTTGACAGGGTTGCAGCAGTCGAAAAGATAAAAAAGGGACTTGAGGGAAAAGCGGAGTTTGTTCCGCTGAATGACGAAACATCAGAAATGGTAATAGCAGTAATGGGATGCGGCAACGCCTGTGCGGAACTTGGGGAGACCAGAGAGAAGCAGATAATAATCATCTCAGACATCGATGGTGCTGATGCAGCGATAGAAGAGATTAAGAGGAAACAAAAAGTTTAGAATAAGCAGGAGGTTTTATATGCATTGGAAGGAAATTTATAAAAACAAAACTGTTACAGCTGATGAGGCGGTGAAGCATATAAAATCAGGTGACAGAGTAGTTTTCGGACACGCGGCTGGCGAACCGAAAGCTCTTGTAGATGCTCTTGTAAAAAATGCCGCCCAGTATAAGAATGTAGAGATAGTTCATATGGTGGCTATGGGTAAAGGCGAATACTGCAATCCGGAGTATTCAGAAAACTTTGTCCATAACGCGTTATTTGCAGGCGGGCCCACAAGAAAAGCTATTCATGAAGGGAGAGCTCTTTTTACTCCATGCCATTTCAGCAGGATACCGTCTCTTTTTACAGAGAAGATCCTCCCTGTTGATGTTGTGTTAATGATGGTATCAGTACCTGATGAACACGGGTACTGTTCTTATGGTGTATCTGTTGATTATACTAAACCTGCGGCAGAAAGTGCGAAGATGATCATCGCGGAAGTTACACCTAATATGCCGAGGACTTACGGTAATTCATTTATTCATGTATCAGAGATAGATTACATCGTGGAGACAAATTCATCTCCCGCGATTCTTAACCCGCCGCAACTCAGTGAAACAGATGAGAAGATCGGCAAAAACATAGCTGAACTTATTAATGACGGCGACTGCCTGCAGCTTGGTATAGGTGCAGTGCCTGACGCAATTCTTCATTTTTTAACGGATAAAAAAGATCTCGGCATACACAGCGAGATGTTCTCTGACGGTGTTGTCGAACTTGTGGAGAGGGGCGTTGTAACATGCGCCAGGAAGAATTTCCACCCTGGTAAAATGGTTGTAACTTTCCTCATGGGGAGCGAGCGCCTTTACAAGTTCGCGAATAACAACCCGCTTATCGAAATGTATCCCGTTGATTATGTAAACAATCCCGCAGTTGTTGCGAGGAATGACAACATGATCTCCGTGAATTCCGCTCTCCAAGTGGACTTCACAGGGCAGGTTGTATCCGATACTATCGGTTACAAGCAGTACAGCGGAACAGGGGGACAGCTTGACTTTGTACGCGGAGCTTCATGGTCAAAGGGCGGTAAATCAATACTTGCTTTCAGTTCAACAGCATCGGGCGGGAAGCTTTCAAGGATTGTTCCTCACATTGATGAAGGGGCATCTGTTACAACTCCGAGGACAGATACTCACTTCATAGTAACTGAGTACGGTATTGCCGACCTCAGGGGAAAATCAGTTGTAGAGAGGGGTAAAGCCCTCATTAAGATCGCGCACCCCGATTTTAAAGAGCAGCTTTCAAAGCAGTTTTTTGAAATCTACAAAAAAGCGATCTGATTAACTTTGTGAGTTTATTATATTTAAACTAATAAAAAAGGAGTCCAATATGGGTATTAGAAGACAAAGGGAGTATGGCGGAATTCAGCCCGGTATTCCATTGGGGCCGCTTGCACTGAGGCTTCCGTTTATTCACTACAGGTTTGAGTGGGCAGATTATATTCAGGGTCTGCTGATGTGTACAGTCTGTCTTTCGATCATTCCTGTTCTTACAGAGAACCTGGGAATGCCGTTTGAGGTTGCACTTGCCATAGTAATACTTAACGGTACTATGTATCTTATGCATGTAACCTTCGGTGATCCGGTTGTTCCGGGATGGATTACTCCGGCTATTCCTCTGATCGTTCTTTACTGTCAGGGATTTGCTGCGGGTGCAGAGCGTATGCAGGCTCTTATCGCTTTCCAGATGGAATTCGGTATTTTCTGTATTATCCTCGGCATAACAGGTCTGGCTAAGAAGTTTATATCGCTTATACCTAACGCGATACAGTCAGCGGTTCTTATGGGTGCAGGTTTTGCGGCTATTATGATGATATTCAAGCCGGATCCTGCGAAAGCTGCTTCAAGAAGCTTTGATACAATCCCTGTAACACTCACTATATGTATAGGTTTGGCGTTCTATCTTCTTTTCTCTCAGAGCTTCAAAGCTATGAAGAAAAAGCACAAATGGGCATACTATCTTGGTAACCTCGGTATGATGCCGGCGCTTGCCCTTGGTATTGTTGTTGGTCCGCTCGTTGGTGAGATTAAATGGCCAACGTATGCCGGCGTAACATTTTTCTCACAGCCTGATTTTACAACACTTTTCAGAGATTTCACAATGCTTGGTTCAATTCCTCTGCCAAGTGCGAGTATGTTTATTGCTTCTATTCCGGTTGTTCTCAGTACATACATCGTTGTATTCGGTGACGTTATTCAGAGCCAGGCTCTCCTTGACGATGCACAGAAATACAGACCTGATGAAAATGTTAACTACAATCCGAACAGATCACACATTATTTTCGGTGGTAGAAACTTATTCATGAGCGTTTTCGGACCTGATATTTCAATGTGCGGTCCTCTCTGGGCAGCAATGCAGGTGGTTGTATCTGACCGGTACAAAAACGGCCCTAAAGCAATGGAATCTATAAACGGTGGAGCAGGTTCTTTCAGATGGGGTACATGGACAGGTTATTTCATTGCTCCTATAGTTGCCACTGTTAAGCCGATACTTGGCCTTGGTCTTGCATCAACAATGCTTGTACAGGGTTATGTAAGCGTACGTGTTGGTGTTCTTAAATCAAGGGGCTTTAACGACCTCGGTATAGCTGGTGTTGCTGGTGCAGTTGTTGCTACACGTGGTGCTGCATGGGGCCTCGCTGTTGCGGCTGTTCTTGTAGCGCTTCAGTATATAGGTAAAGAGTGGAAAAACGCTTATGTTGTTGAAGAAGCAGTATTCCCACTTGATTCACCTGAAGTTATTGCTAAGATTGTTGAAGAACACATGAAGGAAAGTAAAGGTTAATTATACTCATAAATCTTCCTGAATTTTCAGGTTCTCTGTTCTGCGGAGAACAGAGAACCTTGAAAATTTTTAAGCCGGTCAATTTGAATAAATACAGATTTTTCATTTTTTTAAAACTCAATAAACAGAATTTGTTGTATTTTATAAACTATGAAAGAAAAAGAATCAGTTTCCTGTTACAGAAATTTAAAGAAGGTAAAATATGGCATACATTGAAGGGAATCCTGAAGAGAAAGCCGGCAAGACGATGCTGAAGCATGCGGGATTTATTGCTATAATAACATTTATGATTATGGGCCTGCTTGTTATAGGTTCTGATGACTGGAAAGCTGAATTGTATAAAAATCTTGTAATAGCTGGAGTTGTACTTTTTATAAGTGTTATTGTTTCGCTGAAGCTCAATCCCCTGGGATGGAAAAGAGTTTTCAAAAAAGCTGAATATGAACGACTGCTCCGGAACGAGAAACTTGTTATAGATGAACTGAGTAAGCTTGATGATAACTATTTTGTAATTAATGATTTCAGCTTCGAATTGTTCCATGTTGAGCATCTTGTTGTTTCTGACAAGGGGATGTTTGTTGTTTCAAAGAATCCTTATGCGGGTGAACTGAATGTAGCAAACGGCGCGCTATATTCAGACGATCAGTCGCTGGAGTCTGTAACTTCAAGTTTATGGCGTGTCTGCCATCTCATAAATATTATTATACGCAAAGGATTTAATAATCTTGAGATAATGCCGAAGCCTGTACTGGTGCTGCCGCAGGAATCGAAGTCCTCCATGAAGGACTTCGAAGGTATTGCTATAGCAGGCATTGATGAACTTAACGGTTTAATCACCAATAGAATCAGGTTTAACATTGACAGGGAACATGCTGAAGGTTTCGCAGTTTTCATAAAACAGAGATATCTGAACTGAAATATATAAAAGCAGGAGAAATATTTTGAGACAGGCAAGGCCGAAGTTTAAAGAATTTCCATCCGGTGTAAAAAGAGCAATGCTTACTGTCTTTGCCGCCTGGTGTTTTTTTATCGGTTACAATCTTTTTATTACAGGGACTGTTTCAATTTTTCATCTTACAATGGGTATGCTTGTCTGTTTTGCAATTTTTTCTTTAAAAACCTGGACGAGGTTATTCGTGATCATTTACAATATAATCATGGCCTTCATGATCGGGTTTGAACTCTATTACTTATTAAATTCGGGAGGGGAAATTACTCTCTCTCTGATGTCCGGGAAAATATTTTCTATTATACTTTTTGCTCTTTCATCATTTTTTCTTTTTTCTGATGATGTTAAAAGTTTTTTCACTGAGCAGAACAGCTGAAAATTTGAATAAAACATCTCTAACCCGGCAGCACTTTAGAATATTCCCGGTGCTCTCCCGGAGGGATGCGCGTGCATTATAATTATGTGCCAAATTCTAAATATGCTTGCAGAATTTACGCAAATAAATTACTCTGAGTGAGAAATATATATTAAAGATGGAGGATTACTAATGAAAGAAGTCGTTATTGTGAGCGGAGCAAGGACATCTATCGGTGCTTTCGGGGGGAGTCTAAAGGACGTATCAGCTATAGAGATGGGATCTCTTGTAATGAGAGAAGTATTCAGAAAAGTTAATCTCAAGCCTGTAATTTCGGGCGAGCAGATTAGCGTTGCCCCGGATAAGCTTAAACACGCAGGGCAGCTTGAGCTTGAGAAAAAAGGATATAAATATGAAGCAGGCGCAAAGGAGATTACAGTTGATGAAACAGTAATGGGCTGTGTCCTCCAGGCAGCACAGGGGCAGAACC